>NZ_CP161920.1:137500-737500 GCF_040819555.1 Nitratireductor sp. GISD-1A_MAKvit
GGCACATTGCCCACCTGCGCCACCACGAACAGCGCCATGCCCATGGGCGGCGTGAGGATCGAGATCATCAGGTTCAAGACCACGATGATCCCGAAATGGATCGGGTCGATGCCGTACCCCATCGCCACCGGCACCAGGATCGGCACGACGATCAGGAGAATCACCAGCGATTCGATGAAACAGCCAAGCAGGAAGATCATCAGGTTGACGGCGATGAGGAAGCTCAGCGGCCCATCCGTCAATGTCAGAAAAAGCTGCGTGATCTGCTGTGGTGCCTGTTCGCGCGCGAGGATGAAGCCAAGCAGCCCCACGCCCGCAACAATCGTTGCAATGGACGCGGAGGTAGCCGTGGTTTCGTAGATCGCGTCCCAAAGGCGCTTCAGGGTCAACTCGCGATAAAAGGCCAGATCGATCAGGATGGCATAGAGCACGGTCACTGCCGCCGCCTCTGTCGGCGAAAAGAGACCGCTGAATATGCCGCCCACGATAACGAAAGGTGTTGCGAGCGCCGGGAACGACTTGACGAACAGGACACCGACATTGCCCGCTCCCTGCCATTCATCTCTCGGATAGTTGCGCCGTCGGGCGATCACATAGACCATCACCATCAGCGAGACGGCACAAAGAACTCCGGGGACGACACCGCCCAGAAACAGCCGCCCGATGGAGGTGTTCGACACCACGCCATAAAGCACCATGGTGATGGATGGCGGCACCAGCGGGCCGATCATCGACGATGCTGCAGTCACTGCGCCGGAAAAATCGTCGTCATAGCCGGCCTCCCGCATCGATTCGATTTCCATCTTTCCTAGTCCGCCCGCATCGGCCAGTGCCGAGCCGGACATGCCCGAGAAGAAAAGCGAGGCGAGCACGTTCACATGGCCAAGCCCGCCCGTGATGTGCCCCACCAGCGCACGTGCAAAGCCGAAAAGATGGCGCGTGATGCCAGCCGAGTTGAGGATCGCCGCCGCGAGGATGAAGAGCGGGACGGCGAGTAGCGGAAAGCTGTTCAGCCCGTCGACCATGCGCTGCATGGCGAAGGAAATGCCCATGCCCGAGTAATAGAAATAGCCCATCGACACGAAGATCATGGCGACGCCGATCGGCACGCCAACCAACACCATGGCAAGCCAGGCCGCTCCAATGGTCGCGAGGATCATTGGCGGATCTCCCCGGCGTCTCCGCCACGAATGAGCATGGCAAGCCGCCGCGCAATGCGATGCAGGATAAGGACCGAGGCCACCAGCCCCGAGGCATAGAGAACCGCATCGCTCATGGGCAGCGTCACCGCTTCATTGTTCCAGGTGCGCAGCACGGTCCTGTAGGAGATCCAGACGAGGTGGGCGACGATCGCCAGATAGACCACGTCAATCAGAATGAAGAGCAGGCGGCGCCAGGAGAGCGGCAGGGCGTCGGCAATAAAGCCCATGCGCAGCTGGCCGTTCTGGCGCTCCACCTCGGCGATGCCGATGAAGGCCATCCACACCCAGATCCAGCGTGCCGCTTCCTCGGTCCAGACCGGCCCGGTGAAGAGTGGTGTGCGACCGAAGATCTGGATCAGCAGCACGCCGAACAACACTATGAAGAGTATGGAAGCGACACAGCCTTCGACGCTGTATCTGCGCAGAAACGACATTCGAAAACCCCAGCCATCGAGGGAAAGGCGGCGGGGGCCGGGGCCCCGCACCATGCTTCAGTCGCCGATCACTTCGGCAATCGACCCTTCGCCGAACTCGGCTTCAAGTTCGTCGTAGTAGGGTTTCATGGCGGCGCGGAAGGGTTCGAGATCCGGCTCCGTGATTGTCAGGCCGCGCTCCTTGAACGTCTCCAGCAGTTCTTCCTCGGCCTTGAAGGTCAGTTCATCGGAGACATCGCCGCCAGCCTCGACAGCCGTCTGCACCCATTCCTTTTCCTGATCGGACAGACCATCCCAGACCGATTTGGAAATCTGCACCGCCGAGGATGCCACGAAGTGATTGGTGAGCGCGATGTGGCTTTGCACCTCGTAGAACTTCATCGCCTCGATGGTCGGCAGGGGGTTTTCTTCGGCATCCACCTGGTTGGTCTGGAGCGCGAGATAGACCTCCTGAAACGCCACCGGCGCTGGCGTCGCGCCCACATTCTCGGCATAGGCGATGAGGAACGGCACATTCGGCGTGCGCATGCGCAGGCCCTTCATGTCGTCCATGGATTCGATCGCCTTGTTCGAGGTGGTCTGGCGTGTGCCGTAATACCAGGTGTCGAGGAGCTCGATGCCCTGTGCGGCAAACTTCTCGTCCATCTTCTGGCCCCATGGCCCAGCAACGATCTTTTGCAGATGATCGAAATCGCGCACCACATAAGGCGCACCGATCAGCTTCAGCTCTGGGATCACATAGCTCATGTCCGGATAGCCCGTCATGACCATGTCGAGCTCGCCGGCCTGTACCTGCGCCACCATGGCCTTGAAGTCGCCCAGCTGCGAGGACGGGAAGATTTTTACCGTCATTTCGCCGCCGGAAATCTCGGCAAGTTTTTCCTGAAACGCCTGCGCGCCACGATAGACATTCGACACCTCGTTGTCCTGCATGCCAAAGGTCAGTTCCTTCGCCTGCAGTGCAGCGGAGCTGAGGGCGAGCGCTGCCGCGCCGAGCATCAGTTTCGAAATCAGTTTCATGCAATCCTCCCTTGGAATGTCGAACAGGCCTCCGGGCCTGTCATGTCAGTCAGTTTTGTCTTCTTCTTTCTGAAAGTAGTCCGAAACCTTCCGCGGGCTTTTCAGCCGTGCGCGGTAGGAGCGCGCCAGATGCCGGTCCATCACATCCGTCGCGGTGATGATGTCGCCATCGATGATGGCCTGATAGATCGCCCGGTGTTCTTCATAGGCAATCGTGTCGTATCGAGCCGGATCGTCCGTTTGCGGCCGCTGCGCGAGCATGGCGCTGACGAACATGTCGTGCAGGCTGAGAATCACCGGATTGCCGACCACCGAAACAAGAACCCTGTGAAAGGCGATATCGGTGCGGGCAAATTCAGGGGTGCCTATCGTCTCGAAATTTTCTTCCAGTGCTGCGCGCAGCTTGGCTATCTGCACATTGTCGGCCCGCTTGGTAGCCTCACGCGCAGCACCCGCCTCGATGAACTGGCGCATCTGCTCAAGATGTGCACCGCTCTCCGCGTCGCCAAAGATGTCGCGGATATGATCGCCGGCCAGTTGCAGAACGGTCTGCAGCGAGGGGCGCGCCACACGCGGCCGGCGACCGGCACCAGCTTCCGCGTAACCGCGCGCCTGCATCTGCTGAAGCGCTGCCCGCACGGTCGGGCGCGAAGCGGAGAAGCGCTCGCAAAGTTCGCGTTCGGTCGGCAAAAAAGCCCCGGTTTCAAGCCGGCCTTCCCGCGCCTCCTCGATCAACGCCTCGGCGATCTCATCAGAGACGCTCCGCGTCTCGACCATTTCTCCCGATTGGGCAGCGGACACGTTTTTCAACTCCCATACCACCCTGCTTTCCTGACAGCATCACAGGGTTTGTTGTCCAAACTCAGTTTTTGGTATTACCAAACATTATTCTTGTCAAACAAAAATCCCCTTCTATGCTGATGCAACCTGCCAAAGCGGCGATGCCGACGCGGGCGGGACAAGAACGTCGATATTAAACTGCAAGGAACTGCCGCATGACCAATCCGCTGGCGGGTATGTATGCCGCCCTCCTCACCGGCCTCAGTGACAAGGGCGATTTCGACCCGGCGCGCCAGAAGGCGATCGATGCCTATGTGCTGGGCCAGGGGCTCGACGGGCTTTATGTCGGCGGCAGCAGCGGCGAATCGGGGCTACTGGGTGTCGACGAGCTTCTGGCGCAGCAGGCAGTGGTCGCCGAAAGTGCCCAAGGTTCCGCCGCAACGCTGATCGCCCATGTGGGTGTTCCCAATCTTCGGGATTCGATCCGGCTTGCACAGAACGCCCAGAAATTCGGCTATCACGGCCTTTCGGCCCTGCCGCCCCACGCCTACCCTTTCTCGGATCGAGAGATCTTCGCCTATTACGAAGCGCTTGCGGCAGCCACAGACCTGCCCCTCATTGTCTATGAAGTACCGATCCGCACAGGGCGTCCGTTCAGTCTTGACCTGCTCGGGCGCATTCTCACGCTCCCCGGTGTAGGCGGCATCAAGTTCACCTCGATGGATCTTTTCAAGTTCGCCACTCTGCGGCGGCGGTTTCCGGAGAAGACGTTTTTCTTCGGTTTTGACGAAGTCTACCTCTCGGGCGCAGTCATGGGCGCACATGGCGGTATCGGCACCACCTACAATCTCCTTGGCAGGCTCTATGCCGCGCTCAACGAGGCGGTGAAGAACGGCTCGCTGGAGCGCGCCCAGGAACTCCAGACGATCTCGCAGCGATTCGTGGAAGCTCTGCTGGAAACCGGCGTGCTTCCGGGCATGAAGGCAGCACTCCGCATGCGCGGGGTCGACTGCGGACCGACGCGCCTTCCCCTCGCACCGCTGGTCGATGATTGCGATGCGCGAATCGGTGCCATTCTGGCCGATCCGGAGATCGCCGCCTGGGTGGGGTGATCTTCACGCCCCGGTCTTCCTCATCTTGTCGTTTCCCGCCTGACGGCTAGAACTGTCACCGCAGTTGGATTGGAGTGGGTAGTCATGGGCGTGACATTCGAAATTTCCGACACACCGGATGAGGCGGCGCTCGCGCGAGTGGAAAGCGAACTCGCCGCTTTCAACGACGCCAATGTCGGGCCTTCGGAAAAGGCCACGCTTGCCATCCTCGTGCGCGATGAGACCGGAACCGTACTTGCCGGCATCTCCGGCTACACCGCATGGGGCTGGCTCTATGTTCAGAAACTCTGGGTGGACGAAAGCCTGCGTGGGCAGGGCATGGCCGGGCGCATGCTGGCTGCGGCGGAAGAAGAAGCAGAGCGGCGCGGTTGCCATGGAGCCTTCATCGACACGTTCAATCCCGGCGCTGAGAAGGTCTATACGCGCCAGGGCTATGAGGAGTTCGGCCGGCTGGAAGATTTTCCGAAAGGCCGCAGCCGCATCTTTCTTCAAAAGCGGCTGGGCCGTGTTTCCGGCGATTAGCGGGCAATCTTTCCGCCGCGCAGCGGCTCGGGTGCGCCCGTCGTCGTCGGGAAGCTGATCGGCAGGTCACGCAGCACGCGCACCGCCAGAAAGGCGAAGCACTCGGCCTCGATGGCGTCGCCACGCCAGCCGACGGTTTCGGCGGGAGCGGCATCCACGCCGGCGCGTTCGCCCAGCATCTTCATGATGGTCGGGTT
The DNA here is from genome assembly GCF_040819555.1 of Nitratireductor sp. GISD-1A_MAKvit. Lineage (GTDB taxonomy): Bacteria > Pseudomonadota > Alphaproteobacteria > Rhizobiales > Rhizobiaceae > Nitratireductor. The sequence continues at coordinate 142,768 of NZ_CP161920.1, forward strand.
GTGCCGGCCGCCCCCGCATACGATCAGCCGCTTGGGCCGAACCGGCAGAAGATCGAGCGCCTTGCCGACCGCCGATGCGGTGAAGGCCGTCAGCGTCGCAGCGCCCGTGCTTGCGTCGAGACCGTCGGCCATGGACGCACCGAAATCGAACCGGTCGAGCGATTTCGGATAGGGCGCGGTGAGATAGGGATGCTTCAAAAGCTCCACCAGCCGCGCCTCGTCCACCGTTCCCGATGCCGCCAGCGCCCCGTCGCGGTCCATCTCGCCAAGCCCCTGCGCCTTGACGAAATCGTTGATCGGGGCATTCGCCGGGCCGGTGTCGAACGCGATCACGCGGTCCGCGCCATCCCACCAGGTCACATTGGCCACGCCGCCCAGATTGAGGACCGCCGTCTCGCCGCTCGTATCCACATCGCCCAAGAGAGCCGCGTGATAGGCTGCCGAAAGCGGGGCGCCCTGCCCGCCGGCGCGCATGTCCGCCGAGCGGAAATCATAGACCACCGGACAGCCCAAAATAGAGTGCATCAACGCGCCGTCACCGAGCTGCCGCGTCTCGCCGAGCCGCCCTTCCTGCGGCGCACGGTGCAGAACCGTCTGCCCATGAAAACCGACCGCGCCGATGTCGTCCATGGTCAGACCATGGCTTTCCACCAGCGCACGCACGGCCTCTGACTGGGCGCGCGTCAAAACCTCTTCCGCCTCGGCAAAGATCGCCGGTTCATCGCCCTTAAAATTCCAGGCCCGCGCCTGTTGCAGCGTTTCTTCCAGAAGGTCGCGTGTCGATTGCGGATAAGGCGCCAGCGTGTAGGCGCCAAACGCCTCGATGCGCTCGCCATCCGTTTTCAGAAGCGCCACGTCGATGTTTCCGTCGAGTACGGTGCCGGTCATCAGGCCAACGGCCCAGATCGGTTCGAATCCCTCAGCCATGTGCGCTCCTATCCTGCGTTCATGCAATCGCCGACCGCCTGTCGCAGCGCAGCGATGCCGCTGTCGAAATGCCGGGTCGGATGTATGCGGTTGGTGAGAAGGGTCCACGCACGGCCATTGTCGAAATCGACCCACAGCCCTGTTCCCGTGAAGCCCGTATGCCCGATCGTGCCGGCGCTGGCCAGCGCCCCGCCGGGCCAGTTTTCATATGGCCGTTCCCAGCCATGGGTGCGTTTGTCGGAAAGCGGCGTGCGCATCAGCGCCACCGTCTCATCCCCATTGGCATCACCCTCAAAAAGCCCCGCCGCGAAATCGAGCACTGCATCCGCCGTACCGAACAGCCCCGCATGCCCTGCGCCCTCAAGGGCAGAACAATTGTCGTCATGCACCTCACCGCAAAGCACCCGGTGCCGCCATGTGCAGTCCTCGGTCGCCGCCGTCTTTTCTGGATCGGCGGTAAAGGCAAAGCCGGAGCCCGGGTCGAAATCGCGTAGCCTTTTGCCTTCAAGCCGCTCCAGCGCGAAACCGAGCAGTATGAAATTGATGTCGGAATAGACCGGCGGCCCTTTTTCCCAGCGCCGCTGGAGAATGAAGGCGCGCAAAAGTTCCGCGTCGCGGCCATAGGTATAGATCGGCTCCACCGCCGGAAACGGCGTCTGGTGGCCGAGGCACTGGCGAAATGTCACCTGCCGTTCCCACGCATTCGGATCATACTGGCGCAGATCCGGCAGAAGCGTGGTGAGCGGCGCATCGAGATCGATCACGCCTTCTTTCGCCAGCTCAAGAATGCGCGTGGTGGTGAAGATCACCTTGGTCAGCGATGCGAGGTCGAACCAGGTGTCGGTGCGCATTTCGCGCTCGTGCGGCACACGCTGCGCATAGCCGGTGGCGCGCACCATGCGCCCGCCATCCCGGTCGATCACGCCGAGCACTCCGCCGGGTATGCGCCCCGCCTCCACCGAAGCGTTCAGCAGTTCAAAGGCGCGCTCGAAGCGCGGCGCAAAACCGGGCGTATCCGTCATGCTCAAGCCTCCGCCCGCGCCATGTGGTCGGGGCCAAAACTCTGCCAGTTAGCCGGCTCCGGCTCAAAGCCCAGCGGCCGCACGAGCGAGGGCACCTGCCGCGTGTCCACCTCGAAGGTCTCCTTGCGCCGGTCGATGCTCGGCACCGCCGAGATCAGCCGTTTCGTATAGGCGTGCTTCGGGTCGGAGAGGATTGAGGCCGCATCGCCGATCTCGACGATCTGCCCCGCATAGACCACCGCGATGCGATGCGCGATGCGCTCCACCACCGCCATGTCGTGCGAAACGAACAGATAGGCGAGGCCGAACTCGCGCTGCAGGTCCACCAGCAGCTCCAGCACCTTGGCCTGCACCGAAACGTCAAGCGCCGAAACCGCCTCGTCCAGCACCACAACAGACGGGTTCAGCATCAGCGCGCGGGCGATGCACAGGCGCTGCCGCTGGCCGCCGGAAAACTCGTGCGGATAGCGCTCCAGCGCATTCTCCGGCAGGCCAACCCGGTCGAGCAGCATGCGCATGCGCGCCTGCGTTTCACCATTCAGCCTGCCACCGGCGGCAATCACCGGCTCGGCCAGAATGCTGTCCACCCGGAGCCGCGGATTGAGCGAGGCATAGGGGTTCTGGAACACCATCTGCACCGGTTTGCCGCTCTGCCGCGCTTCGCCATTCGTGTTGGCGGAGAACGTGCCGCGCGTCGGCTCGACCAACCCCAGAATGGCGCGCGCCGTGGTCGATTTGCCCGAGCCGCTTTCGCCAACAATGCCCAGCGTCTCGCCCGGCATCAGGTCGAAATCGACCCCGTCCACCGCATGAACCGCACCGGTCTGCCGGCGCAGGAGACCGCCGGTCACCGGAAAGCGAACCGTCAGCCCTTCCACTTTAAGCGCCGGCGCAGCGCTGGGCTCGTCGGCCCGGCGATAGTCGGTGCGCGTGGCGCGCCCGGCCTCGAAATGCGGCACGGCGCTCAGAAGATGCTTCGTATAGGAGTGCTGTGGCGCATCGAGCACCGCGTCGAGCGGTCCCTGCTCCACCGCCTCGCCGTTCTGCATCACCATCACCTTGTCCGCGATGCCAGCCACCAGGCCGATGTCATGGGTGATGAAGATCATGCCCATATCGGTCTCGCGCTTCAGCTCGGCGAGAAGCGCCATGATCTGCGCCTGCACCGTCACGTCGAGCGCCGTGGTGGGCTCATCCGCGATCAGAAGACGCGGATTGCATGAAAGGGCAGTGGCGATCATCACGCGCTGGAGCATGCCGCCGGAAAGCTGGTGCGGACAGTATTTCAGCCGCCTTGCCGCATCGGGAATACGCACCCGGTCGAGCGCGTCCTTCGCCGCGCCCCGCGCCTGCCTTCCCGTCAGGCCACGATGCAGGCGGAACGATTCCTCGATCTGTTCGCCGATGGTCAGGACCGGGTTGAGCGAGGTCATCGGCTCCTGGAAGATCATGCCGATCTCGCCGCCGCGGATCTTCGTCAGTTCCGGCTCGCCGGCTGCTGCCAGATCGAGCGTGCTGCCGTCCTGCCGTGTAAATTGGATGGAGCCATCGAGAATGCGCCCGCCGCCGAAATCCACCAGCCGGTTGATCGACAGCGCGGTGACGGATTTGCCCGAACCGCTTTCGCCGACAATGGCCAGAGTCTCGCCGGCTGCGAGATCGAAGCTCACGCCATGGACGATTTCATTGTCTTCAGGCTTGCGGCCGAAACCGACGCGCAGGTTTGAAACGGACAAAAGCTGCGTCATGCGGCCGACCTCCGCGTTTTGGGATCGAGAATGTCGCGCAGCGCATCCCCCAGAAGGTTGAAGCCGAGAATGCCGATCATGATCGCAATGCCCGGAAAGATCAGAAGCCAGGGCGCCATCTCCATCAGATTGCGGCTGTCGGCGAGCATCAGGCCGAGCGACGAGGCCGGCGGCTGTGTGCCGAGACCGAGAAAGCTCAGGCCTGCCTCCGTCAGAAGGCCCCAAGCAAGCGCCAGCGTCACCTGCACCGTCAGCGGCGCGACGAGGTTCAGCATCAGATGGCGCGTCAGAATGTAGTTGCGGCTCGAACCGAAGGTGCGCGCGGCGTCCACGAAATCGCGCGTCTTTAAGGAGAGCGCCGGCCCGCGAACCACGCGGGTGAAGATCGGCGTGTAAACGATGGCGATGGCCATCACGCTGGTCCAGGTGCCCGGCCCCACGATTGCGATGATGAGCAGCGCCAGAAGGATCGCCGGGAAAGCCAGAAGCACGTCCATGAAACGCATGATCGTGCCGTCCCACCAGCCGCCGAACCATGCGGCCGCAAGGCCGAGCACGATGCCCGCCCCCGCCGCCAGCGCCACCGAGGCGAATGCGACGATGAAGGACTGGCTGATGCCCAGCATCAACCGGCTCGCCACATCGCGGCCAAACAGGTCCGTCCCCATCCAGTAGGTCGCGTCGGGCGCATGCAGGCGGTCGACGCGGAACTGCATCAGCGGGTCATGCGGCGTGATGCCGAGAAGCCCGAGAATGGCAATGATGATGTAAAGGCCAACGATGGCGCCGCCGATGCGGCCGCTCGAATGGCTGAAAATGGCGCGCAGCAACTGCATCACTTGCCTCCCAGCCGAATACGCGGGTCGAGCATTGCATAGGCAAGATCGACCACAAGATTCACGATCATGAAGTTGAGCGCGATAAACAGCACCGAGCCCTGCACCAGCGCATAGTCGCGCTGGAGAATGGCGTCGAGCACCATGCGACCGAGACCCGGCAGCGCAAAAATCTGCTCCACGATCACAGCGCCACCCAATAGATAGCCGAACTCGACGCCGCTCAGCGTCACCACCGGGATCAGCGCGTTGGGCAGCGCATGCCGCCAGATCACCTTGCGCGCCGGCACGCCCTTGGCGCGCGCGGTGCGGATGTAGTCGTCGCTCAGAATGTCGAGCATGGCCGAGCGCGAAATGCGCGTAACGGCGGCGGCGAAGGCAAAGCCCAGCGTCAGCGCCGGCAGGATCATCTGCCCCAGATTGCGCAGCGGGTTTTCAAGGAAGGGCGTGAACTCGCCCATGGCCGGCAGCACGCCAAAGCCCACCGACAGCACAAAAATCGCCAGAAGCGCGAACACGAAATTCGGCGTCGACTGGCCGATCATAGCGAAGATGCGCACGGCAAGGTCCGACGGCTTCTCATTGCGCGTGGCGGCAAAGATGCCCGCCGGCAGACCGATGACAAGCGCGATGACCATAGAGAGAAGTGCCAGTTCGAGCGTCAGGGGAAAGCGCTCGAGGATCACGTCGAGCACCGGCTTGCCGAAGGTCACGGACACGCCGAGATCGCCCTGAACCGCGCCCGCAAGCCATCGCCAGTACTGGGTGAACCAGCCCTGATCGATGCCGAAATAGGCTTCGAGCGCTGCGCGCTGATCGGGCGTCAGAAGCCCGGCCTCTGTTCCCAGCATGGCGGTGATGGCATCGCCCGGCACCAGCCGGATCGAGACAAAGACGAGGATGGACACCCCGAGCATGACCAATGGAAAGGTCATCAGCCTTCGGGCCAGGTAATTCATGAAGCTTTCACTCCGTGTCCTTCTTGCTGCAATCGTCTTGTGCCGTGGGGTTGAGGGCCGCGCCCTTCATGCCGCCCCCGTGGTTCGTGGTTCGACAAGCTCACCATGAGGGTGCAAGTTTGTCTTGCGACGACGCGCTGCTGCGCTAAGTTTGCGGCTTTTGTGTCTACGGCTCCCCATCAATAGCCCTCATGGTGAGCTTGTCGAACCACGAGGGTGCTTGGGAAAAACGGGGCCACACGTGAACGTGCAGCCCCAGTTCACAATCACTCGCCCACGCTCACCTCGGTCAGGCCAAACAGCGTACCGGTCGGCGAAGGCACGAAGCCTTCCACGTTCTTCTGCTGAGCGGTGTAGGTGTAGCCCGTGTAGAGCCAGATCCACGGCGAGACCTCGGCAAGATGCGTCTCGAATTTCGAGAAGATTTCCTTGCGCTTGGCAAAGTCGGTCTCCACGCGGCCTTCCTGCATCAGGCTGTCGAGCGTGTCGTCGATATAGTTGGCGACATGCTGGAGATTGCCGTTCTTGGTCCAGTAGCGGTTGTACATGGAATAGGGGTCGGCGCGGCCGCCATTCAGCGCCACCGCCATGTCGAAATCACCCTTCAGCCAGGTGTCCACATAGACGTTGAGCTCCATCATCTTGATGTCGAGCTTGATGCCGATTTCGGCAAGCTGCGACTGGATGACCTGCGCCTCGGCAGCGGCTGTGGGCGGCTCGCCAGTGGCTGCGATCACCGTTGCGGAAAAGCCGTCTTCATAGCCGGCCTCGGCCATGAGCTGTTTGGCCTTTTCCACGTCGCGCTCATAGCAGAACAGCGCGCTGGCATCGGAGCGGTAAGCCGGCATGGTCAGCGGGCCGGTCACCGCCCCCTCGCCCAGAAGCGCCGTGTCGAGCACGTCCTGTCGGTCGATGGCGCAGGAGATCGCCTGACGCACGGCCAGTTCCGTCATCGGCTCGCGCGAGGGGTTCAGCTGCAGCACGTGATAGGCAAGAACCGGCGTGCGGCTCAGCTCAAGGCTCGCCTCATTCGGCACCAGCGTGGCCACGAGCGGATCGTTGATCAGCGCAAAATCCACCTGCTTGGTGCGCAGTGCCGCCAGAATCGCGGTCTCGTCCGGCAGCACGGAAATATTGATGCCGTCGACCTTCACCTCGCCGCCGGCCCAGTCCGGATTGGCGCTCAGAACCTCTTTCTGGTTCGGCTCCCAGCTGTCCAGCTTGAAGGGGCCGGAGCCGATCGCCTTCGTGCCGATCGTGCCGGCCTCGATCTCGCTTGCCGGCACCACGGCTGCGTTGATGCCCGCCATCGCCGTCAGCATCGGAACGTCCGGCTGCGAAAGGTTGAAGACGACGGTCGCCTCATCCGGTGTGTCGATGCTTTCGATGGACGTGAAATTGGCGCGGGCTGCAGCACCCGTCGCTTCGTCCAGAACGCGCTCGAACGACGCTTTCACGTCGGCCGGCGTCACCTTCTCGCCATTCTGGAATTTTGCATCCGCGTCGAGCTTGAACGTCAGCGTCTTGCCGTCCTCGGAGAACTCCCAGGATTCGGCAATGGCCGGCACGATCTCCAGATCGGCATTGAGACGCACCAGCGGCTCGTAGACGAGCTCCAGAAGACGCAGAGACGAGAACGCCGTCTGCTTGTGCGGATCAAGGCCGGTCGCGTCCTGCGACCATGCCATGCGCAGCGTTTGTGCCGATGCCGGCACCGCCGCCGTGGACACGCCAAGCGCTGCCGCGAGCGCCACCGAAGCGGCAAGTTTCTTCATCAAGGACTGTCCCATATTCGTCTCCCTCCTAGAGCGTTTGTGCCATCGACCGTCAGCCGGACGGCCGCAGGCCTGGCTGCTTCACCGGTCTGCAGCTTGCTGCTGCCTTTCGTTTATTGCCTTGCGCAGAAACCCGCCAGCCCTGGCGAGGGCAGTGCGCGCGTCTGCCACGTCCATATCCGTCAGCGCCATGAAGATTGCGAGCTTCACATCATTGCCACTGCGCCCAAGCAGCGCCTCGGCCTCATCGGCAGAACACCCCGTTGCCTCCATGACAATGCGCGAGGCGCGCGCCATGAGCTTCTGGTTGCTGATGTTAACGTCCACCATCAGGTTCTGATAGATCTTGCCCATGCGGATCATGCTTGCCGTGGAGAGCATGTTGAGGATGAGCTTCTGCGCCGTGCCCGATTTCATCCGCGTCGAGCCGGTCAGAATTTCCGGCCCCACAACCGGCGCAATGGCGATGTCGGCTATGGCCCCGATCGCCGAATCCGGATTGCATGAAAGCGAAACAGTCGTCGCGCCGATCTTTTTGGCGTAGTTCAGCCCGCCGATCACATAGGGCGTGCGGCCACTGACGGCGATGCCAACAACGACATCCTTTGCTGTCAGACCGCGCTCTTCGAGCGCCTGTCGACCCTGCGCCGGGTCATCCTCGGCCCCTTCAACGGCGTGACGCAGTGCATGGTCGCCGCCAGCGATCACCCCGGTCACCATGTCTTCGGGCACGCTGAAGGTGGGCGGGCATTCCGATGCGTCGAGCACGCCGAGCCGTCCGCTTGTGCCCGCGCCCATATAGATGAGCCGTCCGCCATTCTGGAACGCCTCGACAATCCGGTCGACCGCCTCAGCGATCTGCGGGATCACCTTTTCCACTGCCAGCGGAACTTCCCTGTCGGCGGCGTTGATGAGGTTCAGGATCTCGGTGGTCGACTGCAGGTCGATCTGCATCGTGTCCGGATTGCGGCCCTCCGACACAAGCCTCTCAAGCTCCGACATCAGTGTCTGCGCGTTCATGAACTCTCCCGAAATCACCTGCCTGACGGTGGCAAATCCCCGCTTGGCCGGCTCAACACTTTACCAGAGTGTTAAAATTGATAATTCCAAGAGTCAATTACGATTGAGAATAATCTATTCCTTCTTGCCTGTTGAAGCACCCCCGGGCGCGCCATCGTGGCTGCTACCCGCGTTCCAGAACGTCATGAGAGAAGCGGCGTCCCGCGCCTCAGCTTCCGCGTAGTTCCATGATGCGCTTCACCATGCCGCCGGTTGCTGAATCACGGCTTTCGGCACTGGCCTTGCCCTCCACGACGGGCAGCAGCTCGGTCGCCAGTTCCTTGCCCAGCTCCACCCCCCATTGATCGAAGGCATTGATGCCGAAGAGCTGCGCTTCCACGAAAACACGATGTTCGTAGAGCGCGATCAGCCGGCCAAGCGCGAACGGGTCGAGCTTTCGATAGAGAAGCGTGAGCGAGGGCCGGTTGCCGGTGAACACACGGTGCGGCGCAAGGCGCTTTGCCTCGGCCTCCGGCACGCCCTTTTCCAGAAGCTGGGTCTCGGCCTCTTCCAGTGTACGGCCTTTCATCAGCGCTTCCGCCTGTGCCAGGCAATTGGCGACAAGCAGATCGTGATGATGCCCGAGTCCCGGCTCATGCCCTTCCGCCGCCAGCATGAATTCCACCGGGATAATGTCGGTGCCCTGATGCAGAAGCTGGAAGAAGGCGTGCTGCCCGTTCGTGCCCGGCTCGCCCCAGACCAGCGGGCCCGTGGGCGTGATCACCGGCGAACCGTCAAGCTGCACGCCCTTGCCGTTCGATTCCATGTCGAGTTGCTGCAGGTAGGCAGGCAGACGCTCCAGCCTCTGGTCGTAGGGGATGATGGCCCGGGCGGGATAATCACAGACCACACGGTGCCAGTATCCGATAAGGCCAAGCATCACCGGAAGATTTTCCCTGGGCGGAGCAGATCTGAAATGCTTGTCCATGGCTTCCGCACCGGCAAGCAACCGGCGGAAATCGTCAGGGGCCGACGGCGATCATGATCGGCAGGCCGATGGCCGACCAGAGCGAATAGCGCCCGCCGACCCAGTCCCAGAAACCGAACACGCGCGTTTCATCGATGCCGAACGCCGCCACCTTGTCGAGCGCGGTGGAAACCGCGGCAAAGTGATCGCCCGTCGCCGATTGGCCGAGCTTTTGCGCGATCCATTTCTGTGCGGTGCGCGCATTGGTCATCGTCTCGACGGTGGTGAAAGTTTTCGATGCGATGATGAAAAGCGTTGTTTCGGGATCGAGGCCGGCCAGCGTGTCGGCAATGTGCGCGCCATCCACGTTGGAGACATAATGAAGGCGCGGACCGTCGTGATAGGGCGACAGAGCGCGCGTTACCATCACCGGGCCAAGGTCGGAGCCGCCAATGCCGATATTCACCACATCGGTGAACGCCTTGCCGGTCGCGCCGCGAATCGCGCCCCTGCGAACGCCATCGGCAAAGGCATCCATCGCCTCCAGCACCTCGCGCACATCTGGCATGACATCATCACTGTCATTGTAGACGGGACCACCGGAGAGAGCGCGCAGCGCGGTATGAAGCACCGCGCGGTCTTCGGTCACGTTGATGTGCCTGCCCGAGAACATGTTCTCACGGGCGGCGGAGAGCCCCGCCGCTTCGGACAAATCCATCAGCAGGTCGACCGTCTTTTGGTCCACAGCCGTTCGTGAATAATCGAGTGTCAGGTCTTCAAAGGAAAGCGAGAACCGGACAAACCTCTCGGGGTCGGAAGCGAAGGCCTCACGCATGTCCATGGGCGCGGTGTTCGCGCGGTGCCCGCGAAGGGCAGCGAGTGCGGATTGAAATGCCGTTTCCAAGGGGGCCTCCTGCAAAAAGAAACGCCGTTCTTTTACCAGACAAAACGCGGTGGGACAGGGGCTTGCTGGCATTCATCAATTTTCTTGTTGGAACAATCAATTGTACCAGGGTTGACATGCATTGACCCAAGGTTAGGCTCGCCCGCCGGAGAGGAAAGCCAAATGTCAGCCAGAAATGATACTGCCCTGTGGACGGGCCTGTTCAAGATCTCCCCCGAATCGGGCCAGACCCTTCAGGCGCAGATCCGTCAGGCCATCGTGTCTGCGATTCTCGATCGCCAGATCGCCCCATCCATGCCGCTTCCATCGTGCCGAATTCTCGCAGAAAAGCTCGGTGTCGCGCGCGGTACGGTGGTTCTGGCCTTTCAGCAGCTTGTCGATCAGGGGTTTCTCATCGCCCGTGAACGCCGTGGCCACTTCGTCAATCCCGAGGTGCTGGCGGCTCCTCCGCGTCCGTCCCGAAAACAGGACGACGAGAACGGCGTCGACTGGAACAGCCGTTTCCAGGTTCTTGCCAGCGCCATGCCGGAGGCGCGCAAGAATGAAGACTGGATGAAGGCTTCCTATCCCTTCGTCTACGGCCAGTTCGACCCCTCGCTTTTTCCGACCGCCGAATGGCGTGAATGCAACCGCATGGCTCTTGCCGTACTGGAAATCCGCAACTGGGCGGCCGACATGGTCGATCGCGACGATCCGCTGCTTGTCGAGCAGATCCAGGCGCGGCTTTTGCCTCGGCGCGGCATTTTCGCCAATCCCGACGAGATCCTCGTCACGCTCGGATCGCAGCATGCGCTCTACATGCTCGCCACCCTCCTCATGGCCCGCGGCAAGAAGGTCGCGGTGGAGAACCCCGGCTATCCGGATGCGCGTTCCATATTTCAGCTCGCTGGCGCGGAGATTGCCCCCGTCCCCGTCGACCGACAGGGCATCGATGTGGCGCAGATCCCGCAAGACGCGGATTTCGTCTTCGCCACGCCCAGCCATCACTGCCCCACCATGGTGCCGCTCAGCCAGGCACGCCGCGAGGCGCTGCTGGAGGCGGCCGAGCGCAATGACTGGATCGTCATCGAGGACGATTATGACAGCCAGCTCGCCGACGAGCGCCCGCAGGCAGCCCTCAAGGGGCTCGACCGCAATGGCCGTGTCGTGCATCTGGGTTCCATGTCCAAGACGCTCGCGCCCGGCCTGCGCATGGGATACATCGTGGCGCCTGCAGACCTGATCGCCGAACTCCGCGCACTGCGTCGCTTCATGCTGCGCCATCCGCCGGCAAACAACCAGCGCGCCGTTGCGCTGTTCCTGTCGCTCGGCCATCACGACACGCTGGTGCGGCGCATCTCGGCAGCCTTCGAGGAGCGGCGCGAGAAACTCTATCAGGCAGTTGGCAACATACTTCCGGACTGGAATGCGGCCGACATTCGCGGCGGCACCTCGCTCTGGCTCGAAGGCCCGCCCGGTCTCGATTCGGCCGTGCTTGCCAAATCCGCCGCTCGCCGCAGTGTCCTGATCGAGCCAGGAGCACGCTTCTTTCACGGGAGCACCCATCCGACACGTTTCATGCGGCTTGGCATCTCGTCCATCGCGGCGCAGCAGATCGAGCCCGGTATCCGCGAGCTTGCGGCAGCAGCCTCCGAATACCGACGCGCTGCAGCATAAAGGCAGACACTTTCAGAACACTGCCAGCCCTATGCCCGCCACGGCACAAAGCGCCACCACCACCCATGGTGGCGCTTTCCACATGGTGAGCAGGATGAAGCCGACCGCCGCCACGGCAAAGTCAGCCGGCGCGAGAATGGCGGTCGTCCACAGCGGGTCGTAAAGGGCGGCCCCCAATATGCCGACCACGGCGGCATTGGTGCCCATCATCAGCGCCCGCGCGGCGTCGAATTGCCGGAACCGGTCCCAGAAGGGGGCGACGCCCATCAACAGAAGAAATCCCGGCAGGAAGACAGCGATCAGCGCAATCGCAGCGCCTGCCAGCCCATTCGGCGCCGGGTCCAGAACCGCGCCGAGATAGGCCGAGAAGGTGAAAAGCGGGCCGGGCACGGCCTGCGCCGCGCCATAGCCTGCCAGAAACGCATCGCGCGTCGCCCAGCCGGGCTCGACGACACCCGCTTCAAGGAGCGGCAGCACCACATGTCCGCCCCCGAACACAAGCGCGCCGGCGCGATAAAACGTGTCGAACACCGAGAGCCCCTGCGCCATAGGCGCAACAAGCGGCAGGCCGAACAGCAGAAGTGCAAAGAGGAAAAGACAAATCATCCCGGCGCGTTTCGGCAGGCCGAACGCGACCACGGCTCCATCACCGCCTGCCTTTCCGCGACAGAGCAACCAGCCGAGCAGCGCACCGATCGCGATGGCACCGATCTGCGCAAAGGCACTCGCTGAAACTGTCACGAGCACCAGCGCCGCAAGCGCGATACCCGCGCGTTCGCGGTCCGGGCATAGCGAGCGGGCCATGCCCCACACCGCCTGCGCCACCACCGCCACGGCCACGATCTTCAGCCCGTGCAACAGCCCCTGACCAAGCGGATTGTCGAGTGCGGAAGCAAACAGTGCAAAAGCGAACAGCAGGAATGCGGAGGGCAGTGTAAACGCCGTCCATGCCGCTGCCGCGCCGAGCGGCCCTGCGCGCATATAGCCCAGCGCAAAGCCCACCTGACTGCTCGCCGGCCCGGGCAGAAACTGACACAGCGCCACGAGGTCGGCATAGGCCTTTTCATCGAGCCATTTGCGCCGCAGGACAAGCGCGTCGCGGAAATAACCAAGATGGGCAACCGGGCCTCCGAAGGAGATGACGCCGAGCTTGAGAAACGCGCCGAAAACTTCCACGGCCGTCCCCGCTCTTCCACCATTGCGCGTTTCGTTCCCCTGCATAACCCGCCTCACCCTGCAACCGATTCGTGTCGGATAAATGCGACACATGTCACGCACAAGACAACAGCGGTCGTCGCCACGTGGATGGACAAGACGCCATGGCTGGGTTAGCCAGATGGCAGACACCGTCTCAGGAGGAACGCGCCATGGCCATGGTCATCGAAGGTGAGGAACGCATCGAAGCACCGGTGGAAACGGTCTGGCTGGCGCTGAACGATCCCGAGGTTCTGAAGGACTGCATTCCCGGCTGTCAGGAGCTCACCAAGACGTCCGACACCGAGTTCGAGGCCGTTGTCACGCTCAAGATCGGGCCGATCAAGGCGAAGTTCAACGGCGCCGTCGAACTGACCAATCTCAACCCGCCGCACTCCTACACGATCACGGGCGAAGGCAAGGGCGGCGTTGCCGGCTTTGCCAAGGGCGGGGCAGACGTCTCGCTGAAGGAAGACGGTCCCGACGCCACAATCTTAAGTTACAGCGCAAAGGCGGATGTTGGCGGCAAGATGGCCCAGCTCGGCAGCCGCCTCATCCAGTCCACTTCGAAGAAACTTGCCGGCCAGTTCTTCTCCGATTTCAACGCCCGCGTAACCGGTGGCGATGCCGAGGAAGCCGAAGCCTCCTGAACCTAACCCTTGAAGACCGGCTTGCGCTTTTCAAGAAACGCCGAGACACCCTCGCGGTAGTCGTCCGAGCGGCCGGCTTCGCGCTGCAACTCGCGCTCCAGCTCAAGCTGCGCATCGAGCGAGCTTCCGGGTGCGGCGTGGATCGCCTTCTTGATCAGGCCGTAGGCGTGGGTCGGTCCGCTGGCCAGTTTCTCCACGAGCGCCTCCGCCTCGCTCATCAGCGCATCATCTTCGACCGCACGCCAGATCAGCCCCCAGTTTGCAGCATCCTCCGCCGAGAGCGGCTCGCCGGTCAGCGCCAGCGCCTTGGCGCGCGGCTCGCCCAGAATGCGCGTCAGGAACCAGGTGCCGCCAGAATCCGGCACGAGGGCAATCTTCGCAAAGGCCTGAATGAACTTCGCCGATTTCGCGGCCAGCACGATGTCGCATGCGAGTGCAATGTTGGCGCCCGCGCCAGCGGCCACACCATTCACCGCGCAGACGATGGGCTTGTTCATTCCACGCAGCTTGCGCACCAGCGGATTGTAAAAATTCTCGATCGTGTAGCCGAGGTCCGGCTTCTCTTCGAGCTTGGCGGGATCACGGTCACCCAGATCCTGCCCGGCACAGAAGCCGCGCCCGGCTCCTGTTAAAAGCACCGCGCGGCAGGTGCCATCGGCAGAGCACGCTTCCAGCGCCTCGCGCAGTGCCGTGTGCTGTTCCTCATTGAACGAGTTCAGCTTCTCCGGACGATTGAGCGTGATGCGGTGCCATCCGTCATGGCGTTCGTGAAGCACGGTCTGCGAAGTCGCGGTGCCCATGGAAATCCCCTTTGATTGAATGCAGCGCTTTTTGCACGCACTGCGCGTTCAATCAATTCCAGCAAACGATTTATTCGAAAACGATGGCCGGTGCTTCTTCTGCTGAACTCTGCATCGCGGCTTCGAGATGCGTCCGCACCCTTCGCGCAATCTCCTTGTAAACCATAGCCTGAACGCCATCGGGGATCGACGCTACGACCGGCGTCCCCGCGTCGGAGGTTTCGCGCACATCCATTGTCAGAGGCACTTCGCCGAGGAAGGGCACACCCAGCCGCTCTGCCTCCGCCTTCGCGCCGCCATGGCCAAATATGTCATAGCGCTTGCCCGTGTCGGGGGCCACGAAATAGCTCATGTTCTCGACGATGCCGAGCAGTGGCACATCCACCCGCTTGAACATGTTGAGCCCCTTGCGGGCGTCGATCAAGGCCAGATCCTGCGGCGTGGAAACGATCACCGCACCGGCCAGCGGCACCTGCTGCGCCATGGTGAGCTGCGCGTCACCCGTGCCGGGCGGCATGTCGACCACCAGGACGTCGAGTTCGCCCCAGGCAACGTCACGCAGCATCTGGCGAAGCGCCGAAACGACCATCGGTCCGCGCCAGATCATCGGCGTGTCTTCTTCAACCAGGAAGCCCATGGACATGACCTTCACGCCAAAGGCCTCCATCGGCTTTAGCGTCTTGCCATCGGCAGTCTCCGGCTTGCCTTTCAGCCCCAGAAGACGCGGCATGGAAGGTCCGTAAATGTCTGCATCCAGAATGCCGACCTTCAGATCCAGCGCCTTCAACCCCAGCGCCAGGTTGACCGCCGTGGTGGACTTGCCGACGCCACCCTTTCCGCTCGCAACGGCGATGATCGCCTTGATGCCCGGAACATCCTGCTTGGCCGGTTGCTGGCCGGCCTGCGCGGCTGGTCCGCCCGGCGCGGGACGCTGTGATGTCGGACGCTGCGGCGCAGGCTTGGGGCGTGGTGGCGGTGTCGTGCCCATGCCACCCCCCGCCTTCTCGGCCGTCAGCGCAACCATCGCCCCCTTCACGCCCGGCAGCGATTTGACGGCATTCTCAGCCGCCTGGCGCAGCGGCTCCAGTTCCTGCGCGCGTTTGGCGGGAACCGTTATCGAAAAGAAAACCTTGCCATCAGCGATGAAGATCTCGGAAACCAGTCCCCGGGAAACGATATCGCCTTCGAGGTCGGGGCCCTTCACGGACCTTAAGCGGTCGATGACGGTCTGTCTGTCGAGAGTCATGTGCACGTGCCTTTGCGTTTTCTCTCAGATAATGCAGATGGGCGCGCGGGCCAAGAGAGGCAAATTGGCCAACCCTTATTCTCAGCCTTGCACGTTGCCGGTCGTGCATCAGCGATGTAGCGTCACGCCATGATCGACAAGCTGGAATTTTTCATCGCGCTTGCCAGGGAGCAGCATTTCGGGCGGGCTGCCGCCGAGCTCGGCATCACACAGCCCACGCTGTCTGCTGCCATCAAGCAGCTTGAGGACCAGCTTGGCGTCATGCTGGTCCAGCGCGGATCGCGCTTTCAGGGTCTGACGCCGGAAGGTCAGCGCGTTCTCGAATGGGCGCGGCGCATTGTTGGCGACACGCGCACCATGCGTGCCGAGATGAAAGCTGCCAGAACCGGCCTCGCCGGCCATGTACGCATCGCCGCCATTCCCACAGCACTCGCCATGCTGCCCGAGCTCACCACGCCTTTCCGGGAAAAGCACCCCGAAGTCACCTTCTCCATCATCTCGCGCACGTCGCTCGAAGTCCTGTCTCTGCTGGAAAATTTCGAGATCGATATCGGCATCACCTATCTCGACAATGAACCGCTTGGCCATGTTGCCGCAGTGCCGCTCTATTCCGAGCGCTACCAGCTCATCACCGCGGCCGCCAACCGTCTCGCAGACCGTGATACGGTAACATGGAAGGAAGTCGCCGAGCTGCCGCTCTGCCTCCTCACACCCGACATGCAAAACCGGCGCATCATCAATAAACATCTGGAAGAGGTGGGGGCAACGGCGCACCCGACGCTCGAATCCAATTCGATGATCGTGCTCTTCTCCCATATCCGCACCGGAAAATGGGCTTCCATCATGCCGCTCAATCTGGCGGAAGTTCTGGGCTTTGCAGAGCCGATCCGCGCCATCCCCATTGTCGAACCCGACGCCAGTCATCTGGTCGGTCTCGTGGCGGCAAAACGTGAACCCCATACACCGCTGGTTTCCGCGCTGCTGTACGAAGCAGGCCATTTGGCCGAACGATATAAGGGGCGGCGATAGAAGTTTTCTATCAAGCGACGAATATGCTATATTGATCCTTGCAACAGGATTTGTTTCTCCTCCAGAACGAGCATCGTTAGGGAGGGCGCTGCGAGATGCAGCAAGCACGTACCGAAATCGCTTCTGCGGTCGAACCGATCATCGATCGCTGGAAGAATGAAGAAGGCCCGTTACTACCCATTCTCAATGGGATTCAGCGGGAGCTTGGTCATGTGCCGCGTGACAGCCTGCCCATCATTGCCGAAGCTCTGAACCTGTCCCGCGCCGAAGTTTATGGCGTTGTCTCGTTTTATCACGACTACCGCGAGAAACCGGCGGGCCGCCATGTGCTAAAACTGTGCCGGGCTGAAGCCTGCCAGTCCATGGGCGGCGATGCCATTGCCGAAAAGCTGCAGAAGCTGCTTGGCATCAAGTTTCACGAGACCTCAGCCGATGGAGCGGTGACGCTGGAGCCCGTCTATTGCCTTGGCCTGTGCGCCTGTGCGCCCTCCGCCATGCTCGACGGCGAGGTGATTGGCCGTATCGATGAAGCGCGGGCGGAAGAAATCGCAGCAGAGGTGCGGGCATGACCATCAACATCTACATTCCGCGCGATGCCGGAGCGCTGGCGCTAGGCGCCGAAAAGGTCGCTGCCGCCGCGCGCGAGGAAATCGAAAAACGCGGCCTTGATGCAAAGATCGTTCGCAACGGCTCGCGCGGCATGTTCTGGCTTGAACCGATGGTCGAAGTGGAGACCGCCGAGGGTCGCGTGGCCTATGGTCCGGTGAGGCCTGGCGACGTGGCTGGCCTGTTCGATGCCGGGTTGGTGGAAGGCGGCGCCCATGATCTTTCTCTCGGCAAACCCGAGGAAATTCCGTTCCTTGCAAAGCAGACGCGGCTGACCTTCGCCCGTTGCGGCATCATCGATCCGGTCTCGCTTGCGGACTATGAGGCCCATGGTGGCCTGCGTGGCCTGCGCAACGCGCTGGAAAAAACACCGCTCGGCATCGTAGAGGAAGTCACCGAATCCGGCCTGCGTGGCCGTGGCGGCGCGGGCTTCCCGACCGGCATCAAGTGGAAGACGGTCCACGACACCGACGGCCCGCAGAAATACATCGTCTGCAACGCCGACGAAGGCGATTCGGGCACCTTCTCCGACCGCATGATCATGGAAGGCGATCCCTTCGTGCTCATCGAGGGCATGGTGATTGCCGGCATCGCGACGGGCGCGACCAAGGGTTATGTCTATCTGCGGTCCGAATATCCCAATGTTCACAGGATCCTGAACGAGGCCATAGACGCCGCCCGTGCTGCCGGCATGCTCGGCAAAAGCGTTCTCGGTTCGAAATACGCTTTCGACATGGAAGTGCGCGTGGGTGCAGGTGCCTATGTCTGCGGCGAGGAAACCGCGCTCCTCGACAGTCTGGAAGGCAAGCGCGGGCAGGTGCGCGCCAAGCCGCCGCTGCCTGCCCATGAAGGCCTGTTCGGCAGGCCGACCGTCATCAACAATGTGATCTCGCTCGCCTCCGTGCCGATTATTCTCGACAAGGGCGGCGCCTATTACCGCGATTTCGGCATGGGCCGGTCGCGCGGCACCATTCCGATCCAGATCACCGGCAATGTGAAGCATGGCGGCCTGTTCGAAGCTGCCTTCGGCATGACGCTCGGCGAGCTCGTGGACGATATCGGCGGCGGCACCGCCACGGGTCGTCCCGTGCGCGCCGTGCAGGTGGGTGGCCCGCTCGGCGCCTACTGGCCGCGCGACCTGTTCGACACGCCCTTCGACTATGAGGCTTTCGCCGCCAAGGATGGTCTTATCGGCCATGCCGGCATCGTGGTCTTTGACGATACGGTCGACCTTCTAAAGCAGGCACGCTTCGCCATGGAGTTCTGTGCCGTGGAAAGCTGCGGCAAGTGCACGCCCTGCCGCATCGGCTCGACGCGCGGCGTCGAGGTGCTCGATCGGTTGAAACAGGGCATCGCGCCCGAAGAGCAGATCGAGACCGTGACCGATCTCTGCAACACGATGAAGTTCGGATCGCTGTGCGCGCTGGGTGGCTTCACGCCCTACCCCGTCATGAGCGCGCTGACCCATTTCCCGGAAGATTTCCGCCCCGCGCCCGTGCGCGAAGCAGCGGAATAGGAGGACACCCATGTGTGGAACTCAAGAACGTGGAACCGACAAGCGTTTCGTAGAAGAAATCGACTACGGCACCCCCGCTGTCCGCTCTGACAAGACGGTGACGCTAACCATCGATGGAGGAACCGTCACCGTGCCGGAAGGTACCTCGATCATGCGCGCCGCACGCGAGGCCGGCATCGCCGTGCCGAAGCTCTGCGCCAACGATATGGTCAAGAGCTTCGGCTCCTGCCGCCTCTGCCTTGTCGAGATCGAGGGCAAGGGCGGCACGCCCGCCTCCTGCACCACCCCGGCCATGGACGGCATTTCCGTCAACACAAAGACCGACCGTCTCAACACCATCCGCCGCGGCGTGATGGAACTCTACATGTCCGATCATCCCGAAGACTGCGCGGCCTGTGCTGCCGGTGACTGCGAGATGGCGAACATGGCCGAGAGCGTCGGCCTGAAGCAGAACCGCTATGGCGATGACGGGGCAAACCACCTCGAACCCTCGCCCATTGGCGAGCACGGAGTGAACTTCAAGGAATTGGATGTCTCCAATCCCTATTTTGCCTATGACCCGGCGAAGTGCATCGTCTGTTCCTTATGCGTTCGCGCCTGTGAGGAGCAGCAGGGCACTTTCGCGCTCACCGTGGAAGGCCGGGGCTTTGAAAGCCGCATCACCGCCGGCATGGACGAGCCCTTCCTGCAGTCGGAATGCGTTTCCTGCGGTGCCTGCGTGCAGGCCTGCCCCACCGGCGCGCTTCAGGAAAAGTCCATTATCGAGATGGGCATGCCGGATCACTCCGCCGTCACCACCTGCGCTTATTGCGGCGTCGGCTGTTCGTTCAAGGCAGAGATGAAGGGCGAGGAAGTCGTCCGCATGGTGCCCTACAAGGATGGCAAGGCCAATCGCGGCCATTCCTGCGTGAAGGGCCGCTTCGCCTATGGCTACGCCAACCACGAGGAACGCATCCTCAACCCGATGATCCGCGAGAAGATCACCGACCCGTGGCGCGAAGTGTCATGGGATGAGGTCTACGCGCATATCGGCAGTGAGATCGGGCGCATTCAAGAGAAATATGGCCGGGGCTCGGTGGGCGGCATCACCTCGTCGCGCTGCACCAATGAAGAGACCTATCTCGTTCAGAAACTGGTGCGCCAGGCGTTCGGCAACAACAATGTCGACACCTGCGCCCGCGTCTGCCACTCCCCCACCGGCTATGGCCTCAAAACCACGTTCGGCACCTCCGCCGGCACGCAGGATTTCGATTCGGTCGAGCACACCGATGTCGTTCTTGTCATCGGCGCCAACCCGACGGACGCCCATCCGGTTTTCGGCTCGCGTCTCAAGAAGCGGCTGCGCGAAGGCGCGAAGCTGATCGTCCTCGACCCGCGCCGCATCGACCTCGTGCGCACGCCGCATGTGGAGGCGAGCTATCACCTGCCCTTGAAGCCCGGCACCAATGTCGCCGTGCTGACCGCACTCGCCCATGTGATCGTTTCCGAAGGTCTGTTCGACGAAGCCTTCATCCGCGAGCGCTGCGACTGGGACGAATTCCAGGACTGGGCGAGTTTCGTTCTCCAGCCGGAAAACAGTCCCGAAACCGTCGAAAAGATGTCCGGCGTTTCCGCCGATCTGATCCGCGGTGCTGCACGCCTTTACGCCACCGGTGGAAACGGCGCGATCTATTACGGTCTTGGCGTCACCGAGCACAGCCAGGGCTCCACCACCGTCATGGCCATTGCCAACCTCGCCATGGCCACCGGCAATATCGGCCGTCCGGGCGTGGGCGTGAACCCGCTGCGCGGTCAGAACAACGTGCAGGGCTCCTGCGATATGGGCTCGTTCCCGCACGAGATGCCGGGCTACCGCCACATCTCCGAGGATGCGACCCGCGCGATCTACGAGAGCCTGTGGGGCGTGAAGCTCGACAATGAGCCGGGGCCTGCGCATCCCCAACATGCTGGACGCTGCCGTAGAAGGCTCCTTCAAGGCGCTTTACGTGCAGGGCGAAGACATTCTCCAGTCCGACCCCAACACGCATCACGTGGCTGCCGGCCTTGAGGCGATGGAATGCGTCATCGTTCACGATCTCTTCCTGAACGAGACCGCCAATTACGCCCATGTGTTCCTGCCGGGCTCCACCTTCCTTGAGAAGGACGGCACCTTCACCAATGCCGAACGCCGCATCAACCGCGTCCGCAAGGTGATGGAACCCAGGAACGGCTATGCCGACTGGGAGGTCACGCAGGACATGGCCCGCGCGCTGGGCCAGAACTGGAACTACACGCATCCGTCCGAGATCATGGCCGAGATCGCGGCCACCACGCCGAGCTTTGCCGGCGTGACCTATGAGCTTCTGGAAAAAGAAGGCTCGGTGCAATGGCCGTGCAACGAGAAGGCCCCCACCGGCACGCCCGTTATGCATACGGACGGCTTCGTGCGCGGCAAGGGCAAGTTCGTGCGCACCGCCTATGTGGCGACCGATGAGAAGGTCGGCCCGCGCTTCCCACTGCTGCTCACCACCGGCCGCATCCTCTCGCAATACAATGTTGGCGCACAGACCCGCCGCACGGAGAATGTCGTCTGGCACGACGAGGATCTTCTGGAGATCCATCCTTTCGACGCCGAGAATCGCGGCATCCGCGAGGGTGACTGGGTAAAGCTCAAGAGCCGCTCTGGCGAGACCAGCCTGCGCGCCACCATCACGGAGCGCGTTGCGCCGGGTGTCGTCTACACCACCTTCCACCACCCGGCCACGCAGGCCAATGTGGTGACGACCGAATATTCCGACTGGGCCACCAACTGCCCCGAATACAAGGTCACGGCGGTGCAGGTTTCGCCCTCCAACGGCCCGACCGAGTGGCAGGAGGATTATGAAGAGCACGCCCGCCAAAGCCGCCGCATCGTGCATGTGGAGGCGGCGGAGTAGGGTGATGTGTGCTGGCGGTGGTGTGATCAGGGATGCGCCAACCTATCGGCCCCCTTCTCCCCGTGTGCGGGGAGAAGGTGAGGATGAGGGGCGAGCGCCACCCGTTGATGAGATCGCCGTTTCGAAATGTGATTGTCAAACGCTGACGCCCGCCCCTCAACCCCCTGCCGGGACCTTCTCCCCGCACACGGGGAGAAGGGCGCCTTCGCCTCGGCTATTGCCTTATCTCCGGTCAGGCGCCGAAGGGGCCAACCGGCCATGACCCATCCCCCCGCCACAGCCCGCGTTTCCAGAACGGCCCGCCGCACCGGCGGAACGAAGGTCAACCCACGCACCGTTCCCGAGGAGACGCCCATCGCGCTTTCCTATGGCGGCACCACCCATGCTGTGATGATGGCGACACCCGCAGATCTCGAAGACTTCGCCCTCGGCTTCAGTGTGACGGAAGGCATCGTTGCGAGCGCCGAAGAGATCGAAACCTTTACCGTTCAGGAACTCGGCCCCGGCATCGACCTGCAGATACGCCTGCGCGATGCGGCCAACACCCGCTTCGAGGCGCGTCGCAGGCGGCTGGCCGGTCCGGTCGGCTGCGGCCTTTGCGGCATCGAGAGCATTGAAGAAGCGATGCGCTCGGTGGCGGAAACGGCGTCCCGGCAGCGCTTCACCGCTGCCGAGATCACCAATGCCGTCAGCGAACTGCACGAGTTTCAGGAACTTCACAAGGCCACCGGTGCCGTCCACGCTGCCGGTTTCTACGTTCCCGGCAAAGGCATTGTCGCAGCGCGCGAAGATGTGGGCCGGCACAATGCGCTCGACAAGCTGGCCGGTGCTCTGGTGAAGGCCGGCAGCGAGCGCCAAAACGGCGCGGTGATCGTCACCTCGCGCGTCTCGGTCGAGATGGTGCAGAAAACCGCCGCCATCGGCGCACCGCTCATTGCCGCCGTATCAGCCCCGACAGCGCTGGCCATCCGCACGGCGGAAACCGCCGGCATGACCCTCGTCGCCCTCGTGCGCGGCGAGGAGTTCGACATTTTCACCCATCCCGAACGCGTAAATATTGGAGCGGCCAGACATGTCGCATGACGAAAAGTTCAAATCCGGCGACGAGCATCTCATCTATATGGCCAACCAGATCGCCACGTTCTTCAGTTCGCAACCGGAAGACGAGCGCGTGGCAGGCGTGGCCGATCACATCAACAAGTTCTGGGAACCGCGCATGCGCGCCCGCCTGATTGAAATCATTGATGAGGGCGGCAAGGGGCTTTCGCCTCTGGTGATTAACGCTGCTGGTGTGATCAACCGCCCGAAAGCGGCCCTGAGGCGGCGCCTGGCTCAGACGCCGCCTCGTCATTGCTAAACGATCGTTCTTTTGCACGGATGTCAGCCGTCTCCGACCGACTGCAAAATGCTCTAGAACTTCTTGCTTACACTGATTGCGAAGTCACCGGTGGCCGTTTCCGGAGACGCGATGAAGAAATCCGCATTCGCGCTGAGTTTGAGGTTGAAATCGGCCTCGGTTCTGTGTGTGTACGACAGGCCCAGCCGGACCGGAATATCTCCTTCCGACAGATCCACCGCCACGGTCTCGTAATGGATGTCTCCTGCCTTGTCCCGTCCGACCGGGAGGCGGACCCGGGTCTTGCCGGACAGGGGGTTTGGCTTCATTCCCGCATAGAGTCTCGCGCTATCCCCTGCCGCGAACAGACCGCCCTTGTCCAGAACCAAGCCACCGCTGGCATAGGAGAGCGCTCCGTAGCTTACCAGAGCGCCCGGGGCCTCCCGGGCATAGGCTACACCGAGTTCACCGAAACCCGACAACGACCAGCCAAATGCAAGAGGTGCGGTGAGGGTCGCACTTGCGGCAAAGCGGCCGTTGCTATCAGCCATGGAGAACGGGCTTTCAGTCGACATTCCAAATAGCTCACCGCGACCGTGCCCACCAGAAAGAGTCAACTCGGTAGCGAACCCTTCATGATGGGAGAGCTGCGAAAGCGCAAACTGCATGGCCCCGCCCCCGCCGGTTTTCTCTGTCATTCCACCAGCAAACTGAAGATACCTGTTCTCTCCCGCGGGCATCAGACGCGAAAAGACGACGCCGTCCTGTGTTTCTGCAAACCCGTGTGAGAAAAACAGCTTTGCCGAGGCCGTGCTGTGCAGTCGCTGCAGCCGGGAAGTGGGCACCTCGGAGAATGCAAAAGCAAAACCAAGTCGCTCCTGCTCCGCCATCAGCTGCTGGGCAAAGCGCGTTCCCGGCGAACGGTGCACTCTGCTGCGCGAAACGATCTCGCTACCGTCCACGTAAAAATCGCTCCCGAGCGCATCGATCGCCATCACTCGCTTGCCCGAAAGCGCCTTGGCAACTGCATTGCCGATGATCGGGGGCGCATTTGTTGCAGCTTTGCTGACTGGTGTGCGTGGGCCATCAAACACGTTTTCACCGGTCGCTATGGAAAGCCCGCCTATCGGCTGAAGCGCAGCTTTCATATCCGGAACACCATGCCCGAAGAGTCGCGAATAGGCCCTGCGTACACCGGGCGCGAATTCGCTGTATCCCGAGATTGTGTCATTGAACCCCTTCCAGCCGCGCTGGGCACTGGCCAGAAGTCTTGCGGTCCATTCCGCCGGCGATAATTCGGGAAACGCCTGGGCAAGAAGCGCAATCTGTCCGGAGATCTGTGGAGCCGCAAAAGAGGCGCCCGTGCCCAGACCATAGGCCGTGTCACTCTGATCTCTGGGAACCCGGATTGTTCCGTCCGCTACCAGGCAATAGCGCGCGGCACTCCCACATGGTGCTGATACGATGTCGGCGTCGAGAACCTTGCCGTTGCGTTTGTCTATCGAGAAGAACGCGTTGCTTACTGTGATCCAGGCTTCGGAAAGTTCCGGAACGAAGTTCGGCAGTGCCGCCCAGGCTGCCACATCGCCAAGAGAGTGTTGATTGGTGTTCGAGAACACGATCACACCCGTTTTCTGAAACGAATCATAGGCGGCAAAGAGATCCCGCCAGTCGCCTGGCGCGTTGCCCAGTCGTCGGGGAAGATAGCGCGCATATTCGCGCAGGCCCGAGGCAGCGAAGTCCCTGGCTTCTTCATCCGCGCGTTTGAGATTTGCCCACCCCCAGGAATTGTTCTGAACGACTGCGCCATGGGCTCTGGCATCGAGTGCTGCATCCGCCATGTGGCCGAGGGCGTCGCCATCTGCTGCATTCTTCCACGAAGCCAGATGAAGTCGTGCCGAAGGAGCGACTCCGACCATCCCCTTGCCATCGATTGGGCCCGCAGCGACGGCCGCCACCGCCGTTCCATGGTTTTCACGCCCCAGCGCCTTGCCGGGTGCCGTGTAGCGAATGATCTCCTTTCCCGCCAGTTCCTGATGAGTCAACTGGAAACCATTGTCGAAAACCGCAATGGTCTGGCCCTGCCCTCTTAGCGGCGTCCCGTCATCCAGCTTCGCTGTGTGGGCATGATGAATGTTTTGAAGCGCATATGAACTGGCGCCACCACAATGTGGATTGATCGAATTGCTGCAGATTGGCTTGTGCCCGAGGCTGCGGCGATACTGATTTTCCTCCACATCGCTCGGATCGGCATGATTGAACTCCGTACCTTGCCGATACCGCTCGGCCGACCGCGCGTCCAGTGTCGGATAGCCAGACCCGGTTGCCGGATCGGAAGGCCCAGAGGGCGGATGCGACGGTAGTGATTGAGCCAAATCGGCATCCCCGTCGCATCCTGGCAGTAGAAAAAGAGAGAATAAAAGAGATTTATAAGTATAGTTCTTTTTCAAATCAGACATTCCGTTATAAAATCAATAAAGATCGATTACGGAATGTCACTTATTAGCAAAGTAGCTACCAATTATGGCAGGCCGCCCAATTTATTACGCCGGCTTTCATTTTTCTACAGCCCAGTGCAGGGGGAACATCGGATCAAACACGGTGATGGTCCCGTTCTCGCTATAGACAGAATCGGGAAACTCGATCGGTTCTTCATGCCGCACAAGCGTGATGGTCTCCTCATTGGCCGGCAAACCATAATAGGCAGGTCCGTTGATCGAGGCGAAGGCCTCCAGCCTGTCCAGCGCGCCATCTTCCTCAAACACATGCGCCAGGCACGACATCGTGTTGATTGAGGTAAAGATACCGGCGCAGCCGCAGGCCGACTCCTTGGCCGGGTCGAGATGTGGTGCCGAATCGGTGCCCAGGAAAAAGCGACGGTCTCCCGAGGTCGCAGCCTTGCGCAGCGCCAGCCGGTGCTCCTCGCGCTTGGCGACGGGCAGGCAATAGTAGTGCGGGCGGATGCCGCCGGCCAGAATGGCGTTGCGGTTGATGATCAGATGATGCGTGGTGAGTGACGCGGCGAGGTTTTTCTCTGCGCTTTGAACATAGTCGACCCCGTTCTTCGTGGTCACATGCTCCATGATCACCTTCAGCTCCGGCAGGCGCTCACGCAGCGGATTGAGCACCTGCTCGATGAACACGGCTTCGCGGTCGAAAATGTCGATGGAGGCGTCCGTCACCTCGCCATGCACGCACAGCGGCAGGCCAATCTCGGCCATGCGCTCCAGGACTGGTTGCACCTTTGTGAGATCGCGCACGCCGCTCTGGGAATTGGTGGTGGCACCTGCCGGATAGAGTTTCACTGCCGTGATGTGCCCGTCGCGGTGGCCGGCGGCGACATCATCCGCATCCGTCTGCTCCGTCAGGTAGAGCGTCATCAACGGTGTGAAATCATGCCCCTCGGGCTTTGCCGCCATGATGCGGTCACGATAGGCGAGCGCGTCCTTCACCGTCACCACCGGCGGCACCAGATTTGGCATGATGATCGCACGGGCAAAATCGGTGGAGGAATGCGGCAGAACCGCCTCCAGAACCGCGCCGTCGCGCAGATGCAGATGCCAGTCGTCGGGGCGGCGGATGGTCAGGGTTTTCACGGAACGTCTACTCCGGACAGGAAAAATCGGTGCGCATGGTCTGCGCTTCCTTTTCCTTCGCCCATGCCGCCATGGATTTCAAGGGTGTGTCAAAGAGACAGACGCCGGACCGCGCCGGGGAGGAGGCCGGCGCGGCGCTGCCTCACGCCACCTGATAATCAGGTGCGGAGCGCAGATAGCGTGCATAGGCATCTGCATCCGGAGGCGACAGATTTTCCGCCAGCGGGTTGCGGCGTTTTACCCGTGCGCCCATATCGTCGATCAGCTCGTCAAAGTGCTTGAAGTGATAGGGCGCCACGCACAGGCCACCATAGATTTTCGCGGCCGGTCGCTCATTGCGCCGCCAGTGGAGCATCATGTCCATGTTGGCGCGCATTTCCTCCGGCGTCGGCTGTTTCGCCAGTTTTCCGTCCGCATAGCGCACCAGCCATTCGGCGGCGAGATCGGCGCACAGAACGGTACAGAAAGACGAGTTGAAACCGACAAAACCGAGATCGGGAATGTCCGGATTGGCAATCAGGCGATAGAGCCGGTACTGGCCGTCGGGCTCCACCAGCTTTTCGCGGTATTCCGCCGGCAGGTAGGGAACGCCAAGCTTCCAGCCAACGGCGAGGATCGCCATATCCGCCTTGATGACTTCACCTCCGGTCAGTCTTATCGCGCCGGGCTCATAGCTGGCGAAGGTGCCCTGTACGGCCTTGATGCGCCCGTCTGCCACCATCTCGAAAAAGCCGGGCGTGGCGATGGGGACCGAGCAGTTGACGCCTCCCTCGATGGGTTCTTTCGGCTTCAACCCGGTCTTGTTGAGCTTGAGCTGTACGATCAGAAGCGCTTCCAGTGCGCGCCAGTGCGCCCAGATGAAGGGCCGGGCAACGACATGGTTGAAGCGGGCGAAGCCGCTGCGGCTCCAGCCCGGAAACATTTTTTCCTGCGCGCGGATATAAAGAATGCGCTTGAAGTTGATCAGCCCTCCGACGAAGTAGGGAATGCGCCAGACGGATTCCAGATAGACGATGGTGACGGAGCGAGCACCCGATTTCACCGCGCTCACGGCAATGTCGGTGGCCGATTTCGAGAAGCCGAGAACCGTGACGTTCTTTCCCTTCACCATGGCCGGATCCGTGTATTCGGAAGAATGGATCACTGTCCCTCCCGCCGCCTCGAACTCCTCTTGGCCCGGATGGGTAAGAATGTTCTTCTCGCTGAACTGACCGGTGCAGACAGCGACAAAATCAAAGGCTTCGCTGGTTTTCTCGCCATTCGCCGTTTCGAGATCGAGCTCCCAGCCAGGTTTGCCATCGTCGCGCCGGCGAATGGCCGCCACTGTGGTGTTGAACCGGATCAGCGGTCGTAAGCCGTGGTCATCTGCATAGTCCGACAGATAGGAATACACCTGCGGACCCTTCGGCCATTCGGGAAAATCCGTCGGCATCGCCTTGTCGGTGTAGCGATAGAGATCCTTTGGGCTCTGCGTCTGTACATCAGGATAGGAGCGGGACGGCTCCCAGACGCCACCCAGCTCGTGACTGCGCTCGAGAACGGTCACACGGTGGCCACGCCTCTTGAAGGAGCGGGCTGCGGCGAGGCCGCTGACACCGGCGCCGATCACGCAGACATGCTTTCGTTTTGTCATGTTGTCGTTCCTCCCTTCCGGCAAATTTTGGACGCGCGCCTCCCTGCGCCGCGTGTTGCCACGTCGCCAAAAATCACTTGCCGGCCTTGATTGTTATCGGGTCTGACCGGCTCCAGTGCGGAACCGGCCAAAGCGCCAGGTGCTAGTCGTTCGCTTCCGGCGGCAGGAAATCCACTTCGTGAAGCGCCGAAACCTTCACCACCTCTTCCGGGTCGGTCATGTTGTGCAGTTTTTCAAAGAGCGCTTCGAGCTTGCGCGCCGGCGAAACCCAGAAGAGCGCGCGGGGCCGGCTTATCGGACTTGTTGAAATAGCCATGCGGTACGCCGCGCGGCATACGGACCAGATCGCCCGCCTTCGCCTTCATCCACTTGCCATCGAGCTTCAGATCCAGCTCGCCTTCCTGCACCAGAATGAACTCTTCCTGGGTAGGATGAACATGAACCGGCACGAACTGGCCCGGGTCGCTGTTGGTTTCAAAGGCAAAGGTGGAATCGCAGGTGGCCTTGGGAAAATAGACCTGACCGAGAATGTTCCATTCCTTGCCGGCATAGCCTTCACCGTTCGCGGTAACGCCTTTTTCGAGTTCTTTTTCCATGATTTTCCTCCCTTGATCACGGAGGTTCATGGTGCGCTGGAGCAATCCGGAAAAATATCCGGAAACTGCACCAAATATCCGAAAAACGAAAAAAACAGACCCGTTTTCGCGCGAAACCAAGACAAATCTTGGAGAAACCGGAACAGCTGCTAAACTCCGGGAATGGTGATCGCCCGGGAGGAGTGGGGCGACCGCCCGTTGTCCAGTCACGTCCTTTTTCAAACGGACGATCTGGACTGTGCACGGGAGAAGGTCGCTCGGAAATTCTGCAACCACCGGCTGGAAGTGGTCGGCGGCGGACGGTTTCACGCGGCACATCACCACCATGCCGGCCGGCTCATTTCCCTCAATTACATCAGCTATGGCGCCGATGTTCTGATCGACCCCGGCGCGCTCGAAACCTTCTATCTGATCCAGCTGCCGATTTCCGGCTGCGCGACGATCAAACACAACCGGAAGGAATTCCTGAGTGACGGCGACAGGGCGGCGCTGCTCAATGCCGACCGCGAAACCTCCATGCGCTGGTGGGCCGGCTGCGAGCAGGTTCTGGTGCAGATCCCCAAGGCCTCGTTCATGGGTTTCGCCGAGCAACTGTGCGAGCGCCCGCTGCCGGGACCGGTGATTTTCGATCCGGTAATCGACTTCACCCGGCCGGAGCTTGCTTCATGGCGCAATCTGGTCAATGCGATGTTCCGCACCGCCAACATGCAGGAAAAACAGGTGCTGAACCTTTGTGCCGCCTTCCACGAGCAGCGCATTCTCGAAGCGCTTCTGAGACTCCAGCCGCACAATCTCTCCACTTTCTTTGACACAAGGCAGGAAGCCGCGCCGCGGCAGGTGAAGCGCGCCGACGAGTTCATCAGGGAGAACGCGCACCGCCCGGTCACGCTGACCGAGATCGCGACGGCCTCGGGTGTCGGGGCACGCGCGCTGCAACTCGCCTACAAGCGTACGCATGGCATGTCGCCCATGCACGCGCTGACGCTTGAACGCCTTCGCCGAGTGCGGTTCGATCTGGAAAATGCCCAGGGCGAAATTTCAGTGACGGAAACGGCCCTGCGCTGGGGGTTCTCCCATCTCGGGCGCTTTGCCGCCGACTACCGCAAGACCTTCGGCGAGCGCCCGAGCGAGACAGCCCGCAGAGCCGCCTACTGAGCTTCTATTTCGACGCCGGCATCTTCAACGCACTCACGGACGACTCGCTGTTCTGGACGTAATCATTCGCATCCGGCTGGCGTTGCAGGATGAGGATAAACAGGAAGTCCATCAAAGTGAGCTGCGCGTCGCGCGACGTGATGGCAGAGGAACGCACACGTTCCTCGTCTGCGACCGTGTGCAGGCGGATGTCGGCAACCCGCATCAACGGATTCTGCTGCAAGCCCGTGACGGAAATGACGGTCGCGCCCCTGGCACTGGCAAGCTCGGCAATGCGCACCGTCTCGATGCTGGTGCCGGAATAAGACAGCGCAAAGAGCACATCGTCTTCGCCCAGAGAGGAGACATTGGCCATCTGCACGTGACTGTCACTGTCATGAAGCGCGTTGCGACCGAGCTTCTGCAGCTTGTAGGAAAAATCGCGCGCCACCAGCGAGGAGGCTCCGACCCCGGCGATGTGAATGCGGCGCGCGCTGTCGAGTGCCTCCAGCGCCCGCGCTAGCTCCGGCTCGTGATTGGCGGCGATGGTCTGCTGCATGGAGAGAAGCTTGCTCGAGATGAGCTTCTGCGAAATCGTGGCGTGACTGTCGCCAACCTCTATGGTGGAGTGGATCATGCCCGGCGGGACCTGCCATTCCTGCGCCTTGGCCTTGCTGACCGCGAGCTTCAGATCCTGATAACCCGCGAAGCCGAGCTTTTGACTAAACTTTACCACGCTCGACTGGCTACGGCCTGTCTCCTCCGCCAGGGCAGCAGAGGAGAGTCGGAGCACCCGGTCGGGATTGTCGACGATGAACTGGCCGATCTGCCGGTCGGCCGGCGCCATGGTCTCAAGCTGCGCGTCGATGATCTTCAGGACTGACATGGCTTCCTTTCGGGGAACTGTCGGGCGAAAACTAAATGAGTTTCGCCGCGATGGGAATCCCGCAGGAATTGAAGGCTGGAATAATATATTCCCGAAAGGGCTTGATCAAAGGAATTTGCCAATAGAAACTCCTCTTCCACCATTCGGTGTTCCGGAATCGCAGCCATGGATCGATTGAAAATAACAGGCGGTATGCCGCTTCAGGGCGCCGTCACCATTGCCGGGGCAAAGAATGCGGCGCTACCGCAGATAGCCGCCGCGCTCTTGAGCCCGTATCCGCTGGAGCTGTCGAACCTGCCGCAGGTCTCGGATGTCGAGAACATGCTCCAGGTCGCTGAACTCTACGGCGCTTCGGCAACACGCAACGCCCATTCGGCGGTGATCGATGCCAGCACGATCGTGTCCCGTGAAGTCTCCTATGAAACCGTGCGACGGATGCGGGCAACTGTCCTGTTTCTCGGGCCATTGCTGGCACGGTTCGGCGAAGCCCGTGTTTCGCTTCCCGGGGGATGTGCCATCGGCGCCCGTCCGGTGGACATGCATCTCCGGGCCCTTGAATTGCTGGGTGCAGAAATCGGGATTGAGGGCGGGTTGATCGTAGCCCGTGCAGCCAATGGGCTCAAAGGGACGCGGGTCATCCTGAGCTCGCCCTCGGTGGGCGCGACGGAAACGGCCATGATGGCGGCCACCGCCGCAACGGGTGAAACGGAAATCCTGAACGCCGCGCGCGAGCCCGAAGTGGGGGACCTTGCAGCCTGCCTCAACGCCATGGGCGCAAAGATCGAGGGGGTGGGTACGCACCGCATCATCATCGAGGGCGGCACCCAATGGAGGAAGGCTGCGCATCACGTCATCCCCGACCGGATCGAGGCCGGCACCTATGCAGTGGCGGCGGCCATCACCGGCGGCGCGCTGGAACTGGTGAACGCGCGTATGGAAAATCTCGCTGCCGTGATCCAGGCGCTTGAGGTGATGGGCGTGAATGTATGGCCGAGCGACCGGGGGCTGGTGGTTTCAAGAAACGGGCCCCTGCGCACGACCGACCTCACCACAGAACCCTATCCGGGCTTTCCGACAGACCTTCAGGCGCAGTTCATGGCGCTCGCCTGCTGCGCCGACGGGACATCGCTTATCCGCGAGACGATCTTCGAGAACCGTTTCATGCATGTGCCGGAACTGGCGCGGCTCGGCGCCGATATCACGCTACAGGGCACGACTGCCGTGGTCCGGGGCGGCAAACCGCTCAAGGGCGCGCAGGTAATGGCGACGGATCTGCGCGCCTCGGTCTGCCTCGTGCTCGCAGCCCTTGCCGCGGAAGGCGAAACCATCATCAACCGCGTCTACCACATCGACCGTGGCTACGAGCAGCTCGACCGCAAACTGGCGCAAGGCGGCGCGACAATCGAACGGTTGCAGAAATGAACGACGGGGTGAGCCATTATTATCTCGGTGTCGATGGTGGCGGCACGGGCTGTCGAGCACGCATCGAGGATGAAACCGGCGCTGTGCTCGGGCAGGGTCTTTCGGGTCCCGCCACCACAAGGCTCGGCATTGAGGCCGCCTGGGCCTCGGTCCGCCGCGCGTTCGACGCGGCGATTGAGGAAGCGGGTTTCGGCGAGACCGAGTTCGCCCGCACTCATGCCGGAATCGGCCTCGCCGGCATGCGCCGCAAGGGCGCCATCGAGGCCTTCCAGAAACTGCCGCACCCCTTCGCCAGCATCGTCTTTGCCAGCGACAGCGACACGGCCTGTCTCGGCGCTCACTCGGGCTGCGATGGCGCCATCGCCATTGCGGGTACCGGTTCGGTGGGGCTCGGTCTTGTGGGGGGCAAAGACCTGCGCATCGGTGGCTACGGTTTCCCGATTTCCGACGAGGGTAGCGGTGCCGATATCGGCCTCAATGCCGTGCGTGCAGCACTGCAGGGCCATGACGGGCGCATTCCGCAGAGCGCGCTTTTGACCGAAGTGATGCGTCGTTTCGAGGATGACCCGGCAGAGGTTGTGGCGTGGATGGACGGGGCGAGTGCCACCGATTATGCCACCTTCGCGCCCATGGTGCTGCGCCATGCCGATCAGGGTGATGCTGCCGCACGGGGCATCGTGCAGAATGCCGCAACGCAGATCGACATGCTGGTGCGTGCGCTGTTCGATCAGGGTGCGCCGCGTGTCACGCTTCTGGGAGGGCTTTCAGGCCCTCTCGAGCCCTGGCTCTCACCCGATGTGCGCCGACGCCTGAAGCCCGCCGACGGCGATGCCGTGGACGGCGCGATCATCCTCGCGCGTCGGGCGGCGGAGGGGCGGCAACCTGGGCTTTAAACGCTTCGCGGAAGGGACAACTGCACTGCATCAACGCTGTGCGTGGTTCGACAGGCTCACCATGAGGGGAGTGGCTGGTTGCACAACCCGTCCCGGAGCCTTGCTGACACCGGGCGCCAGGCGATAGCCACCCCGCCCTGCCAAGGCATTCCCATCCCTCATGGTGAGCCTGTCGAACCACGCACGACGCCAATGCCAGGAGGCCACCCAGAGCCGAAATCGGCGTGTGTCGTGCCCAGAAACAAGGCCCGCGCACCGGGCGCGGGCCATCTTGTTCAGCGCAGTTCCTTGCGCAGAATCTTGCCGACATTGGATTTCGGCAGCTCATCGCGGAACTCGACATATTTAGGCCGCTTGTAGCCGGTGAGGTTCTCCTTGCAGAACTTCTTGAGTTCCTCTTCCGTGAGATGCTCGTCCCTGCGGACCACGAAGAGCTTCGGCACCTCGCCGGAATGTTCGTCTTCAACACCGACAATGGCCGCTTCCAGCACGCCCGGGTGATTGGCGATCACGTCCTCCACCTCGTTGGGGAAGACCTTGAAGCCGGAGACGACGATCATGTCCTTCTTGCGGTCGACAATGGTGACCTGGCCATCCTCGGCCATGGTTCCCATGTCACCGGAGCGGAAGAAACCGTCCTCGGTCATCACCTTGGCGGTCTCGTCCGGGCGGTTCCAGTATCCGGCCATGACCTGCGGGCCGCGAATGCAGATCTCGCCAACCTTCCCGAAGGGCAGGTTCTTGCCCTTGTCGTCGCGGATGACGACGTCGGTGGACGAAATCGGATAGCCGATCGTGCCGGTGAACTCCTTCGCCGCAAAGCTGTTCACCGTGGCCACGGGAGAGGTCTCCGACAGTCCATAGCCCTGTGAGATCACGCAGCCCGTCAATTTGTGCCAGCGCTCGGCAACCGCGCGCTGCACCGCCATGCCGCCGCCGAAGGTGACAAGCAGGCTCTTGAATGGAAGCTTGCAGAAATCCTCATTGTTCAGGAGTGCGTTGAACAGCGTGTTGAGCCCCGGGAAAATGTGGAAATCGTATTTCTGAAGCTCTTTCACGAAGGCGGGAATGTCGCGCGGATTGGGGATCAGCACATTGTTGCCGCCAAGCTTCATGCCCATCAGCGCGTTCACCGTGAGCGCGTAGATGTGGTAGAGCGGCAGGGCGCAGATCAAGACGGGCGCTTCGGGTTTCGGCTTTCCGATATAGGCGCTGCGGAACCACAGTTCGTTCTGGATCACATTGGCCAGAACATTGCTGTGGGTGAGCGTTGCCCCCTTGGAAACGCCGGTGGTGCCGCCCGTATATTGCAGGAAGGCATTGTCGGACAGGGCAACCTCTGCCGGTCTGAAGCCACTGGAAGCGCCCCTCCCGACCGCCTCCTTGAAGGAAACGTGGCCCGGAAGCGACCAGGCCGGTACCATTTTCTTTACGCGCCGCACGACGAAATTGACGATATGCCCCTTGAGCCCCAAAAGCTCGCCCATCGACGCAACGACCACGTGTTTGACAGAGGTTTTCGCAACGATCGCTTCCAGCGTGTTGGCGAAGTTCTCCAGAATGACAATGGCTTCCGCGCCGGCATCGTTGAGCTGGTGCTCAAGCTCGCGCGGCGTGTAGAGCGGATTGACATTGACCACCACATAGCCGGCGCGCAGAACCGCCATCATGGCGACGGGATATTGCAGCACATTAGGCATCATCAGTGCGACGCGTGCACCGCGCTCAAGCCCGAGCGTTTGCAGATAGCCCGCGAAGTGCCGCGACATCTCCTCAAGGTCGCTGTAGCTGAGCGACTTGCCCATGCAGGTGAAGGCCGGGCGGTCCCCAAAGGTCTTGCAGGCATCCACGAGCAGTTCGCCAAGCGAATTGTTCGGGAAGTCTCCCATCTCGGCGGGGATACCCTCGGGGTAATGCTCCACCCACGGGCGGGCGATCTTGGCCTTGCGGGATGCAGTGGTTTTTTTCGGCGCACTCTTGCGGGCAGAGGCGGTGGATTTTCCGGCCGTTTTCGCGGAAGGTTCCTTCGAGGCCGCCTTTGCCGATCCGGTTGCCGACGCCGCTTTCGTGGCCGTCGATTTTCCGCGCGTTGCGCCCTTTGCGGCGCGCGCGGTCTTCTCCTCACCCTTGGCGGGCGTCCTTGCGCTTTTTGCCAACTGCTCCTCCCAGATAGAAAAACCGAATATAACGTTTACGTTCACGTAATACCAGACGCAACACAATCCGTCACAAGACGATTGGGCAAGTGTGCGGCATCACAACGACCTCTCCCACAAAAAAGCGAGTGTATGACCTCACACCGGCGGTTCACAAGTGCGTTTACGCGCCGGGACCGGTGCGATCGCACCGGTTTTCCAATTGCTCACTGGCCGTAGCCTTCATGTTCTTTCAGGAAGGCCAGTTCTTCTGGCCCGCTCTCGCGACCAAGCACGCGGTTGCGATGAGGGAAACGTCCGAACCGAGCCACTATATCCCGGTGTTCGATTGCAAATTTCAGCGCCTCTTCCTGGCCGAGCGACTTGAACAGCATGACGGCGCGCTCCTGATCGGCGAGCACTTCCGAATGCATATAGGGCATATAGAGGAACTGCCGCTCGCGAATGCTCATGTCTTCGTCCAGCCCCTTTTCGATCGCTTCGCCAGCAACGCTCAGGGCCAGCTCATCGGAAGCAAAGGCGGCAGGCTTGCGACGGTGGATGTTGCGCGGAAACTGATCGAGCACGATGACGGCCGCGAGCGCTGCCCTGGCATCGGAGAACACATTCTGCGGAAGCGCCTGCAGGAAACGCTCGTGAAGAGCGCCAAAACGTTCACGGATCAGGGCATCGGTCTTCTCACTGACGGTGAACCAGTCCTTCGGCGTCAGCGTCTCGAACCAGAAGTTCAGCACTTCCTGAACCCAGTTGTCGTTCATACCCAATCTCCTCGAAACAATTATGATTGCCGTTGATATGGTTCCTCAACGGATCAAACTACAAGGGTGCTGATGGTGTTTTATTGCAGGCAAAGCACCCAACTCGACAAATAATTGCATTTGCGGCGTCAAAGTGATCGAGGGTGTTCCCACGCAATTCGATCTTTGCTTATATGCCAGCTTCCAGGGCTTCGCGAGTAAGCCCATGCGAGAATCAGGGAGACCTCAATGAAAAGCAAACTGACCTTTGCGGCAGCACTGCTGGCCGCCACGGTGCTGAGCGGTGCGGCGGGCGCCAAGACGCTTGTCTATTGCTCGGAAGGAAGCCCGGAAGGCTTCGATCCGGCGCTCTACACCGCAGGCACCACGTTCGACGCATCGTCCAAGCCGATCTACAACCGTCTCGTCCAGTTCGAACCGGGCACCACGAAGACCGTGCCGGGCCTGGCGGAGAGCTGGGAGATCTCTGACGATGGTCTTGAGGTTACCTTCAAGCTGCGTGAGGGCGTGAAGTTCCACACCACGGACTTTTTCACGCCGAGCCGTGACTTCAACGCAGACGACGTGTTGTTCTCCTTCAACCGTCAGCTCCAGAAAGAGCATCCTTTCCACGCTTATGTGGAAGGCGCTTCCTGGGAGTACTTCAACGGCATGTCGATGCCGGATCTCGTGAAGTCCATCGAGAAGGTGGACGATTACACGGTGAAGTTCGTGCTGAACCGTCCGGAAGCGCCGTTCATCGCCAATCTGGCCATGGACTTCGCCTCCATCTTCTCGAAGGAATATGCCGACAAGCTGGCCGAGGGCGGCAATCTCTCGGACCTGAACCAGAAGCCGGTCGGCACTGGTCCTTTCCAGTTTGTGGCTTACCAGCCTGATGCCGTGATCCGCTACAAGGCGCATCCGGACTACTGGAACGGCAAGCAGCCGATCGACGACCTGGTGTTCTCCATCACCACCGACGCCTCGGTGCGCCAGCAGAAGCTGATCGCCGGCGAATGCCACGTCATGCCGTATCCGAACCCGGCCGATATCGAGAGCCTGAAGTCCAATGAGGCTCTGAAGGTCGACGAGCAGGAAGGCCTGAATGTCGGGTACCTCGCCTACAACACCAAGGTTGCGCCCTTCGACAATGCGAAGGTTCGCAAGGCGCTGAACATGGCGATCAACAAGGAAGCCATTCTGGACGCCGTGTTCCAGGGCGCAGGCCAGGCAGCCAAGAACCCGATCCCGCCAACAATGTGGTCGTATAACGACGCGGTCGAGGATGATGCCTACGATCCGGAAGCAGCCAAGAAGGTGCTTGAGGAAGAGGGCGTTTCCGACCTCTCCATGAAGATCTGGGCGATGCCGGTTCAGCGTCCCTACAACCCGAATGCGCGCCGCATGGCCGAGCTGATCCAGGAGGATTTCTCCAATGTCGGCGTTGACGTCGAGATCGTCTCCTACGAATGGGGCGAGTATCTCGAGCGCTCCAAGGATGAAGACCGTGACGGTGCCGTGCTGCTTGGCTGGACCGGTGACAATGGCGATCCGGACAATTTCCTCGCCGTTCTGCTGGGTTGCGACGGTGTCGGTGGCTCCAACCGCGCCCAGTGGTGCAATGAGGAGTTCGACGGCCTGATCCAGAAAGCCAAGACGCTGACGTCTCAGGAAGAGCGCGCGAAGCTCTACGAAGAGGCTCAGGTGGTGTTCAAGCGTGAAGCCCCGTGGGCAACCATCGCTCACTCGGTCGTCCACATGCCGATGCGCAAGGAAGTGACCGGCTACAAGATGGACCCGCTTGGCGGTCACGCCTTCGAAGGCGTCGACCTCGCTGAATAGGCCCCTTCACCAGAAACAGGAACCGGCGGCAGCGCGAGCTGTCGCCGGTCGTGTATTAGATGCTCCGTTTCTTTCTCTCCAGGCTGGCGCTGTTGATCCCCACCTTCATCGGGGTGTCCATCGTGGCCTTTTCCTTCATTCGCCTCCTGCCCGGCGATCCGATCATGCTTCTGGCCGGCGAACGCGGCATGAGCGAGGAGCGCTACCAGCAGCTCCAGGCGCTTTACGGCTTCGATCAGCCTCTGTTCGTTCAGTATTTCAACTACATGACGGACCTGCTGCAGGGTGATTTCGGCACCTCCATCGTCACCAAACGGCCCGTGCTGCAGGAGTTTCTGACCCTGTTCCCGGCGACGATCGAGCTCTCGCTGTGCGCGATCATCGTGGCGGTTGCCATTGGCGTTCCGCTCGGTGTGATCGCGGCGGTCCGGCGCGGTTCGTGGCTTGATCAAACGGTGATGGGGGCGGCCCCTTGTCGGCTATTCCATGCCGATTTTCTGGTGGGGCCTGCTTTTGATCATCTTCTTCTCCGGCATTCTTGGCTGGACACCGGTTTCGGGCCGCATCTCGCTGCTCTATTTCTTTCCGCAGGTCACCGGCTTCATGCTGATCGACAGTCTTCTGTCGGGACAGGCGGGCGCGTTCAGATCTGCGCTGTCGCATCTCATTCTGCCGACCATCGTGCTGGCCACGATCCCGCTTGCGGTGATCGCCCGTCAGACGCGCTCGGCCATGCTGGAAGTGCTGGGCGAAGACTATGTGCGCACGGCGCGCTCGAAGGGCCTGCCGCCGCGCCGGGTGATCGGCCTGCATGCGCTGCGCAACGCGCTCATCCCCGTGGTGACCACGATCGGTCTGCAGGTGGGTGTGCTTCTGGCCGGCGCGATCCTCACCGAAACGATCTTCTCCTGGCCGGGCATCGGCAAGTGGATGGTCGATAGCGTATTCAAACGCGATTATGCCGTGGTGCAGGGCGGGCTTCTGCTCATTGCCGCCATCATCATGATCGTGAACCTGATCGTGGATGTTCTCTACGGTCTGATCAATCCGAGAATCAGGCACTGACCATGAGCTCGACAAACACAAAAGATCCGAATGCCGCCGTCGGTCTCGAAGGCGGCACGGTCATCGCGGTCACGCGGCGCGCCCGCCTTGCGGAGTTCTGGTATTATTTCAGCCAGAACCGTGGCGCCGTTATCGGCCTTTACGTTTTCATCGCCATCGTGATCATCGCGCTTCTTGCGCCGGTGATTGCGCCGCACAGCCCGAGCATGCAGAACCGCGGCTCCTTCCTTCTGCCCCCGGTCTGGCAGGAAGGCGGAAGCTGGTCGTTCATTCTCGGTACGGATGCCGTGGGTCGCGACCTGCTCTCACGCCTGATCTATGGCGCCCGCTTCTCGCTTTTCATCGGCCTTGTGGTGGTTTCGGTGGCCGTTTCGGTGGGCATCCTGATTGGGCTGATCGCAGGCTATTTCCGCGGTGCGATCGACACGGTCATCATGCGCGTGATGGACATCATCCTCGCCTTTCCGTCGCTGCTTCTGGCGCTGGTTCTGGTTGCCATTCTGGGGCCGGGCCTCGTCAACGCGATGATCGCCATCGCGCTGGTACAGCAACCGCACTATGTGCGTCTCACCCGCGCGGCGGTGATGTCGGAGAAGGGGCGTGACTATGTGACGGCGGCGCGCGTTGCCGGGGCGAGCAACATCAGGCTGATGTTCAAGACCATCCTACCGAACTGCACTGCGCCATTGATCGTGCAGGCAGCACTCTCCTTCTCGACCGCGATCCTCGATGCGGCCGCGCTCGGCTTTCTCGGCATGGGCGCACAGCCGCCCACACCCGAATGGGGGACGATGCTCGCGGAAGCACGCGAGTTCATCCTGCGTGCCTGGTGGGTCGTCACCTTCCCCGGACTTGCCATCCTGATCACCGTTCTGGCCATCAACCTGATGGGTGACGGTCTTCGTGATGCGCTCGATCCCAAGCTGAAGAGGTCGTGACATGAGTGAAGCTCTTCTCGACATCCGCAATCTGAGCGTCGAATTCGATACGGCGGGCGGCACTCTGCGCGCGGTGGATGGCGTTTCGCTGTCCGTCGAAGCGCGCGAAGTGCTGGCCATTGTCGGCGAATCGGGCTCGGGAAAATCCGTGTCGATGCTGGCGGTGATGGGGCTTCTGCCCTGGACCGCCAAGGTCACGGCGGACGCCATGACCTTTCAGGGCCGCGACATTCTCAACCTGTCGCCATCGGATCGGCGCAAGATCGTGGGCAAGGACATTGCCATGATCTTCCAGGAGCCGATCGCAAGCCTCAACCCGTGTTTCACGGTCGGCTTCCAGATCGACGAGACGCTGAAGATGCACACCGATCTCTCGGCGCGCCAGAGGCGCGACCGGACGGTGGAACTTTTCGAAGCGGTGGGCCTGCCCAACGCATCCGACCGGGTGAGTGCCTACCCGCACCAGATGTCGGGTGGCCAGTGCCAGCGCGTGATGATCGCCATGGCCATTGCCTGCAACCCCAAGCTCCTGATCGCCGACGAGCCGACCACCGCGCTCGACGTGACGATCCAGAAGCAGATTCTCGATCTTCTGGTGTCGATCCAGGCGGAGAAAAACATGGGCATGATCATGATCACTCATGACATGGGTGTGGTGGCGGAAACGGCCGACCGTGTGATCGTGCAGTACAAGGGCAGGAAGATGGAGGAAGCCGACGTGCTTTCGCTCTTCGAAAAGCCCCAGCACCCCTACACCAAGGCACTGCTTTCGGCCCTGCCGGAGAACGCGACGGGCGACCGCCTGCCGACCGTCTCCGACTTCGTGTTCGATGAAGCGCCACAGACGGGAGCCCGCCCATGAGCGAGATCGTCCTGGAAACGCGCGGCATCACGCGCGACTATCACATCGGCGGCGGCTTTTTCGGCAAGGGCCGCACCATCAATGCGCTGAAAGGCATCGACCTGAAGGTCGAGAAGGGCAAGACGCTGGCCATTGTCGGCGAGTCAGGCTGCGGGAAATCCACTCTTGCCCGGATCATGACGATGATCGATGCGCCGACCTCGGGCGAGCTTCTCATCGACGGAAAGCCGGTGGAGATCAGCAAGAAAGGGGTGGGCTCCGAAATGCGCCGCAAGGTGCAGATCATCTTCCAGAACCCCTATGGCTCGCTGAACCCGCGCCAGAAGATCGGCGATGTGCTCATGGAGCCGCTGATCATCAACGAGAACGTGCCCGTGAAGGAGCGGCGTGAACGCGCCATGGAGATGCTTTTGAAGGTTGGTCTGCAGGCCGAGCACTTCAATCGCTATCCGCACATGTTCTCCGGCGGACAGCGCCAGCGCATCGCCATCGCGCGCGCGCTGATGCTAAGACCGCGCCTGCTGGTGCTGGACGAACCGGTTTCCGCGCTCGATCTTTCCGTGCAGGCGCAGGTGTTGAACCTGCTGGCGGATCTGCAGGAGGAGTTCGGCCTAACCTATGTCTTCATCAGCCACGATCTTTCGGTGGTGCGCTATATCGCCGACGAGGTGATGGTGATGTATTTCGGTGAAGCGGTGGAGTACGGCACCCGCGATGCGGTGTTCACCAACCCGCAGCACGAGTACACACAAACACTCTTTGCAGCCACGCCGCGCGCCGATGTGGAAAGCATCAGGAAGCGGCTGGCGGAGAAGGCTGCGTAAAGCCGCGATCTGGCGCGACATCCGTGCCGCGCAGAAAGTGATGCAGCATCGTCATCCCGGAAGCCGCAGGCTATCCGGGACCCATTGGAAGACTATCTTGGAGCGCAACACGGTTCTGCTTCGGGCCCGTGTTGAGCCATCGGCTCCTTCTGCGGAGATCGGCCGCGCCTCTCAATAGGCCCGGCTCGCGCTACGCCTGGCCGGGATGACGAAGGCGGATAGATCGCGCCAACCCGTCATCCCGGAAGCCGCAAGCTATCCGGGACCCACTGGAAGATTGTCATGAAGCGCGGCCCGGTACTGCATCGGGCGCGGGTTGGGCCACCTGCTCCTGTTGTGGAGAGGGGCCGCGCCCCTCAATGGGTCCCGGCTCGCGCTGCGCTCGGCCGGGATGACGAAGGCGGATAGATGCACCAACCCGTCCTCCCGGAAGCCGCAGGCTATCCGGGACCCACTGGAAGACTATCTTGGAGCGCAACACGGTTCTGCTTCAGGCGCGGGTTGGGCCACCTGCTCCTTCTGCGGAGATCGGCCGCGCATCTCAATGGGTCCCGGCTCGCGCTTCGCCTGGCCGGGATGACGAAGGCGGATAGATCGCGCCAACCCGTCATCCCGGAAGCCGCAGGCTATCCGGGACCCATTGGAAGACTATCTTGGAGCGCAACACGGTTCTGCTTCGGGCGCGTGTTGGGCTACCGGTCTTTGCTGTGGAGAGGGGCCGCGCCTCTCAATGGGTCCCGGCTCGCGCTTCGCCTGGCCGGGATGACGAAGGCGGATAGATGCACCAACCCGTCATCCCGGAAGCCGCAAGCTATCGGGGACCCACTGGAAGATTGTCATGAAGCGCGGCCCGGTTCTGCATCGGGCGCGTGTTGGGCCACCGGCTCCTTCTGTGGAGATCGGCCGTGCCTCTCAATGGGTCCCGGCTCGCGCTGCGCTCGGCCGGGATGACGAGTACGTGCCTCCCTCCCCCGTGTTCCATCACCCTTCTTTCGGCAGCGCGTAACCTGCTTCTTCTGCCCAGCGCACATGTTCGGCCGCCTTCTCCAGCAGCCATGTGCGCATCGCCATTGCCGAAGGGCTGACAGGCCCACGCGATACGGAGGAGAGATAATAACTGTTGCGCCCGACAACCGACGGACCGCACGGACGCACCAGCCTTCCGTCGCGCAGCATGGCTGCAGCCGAGACATCATCGCCAAGCGCCACACCGAGCCCGCGTGCAGCCGCCTCCAGACAAAGCTGCGTGCGGTGGAAAATGAGATGGCCCGCCGCGGCGCTGAGTGTGGTGCCCTGCCGCCGCAAAAGCTCGTCCCATGTGTTCACGCCGCGATCATAGATCAGCTTGTTGGCAATCAGCCCGTGGGTGCGCACATGCTCGGCACGCGCCGGCGCGCAAACGGGGAAAATGGTGAAGTCCAGAAACGGTTCGCGCGTATAACCCGGCACGTCCAGCCGCCCCCAGGTGAGCGCCAGATCCGTGTCAGGCGCAATTGTGCGTGGGGGTTCGGGATAGGACCGCAGTTCGAGCTCGATGCCAAGCGTTTCCAGAACCTCGTCCGTGAGCAGGGGCATGAGCCACAGGGCCGCCAGATCCGAATCCGATTCCAGCACCACCCTGCCCTTGGCGTTTCGTGTGGCGCGGGTGCCCGTATCCAGCGAAATGAGCATCAAGGCATCGGCAACGATTTCCGCATAGCGGGCCCCGCCCGGCGTGAGCGCCACTTGCCGGTGCCGCCGCTCGAAAAGGGGCATGCCGAGATCGGCTTCAAGGTTCTTTATATGACGGCTGACAGAGGCGTGGGTGACGCCAAGCTCCTTCGCAGCACGCGAGAAACTCTGGTGCCGCGCGGCCGCATCAAACGCCCGGACGGCATTGAGATTGGGCAGGCGATGTCGCATGGCTTAGTGTAACACAAACGCACACAACGGGAAAAATAATTTCTATTGTGTAAGGCGACGAAAGAGACCACATAGGAAGTGTAGCGATGGGTTGATCGGCCACAATCGGCAGCACAGCGCTACAGACTCTCTACATTGCTAACCCTCTCAAGGAGGTTCTGATGTCACACTACACTGTGGGCGTTGGTTCCAGCCCTGAATTGCAGCGCTATGCGCGGCAGGCGAACAAGGCCCGTTCCACGGCGCTGAAGCACGCCATGACCGCACTTGGCACGCGGTTGGGGACTATCTGGCGCAGGCCGACAGGCACGCCGCCAATTGGTGGAGCGGACCCGGTTTGATACTTTCAGACATGAGCGCCGAAACGCCTCTCGAACACCATGAATAAGGGCCGGACCCGATAGCGGATCCGGCCCTTATTGCATCTCTAAGCCGGTTTCGGATCACACCACCAGGACCGGGCAATTGGCGAGGCTGGTGACCTTGTGTGACACGCTGCCCAGCAAATAGCCTTCCAGATCGCCAAGCCCGCGGCTACCGAGTACGATCAGATCGACTTCGCGTTCTTTGGCGAACTTCACGATCGTGCGTGCCGGCTGACCACTTTTCACGAAGGCGCGCGGGGCTTGCGCCCCCAGCTCAATCGCTGCCTTCTTTGCCGCGTCGGCAATCTCCTTTGCGTGGTCGCGCATCGCATCGTCCAGATTCTGCGGGTCATCTGGCCGCACCATGGACATGGACGCCTCAAGCAGGCTGTGATGCCGGAAGACGGTGAGGGTCATCAGCTCCGCGCCGGTTGTCTTCTGCATCTCAACGCCGATCTTGAGCGCCTTCAGCGCGTTTTCCGAGCCATCGACCGGGACGAGTATCCTTTTGAACATCGGGTCTCTCCTAATCGAATGCCAGGCTGGGCAGGAACAGCGCGATCTGCGGGAAGAAGATCAGCGCAGCGGAAACGCCGAGCAGGATGAGCGTGAACGGCGGAATGCCCCGTATCACATCCATGTAGGGTCGCTTGAATATGGCTATGGCCGTGAAGATATCACACCCGAACGGTGGTGTGGCCGAGCCGATGGCCACCTGCAGCGTGATGATCGTGCCCACCAGAACCTTGTCGAGGCCGACCGAATCCACCACCGGCGCGAAGATCGGCACCAGCACCAGGATCACCACGATCGGATCGACAAACATGCAGCCGACGAAGAAGGCGATCGAGATGACGGCGAGCACCATTTTCGGCCCCATCTCGTCGATGCCGATGGATCCCAGAATCTGCTGTGGAATCTGGGCGAAGGAAATGACCCATGAAAAGGCCGTGCCGGCAGCGACGAGAATGAACACCACGGC
This sequence comes from Nitratireductor sp. GISD-1A_MAKvit, assembly GCF_040819555.1. Taxonomy (GTDB): domain Bacteria; phylum Pseudomonadota; class Alphaproteobacteria; order Rhizobiales; family Rhizobiaceae; genus Nitratireductor. The sequence continues at coordinate 187,689 of NZ_CP161920.1, forward strand.
GGTGATGAGGCCGGTGGATTTGGAGATCTTGTAGATGTCGGCCACGCTCAGCGAGCGGAAGATCACCAGTTCCAGAAACAGCGCATAGGCCACGCAGATGGCCGCCGCCTCGGTGGGGCTGACGATGCCGCCATAAATGCCGCCAACGATGATGACCGGAAAGAACAGTGGCCAGATGGCCGCACGCACCGCCGCCACGCGCTCGCCCCATGGTGCCTTCGGCTCGGTCGGCACGCCCTTCACGATCGCATAGATGATGCAATAGGCCGAGAACAGAACCAGGAGCAGAAGCCCGGGCCCGATGCCGGCGATGAACAGCTCGGCGATCGAGGTCTTGGAGACGACACCATAGATGATCATGCCGATGGAAGGCGGGATCAGGAAGGCGATGTCACTGGCGTTGATGATGAGCGCCAGAACGAAGGAATCGTTGTAGCCGGCCTTCAGCATGCGCGGACGCAGCGGCGAACCCACGGCAACCACCGTGGCCTGCGTGGAGCCGGACACCGCGCCAAACAGCGTGCACGCCGTGGCGGTGGAGACGGCCAGGCCGCCCTTGATGTGGCCGATGAACTTCATGACCATGTCGATCAGACGATCGGCCGACTGGCCGCGGGTCATGATGTCGGCGGCGAGGATGAACATGGGCACGGCAATCAGCGACGCCGGGCGAATGCCGGCCAGCATCTGCTGAACCATGAAGTCCATGCGGTCGAAACCGCCGAACAGGCCATAGAAGCCGTAGCCCGCGCCAAGAATGAGCGGAATCATCATCGGGAAGCCGAAGAGCAGCAACACGATCATGATGGTGGAGATTTTGAGTGTCATGGTCGCTGGCCCCGGTCAGATCTCGATTTCGTCTTCTTCGTATCCCTCCAGGACATGCGTGGAGAGATAAATGTCCTTCTGGACGACGTTCTTCAGCGCGGTGAGCGCATATTGGACACCGGTGATGAAGAACCCGACGGGGACCCAGAGATAGATCCAGTAGACGGGGATCTGCATGGCCGAAAGAACACGGCCGGACTTGGCCACCTTGGCGATATAGCCGATGGCGAAATAGCAGAGCGCGAACATGGTCAGCGCGGTGATCACCGTAATGACAATCATCAGCACCTTGCGCGTTTTGCCGGGCAGCGCATCGTAGAGCGCCGACATGCGGATGTGACGGCCGTGGCGGGCGGCATAGCCGATGCCGGCAAAGGTGATCAGGATGATGAGGATGCGGTTGAGTTCCTCGGAAAAGAAGATCGTGCTGCCGATCGCGCGGCTGACCACATTGGCGATCGTGTTGACCGCCATGAGCATCACGCCGAGCGCAAGCATAATCGATTCTATGCGACTGATGGCATTGTCGAACATGCCGATCACGCCGGGCAGTGTGGATTCGTATTTTTCGCTGTGCGGGTCAGATTTTTCGTCTTCACTGCCCATCTACATTCCCCTCAATGAGATGACGGAACCCCGCGACCGGAAGAGGCCGCAGGGTCCAGCTTATTATTGCTCAAGGCAGCGGATTATTGCGTCGCCGCCTTCAGGTCTTCCTTCATCTGGTCAAGGATCTTCTTGCCGCTGTCGCCCGTCATCTCGATGAACTTCGCTTCCACCTGGGCGGCCGCTTCCTTGAAGGGAGCGCGCTGCTCTTCGGTGAGGTCGCTGATGGTCATCTCGGGCTTGGCTTCCTTGATCTTGGCAAGCGACTCTTCGCTCAGGCCCTTCTGGTATTCGAGGATGTGCTCGAACGCCGCATCGGCAGCATCCTGAACGACCTTTTTGTCCTCGTCGCTCAGGCCATCATAGAAGTCTTTGTTGGCCATCACGGCGGTGGTGAAGTTGTTATGGCCGGTGAGTGTGATCGCGCCGGTCACCTCATACATCTTCGTGGACTCGACCCAGAAGAGCGGGTTTTCCTGTCCCTGAATGATGTTGGTCTGGAGACCGCCATAGACCTCGCCCCAGGGAAGCGGCGTCGGTGTCGCACCGAATGCCTTGTAGCTTTCCACCAGAAGCGGGTTGGTCATGACGCGGAATTTCACCTCGTTGAGGTCCTCGGGCTTCTCCACCGGGTCCTTGGTGTTCATCACCACTTCGCCCTCGGGGAACATCTTGAGAAGCTCGAGGCCCTGCTCTGCATAAAGCTCGGGGAACATCTCGTTGATGGCCTTGGAATTGCGGAAGAACTCACCCAGCTCTTCCGACTTGGCCGGAAGCAGGTAGGGAACGAAGAAGACCTGTGCCTCCGGGATAAGCGCGCCGGTAAAGCCGGGCGACTGGTCGACGAACTGCAGGATGCCGGCCTGGGGCCTGCTCCATGATGTCAGCGGATTCACCCAGCGTACCGAACGGGAAGAGCTGAATCTCGTGGTCGGAATTGGCCTCGACCTCTTCCTTGAACTTCTGGGCGTAGACGCCCTGAACGTCCGTCATCGCTTCTTCGAAAGCGTATTTCCAGGTATCCGCCTGAGCTGCAACGGCGCCTGCGAGCACGATCGCGGTGCTGGCAAGACCTGCCATTAAGCGGGATTTGATGGAACGCATTCTGTTCTCCTCTGGTCATTTAACAAACTGATTTCGGCAATAACAACAAAGCCCCATTCCGTTTCTGGCGGCGGGCCAACAAATTCAAGCGAGCGCCATCAACTGGCAGGAAACCAGCCCGGTACGGTCGCTATGCCGCGCAAACGCGCTTTTGCCGGAAATCTACGGCGGCGCTTCTTGCTGCGCCCGAGAAGCAGGGGAAAGGATGCGGCACTCATGATCGTGGCGGCAAATGCCTGCTGCCAGCAGAACGAACGCAGACTGCCACGCCGCGCGGGCATGGCTTCTCCGTTCGTACCGATCATGTCGGGTGCGCTCAAACGCCCCTCCTTGCTCCCTGTCGTCATACGACCCGGCCAGCGTAAACAGACGGGCCGTAGAGTCAATCGATTGTCCAATCGATTGTTTCCATGTTGAAAACGATCGGGGCCGAATAAAGTTCCACGGGGCACGGAACCATTTGTTTTCGGCAGCAAAGTTTCGTGAAGGGAAGGGCGCCGAACCGCCCGCATTCGCGCGGGCGGGCCGGTCTGAATACTAGGCGCGAGCCTGTGCCTGACGCTGCAGCACTTCGCGAAGATTAAAGGCTGCTTCCATCAGATCCTTCGTGTAATCGCTCTGTGGATTGTCAAAAACCTCACTGGTCGGCCCCTCTTCCACCACCTGGCCGGACCGCATCACGATCGCATAATCGGAAAGCGCCTTCACAACCGACAGATCGTGGCTGATGAAAATGAACGATAGATTGTGGCTCGCCTGGATACGGCGCAGCAGGGTGATGATCTGCTTTTGCACCGAGCGGTCCAGGGCCGAGGTCGGCTCGTCGAGCACGATCACCGTGGGTTTTAGGATCACGGCACGGGCGATGGCGATGCGCTGCCGCTGTCCGCCTGAGAATTCGTGCGGGAAACGGTTTCGCATGGACGGATCGAGCCCGACCTCCTCCAATGCCTGGATGGCACGCCTGTCGCGCTCGCGGGCGGACAGGCCCCGGCTCATGCACCAGAAGCCCCTCGGTGATGATCTCGCCCACCGTCATGCGCGGGCTGAGCGACCCGTATGGGTCCTGAAAAACCATCTGCAGATTGCGCCGGTAGGGCCGCATGGCCGCGCGGTCGAACCCCTGGATCGGCGTGCCCTGATAGACAACCCGCCCTTCGGACGGCAGCAGTTGCAGAAGCGCGCGACCCAGCGTTGATTTGCCCGATCCCGATTCGCCGACAATGCCGATTGTCTGCCCGGCGCGCAGTGTCAGGCCCACATTCTGCACTGCCTTCAGCTCATAGCCCGGCCCGGACAGAAAGCCCCCCTTGACCGCGAAGGTCACGCAAACATCGCGCGCATCGAGCAGGATCGGCTGATCGTCACCCACCGGCGGCTTGTGACCCTCCGGCTCCGCGCCCAGGAGCATTTTCGTGTAGTCCTTCTGCGGGCGCTGGAAGATATCATCCGTCGCGCCCGTCTCCACCACGAGCCCCTTCTGCATCACATAAACCCGGTCGGCAAAGGCTTCCACGATGCCGAGGTCGTGGGTGATGAACAGAATTGCCATGCCCAGCTTCTTCTGAAGCTCGGCCAGGAGACCGAGGATCTCCGCCTGGATGGTGACATCCAGCGCCGTTGTCGGCTCGTCGGCGATCAGCAGGTCAGGATCATTGGCGAGCGCCATGGCGATCATCACACGCTGGCGCTGACCGCCGGACATTTCGTGCGGATAGGATTTCAGCCGTCGCTCGGGATCGGGTATGTGGACGAGCTTCAGAAGCTCCAGCGCACGTTTACGCGCCTCCGAGGCGGAAAGACCGCCATGCACCCGGATCGGCTCGCAGATCTGTCGCTCGATCGTGTAGAGCGGATCGAGCGAGGTCATCGGCTCCTGAAAGATCATGGTGATCCTGGCGCCGCGGATCCTGTTGAGCTTCGCCCGCGGCAGGCCGATAAGCTCCTGCCCGCGATAGGTCACGGAGCCGGAAGCGGAGCCATTGTTGGCCAGAAGCCCCATGGCCGCCATCATGATCTGGCTCTTGCCAGACCCCGATTCGCCCACCACGGCGACGGTTTCACCGGCGTTCACATGCATGTTGACGCCGCGCACCGCCTCGACCGCACCGTCGGGCGTGTCGAAGGTGACGCGAATATCGCTTATGTCGAAGATGCGTTCTTCGTTCTGCTTCGTCATGTCAGCGGTCCTTCGGATCGAGCGCGTCGCGCAGGCCATCGCCGAGGAAGTTGAGCGCAAAGAGGAGCGCGGTCAGCGCCAGAGAAGGATAGAGCAGCATATAGGCGGCGCCACGCATGTTGCGCGCGCCTTCCGATATCAGCACGCCAAGGCTGGTGAGCGGCTCCTGCACGCCAAGGCCGAGGAAGGAGAGGAAGCTCTCCAGAAGGATCACCTTGGGCACAAGCAGCGTCATATAGATGATCACCGGGCCGAGCGTGTTGGGAATGATGTGCCGCTTGAGTATCCCGCTTGAGCCGACGCCCAGCGCCTCTGCCGCCTGGACGAACTCGCGCCTTCTCAGCGCGATGGTCTGGCCGCGCACGATGCGCGCCATGTCCAGCCACTCGACGGCACCGACCGCAATGAACATCAGAACCACGTTTCGCCCGAAAAACACCACCAGCAGAATGGCGAAGAAGGTGAACGGCAGCGAGTACAGAATATCGACGATACGCATCATGAGGTTGTCGATGCGCCCGCCGAGAAAACCGGCAGTGGCTCCATAGATCACGCCGATCAACAGCGCCACACCGGTGGCGAGAGCCCCGATCATCAGCGATATGCGGATCGAGATCAGCACGCGCGCAAACAGATCCCGCCCATTTGCATCCGTACCGAATATGAAGCGCAGACGCTGCACGTCCGCCTCCATCACGATCGATTTCTTGTCCTCGGCCTGATCCACGATCCTTGCATTGGAGAACAGGTCGGAGCGGTCGAGATAGCGCGTCACGCGCGGATCGATCTCGCGGCGTGACGTTGCCTCAATGCGCACCGTGTTTCCATCGAGCTCGATGGAGCCTGTCTCCAGCCGCGCCCGTGAAAGCGCGGATTCGGCCAGCGGCACGATCTCTGTCTGACGCGGATAGGCTTCCAGGCTGGCCGGCACTTTCACGAAATCCGAATAGACGCGTGCATAGGGATGCGGCGCCAGCATCGGGCCGAAAATGCCTGCGAAGATAAATAGGATCAGGATGAACAGGCTGGCCATGGCGGCGCGGTTTCTGCGCAGCCGCATGAAGGCCGTCTCCCAGAGCGAGCGGCTCTTCGTGGACGGCAGCTCGCCCTCAGGGGGTATTTGGCCGGTTGCGATGTCAGTCATAACGCACTCTCGGGTCCAGCGCCGCATAGAGGAGATCGACGATCAGATTGAAGATCACCACGAAGACGGCGATGATGATGACGGTGCCCATAACCAGCGTGTAATCGCGGTTGAGCGCACCCTGAACGAAATAACGGCCAATGCCCGGCAGACCGAAGATGGTTTCCACCACCACCGAGCCGGTCAGCAGAGCTGCCGCGGCAGGTCCCAGATAGGAGATCACCGGCAGGCAGGCTGCCCGGAGTGCATGCACGATGACGATCATGCGCTGCGGCAGGCCATAGGCGCGCGCGGTGCGCACATGATCGGATCGCAACGCCTCGATCATTGAGCCGCGGATAAGGCGGGCAATGATGGCCACCTGCGGCAGGGCAAGCGTGATGACGGGAAGCACCATGGATTCCGGACTGTTCCAGCCGCCGGCCGGCAGCAGGCTGAGCCAGACGCCGAAAATGAGCGACAGAAGCGGGGCGACCACGAAGTTCGGCACGGTGATGCCGAATGTGGCCACCGCGATGACCGAGTAATCGACCCATGAATTCTGCCGCAACGCGGCAATGCTGCCAAGCACGCAGCCGATCAGCAGCGCAACAAGAAGCGCCATGCCACCAAGCTGAATGGACACGGGCAGACCGTTGCCGATCAGTTGCTGAACGGAGAAATCGCGATAAATGAAACTCGGACCGAGATCGCCGCGAAGGAGATTGCCGAGATAATAGAAATACTGTTCCCACAGAGGCTTATCGAGGTGGAAAACGCGATTGAGGTTTTCCAGGACCTTGGCTTCCAGCGTGCGCTCGCGGTCGAAGGGACCACCCGGCGCAACGCGCATCAGGAAGAAGGCGAATGTGATGATCAGGAACAGGGTCGGGATAGCGCCCAGAAGACGGCGCACGGCATAACCGAGCATCGCTACCAACTCTCATGCTGGTTCGATACCGCCCGGCCTCTCTGAAGGTCCGGGCGGTACGGAACACTGTTGTTACTCGCTGATGCTCATGAAGCGCGTCCCATGAACATTCTGGATGTTGTCTTCCCAACCATTGAGTTTGGACGACACCAGCGAAAGGGACGAATAGAAGAGAAGCGGAATGTAGGGCATGTCTGCCAGGAACATCGCTTCTGCTTCACGCAGGATCTCGGCGCGCTTGACCAGATCGGTCTCGGCAGCGGCCTTGTCCATCAGTGCGTCATATTCCGGGTTCTCATACTGGGCGTAGTTGAAACCGGTGTTGTCGCTCTCGACCAGGAACAGGAAGTTCTGCGGGTCGGAGTAATCGCCGATCCAGCCGGCGCGCGCCACGTCGAAATCCTTCTGATCGCGCAGGTTCGCATAGTGTGCGGACAGGTCGCGAACATTGAATTTGACATCGACGCCGAGCGGCTTCCACATGTCGGCAATCGCGGTCGCCGTGTTCTTGTGGTTCTCGGAGTTGTTGTAGGCCAGCTCGATGGTCAGCGGATTGTCTTCACCGTAACCGGCCTCCTTCATCAGCTCGATCGCCTTGTCCTCGCGGTCGAGCGGGGACATATCGGCCCAGTCGGCCTGCGCGCCGCCGCCTTCATAGTTGCCGATGCCGGGCGGAACCAGCGAATAGGCCGGAAGCATGGAGCCGGCCCAGATCTCATCGCCCAGGAATTCGCGGTCGATGGCCATGGCCAGCGCCTGACGCACGTTTGAATCGGCCAGCGCCTCGCGCTTCATATTGAGCGCGTAGTAGTAAGTACCGAGATAGGGCGTGATGCGAACCTGATCGCCAAGACGCTCCTTGAGCGACTTGATCTGTTCGGTTGGCAGGTCGGAGCAGCTATGCACTTCACCAGCCTCGAAACGGCGCACGCAGGTGGCACGGTCCTCGATCGGCAGATACTCGATCCGGTCGATCTGTACGCTGTCGGCGTCATGGAAGTTCTCGTTCTTCTCCATGACGATCTTGTCGCCCGGCTGGAAGGATACGAGCGTGTAGGCGCCGTTGGTGACGATGTTTTCAGGCGCGACGAAATCGGTGCCATGCGCTTCCACCGCCTTGGGGTTCACCGGCAGGCCGGTCTGGTGGGTCAGGAGCTCAAGGAAGTAGGGGGTCGGCTGTTCGAGCGTGATTTCGAGCGTGCGCTCATCCACCGCCTTGACGCCAAGCTGATCGGCTTCCGCCTCACCCTTGTTGATCGCTTCTGCATTCTTGATCGGGTAGAGAATGTTGGCGTATTTCGCCCCCGTATCCGGCATCATGATGCGACGCAGAGAGAAAACAAAATCCTCGGCCACGACCGGGTCGCCATTCGACCATTTGGCATCTTCACGCAGATTGAAGGTGTAGACGGTGCCATCGTCGGAGATGGTCCATTCTTCCGCCACGCCGGGGATGATCTTGGCGCTTGCATCATAGACGACGAGACCTTCATAGAGATCGCGCAGAAGATGCGCCTCAACGACAGTGGACGTCTTGTGCTGATCGAGCGTCTCCGGATCGCCATCATTGGCGCGCACATAGGTGACAGCCGACGCTGCCATGGCCGAAGAGAGAAGAATCGTGCCCGCGAGCAGCGGCCGTATCAGGGATTTCAACATTTCCCGCACTCCCATTTTTTGCTTGCCTGTCATCCATTCGATGGATGAGAGAAGCGGCATTTGGCAATGAAATGCCGTATACGTCAAACGCTTTCGGGACACTTTTCCCAAGGTTGCAAGAATTGCGCAACAATCCCCGTCAGGATGCACTGTCCTTAGAAACATAATTGCTTTCCGACCAATGGGTTGAGCCCGGCGGCCGGGGTCGGTTGAAAAGCGAGGGAATGTATTCATTGCCTGCACCGCGCATGACGACTGCCATGCGCGATGCCTTAATTGAAGGCCGACGGGATCAGGCCTTCAGCGACTGTAGTCAGTCAACGCCGGCTTCGAAAAACACCGACGGTTTTTCTTGCGCCGCGTTGCCGATTGAATAGACGGTGTAGCGTGCTGCCGGGTCGTCCCCCATCCCGAGGGATCCGACAGGCATTCCCGGAACGGCGATCCCCCTGATGTCGGGCCGCTCGGTAAGAAGCTTTTCTAGCGCCTCAAGCGGCACATGCCCCTCCAGCACATATTTCCGGTCGCCGTCGATGACTGCGGTGTGACAGGATTCCATTTCTGCCGAGACGCCTGCCTGTTTCTTGATGGTGGAAAGGTCTTCCAGATCCACCGTCTTGATGTGGAATCCGGCCCGCTCCATGGCGTCTGCCCAGAGCTCGCAGCAGCCGCAATAAGGCGTCTTGAAAACCGTCATGGACCTGTCGTCGCCTGCCGCCGCATGTGCTGTTGCAAGCGTCGCAAGGAGTGCAATGGCTGCGCCGGCGGCCCGGCTGAATTTGTGTTTGAATGTCATGTTTCACCCTGTGTGATTTGTGATCAGTGTCTGGAAAGGTTGGAGAAACCTGCCTCAAAGTCTGATCGGTGGGCGAAACAGGCCAGCCATGACCGGATCGTGGGGTGAACTGCGTGGGCCCGGCGCATACGGCGAGACCGACGACGGGAAACAGGCGATGTGGATCGAGGGCAGGTAGTGGCAGTCTGTCACACAGCTCGACGCCCTGTCCGGGAGGCCGTCATCATGGGTGACACAGCACTGCATGACCTTGTGTTGCCCCATCGCATCCACAGCCGCCGGCGGGGCCGGCCACGGCCGCGCCCTGCAACGCCCTGCCTTCCACTGCCGGGAGCGCCCCGGCAATGAACAGGATGATGACCAAGATGAGCCTTTGCGCCATTCGCATGGATATTCCTTAGACCGCTTCGGGCAGAATATCCATCGAGACCGCCCGCCTCAGAAGCCGACTATCCTGTCGGGCAGCCATGTTGCCAGCGCGGGAAACGTCACGACCAGCAGAAGTGTAAGGACCTGCAGCAGGATGAAGGGCAACACGCCGCGGCACATCTGGCCATAGGTCATGTTCGGCGGGGCGATCGATTTCAGATAGAAGATTGACGAGGCCATGGGCGGCGTCAGATAGCCTGTCTGAATAACAATGAGCACCAGCGTTGCAAACCACACCGGATCAATGCCAGCGGCACGGATGAAGGGGGTGAACAGCGGCACGCAGATGAGCACGTTTGCCGTCCAGTCGAGCACGAAGCCCAGTACGAACACGACCGCAAGAAAAAACACGATCATGCCCGTGGGACCAAGCCCCGCACCGTCGATCACCTCACGGATAAGCCGCGCCCCACCATTGGCAGCAAAGGCTCCCATGAACATGGTGCCGGCTGCAACGATGAGCAGGATCATTGCGGAAATCCGCACCGTGATCGACAACGTTTCCCGCAGCATCGCCATCGAGAAACGCTGGTTGACAATGCAGAGCACAAGCGCGCCGGCAGCACCCACGGCGGCTGCCTCCGTCGGTGAAGCGATGCCGGCCAGGATCGACCCGAGGACGGCAACGATCAGAAGCACGACCGGCAGAAGAACGGTGGCCGTGAGGCGCAATTTCTCGGCCAGTTCCACCGGCTCCTCGGCCGGATCGTTGTCATCGGGTTTTGCCGGGTAGAGCAGGCCGTGGATGAAGATGTAGGCCAGAAACAGCACAACCATCAGCAGGCCAGGCAGCATCATGCCGGCGAGCAGCTTGCCCACCGACATCTGGGCAAGCGAGGCATACATCACGGCAATGACGGAGGGCGGGATCATCGTGCCCAGCGATCCACCGGCGCAGATCGTGCCGGCAATCAGCGTGTTGCCGTAGCGCGCCTTCTGCATTGCCGGGATGGCCATCATGCCGATCATCACTTCCACCGCGCCGACCACACCCGCGGCGGCGGCGAAGATCGCGCCCATGGCGATGGTCGCCAGCGCAAGCCCGCCGGGCAGGCGCGAAAGCCACAGGTTCATCACCCGGAAAAGCCGCTCGGCAATGCCGGAGCGTTCGAGCAGCGCGCCCATCAGGATGAACATCGGAATCGCCGAGAGAATGAAGTTCGTCGATGCCGAATAGAAGGAGCCGTAGAGCTGGTTGAACGCGACGGAGCCAAAGGCTGCGAGCCCTGCACCAACCGCGACGATGGTGAGTGAAAACGCGATCGGCAATCCCAGAAGGATCAGCGCGAACAGCGCCGGAAACATCAATCCTGCAATGAGCATGTCAGGTCTCGATCCTGAAGGTGTCGTCGTCGCGCGGTTCGGTGAGAGCGCGCAGCCCTTCGGCAAGCAGCTGGAGAGCCAGCGCCGAAAGGCCAATTGCCAGCGCACTGTAGAAGGGCCACATCAGGGGCGCCCATGGGCTGACATGCTCCACCTCCCCGGTCATCCAGGCACGCCAGGCGCGTTGGCCGGCAATGGATGCAAGCCACACGAAGACCGGAAAGAGGACGACGAGAAAGGCCAGACCGTCGATCGCACCGCGCACCCGTTTGGGCATCCGAGACGAGAGGAAGTCGATCCGTACGTGAGCGTCTTCGCGCAGGGCCTGCGCCGCGCCTAGAACGAAGAGCACACCGGTGCTCATATAAGCGATGTCGAAGGCCCAGAGTGTCGGCGCGCCGAAGATGTAGCGCGCCACCACTTCATAGAGCATGGAGGCGATCAGGATCAGCACCATCGCCTGCGCGACGATGTTCAGACCTGCTGAAATTCGATCCGCGACCGCGAGGAGAGCATGTTTCAAGATCGCCTCCCGCCGGCTTACTTTTCGTTGCGGATGAGATAACCGCTCTGCTCGACCCAGCGATCCTCATAGGCAAGATAGCCCTCAAGGATTTCGGCCATGCGGGGCTTGCCCTCGGCCTTCTGGGCCTCGGCCGTTTTCTTGATCCAGTCGCGGCCCGCATCGGACAGCTCTTTCTGGAAGGCAGCATCGAGCTCGATCACCTCGGCCTTGCTGGCGCGCAGCGTCTCCATCGCCTTCATGTCCTGATCGTAGAAGTGGATCAGCGACTGAAGCGTGGTCAGCTCGGCGGCTGCCTCGATCTTCGCCCTGAGTGCCTCGTCTAGTGCCTCCCAGGTTTCCTGCTTGACCACGACTTCCCACAGGAAGGTGGGCTGATGAACGCCCGGCACGACGATATAGGGGGCCGCCTCGTGGAAGCCTTCCGGCAGATTGCCTGAGGGCGGGCCCCATTCAATCGCATCGACGCCCTTGCGCTCCAGCAGTGTGTAGATTTCGCCCGGGGGCACAACGGTCGGCACCGCTTCGAAATAGTCGCGCATTACCTCGGCCCAGGGGCCGGATGTGCGGTATTTCAGCCCCTTGAGGTCGGCTGCGCTTTTAATCGGCTTGTTGGCGTGCGCCATGATCTCGGATGAGCCGATGCCCACAACGAGCGACTTCAGGCCTTCTTCGGCACGGATCTCGGCGAGCTTTTCCTTGCCACCCTCTTCAAAGATCCACGTGGAATAGGCCTCGGGCCCCATACCGCCCGGGAATCCGGCAAAGATCGCGTTCACCGGATCCTGATTGACCAGGTAGCTCGGGGTCGAATGACCGGCCTCGACAATGCCGTCCTTGACGCCGTCATAGACCTGCAGCGCCGGTACAAGGATACCCGCGCCAAAGGGCTGGATCTCGACAGCACCATCGGTCAGGAGATCCACATTGTCAGCAAAGCGCTCAAGGAAATTGACGTAAAACGGAGACCCCTCCGGCACGGATGTCGGAACACGCCAGGTCACTTCCTGCGCCTGCGCACCAAACGCTGCAAACGCCACGGCCCCGACCAGGGCCAATCGTTTCAGGCTGAGAAACATCTCAACTCCTCCAATTATATTTTTAATTACCCGGTGAACCCGTCCGGGATGCACTCAAAATTTATACATCGCTCATTCTTCATGTCGACAAAAAAAATAATTAAATCTTTTAAGCGGCTTTGCGCCTTTTTCGCGGTCGGACCGCCCGCCCAAAAGGAAAGGCGCGGCGCGCCTCACCGCGTGCCACGCCTGACCACTGTTTCAGAGTCGGTGCCGTAGGATCAGTCTCGCGCATCCTCCGGCAGAAGCGCCGCTGGCATGTTCTGGTAGCAGACCGGACGCAGGAAACGCCTGATCGACAGCGTCCCGACGCTGGTGGCGCCAAAATTCGTGCTTGCCGGATAAGGCCCTCCGTGAACCATGGAATCGACCACCTCGACCCCCGTCGGGAAGCCGTTCACGAGCAGCCTGCCCGCCTTGCGCTCCAGAACGGGCCGCAGGGCCTGGGCCACGGCAATGTCGGCATCGTCCATCTGAAGCGTCACGGTAAGCTGCCCTTCAAGCGCGCGGGCGATGGCCTCAATCTCTTTCGCGGAAGCGGCACGGACCAACAGCCCGAGCGGTCCGAAGACCTCATGATGCAATTGCGGATTTTCCAGGAAGTTCGCCGCTGAGGTCTCGAAAAGCGCGGGGGAAGCCTGGCGCCCCTCCGCCTCGGCCACCATGACGGGGCGCACTGCATCGCTTTGCGCGATCATTTCGCGTCCGGCATTGAAAGACCTTGCGATGCCATCGGTCAGCATGACCTGTGCATCTACCTGCTTCAGCGCTTCAGCAGCCGCCTGAACAAATCGATCGGTCGCCTCGCCATCAATCGCTACCGCGATGCCGGGATTGGTGCAGAACTGCCCCGCTCCCATGGTGAGCGAGGCAGCCCAGCCGCGCCCGATTTCCTCGCCTCGCGCTTCGAGTGCCCTGGGAAGAACCAACATTGGATTGACGGATCCCAGCTCGCCGAAAAACGGGATCGGCTCTGGCCGTGCAGCACAGAGATCGAACAGAGCGCGGCCACCTGCAAGGCTACCGGTAAAGCCGACCGCCTTGATCAGCGGGTGCTGAACGAGTGCCTGTCCCACGCTGCGGTCACCGCCCTGAACAAGCGAGAACACGCCGACCGGCATGTCGCATTTCTCGATGGCCGCCCTGATCGCCTCCGCGACGATCTCACCGGTTCCCGGATGCGCTTCGTGGCCCTTGACCACCACCGGGCAGCCAGCCGCCAGAGCGGCAGCTGTGTCCCCACCGGCGGTGGAGAATGCGAGCGGGAAATTGGACGCGCCGAACACGGCGACCGGGCCGATGGGACGCTGCACCATGACCAGTTCGGGCCGGGGGGCGGGCTGACGGTCCGGCATGGCCTTGTCATGGCGTCGGTCGAGATAATCCCCCTTTCGAATATGGTTTGCGAACAGGCGAAGCTGGCCGCAGGTGCGTCCGCGCTCTCCGTCAAGGCGTGCTGCCGGAAGGCCCGTCTCCTGTGTGCCGATCTCGGTAATATCGGCACCCCGGACTTCGATTTCGTCAGCGATGGTTTCGAGGAACCGGGCGCGTTCCTCACGGGAGCAGCCCGCATAAACCTCGAACGCCGCCTCGGCAGCCCTTACCGCGACGTCGACATGCTCCGCAGTGCCCACCGCAAAACGGTGCGCTGGACCATCCGCCGGTGAAGTTTCGAAGGTCTTGCTGCCTGCAACCCATTCGCCGGCGATAAGGTGTCTTCCATGAGGTGCGACGGGCATGCGCTCCCTCCTTTTGCTTTGCGTTTCGGACAATTCAGGTGCGGGCAAGGGCCGCAGGGCATAAGCTGCACAGCGCTTGCAACCGCCTCTTCATGCATACAATATGTATGCAAAAACTCAACCCGGAGACCGGAGGAAAGGACAACTTCATGACCGAAACCACGTTGGCCGTCGATGAGCTTGCACATCTCGTCGAGACCATCATGCTCAAGGGGGGGCTTTCCCCACTCCATGCCAGCGCTTTGACGCGGGTGATTGTGGCGGGTGAGCGCGATGCCTGCAAATCTCATGGCGTCTATCGAATTGAAGGGTGCCTGCGCACCATCAAGGCGGGCAAGGTCGTACCGGACGCAGAGCCAGAACTGGCGAGCGATGAAAGCGCCATTGTGCGCGTTGCGGCAAAGGGTGGCTTCGCAAACGCCGCATTTGAACTCGGTGCGCCGGTGCTGGCCGAAAAGGCCCGTCAATTCGGGGTCGCAGCCCTTGTCATCAACGATTGTACCCATTTTTCGGCCCTGTGGCCCGAGATTGAGACATTGACCGCACATGGCGTTGCCGCCATGGCCATGTGCCCGAGCTATGCCAGCGTTTCTCCATCCGGCGGCAATGCGCCCCTGTTGGGCACCAACCCGTTTGCGTTCGGGTGGCCGCGGCGCGACACCACCCCTTACGTGTTCGATTTTGCCACCAGCGTTGCCGCGCGTGGAGAGATCGAGCTCTATCGCCGCGCTGGAAAGGCCCTGCCGGAAGGCTGGGCGATCGACAGGAACGGGAACCCCACGACAGACCCCGAAGCTGCGCTTGATGGGGCCATGCTTCCCTTTGGCGGCCACAAGGGATCGGCCATATCCACCATGATCGAACTGCTTGCCGGGATCATGATCGGCGACCTGACGAGCCCGGAGGCGCTTGAAGCACTGGGAACCACGACCCTTGCACCAGCCCATGGCGAGCTGATTCTTGCCTTCGATCCGGCCCCGTTTCGCACAGGGACGCAGCGGCGATCCCATGGCGCGTGCGGAGGCCCTGTTTGAGGCCATGGCCGGGCAGGGAGCAAGGCTGCCCTCTCAGCGCCGGTTTGCCGCGCGCGAAAAGGCGCTGTCGGAAGGCATTCACCTGACCGGTGAGGAGATGGCGCTTCTGGAACGTCTGCGAGAAAAAGGGCTCGACGCGGTCTGATGGCAGGAGCCCTCCCGAAACGGGAGGGCTCCCAGACCGATCAGGCGGCGTATTTTGCGACCGCGCCTGGCAGCTTGCTCCAATTGCCGTACCAGTCGCGGAACAACCGGTACTGGGCCTCGGCATAACCGCGCTGGCTCTCGGACAAGGCATCCGTCTCGTTGAAATGCAGGCGGTATTCCTCGTCGCCGTTCATCACCATGAGATATTTGTAATAGAGCACAAGATCTGCCCCTTCATCGAAGGACGACAGCACACCCAGCGCCGCATCGAGCTCGGCGGCGCGCTGCCGCGCTTCCGCATCGCCTGCCGCGGCCGCCTGGCTTAATGCAACGAGGTGCAGAACCTCGCGGGGAAACACATTGCCGATGCCGGTGATGGCGCCATCGGCACCGCAGTTGACGAAGCCATGATAGACCGTGGTGTCGACGCCAATCATGAGCTTGATGTCGGGATCGCCGCTGGTGATGTTCTCCGCCGCGTAACGCAGATCGGCCGCACCGCCGAATTCCTTGAAGCCAACCAGATTGGAGTGTTCCGCGCGCAGTGCGAAGAACAGGTCAGCGCGGGTGGCAAAACCGTAATAGGGGCTGTTGTAGATGACCGCAGGCAGGTCGGGCGCAGCCGCAAGAATGGCCTTGAAGTGATCCTTCTGCGCTGCCGGTGAGCTGCCACGTGAGAGAACGCGCGGAATGACCATAAGGCCTTCTGCCCCGACCTCGGCTGCATGAGCAGCATGCGCGACGGCAATTTTGGTGTTCACGGCGCCAGTACCGACAATGACGGGAACGCCAGCGCCCACCAGCCGGGCAACGCCTTCCATGCGCTCCTCGTCGGTGAGAAGAGGCCAGTCGCCCATGGAGCCGCAATAGACCACGGCGCGCATGCCCGTTTCGATCAGTTCCTTGCCCTTGCGTACAAGCGCATCGAAATCCGGGCTGCGATCAGCCTTGCAAGGGGTCATCAAGGCGGGAATGCATCCCGAGAAAATATGGTTGGTCATGCCGATCTCCTTCAAGTGCCCGAACCGATGCCCCGCCCGACATCAAGCGGCGGCGCTTCCCGATTGGGGTCGAGATCAAAATATCACTTGTATTTTTTTTGTCGACACAAATTTATGCAAGCCGACATTGTCGCCTTCGATCGGAGGATCGCCGATGAACCGTTTGGCTAGAGCGCGACCTTCTGCCGGTGGTCTCGCGCAATCATGTTGCGGATTTGCTCGACGATCTGGTCAGCGTGCTCACTGGCCAGAATGTCGGCCTTTTCCACATCGCGTGCCGCGATGGCAGCGATCATGTCCTCATGCTCCACGACATAGCGCTTGGGAAGCTGGTCGTTGAACGAGGAGTAATATAGCCGCAGAAGCCGGCGCCCTTCATCGAGCAATCTCAGAAACAGGCTTTCATAATACGGATTACGGGCTGCGACGGCGATGGCGGCGTGAAACTCGCGATTGGTGGATATCATGGCCAGCGCGTCCTGCTCCTCAACGGCTTTGGCAAACTCTGCCTGGCGGGCGCGAATTGTCACCAGATCATCCGCCTGATGATTGCGCGCGGCGAGCCGCGTGGTCACGCGATACATCAGTGTCAGTGCATCGAAGAAGGTGTGCAGGTTCAGGAAATCGATGTTGGCGACCACCGTCGAGCGATTGGGCAGGGTTGTTACCAGTCCCTCGCCAGCGAGCCGCACAAGCGCCTCGCGAATGGGCGTGCGCGACATGGAAAGACGCTGCGCAAGCTGAATTTCATCAATCGGTGTACCGGGTGCAAGCGCCAGGTCCAGAATCTCATCCCGCAGAACATTGTAGACAAACTGCACGCCGGAACCGCGCTTGCGTTCGGCGGGTTTGCGCGTGGCGGTTTCGGACATGGCTGAACCTCATGTGTACAAGAAAAATACTGTTAGGAATGAATGGGAGTGAACGTCAAGGGCGCGACGCATCCCTGCGTCCACGCCCTTTTCACCTGCGATGGATCAATTTCGAAATGCGATGCCCGCGTGTAATGAAATATGGTTCTGCTCTCAGAGCTTAAAATAATGCAGATTGTCGTGCCCGGAAAAAGTCCGCGCAATCAATTAATTTCAATACAGCCGAGAAAAATGAGTTTTGGCTGGGGATATACCGGTGACCATGCATCCCGATGACCCGACCGGGATCGCGTCACCCGGTCTTGCATCGAGGTGCCCCGTTCCGATGGATCGCCAACGGAGAGTTTGCGACATGAACGGTTCCCCTCCACGCAGCGACGGAGGATGACAGGTGCTGGCGGGTCTGCCGGATGTGCGCATCTGCCTCGCCCGAGCGGTGGCGCAAATGCGGGCACCGGGTGCTATTTGATCCCGGCCCGCATGAAGCTCTGAACGAACTGGCGCTGAAACAGAAGGAAGCCGATCAACAGCGGCCCGGATGTTATCAGGGTTGCCGCATTGATGATGGACCACTCAATTCCACTGTCGGTGGTTGCGAAGATCGACAGACCGACTGTGAGAGGACGCGTCTCGGTGGAAGAAGTGATGATCAGCGGCCAGATGAAGTTGTTCCAGTGGTGCGAGACGGAAACCAGGCCAAACGCAAGCATGGTCGGTTTGGCGAGAGGCACGTAGACCCTCCACAGCAATCCGAGCAGCGTGCAACCCTCGATGCGTGCGGCTTCGTCCAGTTCTTTCGGGATGGTCTTGAATGTCTGACGCAGCAGGAAGATGGCGAAACCGGAAGCGAAATAGGGAAGCCCGATCGCAAGGATCGTGTCGACCAGCCCAAGGGCGCTCATCGCCGCATAGTTTCGGACAATAAGGATATCCGGCATCACCATGAGCTGAAGCAACACCAGCGAGAACAGAATGTTTTTTCCCGGGAACTCGAGCCGGGCAAAGGCAAAGCCGGCCAGGGTACACAGCACGAGCTGAGCGAAGAGGATCATGGTGACCAGCAGGATCGTGTTCACGAAATACCGTGCGAAGGGCGCCGCATTCCACGCCTCGATGAAATTTTCAAACGTGAGCGGGGCGAACAGATCGAAACGTGTCTCGTAGGCGGATGGATGAATTGCGGTCCAAACGGCGTAGAGAAGCGGAAGCAGCCAAACCAGGGCCAATGCCCAGGCACCAGCGACAAACAGCATGCGGTCGAAGCTGACCTTCCGCCCGGAAGAACCGGCGGAAACCTGTGTCCGTGCAATTGCGGTGGTGTTCATCTGTAATGCACCCGACGGTCGAGGAGAAAAAACTGGCCGATGCCGACAATTGCGAGGATGGCCACCATGACAACGGTGAGAGTTGCGGCGTAGGCAGTATCCCAGAAACGGAAGCCCTGATCGTAAATGTAGTAGAGCAACAGGATCGAAGCGTTGTTTGGCCCGCCCTGCGTCATGACAAAGACATGGTCGACCATGCGGAATGCGTTGATTGTGGCATTGACCGACACAAAGAGCGTGGTTGGCATGATCAACGGCCAGGTGACCCGCCAGAAGAAGACCCAGCTCGAAGCCCCTTCGAGCGCCGCCGCCTCGCGCAGGCTCTGCGGAATGGTCTGGAGCGCCGCGAGGAAGAAGATCATGAAGAACCCGGCCTGATTCCAGACCGTCACCGCGGTGATTGCATACAACGCCGTTGAGGGCTGCCCCACCCAGTTTACCGGGGGCAGTCCAAAAAGCCCGCGGATCTGATCGAAGAGGCCGAAACCCGGAAGATAGAAAAACAGCCAGATGTTGGCGACGGCAATCAGCGGCAGAACGGTCGGCGTGAAATACGCCATCCGAAGCACCCCCCGCCCGAGTATCCTGCGGGAAACGAACAGAGCCATGGACAGCGCCAGCGCGATCGAGGCCGGGATCGTTATCGCTGCGTAGATGGCGTTGTTGACCATCGCCTTGATGAAAACCGCATCGGTCAGCATTCGCCGGTAATTGTCGAGCCCGAGAAACACCGCGGGGCGCTGTCCACGCGGTGTGGACCAGAAGCTGTCGAGAACCGTCTGCACCGCCGGCAGATGCGTGAACCCGAAAAGCAACAGCAGCGCAGGCATCAACAGGAGCCAGGCGTTTATCCACTCGCGTTTGATCATGATCTGCGGCCTTTGGTGAGACAGGGCTCGGGGGCGGCCATTCAAGCCGCCCCCGGCTTGTTCCTACTGACGATACAGTTTCAGAACGGCATCCGCTTCGCTCTGAGCATCCTTGAGGGCCTGCTCGGCGGACTTCTCGCCGACAATCGCGGCCGCGATGGCGTCGTTCAGGATCTGACGCACGCGGGCGTTCTCATAGGTCGAGAACTCGGCAACTGCATGCTCGAGCTGGTTGCGGGCAACAAGAGCACCCGGCGCCTCCTGAACGTACTCCTTCATCTTTTCGGTTTCCCAGATGTCGGGACGTGGCGCCACATAACCGGTCGCGATTGACCATGTGGCCGCCTGTTCGGGAGCGGTCGCCCATTTCACGAAGTCGATGGCAGCACGCGTCGATTCCTCGTCATGCCCCTTGAAAAGAAAGAAATCACCGCCGCCTGTGGCAACGCCATACTGCTTGTTTTTCGGCAGCATCGCGACACCGAGATCGAAGGTTGCATTGGTTCGAATGTTGGTAAGATTGCCGGTCGTGGTGATCGCCATCGCGGTCTCGCCATCAAGGAAAGCGCGCGGGGTGGCACCCCAGTCGACAACGCCCGGAGCCATGATTTCATGCTCTTTCGAAAGGTCGACGAAGAACTCGAGCGCCTCGATCACTTCCGGCTGATCGAAATAGGTTTCGGTGCCCTGCTCGTTCATGAGTTCAGCGCCGTTCGCGATGGCAAGCGCCTGGAAAGGCCAGTAGGGAAAGCCCGAGGACGGGATGCGAACTCCCCACTGGGTAACATTCCCGCTGTCATCGCGGAGTGTAAGTTTCTTGCCGGCCTCGACAAGCTCCTCCCAGGTGCTGGGTGGCGCTTCGGGATCAAGCCCCGCTTCCTTGAAGGCGTCCTTGTTGTAATACATGACCGGCGTGGACCGCTGGAAAGGAATGCCCCAGGTCTTGCCGTCCTTGTAGGTGTTCGCACGGAATGCGTCGTAGAAGCCCCCCACCCAGGTCTCGAGTTCATCCTCGGTCAGGTAGCTGTCCCATGCCTCAACGAGGCCTTCATCCTGAAGCATGAACACGTCCACGGCGGACAGGATGGCCAGATGCGGCGGGTTGCCACCGCGAGCCGCCGTGATGGCGCGGGTTGTCGTGTCGGCATAGCTGCCGGTGTAGATGGCGTTGATCTGAACGTCGGCGTTCTCGGCCATGTACTGTTCGGTCATTTCCTGGATGGTGTTCGCCGCATCTCCTCCGACGGCAACTGGGAAATAGAGTTCGAGATCGACGGCAAGCGCCGTGGACATCGACAACGCCAGCATTGCACCGCAAAGCGACGACGTTTTCAGAAACTGTTTCATTGAATGCTCCTCCCTGGATCGTTCTCGTTTCACTTAATCAAGGCGTCGTCCGTCCGGACCGAACAGATGCGCGACCGTCTGTGGCCAGACCAGCCTGATCGTGCCCTGTGGTGTCTTTGACCGCGCAGGCTGGCGAACAATCACCTTCGCATCGCCAATCCGGGCAGCCACAAGTTCATCCGCACCCAGATATTCCACACTCTCGACCACGGCCTCCACGCCTTCGTTTCCGAGCGTAATGTCTTCCGGACGCACGCCGATCAGACAGCCATCAGGCAACCGCTCATAACCATGCACGTGGTGGGCCGGGATGAGGTTCATCGGCGGCGTGCCGATGAACCTTGCGCAAAAGGTGGTGGCTGGACTGCTGTAGAGTTCGCGCGGGGACGCGATCTGCTCGATGCGCCCCTGGTTCATCACGACGATCTTGTCTGCCATTGTCATGGCTTCGACCTGATCGTGGGTCACGTAGACCATGGTCAGGCCCAGGCGCTGCTGCAACTCGCGAATTTCGACGCGCATGCTCGCACGCAACTTTGCATCGAGATTGGAAAGCGGCTCATCCATCAGACAAACCGGCGCTTCAGCCACAATGGCACGGCCAAGGGCGACCCGCTGCTGCTGCCCGCCGGAGAGCTGGTTGGGCGTCCGATCGAGCAGTTCGCCCAGGTTGAGAATTTCACACGCCCGCTTCAGCCGGCGCTCGCGCTCGGCCGCATCAACGCGTCTCACCCGAAGGCCGAAGATGATGTTTTCCTTCACGGTCAGGTGGGGAAACAGCGCGTAGGACTGAAACACCATGGCAACGCCATGATCGGCAGGCGAAGCATTCGTTACATCGCGACCGCTGATACGAATGGTGCCGGAACTGACTTCATCCAGCCCGGCAATCAGTCGCAGCGTTGTTGACTTGCCGCAGCCGGATGGCCCCAGCAACACGGTCAGCGTGCCCGGCTCCACCTCGAAGCTCACCTGGTGAACAGCATTCACCGTTCCCCACCGCTTGCTGAGATCGCTGACCTGAATTCCCGACATTTCCGATCCTCTGCCCCTCACCCGGAACCTGACCAGCATCGCCGGCAGGCACCTCCCGAATTCTCAATTCAAGCTATTGAACTAATTCTTCGACGTCAATACAAATGTTCAAAACTGGAATGCAGGTCAATCTCAAGGCCGCCTTCCCATTCAAAAAGGAGATCTGAAATGACCGCTTTCAGCATGCTTCATCTGTCCGACACACACCTGTCGGCGCGGATGAATCATTTTCGACGCAACAACGAACTCATGCTGGAAAGGCTGAAAGACGCTGATCACGATCTCATCATCCATACCGGCGACATCACGCTTGACGGCATTCGCCACGCGGACGATTTCGACTTCTGCCATTCGTTTTACAAGGGGCTGGACCGCGACATCCATTTCCTTCCCGGCAATCACGATGTCGGCGACAACCCGCGACTTTCCCGACCGGCCGGCGAAAACGGCAGCGCGATCGACGGGACCCGCATGGCTCGCTACCTCGCCCATTATGGCGAAGATCGCTGGGTGATCGATCGGGAACGCTGGCGCATTCTGGGCATCAATTCCCTGCTCATAGGCTCCGGCCCTGCCACGCGAGAGAGAGCAGAACGCGTGGGTGATGGAACAGCTGGCCGACCTCGGCGATCGTCATCTGGCACTGTTTAGCCATCAACCTTTTTTCATCGACGAGCCGGACCCGCTGGAACTCAGCTACTGGACCGTCGACCCCGAAGGCCGGGAGGGCCTGCGATTTCTGATGGAGCACCCCAATCTCAGGATGATTGCGAGCGGGCACCTTCACCAGCAGAGGGCACGTGAGTATGGCCGGACCGGTCTCATCTGGTGCCCATCAATCGCCTTCACCACCCGTGAAGAACTCGTGCCCGAGATGGGCGGCCAACGACAGGTCGGCTATCTCGAGCACATGTTCGAAGACGACGGAACGGTTGCGACGAGAATGTGCACGCACCCCGGGTTCGAAAACAGTCATCTCGATGACGTGATCAAGGTCGTCTACCCCTTCGCCGGATAGACGTCCGGTGCGGAGAATTCCGCGCGTTCAGGCCGGCTGGACGCGCGGCGCAGTCTCATTCTCCCAGAGCGCTGCGGCTGGAACGCTGCCCTGCCCCATCCAGTGTAGACAGGTTACGCTCGCGCTTCCGCTGTCGATCAGACTGTTTTCGTCACCATACTGGCTGGAATAATCCCGATCTGCCAATGGCTCGATGTCGGCGGAGTCCGCATCCTGACGATGAATAATGACGCGCTTGGCAACCTTGTCCCGCCCGATGCGCGCGGCACGCATGGGGGCCGGCAACTGGTGTGGGAGATTGACACTCAGCCAGTGTCCTTCATAAGCCCATTCGCTGCGCGTGCGCCAGAAACCTTCAATGCGATCTGCCAGCCATCGCAGCCCCGCTCCCTCAACCGGCCCGGCATCCCTCGGCATGGAAAACGCGATGCCCGGGATGCCAGCCAGCGAAGCCTCGCGGGCCACCGCCATCGTGCCGGAATAGGCAACATCCTCGGCAACGTTTCGCCCTTCGTTGATTCCCGAAAGAACCAGGTCGGGTGTTTCAGCCCCGTCGAAAACCCATTGCATGGCTGCAATAACGCAATCGGCAGGGGTTCCTGAACAGGCAAAGCGACGAGGCGAACGACGCTCTATGCGGAAACTGCGACGCAGCGTGATCGAATGACCATATCCGCTACGGTTTCCATTGGGAGCAATGGTCCAGACGTCATCGCTCAGCAGGGAGGCAGCGCGCTCCAGAACCGCCAGTCCCGGCGCATCGATACCGTCGTCGTTGGAAATCAGAATTCTCACAGAAGAGCCCCCAGATCATGACATTCGCTCGCTGAAGACCCCGGTCAAGGTGATCCCCCCGCATTATCCACGGCGCGAGTTTAGTCCATTTTTGAACATTTATACTTCTTTACGATGTTTTGTTCATTATGAAAAGTCCGATTGTGTGGTATGAAGACGCACCATCCCCAGCAGCGCATTCTTCCAGAACGGGCAACAACGTCGTGACAGCCAGGAAAAAAACCAAACGGACCAGCTTTCAGGCCAATCAGGAGGAACTCAAACTCCGCTGCGCCTGGCTCTACTATGTCGAAGGAATGACCCAGGAACAGGTGGCTCACAATCTGGGCATAAGCCGCCTGAAGGTGCTGCGTCTGCTCGCGGCCACGCGCGAGGATGGGACTGTTCAGATCATCATCAATTCACAGGCTCAGTCTTCGCTCGCTCTCCAGCGCGCGCTGGAGAAGCACCTCGGGCTGTTCGAAGCGATCGTGGTTCCGTCATCCGATCAAAGTGAATCGACCATTGCCGGCGTGGTTGGATATGCTGCAGCCCGCTTTCTATCCGAACAGGTTTCCGACGGCCTGTCGGTCGGCGTCGGCTGGGGTGGCGCACTGCAGGCATGCATGCGGGCCCTTACCTGGCACGAAGTCTCGGACATGACTGTTGTGTCATTGCTGGGCGGCCTGACACGAGCCTCGGTTCACAACCCGTCTTCGGTGGCCTGGCGCCTGGCCGATTTCTATCAGGCCGAACTCTATCAGATCACCGCCCCCGTGTTCTTGCCCGACAACAGTCTCGTGACGGCGCTGTGGGATCAGGCCGATTTTCGTGCGCTGCGCGAGCGCGCCCGCTCCGTCGATATCGCTCTTTTCAGCGTAGGAGACCTGAGCGCGCAGGCATCGATCTTCAGGCGCGGCATCCTCAGCACCGATGATGCCAAAAGCCTGCGCGATAGCGGTGCGGTGGGAGATGTGCTCTGCCACTTCATCGACAAGACCGGTGAGGTCATCGACCATCCGGTCAACCGGCGTGTCATGGCAATCAACCCCACCGACCTGATGCAGGTCCCGAAAGTCGTGATTGCCTCGGGAGGCGTGAGGAAGGTTCAGGCAATTCGAGCCGGTCTGCTCGCCACCGGTGCGAGGGTGCTTATCACCGATGTTGCTGCGGCCAATGCCTTGCTGGAGCTGCCTGCAATTGAAAGGACGAGTTCCTGAGGGAGCCGGCAGAGCCGTTTCGTTCCACCACATTGTGCTCCGCACGGCCTGCGCCGCCGTAAAGTGTAGCGAAAGCTGCGCTTTGATGGAAAGCGGCTGATCCCGCATTGTCCGTGGTCGCCGCGTGTCCGCTACATTTCACGCGTTCCACGACCATCCATACGATAGCGCGCTGGAGAGGCTGGCCAAAAGTTGCGGCTCTGCCGTTTCTGCCTTCCCCGGCGCGGAACGGCGACGCTTCGGGCGCTCACACGTCCTCTGCGGGCGGCTTTTTCGCGCCTGTCATGAGAGCGACCGCCTCCGACATCTCCACCTTCGCAGGATCGATGACACACAGGCGTTTTCCCAGCCGGTGAATATGAACCCGGTCGGCCACCTCGAAGACGTGGGGCATGTTGTGGCTGATGAGGATGATCGAAATGCCCCGCGCCCGGACATCCTTGATAAGGTCGATCACCTTCTGTGATTCCTTCACCCCCAGGGCCGCGGTAGGTTCATCGAGGATGACCACTTTCGAACCGAAGGTCACCGCGCGTGCGACGGCCACACCCTGTCTCTGGCCGCCTGAAAGCGTCTCCACGGGCTGCATGATGTTCTGGATTGTAAGGAGGCCCAGATCGCTCAGCTCCTTGCGGGCACGTTCGTTCATCTTCGCCTGATCGAGCATCCGAAAGACCGAGCCCAGAACCCCCGGCCTGCGCAACTCCCGCCCCATATAGATGTTTTCGGCGATTGAAAGCGACGGTGACAGAGCGAGGTCCTGATAAACGGTCTCGATGCCTGCGGAGCGGGCAGACTGGGGGTTTGTGAAGTGAACAGGCTGGCCGTCGAGAAAAATTTCCCCCGTGTCTGGGACGGTCGCGCCCGACAGCGCCTTGATGAGGGTGGATTTGCCAGCGCCATTGTCCCCGATGACGGCCAGAACCTCACCACGGCGCAGATCAAAATCCACACCATTCATGGCCACGACCCGGCCATAACGTTTGAATAGATTGCGCGCGGAAAGGATGGTGGCTGAAGAACTCATCCGGCAATCCTCCTGGCCCACTGGTCAAAACCGACAGCGATGATGATCAGGGCACCGATCATGAGGTATGTCCATTGCGGATCGGTGCCGAGCATGCGTAGCCCAAGAGAGAACACACCGACGATCAGCGCGCCGAACACACTGCCCAGTACGCTGCCGCGCCCTCCAAAAAGCGAGGTGCCACCGATCACCACGGCAGTGATCGATTCGATATTGGTGAATTGTCCCGCGGTTGGCGAAACGGAACCCAGCCGCCCGATCAGGGCCCAGCCGGCAATTGCACAGATCAAACCGGCGACCGTGTAAACCGAAATCAGCACTCCGCGGGTATTTATGCCTGCCAGTTGAGCGGCCACGGGGTCATCGCCCACGGCATAGACGTGACGCCCCCAGGCTGTCTTGTTCAGCACGAAATGTATGAACGCCGCCAGAAGCACCATAGCAATCACGCCATAGGTGAAAACGGCGCCGCCAATCCTGAAGCTTTCGCCAAAGAACTGGAGAATCGGCGCGTGTTCGGCGAGGTCCTGAGAGCGGATCGTTTCATTGGACGAATAGAGAAAATTGCTCGCAAGGACGATCTGCCACATTCCGAGCGTGACGATGAATGGTGGCAACCGCAACAGTGAAACCAGCATACCGCTCACGGCACCACAAAACGCGCCGGTTGCCAGACCGATCGCCACCGCGACCTCTGCCGGTATCCCGTAACGAAACGTGCAGTGCCCCATCACCACGGATGAGAACACCATGATCGCACCAACCGACAGATCTATGCCGGCGGTGAGAATGACCAGCGTCTGAGCCACGGCGACAATGCCGACAATCATCACCTGCTGCAGTATGAGGGTCAGCGCGAAGGCAGAGAAAAACTTTCCCCCCAGCAACAGTCCGAAGGCTGCAATGGCCAGGACAAGAACAAGCAGCGGAATCGCGGCCGGCTGTGCATGGACAAGGTTCTGAAACCGGTCGAGCAGTGTATGTCTGCCCCGGTCGAATGTCGTGAGATCGGCAAGTGGGTCTTTTTCGCGGTCCGCCATATCCGTCGAAACTGTTGCGCCTGCCGGCGTGGGTTCGTGCGATGTCATCAAGGTGTCTGCCGCCTGGGGTGTCTGGCCGTCACGCGGTTCGAACTGAACCGCGTGACCATTTTGAGGGACGGGTCGGCCCTTAGCCCCAGCAGATCCCGGCAGCCTCTTCGGAGTTGATCGATTCCAGCCCGTCAACGGGTTCTTCCGTCACCAGGTTAACGCCTGTGTCGAAGAAATCCTTGCCCTCGGTCTTCTGGGGCTTCGTGCCGTTTTTCGCCCATTCAACGATGGCCTCGACACCGTGAGATGCCATGCGCAACGGATATTGCTGCGCGGTCGCATTGATGACCCCGTCCTTCACGTTCTTGACGCCCGGGCAGCCACCATCAACGGCCACCACCATGACATCGCCTTCCCGGCCAAGGGCCTTCAGCGCCTCATAGGCACCGGCTGCGGCAGGTTCGTTGATCGCGTAGACGACATTGATCATGGGATCGATCTGCAGCAGATTCTCCATACCCGTGCGGCCGCCCTGTTCGCTTCCCTGCGAGACATCGTTGCCGACGATGCGGGAATCTTCTTCATCGCCCCACTTGTTCGGATCTTCGAGATCGATGCCAAACCCTGTCAGGAACCCCTGATTGCGCAGGACTCCGACGCTCGACTGGCTTACCAGCCCGTTCAGCAGACCGATCTTCGCATTCGCGGCCTCATCGCCAAGCGACGCCTTGGCCCATTTGCCGATGGCCTCGCCGGCAGCGAAATTGTCGGTGGCGAACGTGCCGTCGGCGGCATCGATCGGATCAAGCGGCGTGTCCAGCGCTAACACCAGAATGCCGGCATCCTGCGCTTTCTTCACGGTCGGAACGATGCCACGCGTGTCAGACGGGGTAAGCATGATGCCGTTGACCCCGTCGGCAATGCACGCCTCGATGGCCGAGACCTGACTTTCGCTGTCACCGTCGATGCGCCCGGCGTAGCTCTTCAGCTCCACGCCGAGCTCTTCCGCTTTCTGCATCGCACCGTTTTTCATGGCGACATAAAACGGATTGGTATCGGTCTTCGTGATCAGGCAGGCCGATATGTCAGCCGCCTGCGCATTCAAAGGGGCAAACGCAACCGCTGAAAACAGCGCCGCAATTCCAAGCTTCATCTTATTCATCACAGATCCTCCCGGTTCATAAATGCAATGTCCGCAGCACTCACACCGCGCGCACCAGATCCGTGCTTCCGGACATTTTTCGCGACGGCAGGTCTTCCTCTTGTCTGCCAGGCTTCACGCTCCACCCGCCTGGAAACAGACCCGCCCGAGAAACGTCGAGCACTCTCTGGTTTCGCCATCCTAGATTAAATGGAAATATTTGCAACGAATTACATAAATGTAATTATTTGCATTTAGTATGCGTCTCGCAGCAGGGCTCGGGCCGTCGTTTCGTCGGTTGCCACAACGTTCACCAACTTCCCTCTCACAGCGGCATCAATGGCAGCCACCTTGCTTTCACCATAGGCGACACCGACGCGCATCGGAATCTGGACAAACTGGTCCAGGAAGATCGACAGGGTTCGCTCTTCGAGGCCGGATTTCAAAGCGCGCCCCTCACCATCGTAGAACCGCGCGCAGATGGTGCCGACTCCCCCCTGCTTCTCGATGTCGGCGAATTGCTGCCGTGTAAACAGCCCGTCGCGAACACTCGACGATGCCGCGTGCAGCGAGCCGATGCCAACAAGTGCCATGCTCATCGAGCTGTAAAGGCTATTGATGTCCTGGAAGGCATCGGTGCTTCTGAGTGTAAGCGCAATATCGCTGCTTTCCACCACGGCCGGCAACGGCAGAATGCGCGCCTTGGCATCAATGGCATCTGCGAATGCGCGGCAGATCTGTGCCGTGTGGGTTGGCTCCTCCGCCTTCCCTACGCCGCCAATCAATGTCACGACCTGATGATCCCGTGATTTGGCCCTTCGCATTTCGGCAGCGACAGAGGCCACGGTCTCGCCGTTGGAAACACCGATTATGTCGCCTCGATGCATGTTCTGCGAGAGAAACCGCGCACAGGCACTGCCCAGAACCCGGCTGGTCTCGGAAGCCCCGTACTTGTTGATGACCACAACGGCATCACGCAGGTGAAAAGCCTGAGACAGCTCTTTCTCGAGACTGGTGTCGCGATGGAGGTTTTCAGCCACCCGTATTTCGACAATGCCGTGATCCATGGCGATCTGGAGATGGCGACTTACGGTCGCGACGGACACGCCAAGTTTCTCGGCAATCTCACTTTGAGAGAGACCCTGCTCATAACGCATCTGGGCTATCTTGATGACGGTTGCTTCATTTCTTGGCGGGCGCGGCATCACAGACTCCGGATCACTGAAGATGGTTGCCAGCCTGACCGTCTCAAACCCGATCCTCCGGCGGTACCCTTCGGACTTAAAATCAGGGGCCTGAAGATGCAAGTTTGGCAAACTCGGGCTTTAAAGCACGGTAGAGGGATCTGAACATTTCCAACCGTGGCTGATAGGCGGCATGCAACCGGACATCCGGGACGAACCTGTGTCGCACCACCGGCGGTTTGAAATGCTCCGGAGAGATCGACGTCTGAAAAGCGCAACGCGCCAGACGTGCAGCGCCCAATGAAGGCCCCATCTCCGAAACATCGCTGGTTTCCAGCACGACGCCAAGAATGTTGGCGATCATCTGCGCCCAAAATGGCGATCGGGCACCGCCCCCGATGAGGGCAAATGATGCCGGTGACTTCCCGTCGCCACCCAGCACGTCCAACCCGTCTGCCAGAGAGAATGCGATAGCCTCCATCATGGCTTGCGCCAGGTGATGCGGTCGGGTCTCGGCAGACATACCAACAAAGGCCGCTCGCGCTGCCGCGTCGTTGTGAGGGGTGCGTTCACCTGCAAGATATGGCAGGGCAAGCACATCACACGGGCCGGCATAATGTGCTTCAACGGTCTGGAGCATCGCGCCCACACGCTCGTCATGGCCTGTCCAGCGGGCAACCGCTCCCAAGGCGCTTGCCCCGTTCAACACTGCCGCCATATTGAACCAGACACCTTCCAGCACATGGCAAAAGGAATGAACCGTGTGAGGTGTGTTGGGAGCGTAGGCCGTGTGGCTGGTCAACACCTGCGCCGAGGTTCCGATCGAGATCAACCCCTGCCGGGAGGAGACAGCGCCCACACCAGCCGCGCCCGCTGCAACGTCGCCGGCTCCAACTACCACCTGAACATCGTCGCGCATGTTCCAGCGCGAGGCCAGGTCGGCCTTGAGGACGCCCGCAATGGAAGCGGATTCACAGACTTCCGGGAATGCCAGCCGGCTCGCACCGCAAGCCTCGACAGCCTGTTTTGACCATTTTCGATGCCGTTCATCGAACAACCAGGAACCGGCGGCCTCGGAGGGGTCGGTCGCATGCTTCCCCACAAGCTTGAAGCGAAGATAGTCCTTGGGAAACGAAAGCCGCCTTGCACGTTGAAATGTTTCGGGCTCATTTTCCGCGATCCAGGCCAGTTTCGGCCCCGTGAAACCAGCCATGGGAAGAACACCAAGCTGATCCGCCAGTTCCGGATGATCCGCATTCAGGCGCCCGGCGATCGCTGCCGCGCGCGAATCGTTCCAGAGGATCGCCGGACGGACCGGTTCGTCTGCCTCATCCAGCAGCAGGCAGGCGTGCATATGGCCTGAGAAGCCAATCGATCTGACGTCGGCGAGAAGGCGGGGTTTTTCGGCGGCAAGCTCGGCGAGCGCGTCGAACACGGCGTCCACCCAGTCGGCGGGATTTTGCTCCGACCAGTCCGGACGCGGGTAATGTGTCCGGATCGGCCGGGTTGCAGAGAGCTGAACGCGTTCTGCCTCATCGACGATCAGCAGTTTTGCCGATGAGGTTCCCAGATCGATACCCAGATACATAGCGCCCGCATTCAAAGATTGACATCAGCCGGTGTGGGAAAGCCCCGTAGCGCGCGATTATCGCGGCACATGGCGCCGGCTTGTCAAGCCGACGCCCGTTCGCGCCTAGACCGGGCAAGCCGCTCCATGATCTGTCGCGCGATGGGCTCGACCGTCAGGCCTTTCTCTTCAAACACTTGCGGGCCGGGCGCCGACAGACCGAAATCATCGATCCCGATGGCCTGATCCCGATGGCCGACATACTGTGTCCATCCGAAACGCGAAGCGGCTTCTATCGAAAAGCGAACGGCATCTCCGAGAACATCCTGTTGATAGGCGCTGTCCTGCTCATCGAAACGTTCCCAGCAGGGCATGGAAACCACGGCGATCCGGTAGCCCTCCGCCTGCAGGACGTCCTTTACGGCGAGCGCAAGCGCGACTTCGGTGCCCGTGGCAAGCAGCGTTGCGTCACGCGGCCCCTCCGATGGCGAAAGCACGTATCCGCCGCGCCTGGCGGGCATATGATCTTCAGCGACCGTCCGCACCTGCGGGGTCGCCTGTCTGGACACGATCATTGCCGCCGGACCATTCCGGTTTGCCGCATCATACCAGCACTCCAGAGCCTCGATGGCGTCCGCAGGGCGATACACGTTCAAGCCGGGGATGGCACGCAGAGAAGCCAGTTGCTCGATCGGCTGATGGGTCGGTCCATCCTCACCCACGCCGATGGAATCGTGACTGAAGAGGAACACGACGGGAAGCTGCATCAGGGCAGCAAGGCGCAATGAAGGCCGACAATAGTCGCTGAACGTCAGATATGTTCCGCCATAAGGGAAAACGCCTCCATGAGCCGCCATGCCGTTCATCACGGCGGCCATGGCGTGCTCGCGCACCCCATAGCTTACATGATTGCCTGAATAGTCGTTCGGAATGATCGGTCGCATGTTTTCGGCTGCAGACAGAACACTTCCCGTGAGATCGGCTGAACCGCCGACAAGCTCTTTCAGATCCTGAAGCAGGAGACCGCATGCACGCTGACTTGATTTGCGCACCGGCTCCCTGACCGGGTTGGCCACCAGATCCGCGATTGCCCCGGTGAAGTGCGCTTCAAGTTCATCCGGCCGCCGGCCCTCCATTGCCGCAGCGAACGCGTCTCCACGGCCAGACGCCGACAGGCGCTTCAACCAGTCATGTCGCAGGTCCCTGCTGCGCTGCCCGGCCAGACGCCACGCATCCAGTATGGGCTCGGGAATCTCGAACGCTGGCGCCTTCCAGCCCAGACCCGCTTTCAATCCGGCAACCTCCTCGGCGCCCAGAGGCGCCCCGTGCGCCACCGACTTTCCTTCCTTGGTCGGCGCTCCATAACCGATGCGGGTGCGGGCAGCGATAAGCGTCGGTCTGTCACTTTTGGCTGCGAATGCGAATGCGTTCTCGATCTCTTCCATATCGTGGCCGTCGATGCGGATCGTGGCCCAGTTCGCCGCCTCGAAACGCTTGATGTGATCTTCCGATGTTGCGACGCTCGTTGCCCCGTCGATGGTCGTCGCATTGTCGTCGAAAACAAGGGTCAGCTTCGCAAGCCCCAGATGCCCGGCAAGAGAGATGGCCTCCTGCGCCACCCCTTCCATCAGACAGCCGTCTCCACAGAATGCATAGGTACGGTGATCAACCAGTTCGTCGCCGAAACGCCCGTTCAAAATGCGCTCGGCGAGCGCCATTCCAACCGCATTCGCGACGCCCTGGCCCAAGGGGCCGGTTGTCGTTTCCACCCCGCGGGGATGACGGAACTCGGGATGTCCGGCTGCGATGGAGCCGCGCTGGCGAAAACGTTTAATATCCTCAAGAGAGATGCCCGGGTACCCGGAAAGGTAAAGAAGCCCATACTGAAGCATGGACCCATGGCCGTTCGAAAGGACAAATCGGTCGCGATCATGCCAGTCGGGATCGGCGGCATCGAATTTGAGAACCCGGGTGAACAGAACACTGGCAAGGTCGGCCATGCCCAATGGCATCCCAGGGTGACCCGACTGGGCATTCTCCACCGCATCCACGGCAAGCATGCGCAGGGCGTTCGCCAAATCTCTCAAACACGTGCCATCTTTTATCACAGCGCCGTTCGCCGCATCCGCACCCATTGCTAAGCTCCCTGGCAATCGAACAAGTGCCTGTTGGCGTATCTCATTTATGCATTCAATTGCAAGAAATTATTATTATCGCAAAAATTTGCATTTATTGCCGTATTGATGGCACGCGGTCGCCGCGGCCCGCAGACCCACTGCGTTTGGCCTCGGTTGGAAATCCAGTGTTCCTCGTGCGGGGCCTCATCGGCGGGCAGATCGCCATCGAGGGGCGTGCCTTTGGTCGCCAGAGGGAAAGGTGCATGCCGCGCATTGTCAGCCGGTCACGCCTGGCCAGTCGTGCCAATGTTATACCCTGATGCGATAAAACGCCGGCGGTTCGGCTCGAGATCGTCGCCCATGTCTTAGGTACAATCTGTTACCTATGTCTCCGGGCTGTACAGTGAAGAATTGGTGGAGCCAAGGGGAGTCGAACCCCTGACCTCTTGAATGCCATTCAAGCGCTCTCCCAACTGAGCTATGGCCCCACACTCCGGCTTTCCGCCGGTCGCCGTCTCCGGCGAAGAGGTCCGGTGGGCCCGTCGGGCCAACCGTGTGCGGCTTCTAAACCCGCCCGGCGGGAAGATCAAGCCCCGATTTTCGCCTCTGCGTCATCTTGTGCCGCCGGCTGGGGAGATTCTTCCCGCAGATCCTGAAAAATCAGGTCTCGTCGTCGTCGTCGCCAACGCCGATAAGGTCCTTCACGTCGTCATCGGCGTCGTCTTCCTCATCGTCAAGGAATGTGTCGTCATCGTCGCCGATATCGACATCGTCATCATCGTCGCCGTCGATATCGGGGATATCGGCCTTCTTGGGCGAAGCCACTTCTTCGTCAGCATCTTCGAGCGACACCACTTCAGCCGCAGCTTCCTCGCCGTCCAGCTCCTTTTCCTCCACGACCTCTTCTTCTTCGACAGTGGTATCTCCGCCTGCCTCGAAATAGTCGCGCGGATAGGTCTTGCCCGTATAGGGCGAGACGATCGGATCCTTGTTCAGGTCGTAGAATTTACGGCCCGTCTCCGGGCAAACGCGTTTTGTTCCAAGTTCCGGTTTAGCCACCTTGCTGCCTCATCGTCTTGCGGTCGGCCCAGCCTGCGACGGCTCCATCGCGGCCGGCACCGGAAGCGCTTCCTGCCTTGTTGAAAATTTTGGTCCCCATAACGGCAAGTCACCTAGCTGTCAAAGCCTAATCCTCACCCTGGAGGAGTCTTTCTGCCGAAGGCGCTCCGTCTTTTCAACCCCAATAGGACAACCCCCATAACGTTCTTGCGTCAAGCAGGGGATGACCGGCCATTCTCATCATGCTAGAGCCAGCGGAATAAATCCTCGAATAATCTGCCGGTCGGCAGAACGCCTATCATCAGGGACCAGACGATGCATACCACCGAGCCGCGCCCCATGAGCGCCAGCAAATCAGACGCCCTTTCGGGCCGGGGCCCGTGTACCCGGTGACAAGTCGATTTCGCACCGGGCGCTGATGTTTGGCGGGCTGGCCGCCGGCGAGACACGGATTACCGGTCTCCTGGAAGGTGAAGACGTCCTGCGCACTGGCGAGGCCATGAAGGCCATGGGTGCGACGATCGAAAAGCGCGGCGATGAATGGATCGCCACCGGCACCGGAAATGGCGCCCTGCTGGAGCCCGGCGAGCCACTCGATTTCGGCAATGCCGGCACGGGCGCGCGCCTGACCATGGGGCTCGTGGGCTCCTATGACATGACGACACGCTTCATTGGCGATGCATCGCTCTCCAAACGCCCCATGGGCCGCGTGCTCGACCCCTTGAAGGAGATGGGCCTGCAGGTGGTTTCTGCCGAGCCGGGCGACCGGCTGCCGATCACGCTGCGCGGGCCGAAACATGCAGCCCCCATTTCCTACCGCGTGCCGATGCCTTCCGCGCAGGTGAAATCGGCAGTGCTGCTCGCCGCGCTCAACACGCCGGGCGTGACCACGGTGATCGAACCTGTGGCCACCCGCGATCACACCGAGAAAATGCTTGCCGGCTTCGGTGCGGCACTAGAGGTCGAGACCGATGCCGAGGGCGTGCGTCACATCCGCATCGAGGGACAGCCGAAGCTCGTCGGTCAGACCATTGCGGTTCCCGCTGATCCGTCTTCAGCCGCGTTTCCGCTGGTGGCCGCGCTCATCGTGCCGGGATCCGACGTGGTGATCGAGAGCATGCTCATGAACCCCACGCGAACCGGTCTCGTCACCACCCTGATGGAGATGGGTGCCGACATCGAGATTCTGGAGCGCCGCAACGAAGGCGGTGAAGATGTGGCGGATCTGCGCGTGCGCGGCTCCGAACTCAAGGGCGTGACCGTGCCGGAAGAGCGCGCACCCTCCATGATCGACGAATACCCCGTTCTTGCCGTGGCAGCTTCTTTTGCCGAGGGCGATACGCTGATGCAGGGGCTGGAAGAGCTGCGCGTGAAGGAATCCGACAGGCTTTCCGCCGTGGCAGAAGGACTCAAGGCCAATGGTGTCGATTGCGAAGAGGGCGAAGCCTCACTTCGGGTCACCGGCCGTCCCGGCGGCAAGGGCCTGGGCGGTGGCACGGTCAAGACACATCTCGACCACCGCATTGCCATGAGTTTCCTCGTCATGGGATTGGCCACCGAGAAGCCCGTGACCATCGACGACCAGACGATGATTGCCACCAGCTTTCCCGATTTCACCGCGCTCATGACGCGGCTCGGAGCGCAGCTGGACTGACATTCGCATCAATTTAAGGGAGGACGCACAATGAGCGCAGAGAAGGTGGCCATGATCATTGGCGGTGGCAGCGGCATGGGTGCCGCCGCCGCGCGCAAACTGGCGGAAAGCGGCTATCAGGTGGCCGTGATGTCGTCCTCCGGCAAGGGCGAGGCGCTCGGCAAAGAACTCGGTGGGCTGGGCTTCACCGGCTCCAACCTTTCCCCGGACGACCTCAAGCGCTTCACCGACGCAACGACGGAGCGTTTCGGCCGCATTGACGCGCTGGTGAACGGCGCCGGCCACGGGCCGAAGGGTGATGTGCTCGATCTATCCGACGAGGACTGGCACCGCGGTATGGATTTCTACCTGCTCAACGTGGTGCGCGCCACACGGCTCGTCACACCCATCATGCAGGCGCAGAAATCGGGCTCCATCGTCAACATTTCCACCTACGCTACCTTCGAGCCGGAAGCGATGTTTCCCACATCAGGCGTGTTCCGCGCCGGGCTTGCCGCCTTCACAAAGCTTTTCTGCGACAAATATGCGGGCGAGAACCTGCGCATGAACAATGTGTTGCCGGGCTTCATCGATTCCCTGCCCGAAAAGGAAGAGCGCCGCTCGCGCATTCCCATGGGCCGCTACGGCACGGTGGACGAGGTGGCCGAGCTCATCGCCTTTCTCGCTGACGAGAAATCCGGCTACATTACCGGCCAGAACATCCGTATCGATGGCGGCATCACGCGTTCGGTATGACGGGCATGAGCGGCAAGCTGACCATCGCCATCGACGGGCCGGCCGCCTCCGGCAAGGGCACGCTCGCGCGGCGGCTGGCTGCGCACTACGGCCTGCGCCATCTCGACACCGGGCTTACCTATCGCGGTGTTGCAAGGGCGCTGCTTGATACCGGCCAGCCGCTCGACGATGAGCCGATTGCCGAAAAGGCCGCGCGCGCGCTCGATCTGGGCGCGCTCGACCGGACCGTGCTTTCCGAGCATGGCACCGGCGAAGCGGCCTCGAAAGTGGCGGTGATGCCATTGGTACGCACCGCGCTCGTCGAAAAACAGCGCGCCTTCGCCGCCGCTCCACCCGGCGCGGTTCTGGACGGGCGCGACATCGGCACGGTGGTGTGCCCCGACGCCGATGTAAAGCTCTATGTAATCGCGAGCGCGGAGGTGCGCGCCATGCGCCGCTGGCGCGAAATCCTGGACAATGGCGGCAGCGCCGACCATGCGCAGATCCTTGCCGATATCGAACGCCGCGACGCCCGCGACATGGGCCGGGAAGACAGTCCGCTGAGGCCCGCAGAAGATGCGCACTTGCTCGATACGAGTGAAATGGATATAGAAACGGCGTTTCAGGCTGCCTGCACGCTGGTCGATGCCAGACTGGCTGCCCGAAACGAAGACTGAAAGTCAGAACTGAAGGAACCGTCTGCCACGCATTCTTTGCGCCGGATCTGCCGCTTCACGCGGCGCCAGAGCGATCCGCTCGGATGCATGACCGACAAACGCAACACGAACCACCGGCGCTTGGCCCCGCTTGAAAGACAGGGGCTTTTCAGGAGCATCAATGTCAGAACTCAATCCGTCTCGCGATGATTTCGCGAGCCTTCTCGAAGAATCCTTTTCCGAACGCGACGCCGCAGAAGGCTCCGTTGTAAAGGGTCTCGTCACCGCCATTGAAAAAGACATGGCGATCGTCGATGTCGGCCTCAAGGTCGAGGGCCGCGTGCCGCTGAAGGAATTCGGCGCGAAGGGCAAGGAATCCGATCTCAAGGTCGGCGACGAAGTCGAGGTCTATGTCGAGCGCATCGAAAACGCGCTTGGCGAAGCCATGCTGAGCCGCGAGAAGGCACGCCGCGAGGAAAGCTGGGTCAAGCTGGAAGCGAAGTTCAACGCCGGCGAGCGCGTCGAAGGCTTCATCTTCAACCAGGTCAAGGGCGGTTTCACCGTCGATCTGGACGGCGCCGTGGCCTTCCTGCCGCGTTCGCAGGTGGACATTCGTCCGATCCGCGACGTCACCCCGCTCATGCACACCCCGCAGCCCTTTGAAATCCTCAAGATGGACAAGCGCCGCGGCAACATCGTCGTGTCCCGCCGCACGGTTCTCGAAGAGAGCCGCGCCGAGCAGCGCTCCGAGATCGTCCAGAACCTCGAAGAGGGTCAGGTGGTCGAAGGCGTGGTCAAGAACATCACCGATTACGGTGCGTTCGTGGACCTGGGCGGCATCGACGGCCTGCTGCACGTGACCGACATGGCATGGCGCCGTGTCAACCATCCGACCGAGATTCTCAACATCGGTCAGACGGTCAAGGTGCAGATCATCCGCATCAACCAGGAAACCCACCGCATCTCGCTGGGCATGAAGCAGCTCGAGGCCGATCCGTGGGACGGCATCGGCGGCAAGTACCCGCTTGGCAAGAAGGTTCTAGGCCGCGTCACCAACATCACCGACTACGGTGCGTTTGTGGAGCTGGAGCCGGGCATCGAAGGCCTGATCCACGTTTCGGAAATGTCCTGGACGAAGAAGAACGTTCATCCGGGCAAGATCCTCTCCACCACGCAGGAAGTCGAAGTGGTGGTGCTGGAAGTGGATCCGGTCAAGCGCCGCATCTCGCTCGGCCTCAAGCAGACGCTCGAGAATCCGTGGGAGGCATTCGCCCGCAATCACACCGTCGGCTCCGTTGTCGAGGGCGAGGTCAAGAACAAGACCGAGTTCGGCCTGTTCATCGGTCTCGATGGCGATGTGGACGGCATGGTTCACCTTTCCGATCTCGACTGGAACCGTCCGGGCGAGCAGGTGATCGAGGAGTACAACCGTGGCGACATGGTGAAGGCTCAGGTTCTCGACGTGGACGTCGACAAGGAGCGCATCTCGCTCGGCATCAAGCAGCTTGGCCATGACGCCATTGGCGAGGGCCGCCGCTTCCGGCGAGCTGCGCAAGGGCGCCGTGGTGACCTGTGAAGTGACCGACGTGAAGGACGGTGGCCTTGAGGTTCGCCTGGTCGATCACGATGTCGAAAGCTTCATCAAGCGTTCCGACCTGTCGCGTGACCGTGCCGAGCAGCGCCCCGAGCGCTTCTCCGTCGGCCAGAAGGTGGACGCCCGCGTCACCGTCTTCGACAAGAAGACCCGCCGCATCAGCGTCTCGATCAAGGCTCTGGAGATCGCGGAAGAGAAGGAAGCCGTGGCACAGTTCGGTTCCACCGACTCCGGCGCCTCTCTCGGCGACATCCTCGGCGCAGCCCTGAAGAACAAGGGCGGCGACGACGAATAAGCCACTGGGCTTTTTCGGATGAGAAATGAAAACCCCGCCGGCGCGATCCGGTGGGGTTTTTTGATGATGGGGGGGCCTTAGGTTAGCAGGCGGATTCACCTTTGACGATTCTAGCGGCTGCCGTTTGCTGTGCCAGAATATGTCTGATTACGGATGAACACCGGTCAACCGGATGATAGCAAACATCTGGCAGCTATGCGGACAGAGCGGTCGTTTGATTCTTGCAGAAGAATGACTGCTTCATGTGGTTCGCGACTGTAGCAAAAAACACTAGGGGCGGAATGCGCTCATTTTCTGCGACGGCAACGCGCACAGAGGAAGTGTTGAAACCGGACCTAGAGTTGCGGATCGGCTTAGATGTCGAAATCATATACAAATGCTTTGATCTACGACCTCTAGACGCATAACGACTAGGAACAACAATGACCAACGCCTCAGACGATCAGGATCATCCTGTTCTCAATGCCTTCAATGAGATTGAGAAGCCCTTGGTCAATGAAGTAGACACTGCAAAGTTCACCGATGAGGATGACTTCAACCGGCTGGGAGTGTCGTTACTCATCGAGGCGGGCAGCTACGTTTGCATCGCCGCAAACACGCTTGGTGAGAATGAAAAATGGGATCGAGACACGGCCGCAATAGGTGGAAACATGGTCCGACTCTACAAGATGATTTCGGGTGTTCTGGATCAAACAACCCAGCGACGGCGTGATACGAGCTTTATTTTCGCACGTTTGGTTTTCGAAACGGTCGTGACAATACGTTACCTCATAAAACACTTTAGTCCTGATCTGGTTGCTTCTTACGTAAAGAACTCCTTCAAGCATGAGGTCAAACTGCGAAGGAAGATAGAGCAAAACATCGCGGCACGTGGTGGAGTAATTTTGCCGATCGAAGATCGCATGATGAAGTCGATTGATCGTTCGTTTGCGAGTGCTGGCGTCAATCCAAGTGACCTAAGCGAATATAGGGAAAGAAACTGGGGCGCGCGAAACCTCTACGAGAAGGCGGAGGACCTGGGGATGGACGATGCGTATTTAGGCGCGTTCTCCGGACCGTCACAAGCCGTGCATGGCGCTTGGGGAGACATCTACTCACACTGCCTTCAGACCGATGGCGATGAGTTGTTTTCACCGAACATTGAATGGGGCTACCCACGCCCACAATTGATTACTGCTACAGCAAGTCTGAGTCTGTTCGCTGTAAACGATTATTTTGGGTTTGTTTGCGGTCCAGATTTGCAAGAAGTGGTACAAGGTCACCTAAGTGATTTAGCAACTCGATTGGATGCTTTTAACCGGGCACACGAAGCATACCTTGCACCGAAGGAATGGCCCAGAATCCGCTAAGGATATGCAGACTTGAGACGGGGCCGCTTCACGCCTTCTCCAGTAAGGGTCGGCGGCCGGGTTTAGCCCTTGGTCTTGCCGAAAAACGTCGGCTGTATGCACCTAGCAGCTATTCGGACAAGTTGCAGCATTCGTAAATTTGGGCTCACAGCAGACGTTCGCTGCTATAAGGTTTGAGTGGGCGCGATGAGATCGAAAGCGGGCACGATGGCCAGCGAAGCAGATTGTATTCAGCCCCCGCTCGCCCTCACCAATGCGGTGGCTTGGTCACGGGCACATCGCCCGCCGTCTGCTCTTCCAGCTCCATGAAACGCTCCGAGAGCCTCTCGAGCTTCTTCTTCAGCGCTTCCGTCTCGCGCCACTGGCGCGTCAACTCGGCGGAAAGCTCTTCGATGGTCTTTTCCTGCTCGGCGGCCAGGATTTCCAGCTTCGTGATGCGGTCTTCGCTCATGGCGCGTTTCTTTCTGCGGTTTCGGTGCATTCTCGCCCACGGAAATTGACAAGCAAGGCCTGATTTGTCGAGAGTGAATGACGGTTCCTTTCGCCGTGCCCCTCCCGCGCCGGTTGGCAGGCGGCGGGCCCGCGTGATAGGAATTTGACCAAACGATAAAAACGGGGAAGCGGGCCGCCGATGGCTGAAACGGCAATCGAGCTCAAGGGCATCAGCAAGAGCTTTGGCGCGGTTCATGCAAACCGCAACATCGATCTGAAAATCGAGGCCGGGACAATCCACGGCATCATCGGCGAAAACGGGGCCGGCAAATCGACCCTGATGTCGATCCTCTATGGCTTCTATCAGGGCCGATCGCGGGCAGATCCATGTGGGCGGCAAAAAGGCCGCGATCAACACGCCGAGCGACGCCATCGCGCTGGGCATCGGCATGGTGCATCAGCACTTCATGCTGGTGCAGAATTTCTCCGTGCTGGAAAACGTGATCCTGGGGGCGGAAGGCGAGGCGCTGCTCAACACCTCCATCGCCAAGGCGCGCTCGGAGCTGGAGCGGCTGGAACGCGACTATGGGCTGGAGGTGGACCCCGACGCCATCATCGAGGATCTGCCGGTGGGCCTGCAGCAGCGGGTGGAAATCCTCAAGGCGCTCTATCGCGGCGCGGACATTCTGATCCTCGACGAGCCGACCGGCGTTTTGACGCCGGCAGAGGCGGACCATTTGTTCCGCATTCTGGAGCAGCTCAAGGAAGAGGGCAAAACCATCATCCTCATCACCCACAAGCTGCGCGAGATCATGGCGATCACCGACAATGTCTCGGTCATGCGGCAGGGCACGATGGTGGCAACCCGCAAGACCGCCGAGACAAGCGTGGAGGAGCTGGCCGAGCTGATGGTCGGCAGGCGCGTGCTGCTTCAGGTGGAAAAGGGCGAGGCAAGCCCCGGCGACGTGCTGCTTTCGGTGCGCAATCTCACCGTGAAGGATTCCCGCGGCGTTACCATGGTCGACAATGTGTCGCTCGATGTGCGCGCGGGCGAGATCGTCGGCATTGCCGGCGTGGCGGGCAACGGGCAGTCGCAGCTTCTCGATGCCGTTACGGGCGTGCGCAGGGCCGTTTCCGGCACGGTGACGCTGGATGGCGAGCCGGTGGACCTGACCGGCGCGGCAGACCCCGCAGACCTGCGCGCGCGCGGCATGGCCCATGTGCCCGAAGACCGGCACCATGTGGGGCTTGTTCTGCCGTTCGAGGAAAACGAGAACGCCATGCTTGGCTATCACCGGCAGGATAAATACCTCAACGGCCCCTTTCTCAACATCGAGGCGATCCGCGCCGATGCGCGCGAGAAGATTGAGAAATACGACATCCGCCCGCCCGACTGCCGGCTGAAGACGGCCAATTTCTCCGGCGGCAACCAGCAGAAGATCGTGCTGGCGCGCGAGATGGAACAGAACCCCAAGGTGCTGATCGTCGGCCAGCCGACGCGCGGCGTGGATGTGGGCGCCATCGAGTTCATTCACAAACGGCTGATCGACATGCGTGATCAGGGCAAGGCGGTGCTTCTGGTCTCAGTGGAGCTTGATGAAATCCGCTCGCTCTCCGACCGCATCCTGGTCATGTTCGCCGGTCGCGTGGTGGGCGAGCGCGGACCCGAGGCCAGCGAAGGCGAGCTTGGCCTGCTCATGGCCGGCGTCGAGGAAAAGGAGGCGGCGGAATGAGTGCGCCTTATGCGAAACTGCCCGCTTGGGCCGATTACGGGCTGATCCCGCTCATCAATCTCGCCGTCGCCTTTCTGGTGGCCGGACTGGTGGTGATGCTGGTTGGTGAAAATCCGTTACGCGCTGCCGCCATTCTGGTGGAAGGCGCGCTCGGGGGCGGGCAGAGCATCGCCTACACGCTTTACTACGCCACAAGCTTCATCTTCACCGGGCTTGCCGTGGCCGTCGCCTTCCATTGCAGCCTGTTCAACATTGGCGGCGAGGGACAGGCCTATGTGGGCGGGCTCGGCGTTGCCGTGGTCTGTCTCGCCTTCGACAGTATCCTGCCCTGGTGGCTGGTGTTTCCCATGGCCATCATTGGCGCGGCGCTGTTCGGCGCGGCGTGGGCCTTCATCCCGGCCTATTTTCAGGCAAAGCGCGGCTCGCACATCGTCATCACCACGATCATGTTCAATTTCATCGCCGCAAGCCTGATGGTCTATCTGCTGGTAAACGTCTTGAAACCCGCCGGCGCGCAGGCTCCGCAGACCCGCAATTTTCTCGAAGGCGGGCAATTGCCCAAGCTCAACTGGGCACTGGAGGCGCTGGGCTTTTCCGTACGCTCGGCGCCGTTCAACCTTTCGTTTCTTCTGGCGCTTCTTGCGGCCTTTCTGGTGTGGGTGCTGATCTGGCGCACGCGGCTCGGCTATGAAATCCGCATGCGCGGTTTCAGCCCCAAGGCGGCGCGCTATGCCGGCGTGAGCGAAACGAAGATCATCATCGTCACCATGCTGATTTCCGGCGCGCTCGCCGGCATGATGGCGCTCAACCCGGTGATGGGCGACCAGAACCGCCTGCAGATCGATTTCGTTACCGGGGCGGGTTTTGTCGGCATCGCCGTGGCGCTGATGGGACGTTCGCATCCGGCGGGCATCGTTCCGGCGGCCATCCTGTTCGGCATGCTCTATCAGGGTGGGGCCGAACTTGCCTTTGAGATGCCCAACATCTCGCGCGACATGATCGTCATCATTCAGGGGCTCGTCATCCTGTTCGCCGGCGCACTGGAGCATATGTTCCGGCCTTCGATACAGGCGCTTTTCGCCAGCCTCAGCCCGCGCTCGGCGGGTGTCGAAGCACGGCAGGGAGAGGGTGGCTGAGATGGATTTCTTTCAATCCGTGATCCTGGTGTTCGATTCCACCGTGCGGCTTTCCATCCCCCTGCTTCTGGCCGCGCTTGCGGGGC
Source organism: Nitratireductor sp. GISD-1A_MAKvit (assembly GCF_040819555.1). GTDB lineage: Bacteria > Pseudomonadota > Alphaproteobacteria > Rhizobiales > Rhizobiaceae > Nitratireductor. Next base: position 231,425 of record NZ_CP161920.1, read on the forward strand.
TCTATTCCGAGCGCTCGGGCGTTTTCGACATCGGCCTTGAAGGAAAAATGCTGGCCGGCGCCTTTGCCGCGGCTGCGGCGGCCGCCGTCACCGGCTCGGCCTGGGCCGGGCTTGGCGCGGCAATGCTGGTTTCGATTTTTCTGGCGCTGGTGCACGGGTTTGCATCGATCACCCATCGCGGCAACCAGATCGTCTCCGGTGTGGCCATAAATTTCATTGCCGCAGGCTCCACCGTCATTCTGGGGCAGGCGTGGTTTCGCCAGGGCGGGCGCACCCCTTCCCTGCCCGGCGAAGCGCGTTTTGGCGCTCTGGATCTCCCCTTTGTCGAGACCATCCGGGATGTACCTTTCCTCGGGTTTGTCTATGCGGAGCTTCTCTCGGGGCACTCCCTTCTCGTCTATGCGGCCTTTCTGCTCGTACCCTTCACATGGTGGGTGCTGTTTCGCACGCGCTTCGGCCTGCGCCTGCGGGCCGTGGGCGAAAACCCGGCAGCCGTGGATACCGCCGGCATTTCGGTTTCCTGGCTGCGCTACCGCGCTGTCATCTGCACGGGCATTCTCACCGGCATGGCAGGCGCCTATCTTTCGATCGCACAGAATGCCGGTTTCGTGAAAGACATGACGGCGGGGCGCGGCTTCATCGCGCTGGCCGCGCTCATTTTCGCCAAATGGAAGCCCGTCCCGGTCATGTTTGCCTGTCTTCTGTTCGGTTTCCTCGATGCATTTGCCATCCGGATCCAGGGCACACCGCTGCCCTTCATCGGGCGGGTTCCGGTGCAGTTCATGCAGGCTCTGCCCTATATTCTCACCGTGGTGCTTCTGGCCGGCTTCATCGGCAAGGCCGTGCCACCCCGGGCCGGGGGTGTGCCCTATGTGAAGGAGCGGTGATGAGCGCGAAAGAGCTGTTCTCAGCCGCCAGCGCGGCGATGCAGAAAGCCTATGCCCCCTATTCGCGCTTTCCGGTGGGGGCTGCGGTCAAAACGGAAGAAGGCGCGATCCATGCAGGCTGCAACATCGAGAACGCCTCCTATCCCGAAGGCTGGTGCGCCGAAACCACGGCTCTTGGTCATCTGATCATGGCCGGGGGTGGCCGCGTGAGCGAAATTGCGGTGGTGGCGGAACAGATGCCGAAGATCATGCCCTGCGGCGGTTGCCGCCAGCGGCTCGCGGAGTTCGTCACGGAGGACGCGGTGCTGCATCTGTGCGATACCACCGGTGTTCTGGAGACAGTTCCCTTTTCAGCGGTTTTTCCGCGCGGATTCAGCTTTGAGGATGGCAAATGAAGGAAGCGGTCGATCTTTTGACCGAACGGCTCAACGGCCTTGCACCGCGGCTTGCACTGGTGCTCGGCTCCGGCCTCGGCGATCTGGTGAACGACGTCGAAAACCCCGTGCGGATTTCCTATGCGGAGCTTCCGGGTTTCCCCAGAAGCGGCGTGACAGGCCATGCCGGCGAGATCGTCGCGGGCAGGCTTTCGGGCACGCCCGTTCTCATGCTTGCCGGCCGTGCCCACTACTATGAGCATGGCGATCCGGCAGCCATGCGCCCCGCGCTCGAAACATTATGGGGCATTGGCATCACGCAGCTCATCCTCACAAACGCGGCGGGCTCCCTGCGCGAAGACATGCCCCCCGGTTCTGTGATGCTGATCGAGGATCATATCAACTTTTCCGGCGCCAACCCGCTGATTGGCGAGGGCAGCGAACGCCGCTTCGTCGGCATGAGCGAAGCCTATGATGCAGGATTGCGCGCCAGCCTGGAAAAGGCAGCCGGGGAAACGGGAACGCTTTTACACAGGGGCGTCTATATGTGGTTTTCAGGCCCGACCTTCGAAACACCTGCCGAAATCCGCATGGCGCGCATACTGGGCGCGGATGCGGTGGGCATGTCCACGGTTCCCGAGGTCATTCTCTCACGCTATCTCGGCCTGCGTGTCGCGGCCTGTTCGGTCATTACCAATCTGGGGGCTGGCATGAGTTCCGGAGAGCTTTCACACCAGGAAACCAAGGACATGGCGCCCGTCGGGGGCAAGCGCCTTGCGACGATCCTCGCGCAGCTGTGTGCCGATGGCCTGCCGGCCGGCTGATGGCATGATGCTCCCCCAGGAAATCATCCGTCGCAAACGGAACCGAGAAGCGCTCACCGGTGATGAGATTGCCGAGTTTGTGTATGGGCTTGCGCATGACACCTGGAGCGAGGGCCAGATTGCAGCACTTGCAATGGCCATCTACCTGAACGGCATGGAGCCGGCAGAAGGCGCAGCCCTGACGCTGGCCATGCGCGATTCTGGAACCGTTCTCGACTGGTCCGATCTACCCGGCCCCGTTACAGACAAGCATTCCACGGGTGGCGTGGGCGACAATGTTTCGCTCATGCTCGCCCCCATCGTCGCGGCCTGCGGCGCGTTTGTGCCGATGATTTCCGGACGCGGCCTCGGCCACACCGGTGGCACGCTCGACAAGATGGATTCCATTCCAGGCTACACCAGCCAGCCGAGTGAGCGGCAGTTCGCCGATACGGTTCGCCAGACTGGATGTGCGATCATTGGCCAGACTGCGGATCTCGCACCTGCCGACAGACGTTTTTATGCCGTCCGCGACGTGACGGGAACGGTGGAATCGATCCCGCTCATCACTGCGTCAATTCTGTCCAAGAAGCTCGCTGCGGGGCTTTCTTCGCTGGTTCTGGATGTAAAATCGGGCAATGGCGCGTTTATGGGAGATGCGCGCGCCGCCCGCAAGCTCGCCGAGAATCTTGTGCGCGTGGCCGGCGAGGCGGGCCTTTCATCCACCGCGCTCGTGACAGACATGAACGAGCCACTGGCGTCGGCCGCCGGCAACGCCGTCGAGGTTGCCAATGCCGTGGATTTTCTGACGGCCAAGAAACGGGGGCGCCGGCTGGAAGGCGTGACCCTCGCACTGGCCGGCGAAATGCTGCAGGCATCCGGCATTGCGGCAACCACGCGTGAGGCCTTCGACAGGGTGCTTGAAGCGCTCGAAAGCGGCCGCGCGGCCGAGACATTCGGAAGAATGGTTTCCGCGCTCGGGGGCCCACCGGACTTCATTGAAAAAGCGGCCGATTATCTGCCACGAGCAACAGTGAATGCCCCGGTTCTGGCGGATGAAGACGGGTTTGTCGGCGCAATCGATGCACGAGCCATCGGCATTTGCGTGATCGAACTGGGAGGCGGAAGGCGCGTCGCGGATGACCGGATCGACCATTCGGTGGGTCTTTCCGGGCTGCTTCCCGTCGGGGCCGAAATCAGACGCGGCGAACCGCTTTGCATGGTTCACGCAGCCTCCACCGACGCGGCCCGAGCGGGCGGCAGAAGCGGTGCGGAAAGCCTATGGCGTTGTTGGTGAGAAACCGCGCGCAAGAAAAACCATCCTTCGGCGCGTGACGGCACACCCTTAAGGTCGGAAACGCCACCGGGGATGTCGGAGTTATCGTACCGCTTACTGTTCCATGACAAGCGCCTGGTCTTCCACGCCAAAGCGTGAAAGGCGGCCAAGAAAGCTCATACCGATGAGTACATTGTCGAGCGCGCTGTCATCCAGCACCACCGCCTCGACGTCTTCCACGAAGATGCGGCCGATCTGCAGGCTCTCAAGCGTGACCGCTGCAGCCTTCACCCTTCCGTTGGCGGTATTCACTTCATATTTGAAATCCGAAGCGGAGAGCTTCGCGCCGATCCGGCGTGCCGTATCCCTGTTGACTGCAACGTAGGTGGCACCGGTGTCGATCATCGCCGGCATCTTGCGCCCGTTGATCCTGAACTGCCCCACATAGTGCCCGGTTCTGTCAGCCTGAATGCTGACCTTCCTGCCAACCAACACGGAGGTGGTGCCTCGCGAGAGCTTTTCTCCTGCCGGCGCTGCCGCCATTTTTGCAGGTTCGGCAGCATCCCGTCCGAGGGCGATTTGCATAAGCCCGCGATAGAAATCCGGGTTGCTTTCATAGAGGGCGGGAACACTTCCCGCAGCTCCAATCAACACACCGAGCATGATCATCTTGCGAAACATGGGCCAATTCCAACTTGAGGTCGGGTTGACCATAGGCAGCGCAGGCGATCATTGGTTTAATGACCGGGATAACCTTATCGCTTGGTTAAGCTTGCGTTACTTCGTTCCATACATGCGATCGCCGGCATCTCCCAGACCCGGCACGATGTAGCCCTTTTCATTCAGGCACTCATCGATCGAAGCGGTGAAAATGGGGACATCCGGATGGGATTTGCGGAAATTCTCAACCCCCTCGGGTGCTGCCAGAAGGCACAGGAAGCGCAGATTGGTTGCACCGCGCTCCTTCAGCTTGTCCACTGCGGCAATCGCAGAATTTGCAGTTGCCAGCATGGGATCGACAACAATGACCAGGCGGTCGCCCAGATCGCTCGGTGCTTTGAAAAAATATTCAACAGCCTCAAGCGTTTCATGATCGCGATACATGCCCACATGTGCCACACGCGCGGCCGGGACCAGGTCGAGCATGCCATCGAGAAGCCCGTTGCCCGCGCGCAGCACCGAGGCAAACACCAGCTTCTTGCCTTCCAGTGTGGGAGAATCGATGGGTTGAAGCGGGGTTTCGATGCGTCTCGTCGTCAGGTCCAGATCACGCGTAACTTCGTAGCAGAGTAAAAGTGAAATCTCGCGCAGAAGACGCCGAAACCCCGCAGTCGAGGTTTCCTTGTCTCGCATGATGGTGAGCTTGTGCTGGACAAGCGGATGGTCAACGACGGTCACGCCCTGCATGTTGTGTTCCCCGGAAGCTGGTTCGTTGCCTGTGATTGTAACGTCAGGACCTTGATGCGCATACCGGAAGCCTCATTGAGCCACAGTTTTGTCGCCCATGGCCTCGAGCAGCGCTGCCCGCGTCGCCGCATCGATGAACGCGGCCTCTATTGCCGTACGGGTGAAAGCGGCAAGCGCTGCATCGTCAAAGCCGAAAACCTCTTGCGCCACCTCATATTCATTGCCGATCGATGTGTGGAAATGGGGTGGATCGTCCGAATTGAGCGTCACGCGGCAGCCGGCCTCTACCAGAGCCGGCAGGGGGTGGCGGGCGAAATCGGGAAAGACCTTCAAAACGATGTTGGAGACCGGACAGACTTCCAGCACGGTCCCTTCATCTGCCAGTCGGCGAACCAGGTCGGGATTTTCAATCGCGCGCACGCCATGGCCGATGCGCGCGGGGCGGATGTGATTCAGCGCGGCCTCCACACTCTCCCATCCGCCGAACTCGCCGGCATGCACCGTCAGCCCGAGCCCCGCCTCGCGGGCAATATCAAAGGCAGGTGCAAAGTCCCGAACATTGCCAAACCGCTCATCCCCCGCCATGCCGAAACCGGTCACCAGAGGATGCCCGCATGCGACCGCGAACCGCGCCGCGTCTTCCACCGCTGCCGCGCCAAAGTGGCGAACACCGGTGACCACAATGCGCCCGGTTATGCCGGTGGCGGCCTGTGCACGCGCTATGCCTTCGCCGAGCGCATTCGTATAGGCGATACGGGACAGGCCGGCGCGTTCGGCATGATCCGGAGAAATGAGTATCTCGGAATAGATCGCGCCCTCGCGCGCCAGCGACGTGAGATAGTCTTCTGCCAGGAGAGCGTAATCCTCCTCCGAACGAAAAAGACTCGCGGCGGCATCATAGGCTGCAAGAAAGCTGGTGAAGTCGGTCCAGTGATAGGCACCGTCACGCAGAAAGTCCGATGTATCGACACCATATTTGCGCGCCTGCGTCATTATAAGAGCAGGTGACGCAGCACCTTCGATATGGCAGTGAATTTCTGCTTTGGGAACCATGGGTGCTCCAATCTCGTATGCCTGCGGCGCGGCTGTTCATCGCGCTTTTGACAATAGCGCCGGAAGCGTCGATGGGCTATGGTCGCCTCGATTTCGAAAGGGTGACAATGTCCGATCAGCGTACCACCGCCGAAGGCGGTATGGAGACAGCGTTTGGTTTTCGTCAGGTGGACGAGAACGAGAAGCAGGGTCTGGTCAATTCCGTGTTTCATCGCGTGGCCAAACGATATGACGTGATGAACGATCTGATGTCCGCCGGGCTGCACCGCGCCTGGAAGGACGCGATGATCTCCTGGCTTGCACCATCCAGAAAACCGGGATACCGCGCGCTTGATGTCGCGGGGGGTACAGGCGACATCGCCTTTCGCATTGTTGAGGCGTCGCACAGAAACGCGGCAGTCACCGTGCTCGACATCAACGGCTCGATGCTTGAGGTGGGGCACGACCGCGCCGAGAAGAAGGGCATCGCCGACAATCTGACCTTCGTTGAAGCCAATGCCGAGGAACTTCCTTTCGAGGACAACAGTTTCGACGCCTATACGATTGCCTTTGGCATCCGCAACGTTCCGCATATCGACCGCGCGCTTTGCGAAGCCTATCGCGTGCTCAAGCCTGGCGGACGTTTCATGTGTCTGGAATTTTCCGATGTGGAGATGCCAATTCTCGACAAGGTTTATGAGAGCTGGTCCTTCCACGCCATCCCACGCATCGGACAGGCGGTCACGGGCGATGGCGAACCCTATCGCTATCTGGTCGAATCGATCCGCAAGTTTCCAAACCAGCAGAACTTTGCCGCGATGATCACCGATGCCGGCTTTTCGCGCGTCACCTGGCGCAATTACACGGGCGGGATCGCTTCGCTGCATTCCGGCTGGAAGATTTGACGGCATATATATGAGTATTGTTGGCGCATATCTCCGGCTGGCCCGCGCGGGCTGGATATTGGTTCGCGAAGGCGTCGTGGCCGCAATGCCCGGCGATCAGCTGGAAGGCATGCCTCGTCTCGGTTGGCGCGTGGCGAAACTGATGTCGCGCCGCCGGAATGCCAGACGCGACCGTCCCGAGCGGCTGGCGCAGGCGGTGAACCGGCTCGGCCCTTCCTATGTGAAGCTCGGTCAGTTTCTTGCGACCCGCCCGGACGTCGTTGGCCACGACATGGCGCACGACCTTTCCAGCCTGCAGGATCGGATGGACACCTTTCCTGAAACACAGGCACGTGCGGCCATCGAGAGTTCTCTTGGACTGCCGGTTGAAAAACTTTTCACCACGTTTGATGGCCCTGTCGCCGCAGCCTCCATCGCACAGGTGCACGAGGCCTGGGTCGAGACAGATGGCAGCGAACCGAAGAAGGTCGCGGTAAAGGTCATTCGTCCAGGTGTGCGTCGTCGTTTCCAGAATGACCTTGAGAGCTACTTCCTGGCAGCGCAGCTGCAGGAGCGCTTCATACCCTCCACCCGCCGACTGAAACCGGTGAAGGTCGCTGAGACTCTGGCGCAGGTGACGAAAATCGAAATGGACCTGCGCCTTGAGGCGGCTGCCATTTCGGAGATTCACGAAAACACCAGGGACGACCCCGGTTTTCGCGTTCCCGCCGTCGACTGGCAGCGCACCGGCCGCGATGTCATGACCCTGGAATGGGTCAACGGCACCAAGATGTCGAACATCGAAGCGTTGCGCGATGCCGGGCACGATCTCGAAGCTTTGGCGCGGACCTTAATCCAGTCTTTTCTGCGCCACACGCTGCGCGACGGATTTTTCCACGCGGACATGCACCCGGGCAACCTGTTCGTCGAAGACGATGGCACGGTGGTGGCTGTCGACTTTGGCATTACCGGTCGCATTGGGCGCAAGGAGCGACACTTCCTCGCCGAAATTCTGTACGGCTTTATCACGCGCGACTTTCGCCGCGTGGCCGAGGTCCACTTTGAAGCCGGCTATGTTCCTGCTCATCACGATGTTGCAGCATTTGCCCAGGCATTGCGCGCCATCGGCGAACCGATCCACGGACAGTCGGCCGAAACCATCTCGATGGCGCGCCTGCTGACACTTCTCTTCGAAGTGACCGAGCTTTTCGACATGCAGACACGGCCCGAGCTTCTTCTGCTGCAGAAGACCATGGTCGTGGTCGAAGGCGTGGCCCGCACACTCGATCCACACTTCAACATGTGGAAGACAGCCGAGCCCGTCGTATCCGACTGGATTGCCGCGAACCTCGGCCCGCGCGGAATCCTGAATGACGCGCGCGACGGTTTGGGGGCGATCCTGTCACTGGCGCGCCAGGCGCCGGAGCTCGCGGCACGCACCGAGCGCCTCTCCCGCGAGATCGATGCAATGGCGCAGAAGGGTCTGCGGTTTGATGCCGAGACTGCAGAGGCCATCGGAAGGGCCGAAGCACGTCATTCTCGAGGTGGTCGCGCGGCACTTTGGGTCATTGCTGCTGCGCTTGCTGTCATCGCGTGGCAAATTTCCTGAGCTTCACCTGTCACTGAAAGCAAAAACCTGCTGGCAACGCTGGGGGTAGACAGCACCGCTGCGCTGCAGCGCTGGCTAATTCGATCATTGCCTCCCACTCGGCTAGACTGCAATGACAGCAATGCTAGCAGACAGCACATAAGTCACCGTTTCAAATAGCTTTTCTACGGCTATGATGTGTGAATAAAGCGCTGAGCGCACTGACAGCGTCGCAGACGATAGGATATGAGCACACACAAGGAGCAGTTCAGTATCAGAGCACGCCGGCGCCCCGACACACCCGCGCACCCCGCATCGCTGACCGCAGTGCTAGCAATGACAGCACTGAACCGGTGAGCTGCAACGGGGAAATGCAGTCGATGCTGTCAAATTTGCCGGCTCATCGTTTCGGAGCAATAAATGGCGACCCTGACAATCAGGAATGTGGATGAGAAGGTTCGGCGCGCGTTGAGAAGGCGCGCAGCCGAGAACGACACATCGATGGAAGAAGAGGTCAGACGCATCCTGGCGGCCAGCGTTCGCACCCCTGAAGAGATCGCTCTCAGTCGCGATAGCTTCCAGCGCGCAAAGGTCCTCAAGACAATTTCCATCAGGCCTATCGGTGACTTCGACCTTAAAGCCATAAGCGATGAGATATGGAATGGCCGTACATTGTGAGTCAAAATTCGTAATCGATACGTCAGCATTGATCGCTGTTCTGAACGGCGGTCCCGACATCGAAGCGCTCTGCGAGGCTCTGGAAAAAGCCGAGCGGATCGTCATCAGCAGCACGACCACGTTTGAAGCGCACTATGTCGCCAAGCATATTTCCCTGATTGACGGCACTTCGCGTCTCAATGCCCTGTTGTCCGTGCTTGCTCCTGAAACAATCGACTTCGATGATCGGCAATTGACCATCGCGAGGAAGGGCCTATGCGATCTATGGTCCCGGAACGGGCCACAGGGCGGGACTGAATATCGGCGACTGCTTTGCCTATGCACTGGCCAGAGCGGTTAATCTGCCATTGCTTTTCATGGGTGATGATTTCATTCATACAGATATCGAGCCCGCCATCAGGCTGTCCGAGGAGAGCGTTTCCGCATGAAAGCCACGCCGCAGACTTTGCAGGCATCGCGCATCCTGCTTTTGATCGGAGGCGGGATTGCCGCCTACAAATGCCTCGACCTGATCCGACGCCTGCGCGAACGTGGCGCCAGTGTGCGCTGTGTTATGACCAGGGCCGCTCAGGAGTTCATCACGCCGCTTTCGGTCGGGGCCTTGACCGCAGACCATGTCTTCACCGACCTGTTCGATCGTCAGGCGGAACATGATGTCGGCCACATCCGTCTCTCCCGCGAATCCGATCTGCTCATCGTCGCACCCGCGACGGCAGACCTGATGGCGAAGCTCGCCACGGGCCAGTCCAATGATCTTGCCTCGACGATTCTGCTTGCAACGGACAAACCGGTGCTGATGGCGCCTGCCATGAATCCACGCATGTGGGAACACAGCGCGACACAGCGGAATCTCGCTACGCTGCAGAAGGACGGCGTGGCATTTGTCGGCCCCAATCGAGGCGAGATGGCCGAGAGCGGCGAGGCTGGCGAAGGCCGCATGGCCGAACCGCTGGAGATCGTCGCAGCGGTCGAAGATCTGGTCGGGGGTGGCGAGAAGCCACTTGCCGGACGCAAGGTGATCGTCACCTCCGGACCCACCCACGAGATCATCGACCCTGTCCGCTACATTGCAAACCGCTCATCCGGCAAACAGGGACACGCCATCGCGGCCGCACTTGCCAGGCTGGGCGCGTCGGTCCATCTCGTATCCGGCCCGGTGTCCATCCCCGACCCGAGAGGTGTCGTGACCACGCATGTGGAAACGGCCCGCCAGATGCGTGAAGCGGTGGAAGCCTCCCTCCCCGCGGACGCAGGCGTCTTTGTCGCGGCCGTCGCCGACTGGCGTCCAGCCGTCGAGACGGCCGAGAAAATCAAGAAGAAACCTGGAGAGGGGCCCCCGACGCTCGAACTCACTGAAAATCCCGACATCCTCGCCGGCATCGGTCATCACGAAAAGCGCCCCGAACTTGTCATCGGCTTCGCAGCAGAAACACAGGACCTGTTCAAGAATGCGCGCGCCAAGCTGAACAAGAAAGGTGCCGACATCATTGTCGCCAACGACGTGTCGCACGATAGCGGCGTCGGCCCCGGGGGCGTGATGGGTGGTGACAGCAACAGTGTAATCATCGTCAGCCAGGACGGACACGATGAATGGCCTGAAATGAGCAAGGACGACGTGGCCGAACGTCTCGCTCAGCTGATCGCGGATCGGCTCGGGACGGAAAAATGACCTCGCCGACTCCGATACTGGAAACGGACCGCCTTTTATTGCGTGCACATCGCGTGAGCGATTTCGACAGTTTCGCACATCTGTGGTCACTGCCTGAGCCAACACGTTTTACCTCGGGCAAGCCGCTCACCCGCGAGGAGGCCTGGCGGCGCCTCGCCATGCATCGCGGCATGTGGGACCTGATGGGCTTCGGGTACTTCGCGGTCACGGAGAAGACCTCGGGTGCATTCCTCGGCGATGCGGGCGTGCAGGAATGTCATCGCAACATCGCCCCCTCGGTCACGGGCACGCTGGAGGCCGGCTGGGTCTTCCTGCCAGAAGCGCACGGCAGAGGCTATGCAAAGGAAGCCATGGAAGCAGTGTTTTCCTGGTGCTCGCAGGCACACCCAGGCAAGGCCGTTACCTGCATCATCGACGATGAGAACACTTCGTCACGAAAGCTCGCAGCGCGCCTTGGTTTTGTTGAAAAGGCTCGCACCCGATACAAGGATCGCCCGACAATCGTCTTCTGGCGTGGCTAGACCACCGAACCACGCGCAACGGAAACGCCGCCAATTGTCTCCAATAAGTGAACAGCGCGTCTTCGCTGTTGCGGGTGTCATGACCGCACGCACGGCCTATCTTTGCTGCAAGCAACAGATGGAGAGACGATCATGTCCATTCGTCCCGTAAAGCAGATTTCGCAAGCCCAGCCCACGATGGAAGGTGCCGGGGTTCGCCTTGACCGCGCATTCGGCTTCGGCGATCCCAAGCTCGCCGACCCATTCCTTCTGCTCGATGACTTCCGCAACGACCGGCCGGAGGACTATCAGGCAGGATTTCCCTGGCATCCACATCGCGGCATTGAAACGATCACCTATGTGTTGGCGGGCAGCGTCGATCACGCCGACAGTCTCGGCAATGCCGGCTCGCTCGGTGCCGGCGACGTGCAATGGATGACGGCGGGAAGCGGTATCCTGCACCAGGAAATGCCGCATGGCGACAAACTGGGTCATATGCACGGGTTCCAGCTCTGGGCCAACCTGCCCTCAAGCGAGAAGATGACAACGCCGCGCTATCAGGATGTAAAGGCCGGCGACATTCCCGAAGTGATTGACGATGACGGTACGCGGGTGCGTGTCGTGGTCGGCGAATTCTGGGGCAAGCGCGGCCCTGTCGACGGCATCGCCGCCGATCCGCAATATCTCGATGTCTGGGTACCGCCGGGCAAGCGCAAGGTCCTGCCCGTCGACACCTACCGCAGCGCCTTCGCCTACATATTCGAAGGCTCCGGCACATTCCGCGACGCCTCGCGGCCATTCGGCGTGCTGGTGGAGAAGGAGGTTGCCGGTGAGGAACTGCATCTGCGCGACATGAGTGGCGACCGCACGTTGGTCGTTTTCGACACCGGCGACGAGGTGGTGGTGCAGGCCGGCGAACGGGGCATCCGCTTCCTGCTTGTTTCGGGCAAACCCATCCAGGAGCCTGTCGCCTGGCATGGTCCCATCGTCATGAACACGCGTCAGGAGCTGATGCAGGCGTTCAGCGAACTGAACGCCGGCACCTTCATCCGCGAGAACGCGAAAAGCTGAAACCGGAATGGGGCGGCGCAACCCGCGCCGCCTCACCGGGCCTCGAATATCTGAACGAGGTTCCCGCAGCCATCCTCGAAGAGCGCGGTGACCGGGCAATCCATCACCTGTTTCGGCTCTCCGCGAAAGCGCACCCCCAGCGCGGTCAGGCGCGCATGCTCCGCGCGGACGTCGTCCGAGGCGAAAGTGACTGCCGGCAAACCCGCATCGTAAACCGCCTTTTGATAGGTGCGCGCAAAGTCATAGCCCATCGGTTCGAGAAGAAGCTCCGTGCCGTCCCCGTCGCCGGGTGAGGTCACCGTCAGCCAGCGCGCATCGCCAATCGGGAAATCCTGCTTCTTCCCGAAGCCGAGCACTTCCGTATAGAATTTTTCGGCCTTGTCCTGATCCTCAACGAGGACGCTCATCAAAGCAATTTTGAGCATGCCGACCTCACCAACTGCCGGATTTGCGGTCAACCAGATGGATGATCTGTGCGGGGCTCGATATCCAGAAACCGTCGAAATTTTCGCCCAGCGGTTCGATCTCGTCACAACGGGTGATGCCTGCTTCTTCAAGTCGAGCGGCAGCAGATTGCGTATCGTCGGTAACGATCTCCAGCCAGAGCTCCGACTGGCTCATGCCCGGCGTCTTGTCGATCCAGAGCTGGTTGGCCCCGAAGCGGAAACCCACAGCGGGAAGAAGCTCCTCGATCTGCTCCATGCCCAGAACATCCCGGTAGAAACGCACCGTCTCTTCAAACTGATGCGGAGGCACCTTCATGGCGATGTTGCGCCCGCCGGCGAGTTTTGGTGCGGCGTCGGGCTCGGCGCTGGTTTCAGGCAATGTTGCGGAAACACTCATGTCATCCTCCTTGGTGCCGATAGTGGCAGGGGTTTCACTGCTGGTTGAAGCGCGCAGCATATGCCGCCTCGAGCGCAGCAATCTGCGACCAGAAGTGCGGTGACTTCTGGCCCTCGAGCACCGCTTCCAGAACAGCCAGATGCGCATGCCAGCCACCGGAAACGTTGATCATCTCGCCCCGATCGGCGAGGCGCTTGTGCGTGACCACGAGGAGAACCTTTTCTCCCTCGGGGAAAAGCTCGAACTCAACCTGGCTTCCAGCGCCGTCTCCCGGCCAGGTCATGGAAAGAAACCGCGGTGGATCCCAGGCGAGGATCTTTCCTTCGGAAACGAAGCCCTTCTCGTTCATCTCCCGGTAACGCGCGGGCGGGTCTTCGTCGGTGAATTCGGAATGGCGGAAGAGCAGTGTTGCCGAACCTCCAGCACGAGGCTCCATCTCTCCGCCTGCCAGCCATTGCCGTCGTTTTTCTGCTTCGGTCAGATAGGACCAGATCCTTTCCATCGGCCCCGGAAGAAGCCTTTCGAAACGAACCTCATCGGGTGCCGTGGGAACTCCAAAGTCACTTTCATCGGCCTGTCTCATCGTCTTCCTTTCATGGGGTGCGATTTGTGCGGGACGCTTTGTCAGTCCTTCCCGGCGTCGTGCTGACGATCCTCCCTTTCCAGAATCGCCTGCAATGCATCGAGCCGATCTGTCCAGAAGCGCTCATAATAGCGGAACCACGCATGCGCTTCGGCAAGGCGCGCAGCTTCCAGCCGACAATAATGGGTGCGGCCTTCCACCCGCCGGCTGACGAGGGCCCCGCCCCCTCCAGAACTTTCACATGTTTGGAAGCGCCGGCCAGCGACATGTCGAAGGGCTTCGCCAGGTGAGACACACTTTGCTCGCCGTTCGACAAACGATGCAGCATGGCGCGCCGTGTCGGATCCGACAGGGCATGGAAAACGGCATCAAGATGAGGAGAAATATGCTCAACCATTCGGTTTAACTATCAGTCGCAGACAAGATAGTCAACCGATTGGTTTATTGTTCGCGATGAGCTGAAAAATCAGTTTCTTGCGGTGCAGGACACCGGTTCCGCGCCGTCACCCTTCATCAGATCATAGAGGTCTGCATCGTCGCCCTTGGTCCACCAGACATATGGACCGCCTGCGTATTTCGCTCCAGAGGCGGCAAGAACGTTGCTCATCACCACCGGGCCGCCGTCAAGCACGACGACGGCAAGCGAATTGTCTTCGACATTATAATAGGTCACGTCGATATCGCCGTCCGGGCAAGCATAGGTAACCGCGACGGTCTCTACGCTTTCCGCATCGGGGAGATCGATCTCCAGCGTTGCCGCACTGGTAGCGGAACCCACTGCGAGGAGGGCGATGAGTGACAGGGCGGGGCGGCGCATGGCGGACTCCAGAAACGGTTTCAGACAGAATCATGAGACCGTGACAGCGTGTCGATTTGAAGACAAGGCCGGCCGGGCGCGCAAAAGAAAAGCCCCGGAGCGAGCACGCTTCCGGGGCTTGGTTCATGGGTTGTCCCGCGTTAGCCGGCAGGCTGCTTGGTCTTGCGCAGATAGGGCAGGATCGTCTCGAACGAACCGAAACGCTTTTCCGCATCCTCATTGGAAACGGCGGGTGTGATGATCACATCCTCACCCTGCTGCCAGTTGGCAGGTGTCGCCACCTGATGCTTTGCAGTGAGCTGAATGGAATCGATCGCGCGCAGGATCTCTGCAAAATTGCGACCCGTGGTCATCGGGTAGGTGAGCACGAGCTTGATCTTCTTGTCCGGCCCAACGACATAAACCGAACGCACGGTGGCGTTGTCGGCGGCAGTGCGGCCATCGGAGCTTTCCCCCGCATCTGCCGGCAGCATGTCATAGAGCTTTGCGACCTTGAGATCCTTGTCGCCGATCATCGGATAATCGACAGCATGGCCCGTGGCTTTCTTGATGTCATCCTTCCAGCGCACATGGTCCTCGACCGGGTCGACCGAAATGCCGATGATCTTGGTGTTGCGCTTCTCGAACTCGTCCTCGAGCCCCGCCATCGTGCCGAGCTCGGTCGTGCAGACAGGCGTAAAATCCTTGGGATGGCTGAAAAGAACGGCCCAGCCATCGCCGATCCAGTCATGGAAATTGATCGTACCGTGCGTGGTCTCGGCGCTGAAATCCGGCGCAGTGTCGTTGATGCGAAGGCTCATCGTTCTCTCCTCCTGGGTGAGATGAAACGCAATTGGTTTTCCTGACGGTGCAGGATAGACACCCCACACACGCAGATGAACCTCATCTAGGCGCTATTTGAGCCGCTCGCCTGGAATTTCATTTCCTAAAGACAGCCGGAAGCGAAAAATCTTCCCTCTCAGGAAGACTCTCTGCAAATCCCCTCACTCAGGCTGCCTTGCGGGTCTGATAGTCCTTGACCGTGGCAAAACGGATCGCCTTCCAGCGGTCTGCCTCATAGTTCAGACCGAACTCGTGCGGCGCGAGGAAAACCGGATCATCGTCGAGATCGCGGGCGATGTCGCCACGGTGCGCGTTGATGAAGCGATCCACCTCATCCGGCTCTTCGGACGAGATCCAGCGGCACACGCTGAACCGCGCCATCTCGAAATCCACGGGAAGCGAATATTCGATCTTCAGTCGCTCCTTGAGCACATCAAGTTGCAGCGCGCCAACGACGCCGACAATGGCGGGCGATCCGTCTTCCGGCGTGAAAAGCTGCACGACGCCCTCTTCTGCCATCTGCTGCAGAGCTTCTCTCAGCTTCTTGGCTTTCATGGCATCGCCAAGCCGGACGCGGCGCAGGATTTCCGGCGCGAAATTGGGCACCCCACGGAACAGAAGCTCCTCGCCCTCGGTCAACGTGTCGCCGATGCGCAGCGTGCCATGATTGGGGATACCCACCACGTCACCGGCAAAGGCCTCGTCTGCAGTGATGCGGCTTTTCGCAAAGAAAAACTGCGGGGCGGAAAGACTGATCGGCTTGCCGGTGCGCACCAGCTTGGCTTTCATGCCACGCTGTAGTCTGCCCGAGCACACGCGTACAAACGCGATGCGGTCGCGGTGGTTTGGGTCCATGTTGGCCTGGATCTTGAAAACGAAAGAGGTCATCTTTTCCTCCGTCGCTTCCACCCTGCGCGAATCCGCATCCTGTGCGCGCGGCGCGGGGGCCGAAGGCGCCCAGCGCCTCGATCAGATCGCGCACACCGAAATTGCGCAGTGCCGATCCGAAATAGACCGGGGTGAGGTGCCCTTCGCGGAAGGCCTGCATGTCGAACGGACGGCAGGCTTCCTTGCCGAGCTGCATCTCCTCCACCAGCATGTCGCGCTCATGCTCCGGCAGGAGCCCGGCAACGGCGTCGGATTCCGGTCCGTTTACGGCGATGGGCTCCACATCGTCATCGGAGCGACGCATCGTGTTGTTGGCGAGATTGTAGGTGCCGACAAAGCTCTTGCCCCGACCGATGGGCCAGGTGATGGGTGCCGTATCGAGCGCGAGCTTTTGTTCGATCTCATCGAGAATCTCGAACGGGTCGCGGCTTTCCCGGTCCATCTTGTTGACGAAGGTGACGATCGGAATATCACGCAGGCGGCAAACCTCGAACAGTTTCAGCGTGCGCGGCTCGATGCCCTTGGCCGCATCGATGACCATGATCGCGCTGTCGACCGCCGTCAGCGTGCGATAGGTATCGTCGGCAAAATCTTCGTGGCCCGGCGTGTCGAGCAGGTTGAAGACGTGATCGCCATATTCGAAGGTCATCACCGAGGTGACAACGGAAATGCCGCGTTCGCGCTCGATGTTCATCCAGTCCGAACGCGTCTGCACGCGGTTCTTCTTCGCCTTCACCTCGCCGGCGAGCTGAATGGCGCCGCCGAAAAGAAGCAGCTTTTCGGTCAGCGTGGTCTTGCCCGCATCCGGGTGCGAAATGATTGCAAAGGTGCGGCGGCGCGACACCGCATCGGCGATTTTGTCGGTCATCTTGATATGGTTTTCCTGAAGCCGGGCGCTTGTAACAAGCAGCAGGGCGCGTGTCGAACAGAAAGTGGATGAGCCACGACCCACATAATGGTGAAGAGATGCGACTGCCAGCCACACCGCGGTTGAATTCATCGACAAAACGGGCCAGACGGAAAGGGTCGTGATCGTCGCCCCCCGGATTGCAGCGCACAGGATCAAGCCATGACCAACACCTTTTCCTCCATGCCCGTCATCGGTCCCAATGTGGGCATTGTCCGCCTGCCTCATGGCGAGGATTTGCCCCTGCCAGTTTATGAGACCGCTGCCGCCGCCGGCATGGATCTGCGCGCCGCCGTGCCGGAAGACCGCCGCATCGTGCTGCTTCCGGGCAGGCGGGCGCTCGTTCCCACCGGGTTCATCCTCGAACTGCCGGAAGGTTTTGAAGGGCAGGTGCGGCCGCGTTCGGGCCTTGCACTCAAGCACGGCATCACATGTCTCAACGCACCCGGCACCATCGACGCGGACTATCGCGGTGAGGTTCAGGTTCTGCTCGTCAACCACGGTGATGACGACTTCGCCATCACGCGCGGCCTCCGGATAGCCCAGCTCGTGATCGCCCCGGTGGTGCAGGTCAGGCTGGAAGAACGCAGCCATGCCGGCAGCACTGCGCGCGGCTCCGGCGGGTTCGGTTCGACGGGAACCGCCTGACACCTGCCAGCGCCAACACCGGCGCTTTGCGGGCGCCCTATACTTTTGTCTAAGGGACGCGGGTCAATTGCCAGAGCCTGGGGGCTTGCGCGCGAATTCCTGTGCGATTATCGGCTTTCGCAGGCCCTTCGCCCTGTTGCCGGTCGCTTTCCGGTTGGCAAAAGGGCGCGGTTGTCTACAGTCAGTGTCAGCGCAGGCAAGTGCGCCTGCGGATCAGCCATATTGCGGAGGAGACATGATGTTAAATGCAAGCAGGAAGTATCTCGCGGCCGGTGCCGTGGCGTTGTCGCTGGGCCTGGCACCCGCCGGCGCCATGGCGCAGGATTTCATCAATGTGCTGACCGGTGGCACTTCGGGCGTTTATTATCCGCTCGGTTCTCAGCTTTCCAAGATCTACGGCGAAAACATCGACGGCGTGCGCACGCAGGTGCAGTCGACCAAGGCATCGGTCGAGAACCTGAACCTGTTGCAGCAGGGCCGTGGCGAAATTGCTTTCGCGCTCGGCGATTCCGTCAAATCGGCCTGGGAAGGCGATGCGGAAGCGGGCTTCAGCAAGAAACTCGACAAGCTGCGCGCCATCGCCGCGATCTATCCCAACTACATCCAGATCGTCGCTTCGCAGGAATCCGGCATCAAGGAGTTCAACGACCTTAAAGGCAAAGGCCTTTCGGTCGGTGCGCCGAAATCCGGTACCGAACTCAACGCCCAGCGCATCTTTGGCGCCATGGACATGAGCTATGACGATCTCGGCAAGACCGAGTATCTTCCGTTCGGTGAGTCCGTCGAGCTGATCAAGAACCGTCAGCTGGATGCAACCCTCCAGTCGGCCGGCCTCGGCGTTGCTTCCATCAAGGATCTCGCTCTCTCGCTTCCCGTAACCATCGTGTCCGTGCCCAACAGCGTTGCCGAGACGCTCGGTGCTCCTTTCATTGCCGCCACCATTCCCGCCGGCACCTATGAGGGCCAGAGCGAGGATGTGCCGACACTGGCCATCACCAACATTCTGGTCACCCATTCGGACGTTTCCGACGAAGTGGCCTACCAGATGACCAAACAGCTCTTCGAAAACCTCGACGACATGGTGGCCGCTCACGCCGCCGCCAAGGCGATCTCGGCGGAAAACGGCCCGAAGGGTCTTCCGCTTCCTCTGCATCCCGGTGCTGAGCGCTATTACAAAGAAAACGGTCTGCTCTAGTCCAATAAGCAAAGGCCCCGTCCATCGACGGGGCCTTCCTGCCACGCTCCTGCACGGGGTGTGACAGGAAGGCCCGGAATGTCGAGCCCTCCCGCATGCATCGCGCGGGAGCGGACAATCGGCAAGGCCCTGACGCGTAGCATGGGAAGCGGAGCGCCCGATGAGCAATACCCAATCCGGTCAGCCGGCAATTCCGGTTGAGGCTGAGATGCATGACCATACGCATGGTGAATTCGGAACCGACGGCATCGGCCGGCTGCTGTTCTGGATCGCGGTCATTTTCTCGCTCTACCAGATTGCAACCGCCGCGCATGTGATCAGCCTGCCGAGCCAGGTGGTCCGCGCCTTCCACGTCGGTTTTCTGACGCTGCTGGTTTTCCCGCTGGTGGCTCAGGCGCGTGACAGCGCCCCCATGATCAAGGCGCTTGCCTGGGCGCTGGCGCTCGCCGGCGTGGCCGTCGCACTCTATCAGTACATTGAGTACAAGCCGCTGCTCCTGCGGGCCGGCGACCCCTTACCGCTCGATATCGTCTTCGGTGTGATCGCGCTCGTCACCGTTTTTGCCGCCGCCTATGTGCTCATGGGGCCGGCGCTGCCGATCATCTCCGGCGCGTTTCTCGCCTACTGCCTGTTCGGCCAATACCTGCCCTCCCCGCTCAACCATCGCGGCTACGATTTCAGCCAGGTCATCGACCACATGGCCTATGGGACGGAGGGCATTTACGGCATCCCGATCTATGTATCGGCGACCTATATCTTTTTGTTCATCCTGTTCGGCTCCTTTCTGGAACGTGCCGGCATGATCAAACTCTTCACCGACGTGTCGCTCGGTCTTGTTGGCCATGCGCGCGGCGGTGCTGCCAAGGTGTCGGTCATCTCGTCTGGCCTGATGGGCACGATCTCCGGTTCCGGCGTTGCCAATGTGGTCACCACCGGCCAGTTCACCATCCCGCTAATGAAGCGCTTCGGCTATCGCGCGGCCTTTGCCGGCGGCGTGGAATCCACCGCCTCCATGGGCGGGCAGATCATGCCGCCCGTGATGGGCGCGGTGGCGTTCATCATGGCCGAGACGCTGGGCGTGGAATATTACGAAGTGGTCAAGGCCGCGATTATCCCAGCCGTGCTCTACTTCGCCTCGGCCTTCTGGATGGTGCATCTGGAGGCCGGCAAATACGGGCTGCATGGCCTGCCGCGGTCCGAGCTACCTTCCGCACGCAATGCGTTGAAGAAGGGCTGGCACCTCATCCTGCCGCTGGCGGTGCTGGTCTATCTGCTGTTCACGGGATACACACCGCTTTTCGCCGGCACGATCGGCCTTTCACTGACGGTGCTTCTTATCCTCGGCGGCTCGGTAGCGCTCGGCCTTCCCGGCCAGGTGCTGCGGGTGATCTTCTGGGTCGGCCTCGGCCTGGTGGCGGCGAGCTTTTTCAGCTACGGCATCACGGTCATCCTCATTGCAGCCCTCGCCCTGATCCTCGCCAACCTGTTTGTCGATGGCGGGCGCAGGACACTCATTGTCTGTCGGGATTCACTCGCTGAAGGTGCCAAGACGGCACTTCCCGTCGGCGTGGCCTGCGCGGTGGTCGGCATCATCATCGGAACCATGACACTGACAGGTGTTGCAAACACATTCGGCCAGTTCATCGTGTCGGTGGGCGAGACGAGCCTGTTCCTCTCGCTCGTTCTCACCATGATAACCTGCATCGTGCTGGGCATGGGCATCCCCACCATTCCGAACTACATCATTACATCCTCGATTGCCGGACCGGCGCTTCTGGCGCTCGGCGTTCCGCTGATCGTCAGCCACATGTTCGTGTTCTATTTCGGCATTCTGGCGGATCTGACGCCGCCCGTGGCGCTCGCCTGCTTCGCAGCCGGCCCCATCGCCAGGGAGAACGGCCTCAAAATTTCCATGGAGGCGATCAAGGTGGCTGCCGCCGGTTTCGTCATCCCCTTCATGGCCGTCTATACGCCCGCCCTGATGCTGCAGGACGGAGGACCGCTCGCGGAAGCCTGGGGCTATTATCCGGCGGTCGCCTATATCGTTTTCAAGGCGCTGCTCGCCATCGCACTCTGGGGCGCGGCAGTCATCGGCTTCCTGCGTACCAAACTCTCCATCTGGGAGCGGGTTCTCGCAGCTGCCGCAGCCTTCACGCTTATTGCCGCGCTTCCCGTCACCGATGAGTTGGGCTTCGGGCTGGCAGCGATTTTTCTCGGCCTTCACTGGTATCGCACCCGCGCTGCGCAGGCTCCAGCGGATACGAAGGCCGGCACATGAGCATATGCGTTGTGGCAGGAGGAAAGGCGCTCACCCTTGCGGCTGCGCTTTTCACCCTGTCATGGACGCATTCGGTGGAGAAAATCCGCTGGGAGGAAGACTGGCGCGCAACGCCCGCCGGGCTGAAGATTGTCGAAGCGCGCGTTCAGGGGTCAGGAGCGGGCATGGAGCCGCCGCCTGATGCGAGCTTCGCCGCTGGCTGGTGGCGGTATAGCCCGTCTCTCCCTGCGCAATCCGAGCTTGTCCTGGCAGCCTCTGGCACCACGGGCTCCGGCTGGCGGCTATGCGCCGCCGGAACATGCCACGAGCTCGGCGCCGAAAGCGGCAAACCCGTAACCGTCAGATACTGTGAATAAGTGGCGTCAGGCTGCTGTGGGGGAGCCACCGCCACGCTTCTGGCAGGCTGGGCCGGGACCACGCATGTAGTGGCGCTCGGGATGGTAGCGCGGGGCAATGAAATCGCGAAGAACGACGATAAGGCGAGTGAGCAAGGCCATGGGTCATATCCAACCGGTGGCGGCTCCTCCAAAACCGCCTGTGTGAATTATCGTGACATAACTACACGCACGAAGTGAACGCTCCGTGAATGCCGGTCGGATTTCGCCGGCATTTGTGCCGCTTTGATGGCACAAATCGGGTCTTGCTGCGGAAGGGCGCGCAATGTGGCTGCCGCGCCACAGCTCAGCTGGGCGCGGCACGGCCTGGGGGCTTAGTTTTCGCCGAGATAGGCAACGATGATGTCGAGCGCGGCCTGAAGGTCGTTGCGATCGATCATTTCGGTCACGGTGTGGATGTAGCGGGTGCCCACCACGATGCCCACAGCCCGCGCGCCAGCGGCCGCCTGCTGGGCTGCAGCGCCGTCCTGACCGCCTCGGGCCAGAATCGTGCGCTGGTAGGGGATCGCCTTTTTCTTCGCCAGTTGCTCGACCTCGCGCACCAGCGCCTGATCGGCGATGAAGGAGGAATCCTTCACATGAAGGCCAAACCCCTCTCCCTGCTTCGTCACCGCCTCGTGCTCGCCGATTCCCGGCGTGTCACATGAGAGCGTGGTGTCGATGCCCAGACCGATATCGGGTTTGACCGCATAGGCGGCCGTGCGCGCGCCGCGCAACCCAACTTCTTCCTGAGCGGTAAAGGCCACATGGATTTCGCATGCATGCTTTTCACCCGCTTCTTCCAGCGTGCGTATCGCCTCGATACCAAGCCAGCAGGCGACGCGATTGTCGAGCGCCTTGGAGACGAATTTTTCTCCCATTTCCAGGAACGGCTCGTCCATCACCACGAAGTCGCCGACCTGCACCAGATCGCGCGCCTTTTCGCCAAGCCCCATGTCGACGATAAAATCGCCGGGTTCCGGCACCTTCTTGCGCTCTTCCGCACTCTGGATGTGGATCGGCTTGCCGGCGGGGTTCATCACACCCTTGTAATCGCCGCTCTCGGTGCAGACGAGCACGCGGCGTGAGAACAGGTTGCGCGGATCGAAGCCACCCACCGGGTCGAGATGGAGGAAACCCTTCTCCGTCACATGGGTCACGAGAAAAGCGATCTCGTCCATATGGCACAGAAGCATGATCTTGAGCGGGTCGCCCTTCGCCTTCTGGCGTGGCTTGCGCACGCAGAGCAGCGACCCCATCGGGTCGGTCCGCACCTCGTCGAACAGACCTTCGATCTCTTTCTCGATAAGGGCGCGAACGCGCGTTTCGTGGCCCGGCGCGCCTGGCGTTTCACAGAGCCTGCGCAGCAATTCGGTGTTCATCGGTGTCCCCGGCTGAGCTTCGTTGGAATCATTCGTGAAGCGCGACCATGGCGCAAAGCGGCGCAGAAGGAAACGGCCACATTTCCGTTTCGCACTGGCTCAGGCGTCGCGCAGTAGCCGCTCGAAGGCTGCGCGCCCAGGCGGGGTAAAGCGGATTACGCGGCTGTTCTTTTCCCGCCGCACCCAATGCAGCACCATAAACCGGTCGAGAATCCCGGCTCCCAGACTTCCTGCCAGATGAGAACGCCGCACGCTCCAGTCCAGGCAGGAGCGACATACCGGGCGGCGCTTCCCGCGCATCGCCTCAATGTCGAGACCGAAATCGCTGAAGAACCCGGCCCCCTTGTTCGTGAGGTTCACGTCGTCTCCATCGAGGGCGATGAAACCGCGCCCGGCAAAGGCGTCGAACATGGCAACGCCCGCCTCGCCCGCCAGATGGTCGTAGCAGATGCGGGCTTCGCGCATGGCCGTGTCACGCGGTCCGGGCAACACCTTGCGCGGCCCAAGCTCCGCAGCCACCCCCATGATCGATTCGAGCATGCCTGCGACCTGATGACCTGCCAGCGCATAGTAGCGGTGGCGGCCCCTGCCGCGTCATGCGCAGCAAGCCGCCATCTGACAGCTTGGCTAGATGCGCACTGGCTGTTGGCAAAGAGACACCGGCTTCCATCGCCAGCTCACTGGTCGTGAGGGCCGTGCCCCCCATCAATGCTGCCAGCATATTGGCGCGCGCCGGGTCGCCGACGAGGCTTGCGGTCTGGGCGAGATCCGTTCCTGCTTTCATGGTTCGACCGTTACCAAACTATGGCTCCTCCACAAGCGCTATCCTCATATCACCATCGAAATCGACGCAAAACTTCCATGCTCATCGAAGCATGCTGGCAGGAAAGGCCTCTACCCGTGACCATCACGTGTTTCATCCGCTACGAGATCGACCCGTTTAAACGGGACGCTTTCGAGGAATATTCCCGCAACTGGGGGCAGGCGATCCCGCGCGCCGGCGTCGATCTCATCGGTTATTTCGCACCGCATGAGGGGTCGGCGACGACCGCCTATGGTGTCTACAATGTCGACAGTCTCGTAGCCTACGAGGCTTATCGGGCACGGCTTGCGGCGAGCCCCGAAGGTCGCGCAAACTACGAGTTCGCAAAGCGCGAGCGTTTCATTCTCAGGGAGGATCGTATGTTCCTGAAACGCGCTTCGGCACCCCACGCCGACCGGATGCGGCCATGATCGCGGTCATCTTTGAAGTTGAGCCTGCAGCCGGCAAACGTGACGCCTATCTCGGCATCGCAGCCGATCTGCGCCCGCTTCTTGACAGGATCGACGGCTTCATTTCCATCGAACGTTTCCAGAGCCTCAACGACGAAAACCGCGTTCTCTCGCTCTCGTTCTGGCGCGACGAGGAAGCGGTCAAGGCCTGGCGCAACACGGAGGAACACAGGCAGGCTCAACGTGCGGGCCGGAACGGGGTCTTTGCCTTCTATCGCCTGCGCATCGCCCATGTCCTGCGCGATTACGGCATGGCCGAGCGCGCGGAAGCCCCGGAGGACAGCCGCGCGCTGCTTGACGCATGAGCGGCGTCAGGCATTGCCGATGAGCATGCCCGCGGCAAACACGAGAGCGCCGCCAAGCACCACCTGGAAGGTGGCGCGGCTCCACGGGGTCTCCATGTAGCGGTTCTGGATCCAGGCGATCGCCCACAGCTCGATGAAAACGATGATGAACGCGATGATCGTCGCGGTCCAGAAATGCGGGATCAGATAGGGCAGGGCATGGCCGAGGCCGCCGACGGTCGTCATGATGCCCGTTGCGAGACCGCGCTTGATCGGTGAACCGCGCCCCGAGATAACGCCATCGTCGGAAGCCACTTCCGTGAACCCCATGGAAATGCCGGCGCCGATGGACGCGGCAAGACCGACGAGGAAGGTCTGCCATGTGTCGCCCGTGGCAAATGCGGCAGCGAAAATGGGTGCAAGCGTCGAGACCGAGCCGTCCATGAGGCCTGCAAGGCCAGGCTGCACATAGGTGAGGATAAACTGCCTGCGCTCGGTCTGCTCTTCCTCGGCGCGCTCATCCTCACCCAGGTGTTTTTCCGAAAGCCGGTGCGCCAGAGATTCATGCGTCTTTTCGGCGACGGCCAGATCTCCAAGCAGTTTGCGGATGCCGGCGTCTCCGGTGCGCTTGGCCGCTTCCACGTAGAAGCGATGCGCCTGCTCTTCCATCTGCTCCGCCTGCAAACGCACCGTTTCGAGCCCCAGCGGCCGCACCAGCCAGTCGGGTTTGCGCTCGTAATAGCCGCGCACATGCTCGCGGCGAATGAGAGGAATGCGTTCACCGAAGCGCTCCCGGTGCGCCTCGATCAGTGCCGCACGGTGAGCATCTTCTTCCTCGGCCATCTCGTCGAACACGGCTGCCGAATGCGGGTATTCGTCACGCAGGCCATCGGCATAAGCACGATAGATGCGGGCATCATCCTCTTCCGATGATATCGCAAGTGCGAGAATTTCCTGTTCGTTCAGCGAGGAAAACTGCCGGCGGGAGGAACCGAAGAAGCGTGAGAACATGGCGGGAGCAATCCGTTGTTTAGAATTATTCTAAGATATGCACCAACATCCCTGCCGTCAATAATTTGGAATGCTTCTAAACAAAGAGGTGTTTAATCCAGCGTTCGGCGGAACCGCATCAGTGCGAACGCGGCGTAGACCAGGATAAAAGCGGCAAGAACCCCCGTCTCGAATGCGACTGCCGGCAGATCCGCACCTTTGAGCATGATGGCGCGCACCACGCGCAGGAAATGGGTGAGCGGAAAGGTCTCCCCCAGCCATTGCGCCCATTCGGGCATGCCGCGAAACGGAAACATGAAGCCGGACAAAAGGATGGAGGGCAGAAAGAAGAAGAAGGTGAGCTGCATGGCCTGCATCTGCGTGCGCGCGACCGTGGAGATCGTGTAGCCGAGCACAACGAGTGCCAGAACGAATACCAGTACCGCCGTCAGAAGCAGCCACAGGCTGCCGATGAAGGGCACGCCGAACAGCAGTTTCGCGGCCCCAAGGATCACCGCCACCTGCACGGCTCCCACCACCAGATAGGGCAGTACTTTTCCAAGCATGATCTCCAGTGGGCTTGCTGGCATGGCGAGCAGGTTTTCCATCGTGCCGCGCTCGCGTTCGCGGGTGAGCGCGATGGATGTCATCATCACCATGGTCATCTGCAGGATGACGCCGAGCAGACCCGGCACGATGTTGTATTGCGAGATGCCTTCGGGGTTGTAGCGGCGGTGGACGATCACCTCGAGCCGGTCAGCCGGTTTTGCCTCGGAAGCCGACACGCCGCGCTCGCGCAAAAGCGCTTCCGAAGCAACCGTTCCGAGCGTGGAAATGGCCCCGGATGCCACCGACGGATCGGTCGCATCCGCCTCGATCAGGATCTGCGGCCGCTGCCCCCGGTCGACACGGCGGGCGAAATCCGACGGAATGGTTACGACGAAGACCACCGCGCCGCTGGCCATGAGCTGCTCGGCCTCCGCCGCACTCTCCACCACATGATCGAAGCGGTAATAGTTGGTGTTTTCAAGCGCCGAGACCATCGCCCGGCTATAGTGGTCCTGACTGAGAGAGACGAGTGCGGCCGGAAGAGCCTTGGGATCGGAATTGATCGCAAATCCGAAAAGCACGAGCTGCATCAGCGGCACGCCCAGCATCATGCCGAAGGTGATGCGGTCACGCCGCATCTGGATGAACTCCTTGATCAGCAAGGCAGCAAGCCGGCTGAACGAGAAAAAGCCACTCATTGCATGTTGTCCGTGGAATTGGCCATGAACTGGATGAACACATCCTCAAGGCTCGTTTCGCCGCGTGATACGCTCACGCCCTCGCGCCCGTCGAGGTCCTTCAACGCCGCCTTCAGCGCGTCTTCATCCGATCCCACCACATGAAGGCTTGCGCCAAAGGGCGCCACCTGCTCCACGCCGGGCCGCTCCCGCAGTTCGGCGGCCAGCTTCTCCAGCTTCGGCCCGTCAACGAGATAGGTGACGAGCCCGGCGTCGCGCACCACATCGGCCACGGACCCCGTGGCCAGCATGGTGCCGTAGGATATGTAAGAGATGCGGTGGCAGCGCTCGGCCTCATCCATGTAGTGGGTGGAGACCAGAACCGTCAGCCCATCGGCGGCGAGCCGGTGGATCTCGTCCCAGAAATCGCGTCGCGCCTTCGGATCGACACCCGCCGTCGGTTCATCCAGCAGGAGAAGTTTCGGCTGATGCATGATGCAGGCTGCCAGCGCCAGCCGCTGCTTCCAGCCGCCCGAAAGCGTGCCCGCCAGCTGGTTTCGGCGCGAAGAAAGGCCCAGATCCTCGAGCGTCCGGTCCACATGCGCGCCCACCGGTTTCAGATCATAGAGCCTTGCGACAAAGGCCAGGTTTTCCGCTATGGTCAGGTCTTCATAGAAGGAGAAGCGCTGGGTCATGTAGCCGACTTCGCGCTTGATCTTCAGGCCTTCGCTTCGCAGGTTGAACCCGAGGACCGTGCCATCGCCCTCGTCCGGCGTCAGAAGCCCGCACATGATGCGGATGGTCGTCGTTTTGCCAGACCCGTTCGGACCGAGAAAGCCAACGATCTCGCCTTTCGCCACCTGCATTGTCACATTGTTGACGACCGTCTTGTCGCCAAAGCGCTTCACCAGGCCGTGGACATCTATCGCGTTCATGGCGCGTCGGCTTTCAGCCGCACATCCACGATCTGCCCCGGTTGCAGGCTCCGGGCGCTTCCTTCCGGCCTCGCCTCGACCAGATAGACAAGCTTCTGCCGCGTCTCCAACGAGTAGATTACCGGCGGCGTGAACTCGGGCTCCGGCGAGATATAGGAGATGCGTGCCGTCAACCCCGGCGCACAACCATCGCAGTTCACGGCCAGAAGCGCATCGGGTTGAAGGCTGGAGAATACTGCTTCCGGCACGTAGACCTTCAGCTTCACCCCGTCTTCGGGCAGCAGCGAGACGACCGGCGCCGAGGGTCCTGCCACATCGCCGGCACTGCGGATCACATCATCGATCCGACCGGCCACGGGCGCGGTGATGGCGCGCTCGGCGAGGCGCCAGCGCGCCTGTTCCAGTGCGGCCTTCATCTGGTCGCGGCGCCTGGCTGCGGCCTTGATCGCCTCTGCGCGGGCCGGCAATCTTGCCACCGACAGATTTGCCTCGGCCTGGCCAACCCGCGTATCCGCCAGTTCCTTCGCCGTACGCGCCTTGTCGAGCTCGGCCTGTGTGGCGATGCCGCGACGGGAGAGATCTTCAGTGCGCGAAAGCACGCGGCCCGCTTCCGCCGCCTCAGCCTTCGCAGAAGCAAGAGCGGCCTCCAGAACGGCGATCTCTTCGGGTCGCTTCGGCTCCTTGAGGTCGGCAAGCTGGGCTTCCGCTTCCGCCAGCCCCGCCTCAGCCTGCCGCACGGCAATGCGTGCGTCCATATCGTCCATTCTTGCGACCGTGGCCCCGGCTTTCACAAGAGTGCCGCGCCGAACCGGAACGGTGCTCAATTGCCCAACCTCCGTGGGCGCAAGCAACACATACTCCCCCTCGACATAGCCAACTGCCAGCGGCTCGGCGGAGCCACAGCCGGAAATCAGACCGGCCATCAACGGAATGGCGCAGAAAATGCTCATGCCCTTTCCTTTCCGCGCATTCTCGCTGCGAGTATGGCGTCGAGGTTGCTGCCGGCTATCGCCGTGATCGCTGTTGCCTCACGCGGTCCGATCTCGTTCCAGCCCATGCGGCGCTGCACAGCCTCGCTTGCAATACGGAAATAGACGAGCTGACCGATCAGCGTGAACACGGTAAGCCGTGTCTCGTCGCTCTCCGCCGGCTCGCCGGTCGCCGCTTCCCAGACTGCACAGAGGCGCCTGTGTACCGGGGCGAAGATGCCATCATAAATCCGGTCGAGAGCAACCGTGGGATGGGAAAGCTCCCGCAGCACGAACCTGACGATCAGACCGGCTTCGGGCCGCGCGGCAATGAACCCGGTCATCGTCTCCAGGACCTGTGTCAAAACGCCATGCGCTTCTGCCTGCGTCAGTGAAACCGCATCGACAGCCTTCAAATCCAGCGCACTCCCGGCAATTTCACCCAGAAGCTCGACAATGTAATCGGCACACGCAGCGTGCAGCCCCTCCTTGCCGCCGAAGTGATAGGAAATCGAGCCGATATTGGCCTGGGCCGCGCCCGCAATTTCTCGCGTGGTCGTCCCTTCGAACCCCTTTTCCCCGAACAGCTTCAACCCAGCCCGGATAAGGGAAAGCCGCGTGTGCTCCGCCGAAGAAAGCCGCGCTGCGGCACCTTGCATCTTGTCATCGTTCCACATCATGCGCCTGTTTTAATCAATCGTTTGATTAATGTCAATGCTGGACGCATTACGGAAAGTGCAGGAACCAGTGCAACAGAGGCACGCTGTGATTGCGGCATAATTGCCGGCATCAAGCCGTTTGCCCGAAGCGACAAAACCTCTAAGTTCGACCTGCCATTGATCGAGAATCGCGAACGGGAACGCATGAGCGAGAAAACCAGCACCCTGCTCGACCGTTTCGGCCGCTTCCTGGCCCGGCGGCTGCAAAGCGAATCCTCGGGCTATCAGCCCTACACGCCGTCAGACCCAGAGACATTGCACCGCACGCTTCAACCTGGAGACATTCTCCTGATTGAAGGCAATCAGCGCATCTCGGCTGCAATCAAATATCTCACTCAATCCACCTGGAGCCACGCTGCGCTTTACGTCGGGGATGCTCTGCCTGAGCCCGAAGACGGTTCGGAGCGCCCCCGACTGGTCGAGGTAATCCTGGGAGATGGATGCATCGCTGTCCCGCTGTCCAAATACAAGACCTACAACACGCGCATCTGCCGCGCGAGCGGGCTTACGCCCGACGACCGAAACATCATCGTCAACTTCATGATCGGGAAGCTGGGCCTCCATTACGACATGCGCAATATCTTCGATCTAATGCGCTATTTCCTGCCGACACCGCCCGTGCCCGTGCGCTGGCGAAGGCGTATGATCTCCATTGGCTCAGGCGACCCGACCCGCGCGATCTGCTCGTCGCTCATTGCGCAGGCATTTCAGAAGGTCAGCTATCCGATCCTGCCCGAGATCAGCCGGGAGAAGGGGCACGCCTCGGCCGAATCCACCTATTCGCGACAGGAGATCCTGCACATCCGGCACCATAGCCTCTTCACCCCGCGCGATTTCGACCTGTCTCCCTATTTCGCCATCGTCAAGCCAACGCTCGCTTTCGGCTTCGACTACAAATCACTGACCTGGGCCAAGCCGCAGAGTTCCGAACCCGGTGCGGAAAACAGGGGGTAGCGATAATGGGGGCACATCTGGCACTGGCGCTTCTCTTTGCCGCTTTCACGGCCTACTCACTCGTTTCGCGAAAGCTTGACGCTTCAGTGCTCTCCGGCCCAATGCTTTTCACCGCGCTGGGCTATGGCTTTTATCACACGGACACATCGTTCCTCTCCGCGCTCGACAAGTCGGTGGTCGAGTTCCTCGCCACGTCTACGCTCGCGATCATTCTCTTCCGGGACGCCGCGAACATCCGCATTTCAAGCGTAATGGCCGAGCGCGCGACCGCCTTTCTATCCATCCGGCTCCTGTTCATCGGCATTCCGCTCACCATCATTGCCGGCACCGCCCTTGGGATGTCTCTCTTCCCAACGCTTGGCATTTTCGGTGCCCTGGTGCTCGCGATCGTACTGACTCCGACCGATGCGGCACTGGCACAGCCCGTGTTCGGAAATGACGGCTTGCCCGAAATCGAACGCGAGGCGCTGGACGTGGAAAGCGGTCTCAATGACGGCCTGTGCCTGCCGCTGCTTCTGATCGCACTGGCGCTGGCCGCCGACACCGGCAGCGGAGAAGGCATGGCCGGGCACGCGACCTTCTTCCTTAAACAGGTGGTTTTCGGCCCGCTTGTCGGACTGGCGATTGGCTATCTTGGCGCGGCAGCGGCAGCGCTTGCCTTTGCACACGGGATTTCCAACCCCGCCGGACGCACTCCCATAATGGTGGGCCTGGCCGGACTGGCCTATCTGGGCGCCGAACTGGCCGGCGGAAACGGATTTCTTGCCGCTTTCGCAG
This sequence comes from Nitratireductor sp. GISD-1A_MAKvit, assembly GCF_040819555.1. Taxonomy (GTDB): domain Bacteria; phylum Pseudomonadota; class Alphaproteobacteria; order Rhizobiales; family Rhizobiaceae; genus Nitratireductor. Next base: position 262,456 of record NZ_CP161920.1, read on the forward strand.
CCGGATTGGCGTTTGGATGGCGCCTGCCCGCTGAAACAGTGGCGAAAGCGAGCAATTTCGCCATGACCGAAGGCTCGATCCTGACAAATCTCACCTTTTTTCTGTTTGGGGCAGCCATGCTGCCGCAGGCTCTGGAAGCGACCTCCATGCCGGCACTTTTTTATGCAGGTCTCAGCCTCACCGCCATTCGCATTTTTCCCGTCTTCATCGCAATGCTGGGAACCCGGACAAACGCTCGCGCCCGGCTATTCGTAGGCTGGTTCGGACCGCGTGGCCTTGCGTCCGTTCTTTATCTCATTCTTGTGGTCGACCAGTCCGGCTTCGACGTGGCGGAGGCAATCACCAACATTGCCGTTTTCACGATCCTTCTGTCTGTCATCCTGCATGGCGTGTCGGCGCCTTTCGCACAGAAGGCATTTTTCCCCGATCGGTCCTGACCCCGTTCACCGCCCGCTCCAGAAGATGTGACCGGCGCCAGTCTCGCCGGGATATATCCCGCGCCCTATACTCCTGGTGTTGAATGCCGTCGGGGTGCGGCGTGTGCCCCGGCCGACCCGGAGGCCTGAAATGTCGGATTTTCATGTCGTGGCTGGCACAGACAAGACCCTTTCCCTGCCGGCAGTTCGCAAGATAACCACGTCGGATGTGATTGATGCGCTGGGGCGCGGGCTCGATGATTTCTGGCAGAAACCTTCGCACTATGCCTTCCTGTGCCTCATCTATCCGCTGGTCGGAGTTGTGCTGATCTACTGGGCATCAGGCGCAAACGCACTGCCTCTTCTCTTTCCACTGGCATCGGGCTTTGCACTGCTCGGTCCATTCGCAGCCATCGGTCTTTATGAAATCAGTCGCAGGCGCGAGGCGGGCCTCGAAACCTCATGGCGGCATGCTCTGGCAGTGCGCAAATCGCCTGCGATACCGGCAATCCTGGCTGTCGGCGCCATGCTGTTTGCAATCTTCCTGACGTGGCTTCTGGTCGCGCAGGGGCTTTATGTTCGCCTGCTTGGGCCCGAGCCACCCACATCAATCACGCAATTCTTTCAAACGCTTTTCACCACAGAGGCTGGTCTCGTCCTCCTCGTGCTCGGCAATGCAATCGGGTTCATTTTTGCATTGATCGTTCTGATCACCACGGCGATCGCCTTTCCAATGCTGCTCGACCGCGACTGCGGCGCGGTGGCCGCGATTGTCACTTCCGTACGGGCGGCAAGCGCCAATCCGTTGCCGATCGCGCTCTGGGGTGTGCTGGTCGCGGGTGCGCTGATTTTGGGATCGCTGCCGTTTTTCGCCGGCCTGGCGGTGGTCATGCCCATTCTGGGCCACGCGACATGGCATCTTTACCGCAAGCTGGTGGCTGAGTGAGGCCGCCCCAGGTCGCTCAGGCAGAAGCTCCGCTGCCAAGGCTCGGCGACGTGCAGGGCGTCATACCGTTCGGCTTCTCCGCTGCGCCTTTGTAGAGATTGACCGCCATCCTTCCGAGCACGTCGATCAGCACACGGCGCTCCTTGTCATCAAGACCGGAAAGCGCCTCCTCATGAACGGTCGCCGCCATTTCCCGGATGCCGGAGCACGCCTCTCTGGCTTTGCGCGTGGCGTAGATCATGCGCACGCGCCGATCCCTGGGAGCAAGGCGGCGCACCACCCAGCCGCTTTCTGCCAGCCGGTCGACCATACGTGAAATGCTGATCGGCTCCACTTCCAGAAGCTCGGCCAACCGCGCCTGCGGCACGCCATCTTCCTTCAACAGATTGAAAAGCAGGCGCCACTGAGCGGACGTCAGTCCGAACTCATTGTCCCTTTCGAGGAAACGCTTGCGCATCAGGCGCGCTACGTCGTGGATCAGAAAGCTAAGCTTGTTTGGGTCGGGATCATTCATTGGCCCGATATATGGTCGCCGGATCTCGAGTACAATGTCGCAGGTTTTTCTCCTGACAGAGCCTGCAATGCCGCCAGGATCCCGTATTCTGGCAGCAATCCGCTTGTCGAAGAACGGGCCGCCTGCTAAGGCCAGCAGCATGACGAACACGCCACTTTCCCATATTCGCAATTTTTCCATTGTCGCGCATATCGACCATGGCAAGTCGACGCTGGCCGACCGGCTGATCCAGATGACCGGATCACTTGCGGATCGCGAGATGAAAGACCAGATCCTCGACTCGATGGACATCGAGCGCGAGCGCGGCATCACCATCAAGGCGCAGACCGTGCGGCTGGAGTATAATGCGCGCGACGGGGAGCACTATGTGCTGAACCTGATCGACACGCCCGGCCATGTGGACTTTGCCTATGAGGTTTCACGTTCGCTCTCGGCCTGCGAGGGTTCGCTTCTTGTGGTCGACGCAAGCCAGGGCGTGGAGGCGCAGACGCTTGCCAATGTCTACCAGGCCATCGACAACGATCACGAGATCGTGACCGTGCTCAACAAGGTCGATCTCCCTGCCGCGGACACGGACCGCGTGAAGGAGCAGATCGAGGAAGTGATCGGCCTCGATGCATCCGACGCGATCCCGATTTCGGCCAAGACCGGCGTTGGAATAGACGAAGTTCTCGAAGCCATCGTAACCCGCCTGCCTGCGCCTGAGGGCGGTGATCGTGAAGCGCCGCTCAAGGCACTGCTGGTGGACAGCTGGTACGATGCCTATCTCGGTGTGATCGTTCTGGTCCGTGTCATCGACGGAAAGCTGAAGAAGGGCCAGACGATCCGCATGATCGGCACCGACGCCAAGTACCCGGTTGACCGGGTAGGCGTGATGACCCCAAAAATGGTCATGGTCGATGAACTCGGGCCAGGCGAGATCGGCTTCATCACGGCCTCGATCAAGGAAGTGGCCGACACCCGTGTTGGCGACACCATCACCGAGGACAAGCGCCAGACCGAAAGCCCGCTGCCCGGTTTCAAGCCCGCACAACCGGTCGTTTTCTGTGGTCTCTTTCCGGTTGATGCTGCAGACTTTGACGATCTGCGCTCGGCGATGGGAAAGCTCCGTCTCAACGATGCTTCCTTCTCCTTCGAGATGGAAACCTCGGCAGCGCTCGGCTTTGGCTTTCGCTGCGGCTTCCTTGGTCTCCTGCATCTGGAAATCGTTCAGGAGCGGCTCGAACGCGAGTTCAATCTTGACCTCATCGCCACGGCGCCTTCGGTCGTTTATCGCATGAACCTCACCTCGGGCGACCAGCTGGAACTGCACAATCCGGCAGACATACCCGACGTGGTGAAGATCGCCTCGATCGAAGAACCCTGGATCAAGGCCACGATCATGACGCCGGATGATTATCTGGGCGCCATATTGAAACTCTGTCAGGAACGCAGGGGCATCCAGACGGACCTGTCCTATGTCGGCAAGCGCGCGATGGTCACTTATGAATTGCCGCTCAACGAAGTCGTGTTCGATTTCTACGACCGGCTCAAGTCGATCACGAAGGGCTATGCCAGTTTCGACTACCAGATCACCGGCTATCGCGAGGGCGACCTCGTCAGAATGTCGATCCTCGTCAATGAGGAACCCGTGGATGCGCTCTCGATGCTGGTGCACCGGCAGGCTGCGGAAAAGCGCGGCCGCGTGATGTGCGAAAAGCTGAAAGAACTGATACCGCGCCACATGTTCAAGATTCCGATCCAGGCGGCCATCGGCGGCAAGGTGATCGCGCGCGAGACCATATCTGCCATGCGCAAGGACGTGACTGCCAAGTGTTACGGCGGTGACGTGACCCGAAAGCGCAAGCTGCTCGAAAAGCAGAAAGAAGGCAAAAAGCGCATGCGCCAGTTCGGCAAGGTGGAGATTCCTCAGGAAGCCTTCATCCAGGCGCTCAAGATGGGTGACTAGGGGCGGAAATCGGGCATCGGGTGGGTTTCTCGCCTTGGCAAAAAACCCACCCTCGATGCCCCGTCACGGGCTGCCCCGCCACCCGCGCACGGCGGCACCGGTCCAGGTTCAGCGCGCCTTGAGCTTGAAGCCGCCGCTACATTCGACGATCTGTTTGCCGGCCATCTGATAGGCTGAATCCCACGAGACCTTCACTGATTTCGGACAGCTGCGATACGTCTTGTTCACAAGGTTCACGCTGCCCTGCGGGGTATTGGCGGTGATCTTGACCAGCTTCAGCCCCTTGGTGCTGTTGATGGTACACACGACATGATTGGGCACAGAGCAATTCATCGAAGGGCCCGCCATCTTTGGCGCTAGGGCAAACTGGCCGGCGACGCCGGCGGTCGGGATGGCGGTGGCAGACAGCATGACGAGCGAGGCTGCGGCCATGGCGATCCGGCTCGTTTTGTTTGAATAGGGCATTGTCATCTCCAGTTCGGTTTTCGGGATGAGGCATTCGCGCCCCGACATCTGTCAGTCGCTACCGCCTGGAGAAAGGTTCACGAAAAAATTCAGTCGGGGTTGAGATGATAGCCCGGACCGACTGTAAGCGGCTGGTCGGGAACGACGCCATCGCTGATCTGGCTTACGAAGGTCGTTTCTGTTTCCCATATCATGCGGGATTTTTCCCGGTCATAGAGGCGGATCGACACTTCATAAGGCTTCTTCGCCTCAACCCCGCGCACGGCAGGTGTCCTGAGCGCGTAGCGGTCGGTCATCGTGCTCACCCGCTCCGACACCACGTAGGGCTTGCCCCCGGCGGGGTCCTCGAATGTCGCCTCGATGACGGATCCGCTGGCCAGCGGCCTCATCACCTGCGCGGTAAACCCGTAAAACACCTCGCCTTCCCGGTAATTGAAGATGAAGCCACCGCCGAGCACTTTGACAAAAGGAGCGTCGGAGGGATCAACGCGGGTGAACCACCCGATGGCGAAAAGCACGGCGCAAAGCACCAGCATCGCCACAACAACGCCTGTAACGGAAATGGACCTCAACATGGCAGCGTCTCCTGCCCGCGGGCTTGATCAGGGGCCGCGTTTCCAGCCCTGTCAAATTGCCGCCTCGGGAAACCGCACGTCAAGCCAGACTGTGAAGTCTGCCGCCATTTCGTGACACTGGCGCGTTAGATGTCGAGATTGGCCACCGACAACGCATTGTCCTGAATGAATTCGCGGCGTGGCTCGACTTCGTCGCCCATAAGTCGGGAGAAGAGTGAATCCGCGTCCGTTGCGTCGGTCACCTTCACCTGAAGCAGCGAGCGTGCATCCGGGTCGAGCGTCGTTTCCCACAGCTGCTCGGCATTCATTTCGCCAAGGCCTTTGTAGCGCTGCATGGTAAGCCCCTTGCGCCCGGTTGCAAAAACCTGGTCAAGAAGCGCCATCGGACCGGAAATGACTTCCGACTTGTCCTTTCGACGCAGCACGGGCGACTTGGTATAGACCTGCTGAAGGCGAGCCGTGTAGCGATCGATCGCGCGTGCATCCGCCGAAGCGACCAGCGCAGAATCGAGCACCACAACCTCTCGCACACCGCGCACGGTGCGCTCGAAAAGATAGCCACCGGAACCCTCGTTCGAGGGGTTCACACGACCTTCCCAGCCACGCTCGGTATCCTCTGAGATCATGTCGAGACGTTCGGCCACATGCTGCGCAGCACCCGCCGCGCGCCCCGGGTCGGCCAGAACCGCCGCGTTGAGCGCACCGGCAATCGCGGCCTGCTCCACCACGGCCCTGTCGTAGCGCGTGTGCAGACCGTTGATGAGCGTGCGCACATTGCGTGCATCCTCGATCACTTCCTTCAGGTCCTGCCCGCCGCGAACCTCACCATTGGAAAGTTCGAGCGTGGCCTCTTCAAGGCCGGAATCGATCAGGAATTCCTCGAATGCCGCTTCGTCCTTGATGTACTGGACCGACTTGCCGCGCGTCACCTTGTAGAGCGGGGGCTGGGCGATATAGAGATGCCCGCGCTCGATCAGCTCCGGCATCTGCCGGAAGAAGAAGGTAAGAAGCAGGGTGCGGATGTGGGCGCCGTCCACGTCGGCGTCCGTCATGATGATGATCTTGTGGTAGCGCAGCTTCTCTGCGTTGAATTCATCCTTGCCGATGCCCGTGCCGAGCGCCGTGATCAGCGTGCCGATCATGTCGGAGGAAAGCATGCGGTCGAAGCGGGCACGCTCCACGTTCAGGATCTTGCCGCGCAGTGGCAGGATTGCCTGGTTCTTGCGCGAACGGCCGGACTTGGCCGAGCCACCAGCGGAATCACCCTCAACGATGAATATTTCGGATTTCGCCGGATCGCGTTCCTGGCAGTCGGCGAGCTTGCCCGGCAGCGACGTGATGTCGAGCACGCCCTTGCGCCGTGTCAGCTCGCGCGCTTTCCGCGCCGCCTCGCGTGCCGCAGCGGCTTCAACCACCTTGCCGATCAGCGCCTTGGCTTCTGCCGGGTGCTCCTCAAACCAGGTGCCGAGCGCCTCGTTGACGAGGCTTTCCACCACCGGACGCACTTCGGACGAGACCAGCTTGTCCTTGGTCTGCGAGGAGAATTTCGGATCCGGCACCTTGACCGAGAGAACGGCGGAAAGTCCCTCGCGACAATCGTCGCCCGTGAGTGACACCTTTTCCTTCTTCGTCAGGCCCGATTTTTCGGCATAGCCCGTAACCTGTCGCGTCAGCGCGCCACGGAAACCGGCCATATGCGCGCCGCCATCGCGCTGGGGAATGTTGTTGGTGAAGCAGAGCACATTCTCGTGGTAGGAATCGTTCCACCACATGGCGACTTCCACCGTGATGCCATCCTTTTCCCCGCCGATGGAAATCGGCGTGTCGATCAGCGGCTTCTTGGCGCGATCGAGATATTTCACGAACTCGACGATGCCGCCGTCATAGAGGAATTCCTGCTTCTTCTCATCGGCATGGCGCCTGTCGGTCAGCAAAATGCGCACGCCCGAGTTCAGGAAAGCAAGCTCGCGCAGACGGTGCTCAAGCGTGCCATAGTCGAAATCCGTCATGGTGAAGGTTTCGGGCGATGGCAGGAAGCTCACTTCCGTCCCCGTTTCGTCGCCCGCATCGCCGGTCACGGCAAGCGGCGCATCGGCCACACCATGGGTGAAGCTCATTTCATGGATCTTGCCCTTCCGGCGGATCTTCAGCTTGAGCCAGATGGAAAGCGCATTCACCACCGACACGCCAACGCCGTGCAGGCCACCCGATACCTTGTAGGAATTCTGGTCGAACTTACCGCCGGCATGAAGCTGCGTCATAATGACCTCGGCCGCAGACACGCCCTCTTCGGTGTGCATGTCGGTCGGAATACCACGACCATTGTCGGTCACCGTGCAGGACCCGTCGGGATTGAGCGTCACGGTGACCAGCGTCGCGTGACCGGCCAGCGCCTCATCGATGGCGTTGTCCACCACCTCATAGACCATGTGGTGCAGACCTGACCCGTCATCCGTATCGCCGATATACATGCCGGGGCGCTTGCGGACGGCGTCCAGTCCCTTCAAAACCTTGATGGATTCTGCGCCGTATTCGGCTGGTTCGCCTGGGAGAGTTTCGGGCGTGTCGCTCATCAAATTCTTTCACTCAGGAGCCCTGAGGGAACCCCCTTTAGGGCATGGGAAATCTGCGCCGCGAATCATCCGGCGCCTGTCCCTCAAGATATAGGCGTTTCAGGGCTTTTTTCCAAGTTTTGCAGCGATTTCCGGCTGGGGATGAAAACTATCAGAGGGCACCCTTTGCCTTTGGCGCGAAACCGATTATGAAGCCCTTGAGAAATCGGAGACAGAGGCAAATGGCCACCATCAGCCAGAAACCTAAGCTCATCACCATTTTCGGCGGCAACGGTTTTGTCGGCCGCCATCTGGTGCAGGCCCTCACAAAGCGCGGCCACCGGGTGCGCGTTGCGTGCCGCAACCCCAATACGGCGATCCATCTGCAGCCGCTCGGCAATGTCGGCCAGGTGCAGGCCGTGCAGGCAAACCTGCGCAACCGCGCTTCGGTCGACCGGGCCGTTGAAGGGGCAGACCATGTGATCAATCTGGTCGGCATCCTCTATGAAACAGGCCGTCAGACCTTTGATGTGATCCAGCACGCCGGTGCCCGCACCGTGGCAGAGGCTGCTCGCGCCGCAGGCGCGAAACTGACCCACGGGTCTGCCATCGGGGCCGATCCGGAATCCGAGTCCGACTATGCCCGTACCAAGGCACTTGGCGAAAAAGCCGTGCTGGAAACCGTCAAGGATGCAGTGATCATTCGTCCGTCCATCGTGTTCGGACCGGAAGACGACTTCTTCAACCGCTTTGCCAACATGGCGCGGTTCTCGCCATTCCTGCCGCTGATCGGTGGTGGCGAAACAAAGTTCCAGCCCGTTTATGTGGGCGATGTGGCCGAAGCCTATGCCCGCTCCGTCGATGGTGATCTCAAAGGCGGACAGATCTACGAGCTGGGCGGACCCGAAGTGCTCTCCTTCCGTGAATGTCTTGAAGAGATGCTGGAAGCGACCTACCGCAAGCGCTGGTTCGTTTCCCTGCCATGGTTCGCCGCGCGCATTCAGGCACGCGTTCTCGGGCTTCTGCCGAAGCCCATGCTCACCCTCGATCAGGTGAAACTGCTTAAGACCGACAACGTTGTTTCCGAAGAGGCGAATGCGACCGGACGCACGCTGGACGGCCTTGGCATTCAGAAACACTCCCTTGCGGCCATCCTTCCCACCTATCTGTGGCGTTTCCGCCCGGCAGGCCAGTTCACCCGCAAGCAGTTCCTGTAAGGAGAGCTCTTGGGCGGCTTCGAGACGCTTTTGCCCGAAGCGCTGGGCCCGCTCCCGGCGCTTCTTCTCGTCATCGCCAGCTTTTTCACCTCCGCGCTCACGGCAGCCTTTGGCGTGGGCGGCGGCGTGGCCATGCTGGCACTGCTCGGTCTGTTCATTCCGGTCGCAGCGTTGATTCCTGTTCATGGGGCTGTACAGCTTGGCTCCAATACCGGTCGTGCTTGGCATCAGCGGGCGCATATCCGCTTTTCCATCGCCACGCCGTTCATTCTCGGCAGCCTGATCGGCGCTGCCGTGGGTGCCTATTTCGTGGTGCAATTGCCCGACGCGCTCCTGAAACTCGTTCTGGGCGTCTTCGTCATCGCTGTCACGTGGACGAGAATTCCAGGTGCCGCGCATCTAAGCCATGCAGGCCTCGCCGCTGGCAGTGCGGTGCTCGCACTGGCGACCATGTTTGTCGGTGCCACCGGCCCGCTTCTATCCGCCTTTTTCGCGCAGATCATTCCCGACGATCGCAAGGCGCTGATCGCCACCCACGCGGCCGGCATGACAGTGCAGCACGCTCTCAAGGTGATCGCCTTTGCCCTTGCCGGTTTCGCCTTCTGGCGCTGGCTGCCTTTCATCGCGCTGATGATCGCCTCGGGCTATCTGGGCACGATCTACGGCTCCCGCCTTCTGGAAAAGATGCCCGAAGAGACCTTCCGCCGCTGGTTCAGGATCGGCCTCACGCTGCTAGCGCTCGATCTCATCCGCCGTGGCGTGACGGGGATGGCGTAGAGAGCCCTTCAGCTCATATTAAAGCGGTGGGGTGTCGTTTTCGGCCAGCACCGCGCCGATCAGATAGAGCGAGCCGCAGATCAGGATACGCGGGGGTGGCTCGGTGCCGTCGCGGCCGGCATCAAGCGTATCGCGCAATAGCTTTAGCGCGTTAGCCACCGAATGAACCGGCTCGGCGGAAAGACCCGCCTCCATGGCCCGCGCCGCCAGCTCTGCGTTGGGGACACCGGCATCGCTCGATGTCACCGGAACGGTGTATACATGGCGGGCCATGCCCTCAAAGGCACGGAAATAGCCGGTCTGGTCCTTGGTGTTGATCATGCCGGCGATCAGGAATAACGGTCGCGGAGAACGGTCTTCCTCGGACGCAAGTGCCTCTGCAATCGCCTCGCCTGCACCCGGATTGTGCCCGCCATCGATCCAGATTTCGGCACCTTCAGGCCCGAGTTCCGCAAGCGCGCCTTGCGGGAGGCGCTGCAGACGGCCAGGCCAGACCACGCGCTCCATCGCCGCCTCCGCCGCGCGCAGTCCCACGGGAAAACCCGCGGCCTTGACAGCGGCGATGGCCGCCGCCGCATTGGCGATCTGATGCCGGCCGGCAAGCTGCGGCAGCGCCATGTCGAACAGGCCGTCATTGTCCTGATAGATCATGCGGCCGTTTTCCTCGAACGCCAGGAAATCCTCGCCATAGACGGTGAGCGGGCAGGCCAGCCGCTCCGCCGTGTCGACAAGCACCTCGCGCGCCGCATCGAAAGGCTGCTGGCCAACGACCACCGGCGCGCCGCGCTTGATGATCCCGGCCTTTTCAGCCGCAATCAGTTCCACACGGTCACCGAGATAGGCCTCGTGATCAAGCGAGATGGGCATGATGAGGCTGGCTGCCGGACGGGGGATGACATTGGTCGCGTCAAACCGGCCGCCCAGCCCGACCTCGACAATGGCCACATCGGCCGGATGCTCCGAGAAGAGCACGAACATGACAGCCGTGAGAATCTCGAAGACGGTGATCTTCTCGCCGGCATTCGCCTCGGCAACCCGCGCCACGGCATCGGCCAGAACCGCATCCTCGACCAGCCTGCCGCCGCCATCCGCACCCAGCCGATAGCGCTCGTGCCAGTTGACCAGATGCGGCGACGTGTGAACGTGAACGATGCGGCCCGACGCCTCCAGCACCGCGCGCGCGAAGGCCGTGGCCGAGCCCTTGCCGTTCGTGCCGGCCACGTGAATGACCGGCGGCATGTTCAGATGCGGATTGCCCAGCCGCTCGAGCAGGCGCGTGATGCGCTCGAGCGACAGGTCGAAGCCCTTGGGATGGAGCGACAGAAGACGCTCGATTTCCCGCTCGGCGGAGAGAATGGTCATCAGGGTCCTGCCCGGAGGTGCTTGTTCAGCCGGCTAACGCATATGCGCTCATGCCTTTGGCTGTTCCGCCTCTTCTTGCTGTGCCTCAACGGGAACCGGGGCCGCTTCGGCTGTATCCGATGCTTCTTCTTCCGCCACCTCGGGCGCAGCTTCCGCTTTTTCCTTCAGCAGGATTTTCAGCAGGCGTGCGATGGTGTCCTTCATCTCAAGCCGCGACACGACCATGTCGACCATGCCATGGTCGCGCAGGTATTCGGCACGCTGGAAGCCTTCCGGAAGCTTTTCGCGGATGGTCTGCTCGATCACGCGCGGACCGGCAAAACCGATCAGCGCACCCGGCTCGGCGATGTGAACATCGCCCAGCATGGCGTAGGAGGCCGTCACGCCGCCGGTGGTCGGGTTGGTAAGCACGACGATGTAGGGTAGCCCCGCTTCCTTCAACCGGTCGAGCGCAACCGTGGTGCGCGGCAGCTGCATCAGCGAGAGGATGCCCTCCTGCATGCGCGCGCCGCCGGAGGCAGCGTAGAGCACCAGCGGCAGCTTGCGCTCCACGGCAGTCTCGAAAGCGCGGACAATCGCCTCACCGGCAGCCATGCCGAGCGAACCGCCCATGAAGGCGAAGTCCTGCACGGTGGCCAGAAGTTCGAGTCCCTCCACGCGTCCAACGCCGCTCAGAACGGCATCTTCCATGCTGGTTTTGGCCTTGGCGTCGCGAAGGCGTTCGGTATAGCGGCGTTCGTCGCGGAACTTCAGCGGGTCGGTGACGACCTTCGGGTTTTCCAGCGTCTCATATTCACCACCGTCGAAGAAGCTTTTCAGCCGCTCGCGGGCAGAAATCTTCATGTGATGGCCGGAGGAGGGAATGACCCAGAGATTGTCTTCCAGATCCTTGTGAAAGACCATCTCGCCGGTCTCGGGATCCTTGATCCAGAGGTTCTCCGGCATGTCCCGACGACCGAGCATCGAGTTGATCTTCGGCCTCACATAGCTGGTGATCCAGTTCATTCCATATGCCTTTTCGTTTTTCCGCAATCCGAGGATGCGCCAATTATCGGGCGGCAGCAAGACGCGCTTCGCGCACCCCGTCTGCAAGCCCCTTCACAAGGGTTGCCACGGCTTCGGCGGGATCTTCGATCCGCTTGCCGTTATCGTTGTAGCACTGCGCGATGGCCGCCACGATGGCGCTGCCGACAACAACGCCATCCGCCGCTTGGCCGATGGCCTTGGCCTGCCGCGCCGTCTTGACACCGAAGCCCACGCAGATGGGCAGGTCCGTGTGCTCCTTGATGCGCGAAACCGCTTCGGACACATTGTTCGTGTCCGGCAGCGCCGAGCCCGTCACACCCGTCATCGACACGTAATAGACAAAGCCCGACGTGTTCTCCAGAACCTTCGGCAGGCGTTCTTCATCCGTCGTCGGCGTGGCAAGGCGAATGAAGTTCAGCCCTGCCTTGATCGCCGGAACGCAGAGTTCCTCATCCATCTCCGGCGGCAGGTCGACGATGATCAGTCCGTCAATGCCGGCGTCCTTCGCGTCTGTGAGGAAGCGCTCCACGCCATAGATGTAGATCGGGTTGTAATAACCCATCATCACGATGGGCGTGTCATCGTCACCTTTGCGAAAGTCGCGCGCCATCTGCAGCGTCTTCGCCAGCGTCTGCCCGCTTTTGAGCGCGCGCAGTCCCGCAGCCTGGATGGCCGGGCCATCGGCCATGGGGTCGGAGAAGGGCATGCCCAGCTCGATCACGTCGCTGCCCGCCGCAGGCAGCGCCTTCATGATCGAGAGCGACGTCTCATAGTCCGGATCGCCGCCCATGAAATAGGTCACGAGTGCCGGGCGGTTTTCTTCCTTCAGCCGCGCGAAGCGGCGGTCAATGCGGGTGGTCATGCGGATACTCTCTTCAACAACGGGCTTCAGACGGGCGATGTGGTTCACATCTCCATGCCGAGCATCTTTCCGACGGTGTGGACGTCCTTGTCCCCGCGCCCGGAGAAATTGACGATCATGATCTGGTCCCTGCCCATGGTCGGCGCGAGCTTGATCGCATGGGCAATCGCATGGGCCGATTCCAGCGCCGGGATGATGCCCTCGAGCCGCGTCGTCATCTGGAACGCCTCAATCGCCTCATCGTCCAGAATGGGCGAATAGATCACACGGCCCGAATCCTTCAGCCAGCTGTGCTCCGGCCCCACACCGGGATAGTCGAGCCCGGCAGAGACCGAATGCCCGTCGAGGATCTGCCCGTCATCATTCTGCAACAGATAGGTGCGGTTGCCATGCAGCACGCCGGGGCGGCCAGCCGTCATGGAGGCGCAGTGCTCCTCGCCCGCAAGCCCGTGCCCGCCGGCCTCCACGCCGTGGATCTCCACCTGGCGGTCATCGAGGAAAGGATGGAACAGGGCCGATGGCGTTGGAGCCGCCGCCTACCGCCGCCACGATGGCGTCGGGCAGCCGGCCTTCCAGCTCCTTAATTTGCTCGCGCGCTTCCGTGCCGATCACCGATTGCAATTCGCGCACCAGCTCGGGATAGGGATGCGGGCCTGCCGCCGTGCCGATCAGATAATAGGTGTCCTCGACATTGGTCACCCAGTCGCGCAGCGCCTCATTCATGGCGTCCTTCAGCGTGCCGTGACCGGACGAGACCGGCTTCACCTCGGCACCCAGAAGGTTCATGCGGAAGACGTTCGGCTTCTGCCGCTCCACGTCTGTCGCGCCCATATAGACAATGCAGGGCAGGCCGAAGCGGGCGGCCACGGTGGCCGACGCCACGCCATGCTGGCCGGCGCCGGTCTCGGCGATGATGCGGGTCTTGCCCATGCGCTTTGCAAGCAGGATCTGGCCGAGGCAATTGTTGATCTTGTGCGAGCCGGTGTGGTTCAGGTCCTCGCGCTTGAAGTAGATCTTCGCGCCGCCCAGATGCTCTGTCAGCCGTTCGGCGAAATAGAGCGGCGAGGGCCGGCCCGTATAATGACGGCCCAAATGTTCCAGTTCCGCCCGAAACGCCGGATCGTCCTTGGCCTCGTTCCAGTGTTTTTCCAGATCGAGGATCAGCGGCATCAGCGTCTCGGCCACGAACCGGCCGCCGAAGATCCCATACATGCCCTCGTCATCAGGGCCGATCCGGAAGGAATTGGGTTCTGCCGGTTTGTTCAAGCCATTCTCCTCATGCCGGAGCCGCGTCGGTTTCAAGCGCTCGCCGGACGGCGGCGAAGAACGCGCGTATCAGTTCCGGATCTTTCTCGCCGGGCGCGCTTTCAACGCCAGACGAAATGTCTATTCCGCGCGGTGACACGGCTTTCAGAGCCGTGCCGATATTGGCGGCATTCAGGCCACCGGAAAGCATGTAATCCACCTTATCGTCAAGGTCGGTCAGAAGCTGCCAGTCGAACGACACGCCATTCCCGCCGGGAAGCTCGGAACCCTTCGGTGGCTTGGCATCGAACAGGAAGCGGTCGGCTATGCCACGATAGGCGACGATCCGTTCCAGGTCGGTCGCCTCGCGGATGGCGAAGGCCTTCATCACCGGCAGCCCGTACCGTGCCTTCACCTCGGCAACGCGCTCCGGGCTTTCCCCGCCATGGAGCTGGAGAATATCGGGCTGGACCGCGCTCACGATGGCATCCAGTTCCGCATCATCGGCATTCACCGTAACGGCAACAGCCTGTGCGCGGCCAAGGGCTGCCTTTCGCAGGTTTGCAGCCGTTTCGGGCTCCACATGGCGCGGGCTTTTATCAAAGAAGATGAAGCCGATATGGCTCGCCCCGCCATTCAGCGCTGCCGCCACGGTTTCATCGGTCTTCAGACCGCAGATTTTCACGTCCAGTGTCATAACAGGGAAGTGCCATGAATTGGCGGCGGAGTCGAGACAGGAGGCGGTCGCGCCAAGCGCCCGCGCCCCGGCCTGGCGCGACCATGGCTCACTCGAAACCGATGGCCTGCAAAGCCGTGCCGTTGCGTTTGAGCCAGTCCTTGCAGCGGTCCGTCTCAGGACTAAGCTTCTTGCAGAGTTTCCAGAAGCGTGGGCTGTGGTTCATTTCCTTCAGATGTGCGACCTCGTGGGCGACCAGATAATCGATCACCAAAGGCGGCGCCATCATGATGCGCCAGGAAAAGGAAAGCGCGCCATCGGAGGTACACGAACCCCAGCGGCTCTTTGTATCGCGAAAGCGGATGGCGCGTGCGCACTTGCCGATGGTTGCCGTGTGCTTTGCCACAAGCGCCTCTATATCGCGCTTGGCCTCGCGCTTTAGAAGATCTGCAACCCGCCGCGGCAGGCGCTCCTTATCGCCCGGCACAATCAGCACGGGCTCGCCTTCCTGGCATGCAAGCCGTGCGGCACCGCGCCCCTGGGGATCGTGCACGATGAGATGCGGCACGCCGCGCACCGGTATCTTGATGCCTGGCCGGACCTGAGGCCGCGCAGGCAGTTTTCTCAGCTTCTGCTCAAGCCAGCCGGTGTGACGCTCGAGAAACTCCTCAACTTCGCGCGAGCGCGAAAGGCCCGGCGGCACGGTGACCCGAAGCCCACGCCCTCCCGGCTCGATGCGAAGGGTCAGGCGACGTGCCCTTGCGTTCTCGACGATGCGCAATGGCAGCTCCCGCCCGGCCACGCAATGCACGCGCTCTGCCGGAGGAGCCGTCACCTTAAGCCCTATCATCTTGTTGAAGAATCCAAGCGCCATGGGGGAAGAATATGCGATTCGCCGAAAAATACGCGCAAAGAAAACGACACCTCGATGAGATGCCGTCTCAAACGTTTACCTGTTGTCCACCAGGTCAAGCCTCGTCGGTCACATCGGGGACGGACTTGCCGCGGCCCGATTTGCGGCCCTTGTTGCGTTCGTTCATGAAACGATCGAATTCTTCCTGATCCTTGGCCCGGCGCAGCTCGCGCATGTAATCGTCGAACTCATCACGCATCTCGTCAAGCTTGCGGCGTTCCTCGGCGAGGCGCTCCAGCTCTTTGTCGCGCCAGTCGTCAAAGGCGACGTTGCCTGTAAACGAATGACGTTTCGATGTACGCCGGCAGCCGGCGAAGACTTCATCGGTTTTTCGGTTCACGTCCTTCTTGAACTCCCCGAGCCGGTCACCCCACAGAATGTAGGCGAGCATGGCGAGGCCGAGCGGCCAGAACACCATGAAACCCACCACCATCAGAGCAATCGTCGCAGGCGTCCAGGCAGGACGGATAAGCGCAGAATTTGTCATGGTCACCCGTTCCTTTCCTTGAACATGCAACCCCCGGGAAGCTGCATGATTTCGAGATGGGGGTTAAATTTTCAAGATTCAAGGAATTGATAAACAGGAATCGCGTAAAATATTGTTTTTTCGATATTTCTTTGCGCAACTCTGCGACATCCCGGCAACCGGGTTAAACCACGCGCTCGATCAAACCTTCCAGTGACCGCAGGATCAGGGCGATGTCCTGCGGCCTGGAAAGCCGATGATCGCCGTCGCCAATGAGCGACAGGGTCACGTCATCTGCCGGCAGATGTTCGGTCAGCCGCATGGCGTGGGTGAAAGGCACGTCGGGATCTGCCTTGCCCTGAAGGATGTGCACGGGACAATGGGTATCGAGAACGCCATTGAGCACCAGATTGCGTTTTCCATCTTCAAACAGGGCTCTTGTATAGATGTAGGGTTCGTCGGAATATTCGGAGGGCTCTTCCATATAGCCCTTTTCATCGAGCTGCCGCCGATTGGCCTGTGTCAGTTTGGGTTCGACCAGCTCGCTCGTGAAATCGGGGGCCGGCGCCAGAAGCAGCAGACCGGCCAGCCTGTCGCCCTCGCCTGCCCGGTTCAGTTCCTGCGCCATGCGCAGTGCGATCCACGCCCCCATGGACGAGCCGACCAGGATCTGCGGTCCCTTCGTGAATGCCCGGAAAACACCCAGACTCTGCTCCAGCCATAGCGAGATCGTGCCGTCCTTGAAGGCACCACCAGACTCGCCGTGACCGGAATAGTCGTGGCGCAGGAAGGCGTGGCCCTTTTCAGCAGCCCACGCATCCAGCGCCTCCGCCTTTGTGCCCAGCATGTCGGATTTGTATCCGCCCAGCCAAACCACGCCCGGTGCGCGACCCTCCCGATGCCGGTATGCGATCTGCGTATCGCCAATCGTCAGAGAGCCTGCCTTGCTTTCACTCATCAACTGTCTCCCAAGCTGGAACCAATGGTCCATCACGCACTTTCCCATTCGGGCATAACGAGAAACGTGATTCTTTTGCCCTTATATGCTATTGACACTTCACCTGCCGAGACGACATACGCCTCGGCCTAAAGGAAATGCCGTAACCTGTGATTTAACAATTCGAGGAGATCACGACCATTCGCAGACCATTCAAAGCGCCGCCTCAGAAAGTAGAAGGCCCCCGCGCAAACCGTGACATCCGGGTTCCCCAGATTCAGCTCATCGACGACGAAGGCAACAATCGCGGCGTCCTCGCCACGGAAGATGCCCTGCGGCTTGCCGAAGAAGCGGGCCTTGACCTGGTCGAGGTGGCATCCAACGCCAAGCCACCCGTCTGCAAGATCACTGATCTTGGCAAGATGAAGTATCAGAACCAGAAGAAGGCTGCTGAGGCGCGCAAGAAGCAGAAGACCATCGAGATCAAGGAGATCAAGATGCGTCCGAACATCGACTCTCATGATTATGAGGTGAAGATGAAGGCTGTGCGCCGCTTCTTCGAGGCGGGCGACAAGGTCAAGCTGACGCTGCGCTTCCGTGGCCGCGAGATGGCCCATATGGAACTCGGCATGAAGCTCCTCAACCGGGTCAAGGAAGAGGTTGAGCCGATTGCCAAGGTGGAAGCCGAGCCGAAGCTCGAAGGCCGCCAGATGATGATGGTTCTAGCGCCGCGCACCACATAATCGGGCCCAAACCCGATGAACAGACAACGGGCTGCCCCTCCGGCGGTCCGTTTTGTTTTCAGCCTTTGCCGGGCAACATGCTTGAACAGTACCGGCATGGGCCCAGCCACGCGGACCACCTTGGCTGTTGCGCAAATGCAAAACAGCGCTTATAAGGCCGCGTTCCTGGATCGGCCGGCAGGGCATGCCGTGGCGATCCTTAATGCTGAAAAGCACACGCTTGGGGCGCAACACGCTGCCTGAAACAAGAGCGTGAGCCATAGAACGGAGAAGCAAAATGCCCAAGATGAAGACGAAGTCTTCTGTCAAGAAGCGGTTCAAGGTAACCGCCACCGGCAAGGTGAAAGTCGCAGCCGCTGGCAAGCGCCACGGCATGATCAAGCGTTCCAACAAGTTCATCCGCGATGCCCGCGGCACGATGGTTCTTTCCGATCCCGATACGAAGATCGTGAAGAAGTTCATGCCCTACGGCCTGTAATCGCAGGAACCCGGAACACATTTAAGGAGATCATGTCATGGCACGCGTAAAGAGGGGCGTTACCGCCCACGCCAAACACAAGAAGGTCATGAAAGCCGCAAAGGGTTTCTACGGCCGTCGCAAGAATACCATTCGCATCGCCAAGCAGGCGGTCGAAAAGTCGATGCAGTACGCCTACCGCGATCGCAAGGCCCGCAAGCGCAATTTCCGCGCTCTGTGGATCCAGCGCATCAACGCCGGCGCACGCGAACACGGCCTGACCTATGGCCGCTTCATCGACGGCCTCAACAAGGGCCGGCATCGAGATCGACCGCAAGGTGCTGGCCGACATGGCTGTGCACGAGCCGCAGGCCTTCGCCGCTCTGGTGAAGAAGTCCAAGGAAGCGCTCGTGTACCTCAAGGACACCACCCCGAATGCTTTTGAAAGCGCTGTGGCTTAAGGCTAGCGCTTCCCGAAGCAATCAGGTTTAGTTCGGGAAACCCGCGCTGGCAGGGCTGGCGCGGGTTTTTCTTTGTGATGATGAGCATGGACGACGAGACGAAATACGAGAAGGACGTTCTTTCGCCGGACGCGACGGCGGCGCTCTTACGCCTGCTGATCACCGGTGAGCGCAAACGCGTCTCTTCGGCCGTCCTCGACGGGCAGACGATCTGGATCAAGCGCTATGATGTGGAGCGGCAGCCAGTGGCCAAACGGCTGCACACGGCGTTGACGCCGTTGATGCCGGCTGCCTTTCTGCGTGCGTCACCCCGCACCGACAGGGCCGGCGCCATCGAACGCGAGGCACGCAAGCTTGAAACCTTCCGCCAGGCGGGTTTGCCCACGGCGACACTGCTTTTCCGCAACGACCGGGTTCTGGTTCTTTCAAATGTTGCTCCCATTGCCCAGAGCGAGCTCGACATGCTCGCCCGCCATGGCAAGCATGATGCTCATGATACGCTTCTGGTGCAGGCAGCCGAAACACTTCGCAGGGCGCACGACCTGGGCCTGTGCCATGGCCGCCCCCACCCTCGCGACATGTTCATAACCAGTGATGATCGATGGGGATTTGTCGATTTCGAAGAGGAGCCCGAGGCTGTAATGCCGCTGGCCACCGCGCAGGCACGCGATGTCTGGTTGCTTTTTCTCCAGATCTGCATGCAGGCAAAACGGCATGGAACGCCGCAGAAGGCATTCGATGCCTATTTTGCCGGGCCGCCAGGACAGGTGGCCGATGAATTACGACGGATCATCCGATTATTTGCACCGCTCACCCCCCTTCTTGGAGCAATCGAGCACTGGGGGCTTGGCAGCGACGGCAAGCGCGTGTTGAAAGCAACACGGTTCTTGAAATCGGCTCTCGGAAACACGGTGGTGACGCCCGCCGACGAAGGCCAGAATGAGATGAAAGCCAAAAGGGGCTACGAGGCATGAGCGAACTCGAGGAACTGGAAAAGACCATCGCCGGGCAGATCGACGCTGCTGCCGACGAGCAGGAGATCGAAGCTGTGCGGGTGGCCACGCTCGGCAAGAAGGGCTCGGTCTCGCAGATGCTGAAGACGCTCGGCTCCATGTCTCCGGAAGAGCGGCAGGTGATGGGCCCGGCGATCAACGGGCTGAAGGCGCGCGTCACCCAAGCGCTGACTGAACGACGCGACGCGCTGCGCAACGCCGCCATCGACGCGCGACTGGAACGCGAGAAGGTGGATGTCACCCTGCCGGTGCGCCGCCCGCCTGCCGAGCGCGGCCGCATACACCCGATCAGCCAAGTGATCGACGAGATCACCGCAATCTTCGCAGACATGGGTTTTTCCATCGCCGAAGGTCCCGACATCGAGACGGACTATTACAATTTCACGGCGCTGAACTTCCCCGAAGGCCACCCGGCCCGCGAGATGCACGACACCTTCTTCTTCCCGCCGAATGAGAAGGGAGAGCGCAAGCTCCTGCGCACGCACACCTCGCCGGTGCAGATCCACACGATGGAAGCGCAGGAACCGCCGATCCGCATCGTCATTCCCGGCAAGACCTACCGGCAGGATTCCGATGCGACGCACTCGCCCATGTTCCACCAGCTCGAAGGGCTGGTCATCGACAAGGCTGCCAATGTCGCCAACATGAAATGGGTGCTGCAGGAGTTCTGCAAGGCCTTCTTCGAGGTGCCGCAGCTCAACATGCGCTTCCGTCCTTCATTCTTCCCCTTCACCGAGCCGAGCCTTGAAGTGGACATCCAGTGCGACCGCTCGCAGCCGGGCGAAGTGCGCTTCGGCGAGGGCAATGACTGGATGGAGATTCTTGGCTGCGGCATGGTGCACCCCAATGTGCTGCGCGCCTGCAATCTCGATCCCGATGTGTATCAGGGTTTTGCCTGGGGCATGGGCATCGACCGCATCGCCACGCTGAAATACGGCATGCCGGATCTGCGCGACTATTTCGACGCCGATGTGCGCTGGATCGAGCATTACGGCTTCCGCCCGCTAGACCTGCCGACGCTTTTCGGCGGATTGAGCGCTTAAGGAGATAGATCAATGAAATTCACGCTCTCCTGGCTCAAGGAGCACCTTGAGACCGATGCCACGCTCGACGAGATCGTCGAAAAGCTCACCATGATCGGCCTTGAGGTCGAGGAGGTGGATGACAAGGCATCGCTGAAGCCCTTCGTGATCGCCAAAGTTCTGACTGCCGAGCAGCATCCCGATGCCGACCGGCTGCGCGTGCTCTCCGTCGACACGGGCGACGGCAAGCCGGTGCAGGTGGTGTGTGGCGCGCCCAATGCGCGGGCGGGCCTCGTCGGTGCGTTTGCCGCGCCCGGCACCTATGTTCCCGGCATCGACGTCACGCTCTCCGTGGGCAAGATCCGTGGCGTGGAAAGCCATGGCATGATGTGCTCGGAACGCGAATTGCACATGTCGGACGAGCATGACGGCATTATCGACCTGCCCGAAGACGCGCCCGTCGGCACCTCCTTCGCGAGCTGGGCAAAGCTCGACGACCCGGTGATCGAGATCGGCCTGACGCCAAACCGGCCCGACTGCACCGGCGTGCATGGCATCGCGCGCGATCTTGCGGCGGCAGGCCTCGGCACACTGAAGGATGCCCCCATCGCGCCGGTGGCGGGCAAGGGCCCCTGCCCGGTCGACCTCACCATCGAAGCGCCGGAACTTTGCCCCGGCTTCGCACTGCGGCTCGTGCGCGGCGTGAAGAACGGCCCCTCGCCCAAATGGATGCAGCAGCGCCTCACGGCCATCGGCCTGCGGCCCATCAACGCGCTGGTCGACATCACCAATTACATGACCTTCGATCGCGGTCGCCCGCTGCATGTGTTCGACGCCGCCAAGGTGAAAGGGAATCTCTCCATTCGGCGCGCCAAAGAGGGAGAAACCCTGCTGGCGCTCGACGAGCGCGAGTACAAGCTCACCCCGGAAATGTGCGTCATCGCCGACGAAAACGGCGTGGAATCCATCGCCGGCATCATGGGCGGCGAGCATTCGGGCTGCGATGAGAACACCACGGATGTGCTGATCGAATCCGCCCTGTGGGACGCGATGAACATTGCCCGCACGGGCCGTGACCTCGGCATCATCACCGATGCGCGCTATCGTTTCGAGCGCGGCGTCGACCCGGAGATGATGGAGCCAGGCCTGGAGCTCGCCACACAGCTCGTTCTCGACCTGTGCGGCGGTGAGCCCACCGAAAGCCGCGTTGTCGGCTACAAAGGTTATGAGCCGCGCCGCATCACCTTCCCGGTGAGTGAGGTGAAGCGCCTGACCGGCCTTGAGGTTTCAAGCGCCGAAAGCAGGGAGATCCTCGACCGCCTCGGCTTTGCCTCCACCGGCGAAGGCGAGGTGCTGGACGTGTCCGTGCCGTCCTGGCGTCCGGATATCGACGGCAAGGCCGATCTGGTGGAAGAGGTGATGCGCATTCACGGCGTGAACGAAATCGCGCCGCAGCCCCTGCCCTCTCAGGGCGCGGTCAACGGCCAGATCCTCACCGTTCTGCAAAACCGCACCCGCCAGGCGCGCCGTGCGCTTGCCGTGCGCGGCATGATGGAGGCGGTCACCTGGACCTTCATCGACGAGGCGCAGGCAAAGCTCTTCGGCGGTGGTGATGCCTCGCTGAAACTCTCCAACCCCATTGCCGCCTCCATGTCGGACATGCGTCCCTCGCTGCTGCCGGGCCTCATCGCAGCCGCCCAGCGCAACGCCGCGCGTGGCTATGGCGATGTGGCGTTGTTCGAAGTGTCGAGCACCTATGAGAACGATAGCTATGAAGGCCAGCGTCGCGTGGCCGGCGGCATTCGCCGCGGCACGGCGGTGATGGACGGTGCCGGACGGCACTGGTCAGGCAACAGCACGGCGGTCGGCGTGTTCGACGCAAAGGCCGACGCGCTGGCAGCCCTTGAAGCGACAGGTGCACCTGTCGACAAGCTGCAAATCGTGGCGGGCGGTCCCGACTGGTATCACCCGGGTCGCTCCGGCACGATCCGTCTCGGCCCGAAAATCGTGCTCGCCACATTCGGCGAGATCCACCCGCGCACGCTGGAGGCGCTGGATGCCGAAGGTCCGATTTGCGGTTTCGAGGTGTTCCTCGACGCGATCCCCGAGCCGAAGGCAAAGGCAACACGCACCAAGCCGCGCCTCGAGCTTTCGCCCTTCCAGCTCGTGCGGCGCGATTTCGCCTTTGTGGTCGACAAGACAGTCGAGGCGGCAACCATCGAGCGGGCGGCGGCGGCCGCCGACAAGAAGCTCGTCACCGGTGTGCGCGTGTTCGACATTTTCGAAGGAGCCTCGCTTGGCGAGGACAAGAAGTCCGTTGCCATCGAAGTCTCGATCCAGCCGCGTGACAAGACGCTGACAGACGAGGAACTCGAAGCCATCGCCGGCCGCATCGTCGCCAATGTCGGCAAACAGACCGGCGGCACGCTGCGGGGCTGATAGTCTTCAGCGGCGCCCTTTCGGCAGCCGGTTTGCTTCGCGGACGAGTGCAGCAATGTGCTCGTCCGCTTTTTTGTGTCGTTCGATCTTCTGCTGTTCTGAAAACCGCTCGAATTCCGCGCGCGCGTGATCCTTGGCCATTTCAGCGCTCACACTGCCGCCCGATCGCAGGACGGCCCGGCCAAGGTTGTCGAGCTGTTGGTCGAGAAGGCGTGTTGCATCCTCCATGACAACCAATCGGCCCAGCTTGGCCTGATCCTCGAAAATATCCAGGAGAATGGTGGTCAGGCGGTTGAGCTCAATGATTTCAGCCTCTGCAAGATAATTCTTGGAGACGGTCACGTCCCGCTTGCGGATCGTGTCGCCTGGCCAGCTTTGCAGCCCCATGTTCTCGGCTTTGTGATCAGCGCGTGCCATCACCACGTCCGAGGGTGTCTTTGAGACAACTGCATAGATCAGCTTGGCCTGCGTTTTCTGGAAGAAGCTCTGCGCCTGTGCGGTGCTGCCGTCATAGTCCTGACAGAGAGCACAAATGGCTTGCAGTTCACGATAGACGTTTGCCTCATCCGAGCGAATGTCGCGGATGATCTCCCGCAATTCGGCGATGCGGTTGCGCTCCTGTTTCAGGCGTGCTGAATCCACCACAAAGCCGCTGCGCGCAAACTGAACCAGAATGCCTGTGGCCCAGCGCCGGAAAAGAGTCGCCTGCGCAGAGGAGACGCGGTAACCGACTGAAATGATCATGTCGAGGCTGTAGAGCGTGACTGGTTTTGTCGACCGAGCAATTTGCATTTTTTGCAAATTGCTATCCCGCTCCAGTTCTCCCTCAGAAATCACATTCGAAATGTGCCGGGATATGACGGAAACGTCTCGCCCGAAAAGCCGCGCAATCTGCTCCTGCGTCATCCAGAGCGTTTCGCCCTCATAGCGAATGTCGAGCCGCAGCCCCTTTTCACCATCGTAGATGAGAAACCGGTCTCCGGTTTCCGCATCTTCCACAAGATGGACGGGTTCATCCGCTTTCATGCGCCTCTCCAAGGGGTTTTTGGAACATTAGCAGAACAAATTAGCGCGCGAAACCTTGCCGGTTTTCAATCCCCGGCATAGAGCGGATCACCGTTTCATAGAAAGGCTGCCCCGCTCGATCCTTCCCTCTCTTCCCGCATTTGTGCCGGCGTCAGGTGATTCCACCGGACTGCAAAATGCTCTATGTGTTTGCCTGCGCAAAAGAGGAGGAAGGTACATGTTCCGTTGGGGCGTTCTTTCGACGGCCAAGATTGGCCGCGAGCAGGTGATTCCGCAGATTCAGGATTCGGAAAATGGCGTTGTGACAGCGATCGCCAGCCGCGATGAATCCAGGGCGCAGGCGGTGGCGGACCGCTTCGGCATCCCCCATGTGTTTTCTTCCTACGACGCGCTTCTTGCCTCGCCCGATGTGGATGGCGTCTATATTCCGTTGCCGACTTCCGACCATGTTGCCTTTGCCATCAAGGCGGCGGATGCAGGAAAGCACGTGCTGGTGGAAAAGCCTCTTGCGCTCGATGCCAAGGAGATTACCCGCGTGATCGAGGCGCGCGACCGCAACAATGTGGTCGTTTCGGAAGCCTTCATGGTCACCTATCACCCGCAATGGCACAAGGTGCGCGACCTGATAGCGGAAGGCGCCATCGGGCGGCTGCGGCATGTGCAGGGCGTGTTCTGCTACCACAACGTCGATCCCGACAACATGCGAAACAAGCCGGAGCTTGGCGGCGGCGGTCTGCCCGACATCGGCGTCTATCCCACGGTGACCACCCGCTTTGCCACCGGGCTGGAGCCCGAGCGCGTGCAGGCCGTGGTGGAGCGCGACCCGAAATTCGGCACCGACATCTACTCAAGCGTCAAGGCTGACTTCGGCACGTTCGAACTGAGCTTCTACGTGTCGACCCAGATGGCGCTGCGCCAGAGCATGGTGTTCCACGGCGACAAGGGCTTCATCGAGGTGAACGCGCCCTTCAACACACCCGACTATGGCGATACGCGGGTGACGCTCTTCAGCGCCGATCACAACAGCGCCAGCATCTTCCGTTTTCCACGCGCACGGCAGTACCGCTTGCAGGCGGAAGCCATCGTTCGGGCAGCGCGGGGAGAAGGAACCACCATCTTCACGCTGGAAGACTCGGTAAAAAACCAGATGCTGATCGACGCCATCTATCGCGCCTCAACGCATGATGGCTGGGAAGGCGTGCAGGGCTGACAACCGCCATCCCTCCGCGCACTCAGATTTGCCCGGGCGTTTGCGTGGTGAAGAAGACGTGCTGGCCGATCTTTCCAAGATTGCGCAAGCGCCTTGCCCATTTCGGTTTTACATAATCGGCGTGATAGTGCGTGGCTGGGTTGAGCGCCAGAAGATCATCTTCGTCGAGCAATGGATCGATGCCGCAATCGGGTGCGCAGGCTGGAAGGGTGTCGGCAATCTCCACCGCGCGCTCCCATGCCGCAGTTTCCCGCGGAATCAGCGAAATCCCGGTGCAGGCAAAAGAGAACTGACAGCGATTGCGCCAGCGGGCGTTTTGAAACACCACCCCGCATATGCTCGGCGGATAACCGCGGGAGGAGACACGGTTCAGAATCACCATGGCGACGGCCTTTTGTCCGCTCACGGGTTCACTGCGCGCTTCATAGTATATTGCCATCGCCAGACAGGTGTTTTCTGCCTGCTCACGCAGTCCGGTGACAAAATTCTTCGGTGTCGGGGCTCTTTTCAGCCAATGGTAAATTGCTCTCGACGCCACTTCATGGTCGTTCGCCTCCGCCACTTCGGTGGAAAGATCGGTGTTCCCGATCAGTGCGTGTTCATACAAAGAACAAAGATAAAGCCCCCCGAGGAAAATACCTCGGATCATGACTGTCTCAGACTCGCTACCGCCCGGCGAATATACCATGCCGGGAAGCCCCCGCTTTTCGGACGAGGTCAACCATCGGAACGTGGCGTGACATCGGCCTGCTCGGCAGAATGAAGCAAAACACATTTGGCTTAATCGACCGTTTCCGGAATTCAAAGCGCACTTTGTCCCATTCGGCGGACCATGTCCCACATTTGCGAGCGCCATTAAAGTCGCAGTTAATACAATAGCGTCGCGCTTCAGAAGCCATTCAAACGGGCCATCGGCGCCACTGTCGGAGGGTCCGGCAAAGGCAAGATTGCCTCCAATTGGAAACAAATCCCGCCTTGCGTTGCAAAAATAGCGTTCTTATATACGCCCGGAAGCTGTCGGGCGCATTTCGCCATGAGATGGGGCGACAGCAAATTCGTGTGAACAGGGGCTGTCATCTGGAACGCCGGAATGGGTCCTGACAGTCTGCTTAGCGGAGAGAAGACATGGCTAAAGTTATCGGTATCGACCTCGGAACAACCAATTCCTGCGTTGCCGTCATGGACGGCAAGGACGCCAAGGTTATTGAGAACGCGGAAGGTGCCCGCACCACGCCGTCCATCGTGGCTTTCACGGATTCGGACGAGCGGCTGGTCGGCCAGCCGGCGAAACGCCAGGCGGTCACCAACCCGGAAAACACCCTTTTTGCAATCAAGCGCCTGATCGGCCGCCGCTTCTCCGACCCCACGGTCGAGAAGGACAAGAAGCTGGTCCCCTACAAGATCATCAAGGCCGACAATGGCGATGCCTGGGTCGAGGCGCATGGCAAAACCTATTCGCCTTCGCAAATCTCGGCGATGACGCTGCAGAAAATGAAGGAAACGGCTGAATCCTATCTCGGCGAAAAGGTCGAGAAGGCGGTTATCACCGTTCCTGCCTACTTCAACGACGCACAGCGTCAGGCCACCAAGGACGCCGGCAAGATCGCCGGTCTGGAAGTACTGCGCATCATCAACGAGCCGACCGCAGCAGCCCTCGCCTACGGCCTCGACAAGAAGGACGGCAAGACCATCGCCGTTTACGACCTTGGCGGCGGCACATTCGACGTCTCGATCCTTGAGATCGGTGATGGCGTGTTCGAGGTGAAATCCACCAATGGTGACACCTTCCTTGGCGGTGAAGACTTCGACATGCGGCTGGTCGAGTATCTCGCAGCCGAGTTCAAGAAAGAGCAGGGAATCGACCTGCAGCAGGACAAGCTCGCCCTTCAGCGCCTCAAAGAGGCTGCCGAAAAGGCCAAGATCGAGCTGTCGTCCGCCTCGCAGACCGAGATCAACCTGCCTTTCATCACGGCTGACCAGTCGGGTCCGAAGCACCTCACCATGAAGCTCACCCGCGCCAAGTTCGAGAGCCTTGTCGAGGATCTCGTGAAGCGTACGGTCGAGCCCTGCAAGGCGGCCTTGAAGGATGCCGGTCTCAACGCTGGAGAGATCGACGAAGTGGTTCTGGTCGGCGGCATGACCCGCATGCCGAAGGTTCAGGAAACCGTGAAGAGCTTCTTTGGCAAGGAACCGCACAAGGGTGTGAACCCGGACGAGGTTGTCGCCATGGGCGCTGCCATTCAGGCTGGTGTCCTGCAGGGTGACGTGAAGGATGTCCTGCTGCTCGACGTGACCCCGCTTTCGCTGGGCATCGAGACACTGGGCGGTGTGTTCACTCGTCTGATCGACCGCAACACGACGATCCCGACCAAGAAAAGCCAGGTCTTCTCGACCGCCGAGGACAATCAGAATGCGGTAACCATCAACGTGTTCCAGGGTGAGCGCGAAATGGCCGCAGACAACAAGAGCCTTGGCCGTTTCGACCTGACCGGCCTTCCGCCCGCACCGCGCGGCGTGCCGCAGATCGAGGTCACGTTCGACATTGACGCCAACGGCATCGTCAATGTGTCGGCCAAGGACAAGGGCACCGGCAAGGAGCAGGCGATCCGCATCCAGGCTTCTGGCGGTCTCAGCGACGATGAGATCGAGAACATGGTGAAGGATGCCGAATCCAACGCCGAGGCCGACAAGAAGCGGCGCGAAGCTGTCGAAGCCAAGAACCAGGCTGAAGCCCTCATCCATTCCACCGAGAAATCGCTCAGCGAGTATGGCGACAAGGTCTCCGAAGAGGAGAAGAAGGCCATCGAGGACGCGCTTGCCGATCTCAAGACCGCTGTCGAAGGTGACGATGCCGAGGACATCAAGGCGAAGACCACCACGCTCGCCGAGGCTTCCATGAAACTCGGCCAGGCGATGTATGAAGCCAGCCAGACGGAAGCTGCCGAGACCGATGCGGCTGAGGACGCAAAGGCTTCCGGTGAAGATGTCGTCGATGCTGATTTCGAAGAGATCGACGAAGACGACAAGAAATCTGCCTGAACAGGCTGTTTAGCCGATTGATCAAGCCCGGGATTCGCGTCCCGGGCTTTTTCATATCCTGTTAAACCTCTCCCCTATAAGGTTGCCGGCAAAATAAAACTTCGGACTGGCCCTGGGGAAAGGCTGATGATCCGGTATCGGCTCTTCGAGATATGGCGCCTGGTCGCTGCACTGTTGATCATGCTCTACCACTTCGGGCATTTTGCCCCCGGTGCGGGCCTTGCCGTGAAGGATGAGCTGGAATCACTCCGTCCCTTGCTCGACATGTTCTTCATCATTTCGGGCTTTTTGATCTTCACGCGCTATGGCGATCAGGTTCGGGATGCCCGCAGCTACGGAATCTACCTCTACAAAAGACTGATCCGCCTCTACCCGCTGCATCTCGCTACGATGTCATATTTCGTGCTGGTGGGTTTGCTCGTTTTAGCGGGCGTTCTGCGCAGTGGCGGAGAGCCCGAGCTATACGACTGGAGCGCGCTGCCTTCCAATCTGCTGCTCATCCAGGCGTGGGGAGTAGAAGACCGACTCACCTTCAACTTCGTTTCCTGGTCCCTTTCGGCAGAATGGTTCGCCTATCTGTTGCTGCCGGTTATCATCGTAGCCTATCGGCAATGGGGTCTTGCCGGCCTCTTCGCCCTGCTGTTTGCCTGCTATGCGTCGCTGGAACTGATGGTGCGCTCCGGAGTGATGCCGTTCGAAAGCTGGGTAAAGGCTGACACATGGGGCGCGTACCGAACTTTTGCCGACTTCGTATTGGGAGCGTTGCTCTCGCTCCTCGTACACCGCTCCCGCCTGTCGGTTTCGGCGCGCTGGCCGGCCTGGATCGCCATTCTTCTCGCCTGCACATCCATGGTGCTGCAATTGAACATCTACGTGACGCTATTTGCACTGGCGGTCGCGGTCTTTCTGGCAGGTCTTGTCGAACGCAACGATCCCGAACGTTATACATATCCGGTTTTTCTGCGCGCTGCTGCCGCGGTCTCGTTCGGCATCTATCTGTGGCACCCGGTCACGGAGAGCATGTTCTTTTCCTATCTGTGGAGCCATCACATCCGCTCGGAATCGATCGGCCTCTTCTTCACCTACACAGGATGCGTCATGCTGCTGACGGTGTTCGTCGCGATCGCATCGTTCCGTTTGTTTGAAAACACGCTCTCCGGCTATCTGTTGCGTGTTGTTGGTCTTGCCCGTCCGAAAACCGTTGCCAAGGAGGCAAGGGTCTCGGCAAACAGATAAAACGGGTCGTGCCCGCAAATGACACCGGTGTCTCGCGCACATGGCTGGCAATCTGCTGAAAACTATGGCATTCGCTGTGGCGAATACCTAAATAACGGGCACTGATCGGGGGAACGGTGTTCGCTTCAAACAGACTATGCGGGACTTTCATTTATGAAGGCAGATTTTTACGAGACGCTCAGCGTGTCGAGAAACGCCGACGAGAAGGAACTTAAGAGCGCTTTTCGCAAGCTCGCCATGCGGTATCACCCTGACCGCAACCCGGGCGACGAAGAGGCCGAGCAGAAGTTCAAGGAAGTCAACGAAGCCTACGAAACGCTGCGCGATCCACAGAAACGCGCAGCCTACGACCAGTTCGGTCACGCCGCATTTGAAAACGGCGGTATGGGCGCGCGCGGTGGCTTCGGTGGTGGTGGCGGCGGTTTCGCCGACATATTCGAAGATATTTTCGGCGACATGATGGGTGGTGGCGGTCGCCGCCGCGGTGGGCGTCAGCATGGCGCGGATCTGCGCTTCAACATGGAAATAACCCTTGAGGAAGCCTTTACCGGCAAGACCGGACAGATCCGCGTTCCGACGGCGGTCGCGTGCGACGATTGCGCCGGTACGGGCGCCAAGCCGGGCACGTCACCAACACAGTGCCAGATGTGTCACGGCTCCGGCCGCGTGCGCGCGGCCCAGGGCTTTTTTTCCATCGAACGCACCTGCCCGACATGTCAGGGGCGCGGAGAAACCATATCCGACCCCTGCCCCAAATGTTCCGGCCAGGGGCGAGTGGCAGAAGAGCGGTCGCTCTCGGTCAACATTCCAGCCGGTATAGAAGACGGCACGCGCATCCGCCTCGCCGGCGAGGGCGAAGCGGGGCTACGTGGCGGGGCCGGCCGGCGATCTCTACATTTTCCTGTCGGTCAAACCGCATGAATTTTTCCAGCGCGACGGCGCGGATCTCTACTGCAAGGTTCCCATCTCGATGACCACCGCCGCGCTGGGTGGTGCGTTTGAGGTGACCACGCTGGACGGCACACAGACCCGGGTCAAGGTTCCCGAAGGAACCCAGAACGGGCGCCAGTTCCGTCTCAGTGGCAAGGGCATGCCAATTCTGCGGCAACCCAAGGTGGGTGACCTCTATATCCAGGTTGCCGTAGAAACGCCGCAAAATCTCACGAAGAAGCAACGGGAGCTTCTGGAAGAGTTCGAGAACATCTCGTCGAAGGAAAACAGCCCGCAATCGGCCGGTTTCTTTTCGCGGATGAAGGATTTCTTCGAGTCCTTCGGCGATTAGACGATCCGTGCTATCTGAAGTGAGAGGGCTGGTCGATCCGGTTTCCCGCATGCGGGTCGGTCTGGTTGTCCCGGACAACGACGTTTAAACGCTGGGCTATTGAAGGAGGGCACCGGAAAGATGAGCAACAAGGGGCTGGATGTGCGCAAGGCGCTCGCTGACCGTTTCGGCGAGGAACTGCGCTTCTTTCGCGGCTGGATAGAGCAGCCCAAGGCCGTTGGCGCCATCATTCCCACAAGCAGCGTTACGGCACGGCGCATGGCCTCGGTCATCGACACTTCTTCCGGTTTGCCGGTTCTTGAGGCGGGTCCGGGAACGGGTGTCATCACCAAGGCGATCCTTGCCCATGGGGTGGCACCGGAAAACCTCTACGCCGTGGAGTATTCACCCGACTTCGTGAAGCACCTGCGCGCCTGTTATCCGGGCGTCAATGTTGTCGAGGGCAATGCCTTCGACATTCGCAAAACGCTTGCCGATGCTTTCGGGGATGCAGCGCCGGCGCAGTTTGACAGCGTGGTGTCGGGCGTCCCGCTGCTTAATTTTCCGGTTGAGGACCGCGTTGCCTATCTCGATTCCCTTCTCGATCTCATCCCCGACGGTCGACCGGTGGTGCAGCTGACCTACGGCCCCAAATCCCCGATCCCGGCCGGGCATGGCAATTACACGGTCGAGCATTTCGATTTCGTGCTGCGCAACATTCCACCGACACAACTGTGGGTCTATCGACGCGGCAAGCACTAGGGCCGGGACGAGAACTGGCGCATCACGGATGCGGGCATCAGCCGCTTATCCATTGATTGACGCGGGCAATGCTTATACGGCTCTTTGCGAAAAGAGGAGCTTTGCCAATGACCCCCAGAATTCTGGTCTTCGCAGGATCGATCCGCACTGGCGCCTATAGCGGCAAAACCGCAGACGCAGCCATGAAGGAACTGGCCCAGCAGGGTGCGGAAGTGACACGCATCTCGCTGGCAGATTACCCTCTGCCGATCATGGACGAGGATCTGGAAAAGGAAAAAGGTGTGCCAGAAAACGCGTTCGGGATCGGACGACTGATTGCCGCGCATGACGGCGTGCTGATCGCGAGCCCCGAATACAACGCCTCCATTCCCCCCCTGCTGAAAAACACGATCGACTGGGTGAGCCGGGTGTCGCGCATCGATGGAAACAATGTCCGCCCCTGGTCGGGCAAACCGGTTGCCCTCTGCTCTTCCTCCGACGGAAATTTCGCCGGAATTCGCGGGCTTTACCACCTGCGGGCCGTTCTCATGAATTGCAGGGCCGACATCATAACCCCCCAATGTTCCGTTGCCCGCGCGCAGGATGCCTTCGATGCCGACGGAAACTTCAGGGACGACCGCACCAAAGGCATGATGGAAGCAACGTGTCGCGGATTGATCGAGCGGGCGAAATTGATGTCTACGCGGATTGGAGCCTGATCATGACAGAAAGCATTCGTGACCGCCTGATTGTCGGGCTGGATGTCCCCTCTCTCACGGAAGCAGACCGGATCGTGGCGGCGCTCGGAGATACTGTCTCCTTCTACAAGATCGGGCATCAGCTCGCATTTGCCGGCGGTCTTAACTTCGCACGGGAGCTCGCTGGATCAGGCAAGAAAATCTTCCTCGACATGAAACTGCTGGACATCGACAACACTGTCGCCAAGGGAGTCGAGAACATCGCCAGGATGGGCATGACCATGCTGACGATCCACGCCTATCCCAAGGCAATGCGTGCGGCGGTGCAGGCCGCGCAGGGCTCCGGACTCACACTGCTTGGCGTGACGGTGCTGACATCCATGGACGATGCTGATCTGCACGATGCGGGATATGCAGGTACCGCCCAGGAACTGGTCAGGAAGCGCGTTGCACAGGCTCGCAAGGCCGGAATGGGCGGGATTGTCTGCGCACCGACCGAAGTGAACGAAATGCGCGATGTCGCAGGTCCCGATATGGCCCTCGTCACACCGGGCATACGCCCGGCAGGCGCCGACCATGGCGACCAGAAGCGCGTGATGACACCGAAAGACGCAATTCGCGCCGGCAGCACCCATCTCGTGGTTGCGCGCCCCATCGTGGCGGCCTCCGATCCCAAAGCTGCAGCACAATCCATTCTCGACGAGATGGCCGCAGCCTGACACAGTGGGGCAGTTCGGATTGTGGAGGAGGAAAACATGCCCAAGGGATACTGGATCGCTCATGTCGATGTGCGTGATCCCGAACGCTACAAGGATTATGTGGCCACCGCCAAACCCGCCTTTGAAAAGTTCGGCGCGCGGTTTCTGGCGCGTGGCGGCACGTGGGAAGGCCTGGAAGGCAGGGGGCGCGGGCGCAATGTGGTGATCGAGTTCCCGACGCTCCAGGCAGCGCGCGACTGCTACAATTCGCCTGAATATCAGGCTGCGAAAGCGATCCGTATTACCGTGGCAGACGCTGACATGGTGCTCGTCGAAGGTGCGGAATGATCTGAATGAGAAAGGGTTGAACCACGCAAAGCATATCTGAGAGTTATGCAATCCGGCGCTATGCCGGCAACGACGCAGAACATCTTCCGGCTTTGGAAGTGCGTGCTGCGCAGCTTTTCGCGGAGCACGGATTTCACGGTCTGGCAGCCACCCCGGCCACCGCACCGGATGCCTTCCACCGACTTGCCTCGCAGAACCATACACTGGTGGCCGAGCATCACATCGACGGTGCCGCCGGTTTCGCCATTTGCGATCAGATCGGTTCCTTCCTTCACCTCAAGGAGCTTTCGGTGGCGCCCGAGCACGGACGGAAGGGGCTCGGAAGTGCGCTGCTGCGCGCGGTTATTGCCGAAAGTGTCTCTCGCGGACTGACGGGCGTATCGCTCAGCACATTCAGAGACGTGCCGTTCAACGCACCGTTTTACGCGCGCCATGGCTTTGCGGAGCAACCGCTTGCTCGCGTTCCCGACGCTCTCAGGGAGCGGTTTTTCGATGAGGTCCCCGAAGGAATTGCGGCAGAAACCCGCCTATTGATGCTGCGCCGCAACAATCATATCCAGCACAACGCATGAATTCTGCCATTAAATTCAGAAGGTTGAAGGCGTTGCGGTGGTGATTGACGGGATTTCGGCGCTTCTATTGCAACGCAACAAAAGTCGTTTAGTCTATCAGCATGCAAATGATCAAGGCGTCGCCGCCTCATGCACATGTTTCCTGGCGGTCTGGTCTTGGCAAGGCTCCTCCCGGGAAACCTCGCAATGTATTATCAACTTTATGAATTCAACCATGCCGCGCTTCAGCCGGCCCGGGCATATGCAGATGCCATTCGGCTGTTTTACAGCAATCCGCTAAACCCTTTCGCCGAAACTTATCTTGGCCGCACGCTGGCCGCCAGTGCCGAGGTGTTCGAGCGCAGTACACGCCGCTATACCAAGCCCGCGTTCGGTCTGACAGAAACTTCGATCGACGGTACGCAGGTGGCAGTGCGCGAGCAGACGGTCTGGTCGCAGCCATTCTGCAACGTCGTCCGCTTCAAGCGCGATCTGCCGAAAGGCGCCAATCCGGGACCGAGGATCCTGATGGTCGCGCCAATGTCGGGCCACTATGCAACGCTCCTGCGCGGCACGGTGGAGACCATGCTCCCCCACGCGGATGTCTATATCACCGACTGGGCCGATGCACGGATGGTTCCGGTTGCAGACGGCACGTTTGATCTCGATGATTACATCGATTATCTGATCGACATCTTCGACCATCTGGGGCCCGACACGCATGTGATGGCGGTTTGTCAGCCTTCCGTCCCGGTCCTTGCGGCCATCGCGCTGATGGAAGCGCGTGGTGCGAAGAGCCCTCCCGCCAGCATGACCCTGATGGGTGGGCCGATTGACACCCGCAAGAATCCGACTGCCGTGAACGAGCTGGCTGAGCAGAAAGACATTTCCTGGTTCCGCGACAATGTGATCATGCCGGTGCCATGGCCCAATCCCGGCTTCATGCGACAGGTCTATCCGGGTTTCCTTCAGCTTTCCGGCTTCATGAGCATGAATCTTGATCGCCATATCACCGCGCACAAGGACTTTTTCATGCACCTGGTGAAGAATGACGGCGATTCTGCCGAAAAACACCGCGACTTCTATGACGAGTATCTCGCCGTCATGGATCTGACGGCCGAGTTCTATCTGCAGACGGTGGAAACCGTTTTCATCCGCCACGATCTTCCGCGCGGTCAGATGCAGCACCGCGGCGACCCGGTGGACCCGGGCGCAATTCGCCGCGTGGCGCTGCTGACGGTGGAAGGGGAGAATGACGACATTTCGGGTGTCGGCCAGACAAAGGCCGCGCATGACCTGTGCGTCAACATTCCCGACGAGATGCGTCACCATTACATGCAGCCGGCAGTCGGCCATTATGGCGTGTTCAATGGCTCACGCTTCCGCTCGGAGATCGCACCCCGCATTCTGGACTTCATGCACAGGAATTCTCCTGCCAAGGGAAGAACTGCAGTGAAAAAACCGGGCAGGGCTTCATCGCGAAAGGGCAGCTGATTCCTGCCGAAAAGCCTCTTTTTCAGCTCAAAACGAGTTGTTTTGAGCTGAAACGCCATCGCATTCTCTCAAAGCAGAAACGGCGGGGTCTGGCGAGCGCTCACGCCGGTAACCATAGTCGGTAACATTACCTGCCGCTTTGTTGACATAGCCCTCTCACATTTCTTAACGTTTCATTAACGAAAAGCAAACGGGGAGCGGCATGATGGCTGCTTGGCGGGGGGCAATCCGCACAGGGGCCTTTTTGGTCCCGACTCTGGCCGGCATCATGACGATGCCCGCCGGAGCGACTGGATTGATGGAGACCGGCGAGCTGACGTCTCAGCCGATCGGACATTACGAGTTCTGCAAGGCAAACCCGGCGGAATGCTCCATCCGGATGCGAGACCGCGGTCCCGAGCATGTTACCAGAACTCTCTGGGCGACCATTTCGCGCGTGAATGCGGAAGTGAACGGCAAAATCCAGCCGATGAACGATATCGACATCTACGGCGCCGAGGAAGTCTGGACCTATCCCTCCACCGGTGTCGGTGACTGCGAAGACTATGTGCTGGAAAAGCGCCGGGCGCTGCACAGGGCCGGGCTTTCCCTTTCCAACCTTCTGATTACGGTGGTCCGAAAGCCCAATGGCGAAGGCCATGCAGTGCTGACGGTCCGCACGGACCGTGGTGATTTCGTGCTCGACAATCTGAATGACACCGTGAAGCTGTGGAGCGCCACCAACTATCGCTACCTCAAGCGACAGGCGAGCAACCACACGGGTCGATGGGTGAGCCTGCGAGAGGGCAACAACCCGGTTGTGGGTGCCGTCAGCGAATAACCAGGGCCGAAGCCTGGCGTATCCCGCTCTGATGCCGAGTGCATCTCAAGCTGTGACTGCCGCCGCTGGCCCCTGCACCCCGTTTTCCTTCCCTTCAGCGGCTTGACAAAATCATAACCACAGAGTTATTGGTTTAATTAATAACCCTTAAGTTATGAGTAAGAATGACACCGTCTCACGACACGCTTTTTCGCACACTGGCCGACCCGACGCGGCGGGCGCTCTTTGAGCGGCTATGCCGCGAGGGTGACCTGACCGTCGCTGTTCTGACGGCGGGTGCCCGCGTGTCGCAGCCGGCGGTTTCCAAGCATCTAGGGGTGTTGAAGCGTGCCGGCCTCGTGCACGACCGTCAGGAGGGACGTCAGACACATTACAGCGCTCGGCTTGAGGCACTCACCCCGCTGAACGATTGGACACGGGAAATGAAGAGCTTCTGGCAAAGCCGTTTCGACGAGATGGAAGACCTCCTCAACAGGATGGACCAATGACAGACACCAGAGGCGAGACCCGCTCGGTGGTGGTGGAACGCGAGATTCCGCATCCTCCAGAAAAGATCTGGCGCGCACTGACACAGCCGCACCTGATCGCCGAATGGTTGATGAAAAACGATTTCGAGGCCCGGGAAGGCCATCGCTTCAGCCTTAGTGCCGATTGGGGGCGGGTGGACTGCACTGTGCTGGTGCTCGAACCGCACAGGGCGCTGTCCTATGCCTGGGACACGAAAGACCTGCGGAGCGTTGTTACCTGGACGCTCACGCCCACCACGAACGGAACGCGGCTGAGGATGGAGCAAGAGGGCTTCGGGGCCGAACAGAAATCCTACTATCAGGGGGCGACGGTTGGTTGGCCACGTTTCATTTCGGAGCTTGAACGGGTTGTGGAGCAATTTGGCTGACCATGTCCGGAACCAGCAAATCCCCATCTGAACTGATAGATGACAAAATTGCCGCGCTGGGCGACTGGCGGGGCGACATGCTCGCCCGGCTGCGCAAGGTGATCCACCAGGCCCTTCCCGATGTGATCGAGGAGTGGAAGTGGCGCGGTGTTCCCGTCTGGTATCATGACGGCATGCTCTGCACCGGAGAAACTTACAGAAAAACAGTGAAGATGACCTTTGCCAAGGGCGCCTTCCTCGAAGACCCGTCGGGGCCTCTTCAATGCCAGCCTGGAAGGCAACACGCGCCGCGCCATCGATTTTCACGAGGGTGATGTAATCGATGCCGACGCACTCGGAGCGCTTGTTCTCGCAGCAGCACATCAAAACGCAGACACCAGAACCAGGAGCAAACGCAAATGAGATGGAAAGTCTGGCTTCGGCAAGCTCACCGCTGGATCTCGATCGCATTCACCCTTGGCGTCCTCGTCAACACCTTTGCTGCGGTTAGTGGCGACGAGCCCCCTGCGTGGATTTATTCCCTTGCGCTTGGGCCGCTTTTCCTGCTGCTTATTACGGGACTGTGCCTCTTTGTTCTTCCCTATCTGGGAGCGCGACGGAGCAGCGCGGAAATCAACGTTCGCTCACGTTCCTGAGTGGAAACGCTCTTTCCCAATCGACCATCGGCTCCGTGAGGCTCCATCGGCACACCGCGTTCTCACGCTGCCTGTGTGCGTTTGTTGCCCGCCACGCGATAGGAAATGGCCTCGGCGATGTGCGGCCTGGAAACAGCCTCGGCGCCGTCGAGGTCCGCCAACGTGCGCGCGACCTTCAGCACCCGATGATAGGCCCGGGCCGAGAAACCGAGCTTCTCGCTCGCGTCCCGGATCAATCCCGTGCAGTCATTGTCGAGCGGCACGATGTCTTCCACAAGAGCGGCGGAACAGGATGCATTCGTGGTCCATGCCGGCAGCCCGCGAGCAGCGTAGCGCTCCTGCTGGATCAACCGGGCTCGTGCGACCCTTTCAGCAACGGCGGTGCTCGACTCCGATCGTTTTACGCTGCCTATAAGATCGCCCGCAGAAACGGCGGGCACATCGATACGCAGATCGATCCGGTCAAGAAGGGGCCCCGATACCCGTGCCTGATAGTCCGTCTCGCAGCGTGGGCCGCGGCGGCATTGATGACCCGGTTCGCCAGCCATACCGCATCGGCAGGGGTTCATCGCGGCAACCAGCTGGATACGCGCGGGATAACTCACGCGATGATTTGCACGAGCGATGACGCATTCCGCCGTTTCAAGCGGCTGACGCAGCGAATCCAGAACCTGGGGTGAAAACTCCGGCAGCTCGTCGAGAAACAGGACGCCATGATGGGCAAGCGACGCTTCTCCGGGCCGCGCTCGCAGCCCACCGCCGACAATTGCCGCCATCGAGGCCGAATGATGCGGCGAACGAAACGGGCGACGATCGGATAGCTTTCCATCCGCCAGTTCGCCCGCGATCGACGCGATCATGGAAACCTCAAGGAGTTCGCGAGGTGAAAGAGGCGGCAGTATGGAGGAAAGGCGCTGTGCCAACATGGACTTTCCGGCGCCCGGCGGCCCGATCATCAGCATGATATGGACAAAAGACCCCTATCGAACTAGATAACCATCATGTCGAATCGGCCCATCGCCAAACCGAAGGCATATTCTTACATCCGGTTCTCGACCCCGGAACAAATGCGGGGCGACAGCTTGCGGCGTCAGACGGAAGCCGCAGAACGCTACGCTGCACTCCATGGGCTAGAGCTAGACGACAAGCTGACATTCCAAGACCTTGGTGTATCCGCTTTTCGGGGACGAAATAGGGCGGAAGGGATGCTAGGCGAGTTCCTAGAGTTGGTCCGATCAGGCGACATAGCCATAGGGTCCTATCTTCTAGTCGAGAACCTTGATCGTGTATCCCGAGAGAACGCGCTGGATGCCCTTGATGCCCTTAAAGACATAGCGAAAGAGGGGATTACGGTAGTAACTCTCAACGATGGGCGAGCGTACACCCATGAGAGCCTGCGTCAAAACCCTGTTGACCTCATGGTCGCGGTGATGGTGTTCATGAGGGCGAACGAGGAAAGCGCAACGAAGGCCAAGCGGCTTCGGGAGGCATGGGGAGCAAAGCGCGCGAGGGCGGAAAAGCAACCGCTAACGAAGCTAAGTCCGGGATGGGTACGCCTTCGAGATGATCGTAGCGGGTTCGATCTGATACCGGAACGGGCAGCTATCGTTCGGCGCATATTCGAGATGGCAATTGCCGGCAAGGGGCAGCAGTCCATTGCCGAGACGCTAAATCGCGAAGGGGTTCCGGTTTTCGGTCGGGGGAAGCACTGGCACCGTTCCTACGTCAAAAAGATGCTGGGCAATCCCGCTGTCATCGGACAGTTCACGCCTCACCGCATGGAAATTATCAATGGCAAGCGAGTCCGTGTCCCCGCCGAGCCAGTAGAAGACTACTTCCCGCAGGCCGTCAGCCGCGAGGTTTTTGAACAGGTGGCAGCCCTCGCGAGCGGGCGCAGTGCGCCGTCGAAAACCGAAGGGGCGATGGCTAACATACTGGCAGGGCTTGCGAAGTGTCCGAGGTGTGGTTCCACCATGACGCGCGTCAACAAGGGCGGGAAGAAGGGCGGCCACCCCTATCTCATTTGCACGAGGGCCAAAGCAGGCGCGGGCTGCACATACCGCAAGGTCCGCCTAGACCACGTAACAAGGGCGATCATTGATAATGCGGGTTATCTCATTGGGGAACTTCCCTCCCCCGAGGCAGACCTGCAAGCGCAATGGGACCAGCTATCTCTAGCCCATGACGTGATGGGCGATGAGATCGAGCGGGTCGTTCAGGCCATAGCAGAGGCCGGACACTCGCCTGCATTGCTCAACCGCCTACGGGCAACAGAGGCCGAGCGTGATCGGATAGCGAACGAACTATCCTCCGTCGCAACAAGAATGGCCGACACCATCACAAACCGCATCGCCAATACGGGCACCGCTCTGTTGGACGCCGTGGGCGAGCAGCCACACGATATTCCGAAGGTCAATGCGGTTCTCCGTCAGCTATTTGGGAAAGTCGTGGTGGACTATCGGAGCGGAAGCCTTGTCTTCCACTGGAATCACGTCCCCGATGCAGCCACGAGCATTGTCTATGGATGGCCCACGGAAACGGACGACGATGACGGGATAATCCCAGCGACATCTTTGCCCCCCTCGTAGCTCCTTAGTGGACGCATTGGACAGAACCATCCGGCTCCCCCTATCGGTCTGGTGCTTCTAGCAATCCCCATGCGTCCCCTTGGGGGCTTCCCCTGCCGCCTGTCGCGGGCGGTACATCATCATCACCACGAGCACAACGGAGGTATCCAATGCGTGATGTTCATTTTCATCGTGTTCCCTCGGTTCTGGTCAAGCTGGCCGACCTTGGCCGAGACATTCGGGACGCCATGGCGGAAGCTGTCAGCCGCCGTGTCGATTTCTTCCATGACGGATGGAAGCCGAGGGGCGTGTTCCTGCGCCTGCCCTTCACCAACATCAGCGCGTGGCTGGAATGGTCGCCAGTCTCGGTAGGCTGGGGCTATGCGGTCAATCCGCCGAGTGACCGGGAGGTTTACCTTGGGCGTGTCAGGGGCGTGGTTTCGGTCGGGTAGATAGATGGTTTCCCTGCAATAGGTTTTTCGTGCTGCGGTGATAACCGTAGAAAGGCGTTGACGGGGATGGGTAGTAATCCCCCTCGCCTTGTCACGATCACGCGTCCACGGTCGCCACCGCAGCACGCTATGGCTGTTTTGCCGCGCGCTCTTGGTTCAACTCGAACAAGCGGGCCAGGATTTCGTCATCTGACAGGTCGGCAGGCCAGCCATAGGCTGCCGCTACGGCTTCATCTAGCGCTTTGTGGGCGTGCTGTAGCCATGCGGGACGTTCGTTGTAGAGATTCGTCAGGGTGCGCTTCTTGAGCTTCTGTGCGGCTTCCTCGTTGATCGGAAGGATACGGTCGGGATAGCCGGGGACAACCTCGGGTTCACGCCGGACAAGATCGGGCGGGTTCAGCCAGTTTTCCCGAAGCTCGTTGAGACGGGCCGCTGCCGTGGCAATGGCGATGGCGTGAGGGTTATCGGCATAGTCCGCAGCCGGGATGTCCGGGGTCAGTCCCTCGGGGAACGGAAAGGTTTCGAAGGTGGTCGTAGGCGTGTAGCGTGCGTCATTTCCTTTGCCGAGCCAAGTGCATGTCCGGGAGAACCAAAGGAAATGTGCGCGGCTATGAAGGAGACCGAACGTGACATCATCATCCCGCGCCACAACTACAGCAGAATTATCGGGGAATTGCGATGTCGGGAAATATCGATAGGTCCGGTGCTTTGACGTAAGTGGCGTGACGATACACCGATCAAGGCCTGAAAGAGCCTGCTTAGCCAGGGTGCCCGGTCGTCCGTGCAGCCACCACTTTTCTCTTCGTCGTTTATCGCGATTGGTAGCTCGTATCGGCTTTACTTCTACATCAACGAAATTGAATGCTCCTTCATAAAGGGCTGCCTCTTCGAGGCATCTTTCCCCAAAGTCAATTATCCAGAGATCAGATACGGCCTCTATGATCGCTCTTCCATTTAACCAGCGCCGCACTACGTCCGCATTTGGCCTGCCGTTGGGATTGAGGGGTGATCTGAGTAGCTCACGCGCAAGAGAGGCGTCTATGTCGAACGGACCGTCTTTCTGCCCCCCAACGTATGCAATTCCCTTGTTTTCCGGCAGCTTCTGAGCGAGCGAAAAGTCTGCCTCACCGGTTTCACTGGTCGCAGTAAGTTTCGAAGTTATATCTTCCACCTCTGAGCCATTTAGCTTCTTTGACGACTTGCTGACTATGGCCTCTGCCGAGACTATCGACACCCGCACAGCAGCACCGTCTACCACCCAAGGCTGGTCCGACCATACGTCAAAAGGCCTAACCCAGCGGAAGATGTCGGCAAGAACAGAACTAGACGCCCCGTATCGAATGGCATTGGTTCCGACCAAACCGAAGCGCCCAGCCTTTCCCTCCTTGATCGCACGGGCTGCTTTGAAGAACCAGTACATTACTAGGTTCGAGCTCGCAGGAACTCGCCCCGCGTAGACACACCTGATTTGAGCAACAGTTGTCGACGGTAGCGTAGAAAGAAATTCCTTGGACCCCAGAAAAGGCGGGTTTCCAACGATGGCATCCACTTCGGGCCATTCAGCTTCGATCCATCGCCCGCCTTCCGTGTCCCCTCCCGGCTCCCATGTCATCAGGGCGTCCCGGCATTCGATGGTTTCCAGCGGTTTCAGGATAGGATTGGTACTGGCTCCGAAGCCGTTGCCGATCATCCACTGAATTTCGCCTATCCAGACCGACACGCGGGCGAGTTCGGCAGCATAAGGGTTGATCTCGATACCCTTGACCACCTCCGGGCCAATCCTCGGAAACCCCCTCGGCAGCCCCAAGGCTTCCGCTTCGACCTGCGCCCGATGCTCCAAGTCCTTCAATGCCCGGAGCGCGAGATACAGGAAATTGCCGGAGCCGCAGGCCGGGTCGAGGACACGGAAATCTGCAAGCCGTTTCAGGTGCGCGTCGAGGACCGCCTGAGCTTGGTTTCTAGCCTTGGTCGCGGTTCCCCCCTTCGATGACGCGGCCCTTGTCCATAAGCGCCGTGATTTCGGCCTTGGCCTTATTCCATTCCGCCGTCAGCGGCTCCACGATGACCGGGTTGATAATCATCATGATCTTGTCCCGGTCGGTGTAGTGCGCGCCAAGCTGGCTGCGCTTGTCCGGGTCTAGCCCACGCTCGAACAGGGTGCCGAGAATGGACGGGTCTACATCGCCCCAAAAGTGCTTCGCCGCCCGATGGACGATGCCGATTTCCTTCTTGTCCAGCGCGAAAACGAGGTCATCGTTGAAGAGGCCGCCGTTGAACCACGCCACCTTCTCGAAGCCGATATGGCCCCCGCTCTTCATCGCGGTGAACAAGCTGCGGGCGAAGCTCTCGAATTGGCTGGGGTCGTCCAATGCCCGCTCCAACATGCGCGAGAAAATGTTGTCGGGCAGCAACTTCACGTCTTCCGCGAACATGCAGAAGACCAGCCGATTGATGAAATGAGCAACCTGTTCGGCATCGTGACCGCGTTGCCGTAACAGCCGTGCAAGTTCCGCAAACTCCCCGGCGACCTCTTCGGTCAGTTGCTGCCGGGTCTTGGATGGTCGCAGCGCATCCGGGTCAGACAGTGCCGCCTTCAACCATCCCCGTTTCTCAGGGTCGCCAAGATCGGCAATGGCGATCTCGTAGACCTTGGAGACTGAGTTGGTCCAGTTGGTGTGGATGCGGATGGTCGTGCCGATATCGGAGACGATCAACAGCGGCGGATTGTCAAGCGCGATGGCGTAGCGTTGAAGCTGGGCAAAGGCCGTGTCGAGGTTTGCCTTGGTGCCCTTGTATTCCCAGCCGAAGTGGCCGCGTTTGAAAACATCCGCGAAACCGTTGCCACCCGTAGTCTTCGATGCGCCAACCTCGAAACCGTAATCCTTGCCGGTCGGGTCAACATCAGCAGGGGTCGGCTCGTCCAGCATCCGGCATAGATCAAGGAAATGCTCTTGTGCCGCAGCGCGTTCTTTGAGCGCCGAG
Organism: Nitratireductor sp. GISD-1A_MAKvit; assembly: GCF_040819555.1. GTDB lineage: Bacteria > Pseudomonadota > Alphaproteobacteria > Rhizobiales > Rhizobiaceae > Nitratireductor. The sequence goes on from NZ_CP161920.1 coordinate 306,141, forward strand.
TTCAGCCATTTGGATATAAACTGTTGTGGCGTCATATATTATCAGCGCCCCCTCACGCAGAAACTTGCGGGCACCATATGCCGATCGGTTGATTCGCGACAAGGATAGTGGGGGGACAGATCAAGCCGGTCTCAACGATGTAAGTCTGTTCTCTTCGCTGCGGTTGAGACCGTAGAGCCTCAGTCGCCCGTCTCTAGGTGGTTCCTCCCTGTTTATACCAGTTCGCTCCTACGGTCCCTACGGGTGCGAAAAGATCGAAGCTCAATTACCCCCCACAATAGGAGGGAGCCCCCCTAGGTTTGCATATAGCTTATCTCCATAGGTTAGCTTTAGGCTTCCCTTATGGAAGCTAATAGCTGCGTCCTAGGTCATTCCCTTCATCATCATCTTCCATCAATCCTTTCTGTAAGGCTTAAACCGAATCCTTCTGCCAAGCTCTGACCAAGGGGCTTGCAAGATGATGATTGCTGTTCTCGCCCGAAGACTAACCGTTCCGGTTTCTGGTCTTCATTCTTCAAACCATCCCAGCCGCTTTGCCCGGTGCCTCTGGCCCGTGGTCGTCGGCATGCGACAACCGCAAGGAACCCACATCATGCTGGTCATCAACATTACGAACAACGATAGAGGCCGCAGCTTCACCGCCACCTGCAATGGCATCATCAGCACCCATTCCCGTAAAGACCCGATACCCCCGTTGTGCCGGAGGCTGATAGATCGTGGTCATTCTCCCGAGACGATGGTCATGGTGGTTCGTGGAACAACCCCGATCTTCAAACCCCGGTCGCTTGGCGCATGGGCGGCCTATGATATTGTAGATGACGATAATCGTGGTCTCATCCGCAGGCGCTACAGGCCCTTGCCTGACTTCTCGGGTGATGCTGATATCGCAAGGAAGCCCAATGCGCAGTCGCGCCTCTGCAAGGAAGCGGCCTGAATGTACCCACAGGGTCACGGTGGTAAAGCCGTGGCCCTGTTTTTTCGCGGTCGACTCCATCAGGTATGATGGCGGGTGAGTGTCCCGCGAGAACGTCCATTCTTTCTGCTGCGATAGAAACCGTAGAGGCGCGTCGTGGATGGCCGAAGGGTTTTCCCTTGGGAACAACCTGACGCCGCTCTACGGTCGCCACGGGGTGCGGGAAATGGGCATCCCGTGGCTGCTCTGTTTTACTTTTTGGACAAAAATTCGAGCCACCATCTCAATTATAGGATGATGGCGGTTCCCCCCTCTGCCCCCGATTTTTTGGCGTTTTGCCGGGACCATGTTGCCGGGAGAACATGCCCCCACCCCCTCGGCCAATCGCCACTGTAAAATCCTGCCGGGGAATTTCGTCCTTCCCGGCCACGGTGACGATAGGGCGTTGCGGAAGGGGGGGGGGGTAGCTGGACGGGAGGCAGACCACCACCAACCCCATCGTGACCATCAAGGACGGCAAGGTGTTCGCCAACAGCCGGGACGTGGCGGAGTTCTTTGGGAAGGAGCATCGAAACGTTCTTGCGGACATTGATCGTCTGATTGAACAGGGGGCTGGATTTTCAGCAGACCCCCTACAAGCACCCGCAGAACGGCCAGTTGTACCGCTCCTACGACATGACCCGAGACGGCTTCACCCTGCTCGCCATGGGCTTCACCGGAAGGCGCGCGTTGGAGTTCAATCTGTCCGCTGGGGTATAGGCTAGCGGTCGCCCCTAACCTGACCATGAGCCCTGTACGCATGGGTTGACAACGATCAACGTACATGCCTTTCTACGTACATGATCCATTCGTACATGCGGAGGCAATCTCATGGCAACCATTCTCTATGCCCGCGTCTCGACCGCTGACCAGACCCTTGACCATCAGCGCACCCAAGCCGAGCAGGCTGGATTCGCGATTGATATGGTCATTGCCGACCATGGTGTTTCCGGCGTCTCGACAACCCTTCGCGAGAGACCGGAAGGCCGGAGGTTGTTCGACATGCTACGCAAGGGGGATACCCTCGTTGTCCGCTGGGTGGACAGGCTGGGCCGCAACTATCAGGACGTGACGGACACCATCCGAGAGTTCATGCGCAGGGGCGTCATCATCAGGACCGTCATCAACAACATGACATTCGATGGAGCGACCGCAGACCCGGTGCAAATGGCCGTGCGGGATGCCCTTATCGCCTTCATGGCGGCAACCGCACAGGCGCAATATGAGGCGACCAAGGCGAGCCAGCGGGCAGGCATTGAAGATGCGAAGCTGAATCCGAAGCCGGGAAAGAAGCCGTATCTAGGCCGGAAGCCGAGCTATGACCGGGCGGCGCTGGAGACCGTCAAGAACATGCTGGCGATGGGGACGGCAGGCACCAGCGAGATAGCCAAGGCCACGGGACTGACCCGGCAGACCGTTTTACGCATCAAGGCGGACCCGACCAAGGCCGAGGCCGTTCTGAATGCGTGGGAGTGAGCCGGGGCGTCTATTAGTTTTCGTTAGCCTTGGCCCAGAGCAGGGGACCAAACAAATTGAACCGGGGGGTCTTTTGTTTTCAATATGAGAAGGTTGTGACCGCCGGCGGCCGCCACTTCGAGCACGCGCTTGGCCGCTTCCTGCCCCCTGATGTCTGCGAGGTCGGGCACGCTGGCCGGGGGCGGTCCGAGGGCCGGTTCCGGTCGGCTCATCACCTGGCTGCCCTTGAAGTGATTGGCCACGGCAATGAGACTGCGCGGCGCGAGTATGTCGATATCAACGCTCGCCCACGCTGCTTCCGCGCCGCAGGCATGGGGGCAGATCAACCCGCGCCCCATTGCGTTGGCACCGATTGCGGCAGGCAGAACGCCATTGACCGCAGCTACCGTACCGTCGAGTGAAAGCTCGCCGAGCACCACATAATCATCGAGCACATCAGGCGGGATCGCCCCAAGCGCCGCCATGAGGCCGAGCGCGATGGGAAGATCGTAGTGACTGCCTTCTTTCGGCAGGTCCGCCGGCGCCAGATTGACCGTCACCTTCTTGGGGGGCATCGAAAGACCTGACGCATGGAGCGCTGCCTGCACACGCTCACGACTTTCGGCAACGGCCTTGTCTGCGAGACCAACGATCTGCATGCCCATCTTGCCCGGAGCCACCATCACCTGCACATCGACAGGAAGGGCCTCCACACCTTGAAAGGCCACCGTGCACACATGTGAAACCACGCACCCATCCCCCCTGTCCGGACGCCTCCGACCACAGCCAGAGCACGAAATCCTTCCGTCCTGCAACCGTATTGAAACAGCTTCAGCCGGCCAGATCAAGAACATTTGAAGAACGAACGCACGCAAGGGCTGCAGCCCGGTTGCACAAGGTTGCATGGTCGGAACAAGCGGGGAGGCCCCGCCCGGAGAGCTCCTTGACGGTCCGCAGCCCGTCCACCGCTCCTTGCGGAAAGATCAGGCCTGTGCGCGGCGCGCTTCCACGGCGTCCCAGAAGAGCGCGGCGATATCAGGTCCGCCGAATTTCTTTACCTCGCGCACACCCGTGGGCGAGGTGACGTTGATCTCCGTCAGCAGACCGCCGATAACGTCAATGCCGACCAAGGTGAAACCGCGATCGCGCAGTGAGGGGCCAATGCGCGCGCAGATTTCGCGCTCCCGCTCGGTCAGTTCCGCGTGTTCGGCGCGACCGCCCACATGCATGTTGGAACGGGAGTCGTGTTCCGATGGAACCCTGTTGATCGCGCCAGCCGGCTCACCTTCGATCAGGATGATGCGCTTGTCACCACCGCGCACTTCCTTGAGATAGCGCTGGACGATGAAGGGTTCGCGGAATGCATCCAGAAACATTTCGAGGAGAGAGGCGAGGTTCCGATCCCCCTGCTGCAGATGGAAGATGCCGGCGCCGCCATTGCCGTAAAGCGGCTTGACGATGATGTCCCCATGCTTCTTTCGAAAAGCATCCACCTCGCTCGTGTCGCGCGTTATGAGCGTTTCCGGCATCAGATCACCGAACTCTGTCACGAAGATCTTTTCGGGGCTGTTCCGCACCCAGGCAGGGTCGTTCACCACGAGCGTCTTCGGGTGGATGCGCTCAAGGATGTGCGTCGTGGTGATGTAGTTCATGTCGAAGGGAGGGTCCTGCCGCAGGAGAACCACATCCATCTGCGCAAGATCCACGCGCTCCGGTTCTCCCAGCGTGTAATGGTTGCCCTCTTCGTCGCGCACCGACAGTTCTTGCGCCCATGCGATCACACAGCCATCGACCATGGACAGCCGGTCCGGAGTATAGTGCCAGAGTGGGTAACCACGCGCCTGGGCTTCCAGCGCGAGTGCAAAGCTGGTGTCACCGGCGATCGTGACACCGGAAATGTGATCCATCTGGACCGCGACCTTGAGGGACATCGAAAAAACTCCGCGAGGCTTTGTCGGGCGGCAGATGAGGTTGCTCACGCACCGATGTCAAGACATTCGGAGAAGCCGCGTCCCCGCCGCATCGGAATCGTCCTTGATTCTGCGCCTGGAAACCGGATATTGGATACGATTCCTAAACACTTCCGGTTCATGTTTATGACATGTGATCAAAAGTTTGTGAGCCTGATGGAGTCATAATGCAGCCGGCGCCCGCCCTTGAACGGCCGACAACGGTAGAACAGCCAGACTTCGCCTTCACCGACGCGTTGACAGGCCTGGGCAACACGCGCCGGTTCTTCGACAAGATCGATCGCCTTATTGCCGAGCGAGCCGATGATCCGGCTCCCTTTGCCATAGGCGTTCTGGATCTCGATGGCTTCAAGCCGATCAACGATCTTTTCGGTCGCGCTGCCGGAGACGAAATCCTGCAGCAGGTGGCCATGCGTCTGCGTGCGGCGATGGATGAACACTCCACGGTAACGCGAATCGGCGCCGACGAATTCGCCTTTCTGTTTCCCCTTGTCTTCAGCGAGGAAGCCGCACGCGAGAAAACGCGGCTTCTGATCGAGATCCTTTCGGCGCCCTACGACCTGGGGCAACGCACCGCGCGACTTTCCGCATCCGCCGGCTGCTCTCTTTATTATTCGGAAGAGGAGACGAGCGAAGTTTTGCTCAACAAGGCGGAAACCGCGCTCTATCAGGCAAAACGCACCGGGCGAGGCGCCGTTGTGGTCTACACGCGCGAGATGGAAGATGCCGCCAAGCGCGTCACGCACATAGAGCAAGCCCTGCGCCGCGCGGTTGCCGCAGGCGAAGTGGAACCGCATTTTCAGCCCATCGTGGATCTGAACACACGCCGCACGGTTGGCTTTGAAACACTCGCTCGCTGGACCGACCGTGATCTCGGTCCGGTCTCCCCCGGAATTTTTATTCCGATCGCCGAGGAACGCGGCATCATCGGACAGCTGTCGCAACTCGTGCTTCGCAAGGCAACCGAAGCGGCGCGCGACTGGCCGGAGGAACTGTTCCTCTCGTTCAACCTTTCACCGTCGCAATTGGTCGATCACAATACCGGCCTCCAGATCCTGTCAATTCTGGAGCGCACGGGCTTCGATCCGCGCCGGCTCGAGATCGAGATCACCGAAACAGGCCTGATGAACGACCCTGCATCGGCCCGTCGCATCGTTGAAGATTTGCGCCGGGTCGGCATCCGCGTGTCGCTGGACGATTTCGGCACCGGCCAGTCCAGCCTCGGCCGACTGCGTGAATTTCATTTCGACAAGCTGAAGATCGACCGCGCCTTCGTCTCTTCCATTCTGGAAGACCGGCCATCCGAGCATATCATAAGAGCCATCCTCGCCATGTGCGAGGGGCTGGGCATGGATGTGGTTGCCGAAGGCATCGAAGCGCAGGCGCAGGCTGACCGCCTGGTGCAGTTTGGCTGCGCGGGCGGGCAGGGATATCTATTCGGACGCCCCTGCAATGCGGATGCAACACTTGGCTATCTGCGCCAGAATCATATGGTACCGGACGATCCCACGGACACGGTCTGAGGGTCTGTCGCCGGCAGCTACTGCTTCTTCAGGCAAACTCTGGTGTGACCGGCCCGCATGAAACCGAGCTTTGCAGCAGCGGCTTTCGAAAGGTCGAGTATTCTTCCACGTGCAAACGGGCCGCGATCATTGATCCGCACCACAACGCTGCGTCCGTTGCGCTCATTGGTCACGCGCAGCCTAGTGCCGAAGGGCAGGGTGCGATGCGCTGCCGTCATCGCGGCGGGGTTCATTCGCTCGCCTGAAGCGGTTTTGGAGGTCAGCGCGTACCATGAGGCGCTGCCGCACTGTGCGAACGCCGGAGCTGTTGCTGCGGCAAGGAGCAGAGCGGCTGCCGGCGTCAAGATCACGCCGCGGGAAACTAGCCTGTGCATTTTGTCGTCCTGGATTGTCGTTGCGAGACCGCTTCGGCGGTTCGGGCAACGAATGAAGCGTCGCCCCTGTTGTGAGGGCGCTTTACCGACAGAATGAGGCGATGAAGGGGCACTCTCCGCCTTGGCCGGGTCCGGCTTCCTTAACGTCGGGGTAAGGGGCGGCTGCTATCGGCATGATCATGAAAATGGTTGTGCTCAAAGCCGTTCTGGCGACCCTCCTCTCCATGCTCGCCTCACTGGCGATCTGCTGGACAGCGATCCATCTGGCCGGCGGCTCGATGAATTGGTTTCCCGCCCTCATGAGCGCGCTCTGTCCGCTTTTGATCGCGTTTCCGGCGAGCATGTACACATTCTATCAGAACCACCGGATCGCACTGGCGCACCAGGAGCTGGAAGCAGCTCATGACGAGCTTGCCGGCGTCTACCGGAAGCTCGCGGCAGCAGCGCGCATCGACGACATGACCCGGCTGCTCAACCGCAGCACCTTCATCGCGGAGCTCAATGCGGCAGGTCAGCGCGGCGCCGGTGGTGTTCTGCTCGTCATCGACGCCGATGACTTCAAGGGCATCAACGACACCCACGGCCATCTGACCGGCGACCGCGTTCTGGCCGCGATAGCGGATGTCATCCAATCCGTCTTCAGCAAAGAAGGCATTGCCGGCCGAATTGGCGGCGAGGAGTTCGGTGTGTTTCTGGAGGCAGCCACGCTCGCGCGCGGAAAGGCGCTTGCCGAACGGTTGCGATGCGCGGTGGAGCGCGTGGAGGTTCAGGCGCCACGGAATGCTATCGCTCGGTTGAGCGTCAGCATTGGCGTTGCGTCGGTCGACAGCAAAGCCGACTTCTCCAGCCTGATGGCGATCGCCGACGAGCAGCTCTATACCGCAAAGGCCGGCGGCCGAAACCGCATCTGTGCACCGGATATGGAAGGCGTGACCGTGCATCTGCGCACGGCATCATAGGCGCGACAACAGGCGCTGCATGCCGAAGCGCGCAGCGCTGGGAAACCTTGATTCATTCTGTAAGAATGGTGCCCAGGAGATGGGTTGGTTCCCATCACAGGCATCTCTCCACCGTTGATATCCAATGCAATCAATATGTTACCTGTACTCAGGTTCGATGTGAAGGGGCGTTTTTGGTCTACCGTTTGGTCTACCGTTGGACGGAACGGTGACAGGCTCTTCGGCGTGAGCGTGTACCTTCAGCTAGTCCTGATCGGTGATACCTGAAGTGGGGGCTGCCGTTTGGTTTTTCATGGTAGCCTAAGGGTACCCGGGGGGAGAACTGCTGCCGCCCTTCTTACGTTGGCGCTTCAGATTTTTCTGCTATTTCGGAGTCCCCACTTTCATTTTCGCGCCCCTGTCTGTCTTTGTCAGGCTTCGTCAGCGAAAAAGACACGAACCCGGTCCCCACTCCTACAGTTCAACCTTGGAACACCATCTTGCTGCTGGCACTGACAGAAGCGTATTCAGTCTTTCCTGAAGGTACTCCGCATAACGGGAAGATGGTTTGTTCCGGTGGGTGTCGGTAATCAGAAGACGAACCACAGACGTCCAGAAGTGGTGTCTGTCCTGGTGGAGGAAGACATCGTTCAGCTCGACAAACTGGACCGTCAGAAATGCCCACCAGAGCCGCTCTGCCAGTCCCCTATTGTTCTCCCCAAGGTAACACTGCCGGATCCTCTCTACCTGCCCCACAGCGGCTTCATAGGCCGCCCTACGGATGCGTCCTCTGGTGTCCTGGAAGTGGATGGGACGGGGTTCGAAGGCAATGTCGGCGATCTTCTGAAGCAGTCCTTGTACCTCTTCGTCGGTCCCTATCTGTGGCCCTAGAACTTTCCTCAGATAGCGTTGATGGACGACAAGGAGCTGCTTGCCTGGTCCTGTGACAGGTGCTCCATAATGGCGAACCAAGGAACGATGATAGGCACAGTAACGACCCTTGCCAACCCGAACACAGTGGGGAGCACTACAAGGCTGGTCTTTGATTGAATCCATACGGTAATATGGCATATGAACTGCACAAATTTAATGCGGGCAAACCTCTATAAGACCCTTATAGAGACTTGCCTGCATTAAGATGGAGCAAGATCGCAAATCACGACACTCAATGACAGTATTGCCATCCGATTTCGCCGCTGAAATGGAGCGGTTGTGGTAATGTTTACGGTTGGCCAACAACCTCCAAGTGGCTAAACTCTCGCATACAGTTGTGGTCTAAGAAGCTCTGTTGCGGTTGGCCTACGATCTCCAAGCGGCTAAACTCAGGCCGTCATCAACGCCAAGGTCACCGTCTTTGCGGTTGGCCTACGATCTCCAAGCGGCTAAACTCGCCAGCGTTCAACAGCAACAGCGACACCGGTTGCGGTTGGCCTACGATCTCCAAGCGGCTAAACTGGGCAACAAAGCGCAGAGACTCAATATGGAGTTGCGGTTGGCCTACGATCTCCAAGCGGCTAAACTTCTCGGACCCTTCACCCTTTCGTAACCGTTGTTGCGGTTGGCCTACGATCTCCAAGCGGCTAAACTCGAGCAATAGCGTTTCTGTGGTGGTGGGATGTTGCGGTTGGCCTACGATCTCCAAGCGGCTAAACTCCGTCGACCAGCGCGAATCCAGTGGCGCTTGTTGCGGTTGGCCTACGATCTCCAAGCGGCTAAACTTGGTCGGCAAGTTCCGAACACACCATGTCGGTTGCGGTTGGCCTACGATCTCCAAGCGGCTAAACTTTCGTGCATCTTATACGCATGACACCGTTTGTTGCGGTTGGCCTACGATCTCCAAGCGGCTAAACTCCATGGGTGTTGAGCTTCCGCCTATTGGTGGTTGCGGTTGGCCTACGATCTCCAAGTGAACCGCCCCGGGTTTGCCGGAGGCCTTCTGGTTTAAGTTATGCCGCGATGGCCGGTTCTTCCAGCATGGCGTAGTAGCGCTCCTCGGCTTCGGCCGGCGGGATGTTGCCGATGGGCTCCAGCAGCCGGCGGTTGTTGAACCAGTCGACCCAGGTCAGCGTGGCGAACTCGACGGCCTCGAAGCTTCGCCATGGCCCGCGCCGATGGATGACCTCGGCCTTGTAGAGGCCGTTGATCGTCTCGGCCAGCGCGTTGTCGTAGCTGTCGCCGACACTGCCCACAGACGGTTCGATGCCGGCTTCGGCGAGACGCTCGGTATAGCGGATGCTGACATATTGCGATCCGCGGTCCGAATGATGAACCAGACCACCGCGATGAACGGGGCGGCGTTCGTGCAAGGCCTGTTCGAGAGCGTCGAGCACAAAGCTCGCATGGGCGGTCCTGCTCACCCGCCAGCCGACGATACGACGGGCGTAGGCGTCGATGACGAAGGCCACGTAAACGAAGCCCGACCAGGTGCTGACATAGGTGAAATCCGAGAGCCAGAGCATGTTCGGGGCCGGCGCGTGGAAGACCCGGTTCACGCGGTCAAGCGGGCACGGCGCGGCCTTGTCCTGCACCGTGGTGCGGATCGGCTTGCCACGAATGACGCCGTGAAGGCCGAGGTCGGCCATCAACCGCTCGACCGTGCAGCGCGCGACATCAAAGCCCTCGCGCAGCATCTGCCGCCAGACCTTCCTCGCGCCGTAGACCTCGAAGTTCTCGGCGAAGACGCGTTCGATCGCCGGTTTGAGCTCCAGGTCCCGCTTCGCCCGCGCCGACAGCTTCGCGGGATCAGTGCGCTTGGCGACATGATCGTGATAGGTCGATGGGGCGATCGGCAGCACCTTGCAGATCGGCTCGACCCCATGCGCCTCGCGGTGATCGTCGATGAACGCGATCATCGTTTGAATGGGCGGTCGAGCTCCGCCTGGGCAAAATAAGCGCTAGCCTTGCGCAGGATCTCATTGGCCTGTCGGAGTTCGCGGTTCTCCCGCTCAAGAGCCTTTATCTTCTCGGCCGTGTCCGTCGGCAAGCCGGCCCCTCTTGCCGGTATCGATCTCGGCCCTCTTTACCCAATCCAGCAGAGTGTGCGCCGAGCAGCCGATCTTTGCCGCTATCGACTGGCAGGCGGTCCAGCGCGAAGAATGATCAGCCTCGTGATCGAATACCAACCGCACCGCACGCTCGCGCACCTCAGGGGAAAACTTGTTCGTCGTTTTGCTCGTCATGGCTCCATCCTATTGGGAAGTTGGAGCCTCCGGCAAACCCGGGGCGGTTCAAAGCGGCTAAACTAGGCTCCCTATGAGAGCCATCAAATGGGTTGTTGCGGTTGGCCTACGATCTCCAAGCGGCTAAACTCCGTTGCGAACCGATAGGCCAGCCACGGCAGTTGCGGTTGGCCTACGATCTCCAAGCGGCTAAACTACATGCAACAGATCACGCGATATGCGAATGGTTGCGGTTGGCCTACGATCTCCAAGCGGCTAAACTTTACTCGAACAGAACGAGCTGTTCCCTGCAGTTGCGGTTGGCCTACGATCTCCAAGCGGCTAAACTGTCACTAAAACGACGAAAGCGGGGCCATGGGTTGCGGTTGGCCTACGATCTCCAAGCGGCTAAACTTGTATCGGTGAACCACTTCATGACGTCAGCGTTGCGGTTGGCCTACGATCTCCAAGCGGCTAAACTCGTCTTTCCGGCACCATCTACACCATCATGGTTGCGGTTGGCCTACGATCTCCAAGCGGCTAAACTGCAATTGAACGTGCCAATGGTGACGAAAAGTTGCGGTTGGCCTACGATCTCCAAGCGGCTAAACTAGACCTCAGATAAGCCCTAGAAAAACTAGGGCTTTTTCTCTCAAGGAGGGCAAAAAAAAACGATATGCTCGCCTAGAAAAGCGCAAGTTGGTCAGGGTTTTCCGCTCTGCGTTCACGGTTTTGTCCTGTGAATATACGAGCATTGCCATACTGGCGGTCGGTGATCGACACAATATGCACCTTGCCCTTTCTCGGCAACGCACGTCTCACCTTGTCAATAAATACTTCGCAAGCTTCTTTGCTCGTAGCAAAGCGCAAGTAAACTGAGAATTGCGCCATCTCGAAGCCTTCGTCCAGCAGGAAATTGCGGAACTTTGCAGCTGACTTGCGCTCCGCCTTCGTGCTAACGGGCAAATCGAACATCACATACAACCACATCATACGGTACCCGCTCAATGCCGGCAGCCGCGCAACCATTGATGTCCCTCACGTCTCCAGCGACGACACCCGCTGCGGAAGATCCAGCGTGCGAACTTCGCCGGAAAAGCACCGCGCCGCCGAAAGTGCGAGACGCTCCAAGCATAGCCCGACTGGGGTTGTTCCCTGTTTTGTTCTCATATCGGTGACTAGGATGCGTGCCAGCATTGGTTTGGTGCTGCGATCCAGATCGGTTTTGCCTCTGGACAAGAGACTATAAACCAACTGGTCGGCAAGCGGTCGAAACGGCTCCATTAAATCATCGGCAAGAGCAAACGCATTGCCACGCTGACGATGGGCAACTCCGAGACTGGGGTGCAGGCCAGCCGCCATAACGGCCCTCGCTGTTCCAGCCCTCAACACAGTGTAACAGTAGTTGAGCATGGCGTTTACACCGCTTGCTGAGCGATCACGTCGGAAGTCTTGGCCAAAAAGGAGACGCCAATAGCGACGGGGCCGCTTGAGCCTCGACATTCTCTGGATCGCCGGAGCGAACCTTTCGTGCCAGCAGCGTGAAGCCTTCGTGGGGTGCTCCAACGGCCTCCAAAGTCGCCTTTTGACTCTCAATTTTGGCAACGACTAGCTGCGCCCAGAGGCGCTTCCTCAATGGCCGGGAGGATGCAGCCTGGTCGGCCATGCGGCCGGCCTGTTCGTGGTGCCCGTCTACTGTCCAAAGCACGCCCGCGGGCCGGTGGTTGGCCCCGCAAACAATCAACGGCGTACCGCGTTCAACCAACGCAATCAATAGGTTGTTGGAGTAAGTGATGCCGTGGGCTGAGGCGATCACTGCGGCAATGTTGTCAAGCGGGACACGGCCAACTTCCGAACCATCCGCATTGACCGTCAGAAAACCGCGATGCCGGGCCAAGTGGCGCCCGTCCTCGGATATCTCTACCAACCGACCGATCATCCCTACCCCCTGCCGACGGGGATTATACGGCCGATAGGATCCACACGTACCAGCCGCGCACCAGCCTTCTGCAACTTTGAAAAGGCGGCTTGCATATAGTCGCCAGGCCCAAGCTTTCCCGCATAGAGATGAGGAACGAACTCGATGCGATTGTTGGCAGGCGAGAGTTTGCGCACGACGTAATAACGTCGCCCATCGCCAAAGTTCGCTTCAATAGTGTCGCCCTTGTGTAGACGCATGACCAGCCGAGCGTCATTGGACTGCACTCTCCAAGCAGGAGTGAAGTCCTTTCGGTTGGCGTCAAAGACCGAAACTCCTTCGCCGCACCACTTACCTTCAGGGGTCGAGAAAATCTCAATACAGTGATTGGCACCTGGCACGTAGGTTTTGTGAAAGCGCCCCTTTCCATGGCTCAAATTTATTGTGTATTTTTCCGTCTTCAGCACACGAACGCGGCGAATGCCATTCTGCTCGCCGAAATTCGCCAACGCATCGGTCAGTCTGATCCCGTCCCGTTTCGCATCATAAGCGACTTCCTCTAGAGCTTCGCGGAGTTTGAGGTCACGCACTTGTCCAATCTCTCGTTCGCTTAAAGCGGCAATTGGCTTGCGGGTAACGAGATTCATAATTTTTCCACGAATCTCTTCATGCACAGCGCCATAGGCCGTCTCTTCGTGCAACTGGCCTGAGGTAACATGGGAATTGCCGCTTGCTCCGGGGGGTAGGCCATGATCAGGTTTATGTGAGATCACCATCATATCTAGCCTGTCGCGCAATGTAACGCGGTAGCCTTCGAATGGCTCCGGGAACTCGCCCTTCTCGGCCCAACGACCAAGATTAAACGCCTCGGCACGGCCCACCGCAGTAGCGACCCTTTGCAGAATTGCGCGGTTCGTGCAGGCAATAACAAAGGCGTCGACAGCGTGGTGGCGATGATCATCACGACTTTTTGCCAGCTCACCATCGGCAATTGCCCTATTATGGTCGCCGAGCAAACCGTTCAAACCCCACATGGCGCGCAGCATTGCGGTCAAACGGCCCGGGATAGCAAAGACACGTCTGTTGCGATCCTCACCGTAGAGGTGGCCAAGATACTCCTTGGCGAGACGCGCAATGTGCTGGGAATCTGTAAGATGGCGAGCAATAAAGTCACCTCCCGAGGTGAATTTGTCCAGCGCATCTGGCTGGAATCTCCAAGCCTTTCTAGGAAACAGTCGCCATGCACGCTCGACTACATCTTGCAAGCGATCTCCCGTCCAGACATCGGCAGGTGACCGGTTCCCCTTGATTCGATTCATCTCACGTGTGCACAATACCTTGTTGGCAAAGCTATCGTCCAACGTCTTTGAACGCGGCAGTATGTGATCAATATCAACCGCACCGGAAAACAACATTTCCTTGGAAATCGGTGTTCCAGAATAGACGCAGACACGTTCGTCCGCTGGAAGTTCTTCGTAGAGCCTAAGCAGCAAGCGGTTGCTGTAGGTATCGGCGAAACCGAGCGTTCGCAGTTCTTCGTTGCGGCGCTGGTTCGCTGCCTCATTCTCGCGGTTGCGACGAATTGCTTCCTGTTTCTGCCGGTGATTCTGCTTCAACTCGCGTGCCAGCTCGATATGAATTTTCGCCGGCTTGCCATATGTCTCAATCAGCGCGTTAACAACGGTTCGCATTTGGTTTAGCGCAATGTGTACCGTTGGATTTGGTACGCGGCCGATACGCTCTTGGCTACTCTCAGGTGCATCGGGGTTGGAGATCACATGGCGGGCCATGGCCTCCCCATAATAGGGCAGACGAGCAAAGCAGCCAGCCTTTAGGTCGGAATGGTGTAAATCGAGACGAGCAACCGCCTCGTCATATGTCAATGGGCGCAGATAGATTTCGCCGGTCAACGGATCCTCTGTTTCAAGGCTACCGCTTTCCATTTCCTTGACAATATCGGAAAGCAACGAACGGCCTATGTGACCATGACCCTGCGGTAGGCGCACCGAACCCGCAGCAGTGGCTGCCTTCTCCTCAAGGCCGAACTCCTCCATTAGCCAAGTAACCAAAATATCCTCGTCCGGCTCCGCGAGCAGATTCTCGACAATATCTGTTTGGCGATCACGCGGCAGGGCCTCGCCAGAAAGCGCCGAAGATATCGCGTTTTCCAAGCGCCGCGGCTGTCCTGTCCACATCAAGCCCTTTACGGCCGCCGCGCTCAAGATTGAACATGGCATCGTTCGGTAGTTTGAGCGCTTGTCGCATTTTCTCGAATGCGACTGTAGAAGAGCGCGCAGCCAGCAAATTGGCCAACGCATCGCGCTCCTGCAGGGAAAGCCGGCGCGCAGGGCGGCCTGGACGCTCGACTTCCAGATTCGCCAACTCTGAAAGGATACGGAAACGCTGAAACAGCGGCAGGGCACGGGGTGCTCGTTCGCCGAGATCGACTTCTACAGCACCCGCCATCGCCCTTTCGCTGCTCGGTCGAAAAGTACACCGTCCTACTGCCGGCTTCTTCAAGGGTCGTTGGGCGATGATAATCCGCTTCAGTCTCGACAGCAGTGCATCTGTCAATTCGCGATGATACCGCGATTGCACCTTCCAGATTTCATCCAACTCGTGCTCGATCATGGCTCGGGTGGGATAAAAATCATAAAGTACCTTGGCTCCATCTGCGGTGGGGCGAAACCGCACGCCCCCCCCTACGGGCGGCGAGCAATCATTGCAATGCGATTTACCGATCCGAGCACCCTGAGCATCGACCCGATAGCCGTACTTGTCGCGAGCGTGGCGGTGGGCCAAAAACTCACCCAGCGTACGCGCATTCGCAGCCTTGAGCGCCGCAGAGAGATTAGTGATCCCCTGCTTCGTGGCACCGCCTTCGGCATCGTCTGCATCCACAATCCGGTTGGATAGAAAGCCGCGGCGGCGGTTCAGATGAAAAATCGCCCTACCTATCTCGTGCAACGCGAGCGGCCTTTCCAATGCGGCAGCGCGTAACCAGTATGGATCCATCCGTTCCAATGCTTTGCGCTCAATCTCGTTCGGCGGCATCAGCCCCGTTGCGATCAAGGTCCTCATCAATGAATTCTGTCGTCGCAGGAACCGGTCACGCCGACGTCGCATAGCTCGCGCTTGTCGGCGTTTTGCTGCTAAAGAGTTTTTCGACTGGGGATCACGACCGGCCTCCTCATTGGGTGTCAAAATACGCACCCCAGCATCGAGCACGCCACGAGGCTCGCCATCTGCGTCAGTTTCGACAGCACACCACCCTATAGAATTGGTTCCTAGATCGAGGCCAAGCGTGTAGGAACACTGAATACTGTTGGAAGTCATACCCCTCCCCGAAATCTGACTACAAAACTTATCCAGCAATCAATCCTATACGAGAAGCCGAATCTTCGAAAAGTCAAATCTGACAAGATGTTTGTTCCAACATGGATATTGGTTGATTCCTTGGGATCAAACGCCCACCTTTGAATTAAATCGGCTTTCAAAGTGTGATAGTTTTATCATTGTTTAATCACTTAGCGGGCTTGCAATATCTGCGCTGTCTAATATGATCACTTTTGGGTGCCTATAAGCTTAGCCGCTTGGAGATCGTAGGCCACCCGTTAACAAGCACCTTTGAGTGCACAAAATTCTCTTTTGAGAAGTGCGACGGGCTGCGGCCCGTCGTTTACGTTCTGGCAATATGACTTTTGAGGCAAATGTTGATTCGGGGATTCTTTTTGACCCTTTTTCCTATTGTCTACAATGAGCGCTGATGCTGCAGCCTGAGCGAGGACAGTTAGAAAATTCAGATCATCAAAAGTGCCACGGTCAGACTTGCCTGAGACCTCAAGCGTCTGGCATTTGATCATTGCTCTATTGAACATAAGATCGGGATCGTCTTGGCCGGCTTGCGCGGGTAGATAGCAAGTAACTCCACTTCCCGGAAGTGGAATATTCGCACGGTCGAGCCGTAGCAACTGCCGGATTTACAAGGGATCCTCGCGAGCACCCTCAGCAGCGCCCGTTATAAATAGCACGCGCACGGCGTCGGCAACTCGGTGAATCGCTGCCGCACCCTAGGCGTTATGGATCTCCATTTTGGACAAGTTTCATGAAGTATTTTTTGAGTCCGTGCTTAATCAGTGGGATTTATCTCTGCGGGAGCCGATGATCAAAAGCCTCAAGAGATCCGTTGTTCTGCATTAAGAATGTCGGCTTAGTATCTTTAACGCAGATAGATTCGATCAAGGGCCCGACCTGTGGGTTATCCGTGATGCCGTCGAATTCAATTGCAAGGCGTCTAGCGAAAATGTGCTACGCATACATTTAAGAGAAAAAAAGGGGAGGGGGTAAAATTCTAAGGATGATATGGGGATTAAGTTCACAATATAAGAACGCTAGAAACTTCAAACACCCCATCAAGTCTCTGCGATCTAAGCAGAAACGACCGAAAAATAAAATCTATTTAAAACCAATGGGTTTAGTAAATTTCACTGTATTTTAACGTTTGATTAGGAATGTCTTTGAATATCTTCCGGATTTTTCTGCGGAATAAGCAACTCCTATTCTGTTTAGATCGTATAATATAGAGCGCTTTTTTCTCAAGGCATCTTTAATGTTTCTTTCTTCATTTTTATTCAATCCTATTTCCTTGAAAACGTCAGATATTAAATACCTTCCAGGGTTTTTATTTTTCATTGCTATTATTAGCGCTTCTCTTGACGATACTTTTTGGTTGGTAGTTCCCCCCGAACCATCTAAGTCGTACTCCCAGTCGCGTATAACCGCGCCGGTGAAGGCCTCGCGAATTGCGCTCTCAACATCTCTTCCCAGAACGGTCTTCGGAAGGGTAACAAAAACCTCTGTCGGCAAACAGTTGCCCTCTTCATCTATCACCTTGCGACTGCGCGGGCGGCCCAAGGCCTGGATCACCTGTGCGGCAATCGACATCACCTCAAGTCTGTGACGAATGGCCTTTGCTTCCTTGGATCGAAGCCACTCTTTTGTTTGAGCACCTCTCAACGCGAAATAAATGTTCACCGGCCATGCTCGATCCCGGAAACTCAGGCCAAACAGTACTGCCTTGTTGCAGTCGCGAAAGTCGTTGAGGCCGTCGAGGCTGCCCCAATGTCCAGTTAATGCAATCTCCTCAGGGAGGTGCTTTCTTGCCAGTGCCTCGGTCGCCAGATGCGTTACCACCATCCACTTGTCTCCTGGCTTAGTGTGCTCGGAGACGAATTGCGCCAAGTGTTTAAGCCGCGCTTCACCAGCTTCGCGCATTGCCTCCTTGCCAATGCCGCTGGAGCGGAGGATGTGAATCGTCAAGTTTCGATAGCTTCGCACCTTGGGAAGCGGAACAAGCTTGGCGCGCCGGTAGTCCAACACGGGATCTTGGTTCGCGGTTGCATTCAGCACTACGGGTGCAAAGAAATGCGGCACCTTCTCTTTTCCGGTGGTTAGAGCCTTACGCGAACCTTGAATCGAGAAGAGTGCCCAATGCCGATATAGCTGGATGATCGCAGAGAGGGTCTCCCATACATGCTGCAGTTCCGCATTCTTGCTATCGGGATCGTTCCAAACTGGGTGGTATGACGATACGGATTTCAAGTCCGACACCATTTGGCGGAAGAGTATCTCCAGCTCATCTATCTGCCTGCTGGAAAGTGGATCTTGCTCGCTCCATATGGGCGAAATCTCTTCAACACGGCTTGAGACAGCCTTGAAGAAATCGAGCATTGATGAGACTGCGGCGAAAGCCTGCCGATGCTTTGCCTTAAACTCCGCAGAGACGCGAAGCCCCAACACCCGGTGCAATGAACCTTCGTCAACTGAATGGAATTCAACTGCATTGGCCAAGGGCCTCATCGATGATAACGAGGCACCGACGCCCGCCTTCCCAGCTCCCGTAGGCGTCGACTATCCCAGAATATGATTGTGCCCAGGACTGCGTGACAGCAGCATGTGTAATCACTACCACCGGGAAATGCCGGCATTCTTGCAAGGTGACCGCGTTGGACGAGTGTCGCGTAATGGCAGCCTCGAAGCCGGCAAGCTCATTAATCGTGCGTGCGGCGTCCTCGCATTGCTGAATGGTTCGAGCGACGAAGAGACCGCCAATTTGTAGCGGCGGTGAAAGTTTTCTGGAAGCCTTTGCCATCATTGCCAGGTACAGCAACGCGCCTTGTGTCTTCCCGACGCCCATCTCGGGCGCTAAAACCTGCCATGCTGGGGCAATTGAGAGGGCGCTTGCCTTCATATTCTGTTGGATTGCCAGGTGGAACGTCTCCCCCATCCTGGTCCAAAGCTCCCGGAAGGCAGGACCGGAGACATTGCCCAACTTCAAAGTCCACAACCGCTCCATTTCAGCGGCGAAATCGGATGGCAATACTGTCATTGAGTGTCGTGATTTGCGATCTTGCTCCATCTTAATGCAGGCAAGTCTCTATAAGGGTCTTATAGAGGTTTGCCCGCATTAAATTTGTGCAGTTCATATGCCATATTACCGTATGGATTCAATCAAAGACCAGCCTTGTAGTGCTCCCCACTGTGTTCGGGTTGGCAAGGGTCGTTACTGTGCCTATCATCGTTCCTTGGTTCGCCATTATGGAGCACCTGTCACAGGACCAGGCAAGCAGCTCCTTGTCGTCCATCAACGCTATCTGAGGAAAGTTCTAGGGCCACAGATAGGGACCGACGAAGAGGTACAAGGACTGCTTCAGAAGATCGCCGACATTGCCTTCGAACCCCGTCCCATCCACTTCCAGGACACCAGAGGACGCATCCGTAGGGCGGCCTATGAAGCCGCTGTGGGGCAGGTAGAGAGGATCCGGCAGTGTTACCTTGGGGAGAACAATAGGGGACTGGCAGAGCGGCTCTGGTGGGCATTTCTGACGGTCCAGTTTGTCGAGCTGAACGATGTCTTCCTCCACCAGGACAGACACCACTTCTGGACGTCTGTGGTTCGTCTTCTGATTACCGACACCCACCGGAACAAACCATCTTCCCGTTATGCGGAGTACCTTCAGGAAAGACTGAATACGCTTCTGTCAGTGCCAGCAGCAAGATGGTGTTCCAAGGTTGAACTGTAGGAGTGGGGACCGGGTTCGTGTCTTTTTCGCTGACGAAGCCTGACAAAGACAGACAGGGGCGCGAAAATGAAAGTGGGGACTCCGAAATAGCAGAAAAATCTGAAGCGCCAACGTAAGAAGGGCGGCAGCAGTTCTCCCCCCGGGTACCCTTAGGCTACCATGAAAAACCAAACGGCAGCCCCCACTTCAGGTATCACCGATCAGGACTAGCTGAAGGTACACGCTCACGCCGAAGAGCCTGTCACCGTTCCGTCCAACGGTAGACCAAACGGTAGACCAAAAACGCCCCTTCACATCGAACCTGAGTACAGGTAACATATTGATTGCATTGGATATCAACGGTGGAGAGATGCCTGTGATGGGAACCAACCCATCTCCTGGGCACCACTCACACAGACTAACCCGTTGATTTCCAATCGGTTTCACCATGAATCCGAGCGGAGGGTAGACCATGTGGTCTCTTGGCTCATCTCTGTTCCAACGGTCGGTGGCTCAATCACTCCGTATCCAAGGGATCGAGTGAGGGGGTACCTCGAGCGAATAAGCCCAGAAGAACCACAAGTCCCAGAATTAGCGAAAATATCGCCAGTTCGGGTGTGTTCGCTTCACCCTTGTTATGCGCGAGAGCCATGAAGGGAATATAGCTTGTCGCAATGCCTATTGAGTAGCCCATCACAGCGATGGACCATCCTTTCTTAAGCCGAAACTTCTTTGCGCGCTCTCGGAGCAAGCCAATAGCTAGAACGCCAATTATCATCCCAATGACAGGTCCGATAAACGCAGACCCAAACGCGATTAGAAGAAAATCTGAAATGGTCATCTACTTTCACTTTCTCCCTGATTTTGCGGAAAGGTTCACGGCCTTCTCCAACCACCTCGATTGGACTTCCAATGGATATCCTCTACCGTAGCTCTCACCAATCCCGGCAACGCTCCAACCGCCGATGCGATCAATAATGTCTGGTGGGCATTCGACCGCCCTGAGACGATCACGAAGGCTGTGCCGGAATGAATGAACCACGCAACCTTCCGGGACCCTAGGAGACAGCCATTTGTTCAGTGCGCCGCTTGCTGAGTTCGCCTTGTTACCACCTAGCCCACAATACCGAGGAAACAAAAAAGAGCCGTCAGTGGCTTCGATAGCCCGCTTAGTTGCCCACAGAGATGCACCGACCAGAGGAATTATCCGTTCGCTCGCTCTCGTCTTTAGACGACGCCAAGGGTGAGGCCTAACCGTGACATGGGGGTACTCGTCATCCAGCGCTACATCTTCTTTGACCAGCCCGACAGCTTCACTCAACCGCATCCCAGTGTCGCTAATCAAGGCAACAAGCCACCGAGGCTCATCATCGATCTCTCGGCATGATTGCTGGACCGTTTCCACCACCTCCGGAGGAAGCGGCGCTCGCTTCTTGGTCTGCACAGTATCCTCGTCGCCGATAAAAACTCCCGAGAATGCTTTGACCTCAGGTAAGCCGTTCTCTCTGGCGGCGAAATTTACGATGGCGCGGATGGTATTGAAGGTGCGTCTTACGCTCGCCCTTGTAAGTCCACGATCAAGCAGGGCATCTCGGAATTGGTTGACCTCGCTGCGAGTGTAAGCGTCGATAGGCTTATCACCGTGGCATCCAACTAAGTATCCAACGCTACGCTCAGCGGCTTGGGTGAAGGTAGAAGAGCGCCCATTCTTCTTCGCTTGGAGATACAGCTCTTTCGCATCGCTGAGCGTGATTCCTTCGCTCGCTATTTTGGTTTCGCTGGGCATCCGATGATTGAGAAAGCGCAGCAGAGGATCGCTTGCGCTTTTCCATCGAAGGGTTAGCCAATCCTCATCTAGCTTTGCAGCAAGCGTGATAGCCCTAGCCCTCGCAACCTTTTTTGATTTGGTGCGGAGCGAAATCGCTATTCGGGGGCTTTTGTAGTGGTCTTTGAGATCCTCTGGGACGCGCCTAGAGAAATAATACACGCCCCGTTTGGTATAGAGGAAAGGGGCATCTTTGGTCACCCACATGGTCTACCCTCCGCTCGGATTCATGGTGAAACCGATTGGAAATCAACGGGTTAGTCTGTGTGAGTGGTGCCCAGGAGAGGACTCGAACCTCCACGCCTCGCGGCACACGGACCTGAACCGTGCGCGTCTACCAATTCCGCCACCTGGGCAGGTGTGCGATGCCGATGTAAGGGCCAAGCCGTTCCGTGTCAACGCGGATTCTCGCTGTTTGTCAGGAAAATGACGAAGCCCGCTACAACAGCCTCCCGCAAAAGCGGAAAGGGGCGCAATAAAGCGCCCCTGAAATGGTGCATCAGCCTTCCAGAATCTCTTTCGAAGCCACGGTCGAATCAGCATTGAGCTGATAGACAATGGGAACGCCGGTCGCGATTTCCATCTTCACGATTTCTTCTCCCGAAAGACCGTCCAGCGCCATGACGAGAGAGCGCAGCGAATTGCCATGCGCGGCCACCAGAACCGTCTCGCCGCGCAGCACATGCGGTAGAATTTCATGCAGGAAATAGGGCCACACACGTGCGCCCGTATCCTTGAGGCTTTCGCCGCCGGGCGGCGGGGTGTCGTAGGAGCGGCGCCAGATATGCACCTGCTCCTCGCCCCATTTGGCGCGTGCGTCGTCCTTGTTGAGGCCCGAGAGGTCGCCATAATCGCGCTCGTTGAGCGCCTGATCGCGGATGGTCTCCAGATCTTCCATCCCGAGTTCCTTCAGGATGTGGTCATTGGTGACCTGCGCGCGGGAGAGAACCGAGGTGTAGGCGATGTCCGGTTTGAAGCCACGGGCCTTCAGCCGGCGACCGGCATCCTTCGCCTCTTCATGGCCCTTCTCGGTAAGGCCCCGGATCGCGCCAGCCGGTGAACAGGTTCTTCAGGTTCCATTCGCTCTGGCCGTGACGAACGAGAATAAGGGTGCCGGACATGGTGCGTTCCTTGTTGCTTCGTATGAATGGTTCAATTGAGCCCGAGCACGTCGAGCATGGAATAGAGGCCGGGCTTGCGACCATGCGCCCAAAGCGCGGCCTTGGCCGCGCCATGAGCGAAGATGCCGCGATCCTCGGCCTGATGCGAAAGCGTGATGCGCTCGCCGGCACCGGCCAGAATGACCGAATGCTCGCCGACGACGGACCCGCCCCGCAAAGTGGCAAAGCCGATCGTGCCTTCCTCGCGCGGGCCGGTCTGCCCGTCGCGCACGCGCACGCTCTTTTCCGATAGCGCGATCTCGCGGCCCTTTGCAGCGGCCTCGCCCAGAAGCAGTGCGGTGCCGGAGGGCGCATCGACCTTGTGGCGGTGGTGCATTTCCAGCACCTCGATGTCGAAATCGGACGCCTCCAGCGCGCGGGCAGCCTTTTCGACCAGCACCGCAAGAAGGTTCACGCCAAGGCTCATATTGCCTGATTTCACGATGGTGGCGTGATGCGCGGCGGCCTTGATTTTCGCTTCGTGTTCCGGAGCAAAGCCGGTGGTGCCGATCACGTGGACGATCTGCGCCTGTGCGGCATAGCCGGCAAACTCAAGACTGGAGTCGGGCGAGGTGAAATCGAGCACGCCATCGGCCTTTGCGAAGGCGGCGAGCGGGTCGTCGGTAATGGAGACATTGATCGTGCCGATGCCGGCAAGCTCACCCGCATCGCGGCCAAGGAAGGGAGACCCCGGACGCTCCACGGCGGCTGCCACACGCAAGCCCTCCATGGCATGCACGGTGCGGATCAGCGTCTGCCCCATGCGGCCGGCCGCGCCGACAATGACAAGCCCCATATCGCTCATGTGTTCTGCTCCTGCGGCTCTGTCTTCGTGGTGTTGGCGAGCAGGTTCTCGCCCTTCTGGCTCTGCATGCGGTGAAACCGTGCATAAATGCCGTGCGGTTTGGCGACAAGGCTATCATGCGTGCCTTCCTCCACCAGATGCCCTTCTTCCAGCACGATGATGCGGTCGGAATTGACCACGGTGGAAAGCCGGTGCGCGATGACGAGCGTGGTGCGGGTTTCCATAATGCCTTCCAGCGCCTGCTGGACACGCGCCTCAGACTCGTTGTCGAGCGCGGAGGTCGCCTCGTCCAGCAGCAGGATCGGCGCGTCGCGCACAATGGCACGGGCAATGGAGATGCGCTGGCGCTGGCCGCCGGAGAGGTTTGCACCGTTCTCGCCAACCAGCGTGTCGTACCCCTCTGCCTGCTGGCGGATGAACTCGTCGGCAAAGGCAAGCCGTGCTGCCTCCTCGACCTCGGCATCGGTCGCATCGGGGCGGCCATAGCGGATGTTGTCGCGGATCGTGCCTTCAAAGAGATAAGGCTGCTGCGACACGTAGGCGATGGCATTGCGCAGCGAGCTCTTGGTGACGGTCGAAATATCCTGCCCGTCGATCTCGATCTTGCCGCCATCGAGATCGTAGAAGCGCTGAAGAAGCGCAAAGAGCGTGGACTTGCCGGCACCCGACGGACCGACGATCGCCGTGGTCTCCCCCGCTTTGGCCACAAAACTGATGCCGTGCAGAACCGGCAGGTCGTCGCCATAGGAGAAGGCAACCTTGTCGAAGGTGACTGTGCCTTTCCCAACGGAAAGCGTGCCCGCACCCGGCGCATCGCGCTGCTGGGGCTCGGTGTCGAGGATCTCGTAGATCATGCGCGCATTGACCAGCGCGCGTTCGAGATTGACCTGCACGCGGGCGAGCTTGCGCACGGGGTCATAGGCCAGAAGCAGAGCGGTGATGAAGGCGAAAACGGACCCCGGCGGCTGCGCGCTGACGGAGGCGCGCCAGGCCGCGTAGCCGATCACACCGGCAATCGCCAGCCCCGCCAAAAGCTCGGTGATGGGACCAAGCCGCTCGGACACGCGGGCGATCTTGTTGGAGCGGTCCTCGGCATAGGAGATCAGCCCGGACATCTTGTCCGAGAGCTGCTTTTCCATGGTGAAGGCCTTGATGATGGCAATGCCCTGCACGGATTCCTGCATGGCGCCCAGAAGGCGCGAGTTCACATCCACCGCCTCGCGCGTGACGCGGCGCAGCCGGCGCATCAGGTAGTTGACCGAGTAGATGAGCGGCGGCCCGATGACCAGTGCGATGACCGAAAGCAGGGGATCCTGCATCACCATCACGGCGACGAGGCCAATGAGCGTGACCAGGTCGCGGGCGATTGAGGCGACCGTCATGTTGAGCAGGTCGCGAATGCCGGTCACGTTCTGGCTGATCTGGGCGGCGAGCTGGCCCGAACGGGTGGCCGTAAAATAATCGATGCCGAGCCGCATCAGGTGATCGAACATGCGCTGCTGATAGCGGGCGACGATGTTGTTGCCGATCTTTGCCAGCATGACCGACTGGCCATAGGTGGCGAAACCGCGGATGGCGAAGGCAGCCACGATGGCGCCGCAGATCCAGCCGACCAGTTCCCAGCGCTGGCGATAGAAGACCTCGTCGATGATGTCGCGCATGATCCACGCACTGAAGGCGGTGGTGGCGGCAATGGCGAGCATGCAGGCAATCGCGATGAGGTAGTGGCCGATATAGTCGCGGCCGTTTTCCGCGAAGATGCGGCGAATGACTGGGAGAACCTCTCCCACATCCGCCTTGTTCTTTCCAAGCTTCAAAACATCCGTTCCTGTTCAGCCGGGCGACCGGGCGTTGAGCGGCCGCACTTTTTCAGCAACAGGCTATGCCCGTTCGACTGCGCTCATGCAACGGTGAATTCGGCTCTGGCCGGCGCTTTTCACGCCGCTTTCCAGCGTCGTCCCTGGGTTTCGATGCCGAAACGAACGGGGGTGCGGGCGTAGGCGGCAAGGCCAACAAGCGCTGCCTGTGGGTGTGTGATGACATAGACGGGAATGTCTTTCATCAGAGCTTCGTGCGGTGCCTTGTCTTCGAAACCGGCCTTGAAACGTCCATTCATCAGGGTGGGCACAATCTTCTGCGCGATGCCGCCGCTTAGATAAACGCCGCCGCGTGCCATGAAGATCAGTGCCAGGTCTCCGGCCATCCGGCCCAGATAGGTAACAAAAAGATCGAGTGTTTCGACGGCAACCGGGTCCGACCCGTCGAGCGCGGCGCTGCTGATTTCTGCCGGCGTCTCATGAACGGGTTTCTTTCCATCGGCCCGCGTTGATTGCCCGATACAGATTCACCATGCCGCGACCACACAGGATCTGTTCGGCGGCGACACGTCCCTCGATACGTTCCAGATGGGGGAATATTTCCAGATCACGCTCGCTGCGCGGGCCAAGATCCACATGCCCGCCTTCGCCCGGCACTGGAAACCAGGTGTGCTGCGCATGCACCAGACCTGCCGTGCCCAGGCCCGTTCCCGGCCCAAGCACCACGCGGCTGCCCGTTGCCTCCTGAGTGCCCGGACACACCATGTCCAGATGTTCATCCTCCAGAGCGACCACGGCGAGCGCCTGCGCCTCGAAATCATTGATGACAATGATGTCTTCGAAGGCCATCGTTTCGATCATTTTTCGGGGACGCACGACCCAGCCACAATTGGTGAGATCGATCTCGTCACCTTCCACCGGGCCGGCCACTGCCAGCACGGCCGATTGCGGGATGATCGAGGTGCGGTCGAGAATCGCGGTCTGGATCGCGTCGTCGATGGTTTCATATTCGGCGGTCTGCACCACCGGAAAGGTTTTGGGCTCTGCGTTGGAGTCCACCAGAATGGCGAAACGCGCATTGGTGCCGCCAATGTCGCCTATCAGGACGGGGAACCGCAGCGCTGTATCGTTCTCATTCGTGAAATGCATGGCACAACTCTGGCGATTTGCCGCTCCAAATACAGGGTTAAGGCGGAATTAAATCGGTTGAAGACGGAACGCAAGCGCACCGCACGCAAAAAACCGACAAGCTCGCTCTGCAACGCCCGCTGTTTCTATTGCAAGCCGGGTCGATTGCTCGGCCGGGGCACCCGTGAGGGTGGCATGGTCGACAGGACACTCGCAGGACTGACGGCCTGATAGCCGAGAACGGGCAGGTCTCGCGAAACGATCTTTGAAACACTGCCCTGCCCGGAAACCGTGACGGCGGCCTCTGAAACCGGGTTTGGCGCATTGAGCACGGCACGGCAGGCCGAAGGCAGGGCGGCCATGGTCATGATGTCGCGCGCTTTCGGCTTGGCGGGACCTTTTGCGGGTTTCCATGGCTCGTCGGTGAACCACCAGGCCAGTGTGTCGTCGCAGCCTTCGCTGCGCGGAGGCGGATCCTGCGGTTTGCAGCCCGGTGAACCGGCGGGGCATCCAATGCGCACGTGGAAATGATAGTGATGCCCCCAGAAAGGCCGGATCTTGTTGAGCCAGGAGCGATCTCCGCGCACCGTGTCGCAGAGCTTCTTCTTGATTCCGGGGTGAACCAGAATGCGTTCGACCTCGGGATAATTCGCGGCGCGCCGCAAGACCGCCTCGTGCGCGGGAGTCCATTTGCGATCATCGACGTGGAGCGACCCCTTCTTCAACATCGATACGGCGCTGATGCGCTCGCGGTCGGCCACGCTCATGCGCTGCGTCGGCATTGGCGTGAACCAGATATCGGCATCGAGGCCGATCTGGTGAGATGCATGGCCCGACAGCATGGGGCCGCCGCGCGGCTGCGAGATATCGCCCACGAGCAGGCCCCGCCAGCCATCCTGAGCGGCCTCGCGCGACAGGCGCTCGATCAGCGAAATCAAGACCGGGTGCCCCCAGCGGCGATTGCGTGAAAGGCGCATGGCCTGCCAGTGCGGGCCGTCGCGGGCGATGGCAACGCCACCTGAGAAACAGCCCTTTGAATAGAAGCCATAAGCTGCCGGCTGAGTTGCGGCGGGGAGCTTTCTCGCTCCGAAAAGCTCTTTGGCGAGCGGTTCGGCCTGCAGTGCGCCAGCCGAGGCAACCAGGCCCAGGAGGGCCACGGCCACCAGTTTCAGACTTCTCCGGATTTGCATCGCTTCCTCGTTCTAAGCCCACCCACGCGATGACCGAATCATAACACAGCTTGCCAGCCTTTTTGCTGTTGTCGTTTCAGAGCCCGTCTCCCCGCCAGCTTCCATCGGCCCACATGGTTTCGAGCGCGGCGCGGTATTCCGGGTGACGCAGCCGGTAGCCGGTGCCCCTGAGCCTTGCATTCGAAACACGTTTGCACTCGCCATAGAAGGATCGTCCCATGGGAGAGAGGTCTGCGTCTTCGAAGGCGATCTCCGGCGGCGCTTCCCGGCCTGCCACGGCAGCCGCATGAGCCACCACGTCCTGCGGTGGCGCGGGTGCATCGTCGGTCACGTTGAAGATGCCCGTCTCGAAACGACGGGCGAGATGCGCGGTCGCCCCGGCAATGTCATCCACATGAATGCGGTTGAACACCTGGCCCGGTTTCACGATGCGGCGTGCCTTTCCCGCTTCGAGACTGTACAACGCATTGCGCCCCGGCCCGTAAATGCCCGACAGGCGGATGATGGCGACGGGAAGACCGCGCTCTGCGCCAAGCTCCGCCCACTGCTCCTCGGCAACGAGCCTTTGCTTTGAACGGTCTGAAACCGGATTGCAGGACGCGGTTTCGTCTACCCAGGCTCCGCCATGGTCTCCATAGACTCCCACAGTGGAAAGGTAACCGATCCATCTGAGCGAGGGCATTGCGTGGGATAGCACTTCGCGCCCGGCAGCCAGAACAGGGTCGCCCCCGGCATCCGGTGCTATGCTCACGACAAGATGCGTGGTTGTGCTGAGCGCTTCCTTCACCTCGTCGGTCATGGTGCCCGCGAAGAGGCAGGGAACCATTCCCGCGCGCTTCAAGGCTTCGGCTTTTTCAGCACTGCGCGTGGTGCCGGCCACAACGGAAGCCTCCCCTGCGACTTCGCGAGCGATGGCCCGACCCGAATAGCCTGCCCCAAAAATGAAGAATCGCTTGGTCATGATCGCCCGTCCCATTCAGCCTGCACCTGTGCATCGCTTTCCTGCGGGCGCAATCGCGTTTCAATCGCCGTGAATGCCTCTTCATCAAGCAGTCGAGACAGCGCCCAGATGGCCGCTCCGCGCACCAGAGGTGAGCCATCTTCTGCGAGGCGGACGCAGGGGTCAACCAGGCCCGGCTCGCCAGAATTGCCTGCCGCGATCAGCACGTTGCGGATGAAGCGGTCGCGGCCAATGCGCTTGACCGGTGAGCCGGAAAAGAAGGCGCGGAAAGCGGCATCGTCCAGTTCGAGAAGGGCGGAAAGCGGCGGCTCCTTCAGATCGTCGCGCGCCTGCAGTTTCGCCTCGGCCGCGTTCTGAGCGAACTTGTTCCACGGGCAGACGGCAAGGCAATCGTCGCAGCCATAGATGCGGTTACCCATGGGAATGCGGAACTGGCGGGGAATTGGCCCCTTGTTTTCGATGGTGAGATAGGAGAGGCAGCGCCGCGCATCGATCTGATAGGGCGCCGGAAAGGCGTTGGTCGGACAGATATCCAGACAGGCGCGACAGGAGCCGCAATGGTCGCGCTCGGGTGCATCCGGGGCAAGCTCTGCGGTGGTGAAAATCGATCCCAGAAACAGCCAGGAGCCGAATTCGCGGCTGACCAGATTTGTGTGCTTGCCCTGCCAGCCAAGGCCGGCCTCACGGGCCAGCGGCTTTTCCATCACCGGCGCGGTGTCGACGAACACCTTTACATCCTCGCCGGTGCGGGCAGCGAGTTTGCCGGCAATCTGTTTCAGCCGGCCCTTGATGACATCGTGGTAATCGCGGTTGCGTGCATAAACGGAGATTGCAGCCCGGTCTTTCCGTTTCAGAAGCTCGAGCGGGTCCGCATCCGGCCCGTAATTCATGCCCAGCATGATCACGGATTGCGCCTGTGGCCACAGGTCGAGCGGATGGGCGCGGCGCTCCGCCGTTTCCTCCATCCACTGCATGCTGCCGTGACGGCCTTCCTTCAGGAAATGGTCAAGTTCGACCGCCCGCGATGGCGCGCGCTCCGCCGAGACGACCGCCACTGCATCGAAGCCCAGCGCGCGCGCCTCCCTGTCGACGAACGCGCGAAGCCTGTCGGCCTGCGCGGGTTTCATCAGAAGTCCAGATCCGCGTAGTGAGAGACGGGGGAGAGCCCGCGCACACGGTCTGCCAGAATGGAGCGGAAGGAGGGGCGCGATTTCATACGGGTGTACCAGTCGCGCGCGGCCGGATATTCGGACCATTCGATCTCGCCCAGATAATCCAGAACGGAGATCGTGGAGCCTGCCGCGAGATCGGCATAGGAGAGCCGTTTTCCGGCCATCCAGTCCCGGGTTCCAGCGAGCCAGTTTGTGTATTTCATGTGCTGGCGCACATTGCTTCGCGCGGCGCGAATGGCTGCCGAATCCGGCGATCCGCCACCCTCCGAACCAGCCATTTGCGGTTTGAGCGCCCGTTCACGCACCAGATGCCGCGTGACATCTGCATCCGCCTTGACGAGATACCAGTCGACCAGACGGCGGATTTCGGCACGGTCGACAGGATTCTCGGCCATAAGGCGCTTGTCGCGCTTCAGAGCGCCGCGCGTCTCGTCCAGATATTCGGCAATGACCGTGGCGCCCACGACGGGTTGATCGCCCTCGGCCAGCAGAACGGGAATGGTGCCGGCGGGATTAAGCGCAAGAAACTCTTCTCGCCGGGTCCACGGACGTTCTTCGATGAGCGCGAGTTCCTCGCCATATTCGCCAAAGGAAAGCCGCACGAAACGGCAGGAAGCGTAGAGGGGATGATGAAACAGGGTCAGCATGCGATCGCTTCTATCGGAAGGCTCTGGCCATTTCATGGCCGTGGCGGTAATCCTTCGATTACCTGATTCTGCGAGTTCTTCCCTCAGCTATAGGGGGAGACGTATCTGCTGACAAGCAAGCCTTGATTGAGGAGCAAACATGACGGATCAGACCATCGTGGGGGCCCTTCTTCTTGGCGTCCTCGAAGGACTGACGGAATTCATACCCGTCTCTTCGACCGGTCACATTCTGCTCGCCGGGCACTTCCTCGGGTTTGAATCCACCGGCAAGGCCTTTGAGGTTCTGATTCAGCTGGGGGCCATTCTGGCGATCCTCAGTGTCTATGCGGCGCGCCTCTGGCAGATGCTTGTCGATCTGCCGCGCGACGCCGCCACACAACGCTTCGTTTTCGGTATCCTGATTGCCTTTTTGCCGGCTGCCGTGATCGGTGTTCTGGCTTACAATATCATCAAGACCGTCTTCTTCGAAACACCGCTTCTGATCTGTGTGATGCTCATTCTCGGAGGCTTCGTGCTTCTTTGGGTGGACCGGCGGGCAACCAGGCCGCGCTATGAAGACATCACGCAGTTTCCGCTTTCCATGTATCTTGGGATCGGTCTGTTCCAGTGCCTTTCGATGATCCCCGGCACCTCGCGCTCGGGTGCGACGATCGTCGGCGGGCTTCTGATGGGCGCGGACAAGCGCTCGGCGGCAGAGTTTTCCTTCTTCCTTGCCATGCCCACCATGACCGGCGCTTTCGCCTATGATCTCTACAAGAACTACGATCTTCTCTCGGCAGCGGATGTGAAGATTATTTCCATAGGCTTCATCGCCGCCTTCCTTGCCGCGCTTCTGGTGGTGCGCTGGCTGCTTGGCTATGTATCGCGGCGCGGCTATGCGCTGTTTGGCTGGTGGCGGCTGCTCGTGGGCAGTGTCGGCCTGATCGCACTGCTTGTGTGGGGGTAGGGTCTCCCGAAATCGAAGTGTGGAATCCGGTTTTCAGATTGTTCCGCCTCGATTTTGTGGCAGCGGCGTGGTGCGTGGTTCGACAAGCTCACCATGAGGGAAGTGGAGCATCGCGGAAAAGCCTGCTTCGGTGAGGTTACGGACGGGAACTGCAATCATCTACCTCCCTCATGGTGAGCTTGTCGAACCACGCACCCCATCAATGCCATGGCGGCGCGTCCACATGAACACAGACTCACCCAACCAACAAAAAAACCCGGCGCGAGGCCGGGTTTCTCATGTCTGTGCAGGCGACGTTTTAGGCAACGGCACCGTTGATCCAGTCCGAAAGCGCCGTCTTCGGTGCGGCGCCGACTTTCATGTCAGCCACTTCGCCACCCTTGAACATCATGAGCGTCGGGATCGAACGCACGCCATACTGCGCGGCCAGTTCCGGGTTCTCGTCGATGTTCACCTTGGCGATCTTGACCTTGCCACCGAGCTCGGCAGCGATCTCGTCCAGCGCGGGCGCAATCATCTTGCAGGGGCCGCACCACTCGGCCCAGAAGTCGACAACCACGGGTTCGGACGCCTGCAGCACGTCGGTCTGGAAATTGTTCTTGTCCGCCTTCACGGTGGCCATGGGAATTCTCCTTATCGGCAAATCTGTTCCACTAGATGTGGGGGTCGCGCGGGCACGCGTCAAGCGTTGTTGTGTCACGCCCGCGTGAGTCGTTCAAGCGCATCCGCCAGCGGCCCTTCGGGAACCGGCAGCAGGACCGGCGTTTCCGTGAACAGTAGCGCGGCCTCGACCCTGCGGCCGGGATAAAGCGGTTTCAGGAGCTCCGCATAAAGCGCAAGCTGCGCGACATAGGCTGCGGGCGCTTCTTCCAGCGTTTTGGGGGCAGGGCGATTGGTCTTGTAATCGACGATCAGCACCGCATCGTCGGTAACGGCCAGTCGGTCGATCTTGCCGGAAACGGCATGACGACGCTTGCCAAGCGTGAGTTCTCCCATGACCGAAACCTCGGCGCGGGACCCGGGCGCAAAAATGGGGGCAAAGCCTGTATCTTGCAGGATCGCATCTACCGAGCGCCAGACCGCATCCCGTTCGGCGTCGCTCCAGGAGTTGCCGACGCGATCGAGATAGCGGCCCGTTGCGGCCTCTCGCTCTTCCTGCGGGCATTCGGGCAGCAATTGCAAAAGCTTGTGTACCGCCAGACCGCGCTGGATGGCAAACCCCGGCTTGCGTGCCTCGTCGAGAACCGGCGAGAGGGGCGAGGGCACCGGCTCGTAGTCGGTCTCGATCAGGGCGCCAGCGCGTGACGGCGAAAGCGGGCGCGGCAGATCGACCGGCATGGGCGGCGGGGTGAGCAGGGCTTCGGGAAGCGCGGTTTCGGGCGCGGTCTCAGCAGGTTTCTCTGCCTCAGGCTTCACTGCCGGTGCATCACTGACACGATAGCGATAGACCGGAGCGCAGATTTCCGGGCTCGCCCGTTCCTCGACCCGGTCGGCACTGGAAATCGCGGCGCGCACCACATTCTGCCAGGTAAGGCCCTGCGGCTCTCGCGCGCCATGATAACCGCAGACGATCAGCCGGTCCTCTGCCCGCGTCATGCCCACATAGAGGAGCCGGCGGTATTCTTCCTCCGCCTTGACCTTTGCGTCGGCTTCAAAGGTGGCGGCCACCGTGTTGGAAACATCCTTGCCGGCGCGCCAGAGGAAACCCTTGCCCTGCCAGCCTTCACCGCGCGGCGCAAAGGGCATGAGCTTCGGCAGATGCTGGGAGACGAAGGGCGCGCTGCCCGGATCGACCAGAAACACCACGGGAGCCTCAAGACCCTTGGCGGCGTGCACCGTCATGATGCGCAGCTCGTCGCGCGTCTGGTCCATCTCGCGCTTGATTTCGGGCGCCTGCCCTTCAAGCGCCGAAAGCAGCGCTTCAAGGCCGTTAAGCCCCGCCCGCTCGCCAGCCAGTGCAAAGGACAGGAACTCGTCGAGAATGTCGTTTGCCTCATGCCCAAGCCGGGCAACGAAAAGCCGGCGCGCGCCTTCCCGATCGCGGGTGCCTGTAAGAAGGCCTGCATAGAACTCGAAAGCCGGCTTGAAGGCCGCTTCGTTCTGCCAGTTCTGCAAGGTCTCGACCATGCCGGCCACGGCCGGATCTTCCAGCGCCTGCGCGCGCATGGCGTCGAACAGCGGCACGGCGCGCCCGCGGTTCCAGGCGAGGCGAAAGAGGCGTTCCTCATCCAGGCCGAAGAGGGGGCTTTTCAGCACCGCTGCCAGAGACAGATCGTCATGCGGCTGAAGCAGGAAGCGGCCAAGCGCGATCAGGTCCTGCACGGCGATGTGTGCCGTGAGCCGCAGGCGGTCCGCACCGGCCACATCGATGTGGCGGTTTTTCAGGCTGCGCGAGAGCGCGTGCACGAAACGGTCGCGCTTGCGCACGAGCACCAGCACATCGCCCGCCGTGAGACGCTTGCCCGTGCCTTCGATGATCTCGCCATTGCGGATCCAGTCCTCGACCGTCTGCGCGATGGTTTCGGCCAGCCGCACGGCAGGCGCGGATGCGTGGTCGATGGCTTCCGTCCAGTCTTCCGGCTCGTCCACCGCGACCGGCGCGATGGGCGACCAGACTTCCACATAGCCGGGCTGGCCCGCGCGAACGGCCAGATGCTCAATCGGCTCGGGATCATGCGTCAGCCCCTGCGCCACATCGGCTTTCGAGAACACGAGATCGGCGGCGCGCAGCACATCCTCGGTGGAGCGGAAGGAATAGCGCAGGCGCAGGCGCTCGAAACGGCGCTCGACCTCGCGCACCTTCTGTTCAAACGCGCGCCCGCTTTCACCGAAGGCCGCAGGCTCCGCACCCTGAAACGAATAGATGGACTGCTTTTCATCGCCCACCGCGAAGATGGTGCGCAGGAGGCCTTCGCGCGCACCTTCGCCGGCAAAGAACTCTTCCGCAAGCAGGCGCACAATCTGCCATTGCTCGGGGCTCGTGTCCTGCGCCTCGTCGATCAGCACATGGTCGATGCCCTTGTCGAGCTTGTACTGCACCCACGGCCCGGCATCGGCACGGGCCAGAAGCCGGATGGTGCGCATGATGAGATCGTTGAAGTCGAGAAAGCCGCGCGCGCGTTTCAGCCGTTCATAGCGGGCGATCATGCCATCGGCGATGACAAGGGCCGCGCGCGTCGCCTCCAGCATGCGGAACAGCGCCACGCGGTCGGCGGCAGTGCGGATCGCCTCCGCCGCCTCGCCATAGCGCTCTACGATGTCGGGCAGGGCGGTGCGCAGCGCCTTTTTGAACGTGGTCTCGCCATAGACGCCGCCATCGGCCTTGAGAAAGCCTTTGCGCAAATGGTCGAGCCGGCGCAGCGGGTCCGTTTCTTCGAAGGCGCGGCTGGCATCGGGCACGATGCTCTTCAAAACCGTCTTGGCGTCGACGGCCTCCGCCTCGGCCACGAAGGCACGAAACGCGCCGGCATCAAAGCCCGGAAGCGGCCAGATGGAGGCGGCGATCGATGCTGCCGTGTCATCGGGTGCAAAATCGAACTCGTGGAACAGGGCGCTGTAGGGTACCTGCGCTTTTCTTACAATTTCATCGATGAAGGCGCGCAAGCCGTCGCGACGGCCGATGATCTCGGACAGAAGCTCCTGCAAGCCGCTTTCGCCACCACGCTCCAGCACCTCGGCAAAAGCTTCGGCCAGCGCGCCATCCTCGCCGGCGGCACCGGAGAGAAGATCGCGCCGCGCCTCGGCAAGCAGCGCCTCCTCCATCTGCGTGTCGAGCAGCTCGAAATGGCCGGCAATGTTTGCCTCCAGCGGAAACTGGTGCAGGATCGCCTCGCAGAAGGCATGGATCGTCTGGATTTTCAGTCCGCCCGGCGTTTCCAGTGCGCGGGCGAAAAGCCGCCGCGCGCGGGCGAGCTTTTCACGGCTGGGCGCCTTGCCTTCCATCTTTGCGATCACTTCGGACAGCGCTTCGTCGGGCAAAAGGCTCCAGCCGGCAAGATCGCGGAACACGCGGTTGGCCATGTTGGCGGCGGCAGCGCGCGTGTAGGTGAGGCAGAGGATTTTTGAAGGATCGGCCCCCTGAAGCAGAAGCCGGATCACCCGCTGGGCAAGCACATGGGTCTTGCCGGAGCCGGCATTGGCCGAAACCCAGGCTGAGGTGGCGGGGTCGGCTGCAAGCGACTGCGCCTTGATCGTGTCCTCGGGGATGAAGGGAAACTTTTTCATTCGTCCCCTCCGCTTTCGCCCGCATCGCCGCCGGCAGACCATTCGAGCACGCGCGCCAGATGATCGTAATCGCCATCCACATCGCCCTCGCGGAAGGGCAGGACGCGCGAGCGATAGCCTGTCTCAGGCTTATGATAATGGGCGAGAAGCTGCCCCAGCCGTTCCCATGCCTCTTCGGCCATGCCGGGCGCCGTCTTGTCGCTGTCCTTCATGCGAAGGATGGATTCAGGCACCACCTCGCCATTGGCCTTGAGCCGCACATAGGCGAGGTCGCCGGGCTCTGCCGGGCCGATATCGGCGAACGCGCCACGCTGAAGGAGCGCCGCTTCCAGCGCAAGCTGTGGCGAGAGAAGCGTGTGCGCCTGCCGGCGCGACGGCGAGGCGCCGGTCTTGTAGTCGAGGATTTCGGCGCTGCCATCGCTGCGGATGTCGATCCGGTCGGCGCGGCCTGAAAGGGTTAGGCCGAGCTTTGCCACCTCGATGGCCGAGGCACGGATTTCGGCATGGCGCCTTGCGATGCCTTCGGCGCGTCCGCGCTCCCACTGAATGACCGAGGCCGCCGTGCGCTCGAAACGCGGCCACCAGACCGTTGCCACATCCTGCGGGAGGCCGGCTTCGGAAAAGAGCTCGCGGCCAATGGCAATCAGCCGGTCGAGCGCATCGGGAGCAGTCGGATCCTCCACCTCCTTGATGAAGCGCTCCAGAACATCGTGGAAGAGATTGCCGCGTTCCGCCGCACCCGGATCGCGAATCAGCGGGTCGAGCGCGACAAGTGCCAGAATGCGTTTGGCATAGACGGCATAGGGATCGCGCCGCAGCGTCTCGATCTCGGTGATGGAGAAGCGCGTGGGGCGCGCCTCGACGGGCGGGGCGGGCTCGGGCCGGGGGGCGAAATCCTCGTCCGGCCTCTCGTCCAGCAGACGCGCCCATGCGATCAGCTTCCGGCCGCGAGCGCGTATGGTTTCGGCAACATCTTTGCCGGCAAAGGCCGTGATGCGCTGCAGCCATCGCGAGGCGACGGCGGGTGCATCT
Source organism: Nitratireductor sp. GISD-1A_MAKvit (assembly GCF_040819555.1). Classification (GTDB taxonomy): domain Bacteria; phylum Pseudomonadota; class Alphaproteobacteria; order Rhizobiales; family Rhizobiaceae; genus Nitratireductor. The sequence continues at coordinate 342,397 of NZ_CP161920.1, forward strand.
CCGGCGCGCGCGGCGCGCGTTAGCACCACTTTCTTCGTGCCCATCGCCATCATGAAATCATGCGCCGCCTGACCGATGCGCCGCTCCGGCGGCTCCAGCGAAAGCTCGGCCTTCATCAGGCGCGACATGAAGCGATCGGACGAAGGGATGGCAGGCCAGGTGCCCTCGTTCATGCCCCCCAGAACCATCGTGTCGACATGCAGTAGCCGCGCTTCGAGCGTGCCCCAGATGGCCACGCGCCTGTCTGCGCCCATGGCGGGTTTGACCACCTCGGTGGCGATCAGCGCGGCAAAGACTGCGGGCCATTCGGCGGCGTCGAAGGGCAGGGTCGTTTCCGAACCGACAAGCCCGCGCAGGAAGGCGGCCATGGCCTGTCCGCGCTCGCCGTCATAATAATCGCTGAGGCTGCCATCTTCGGAGCGGCCCAGCGCTTCGAGAACCTCAACTGTCGCGCGTGCCATCTCCGGCACACCGATGCCCGATTGCCCGCGCAGAGCGACCAGAGGGCGCAGCGCCTCGACCAGTGCAACAAGCACGGCGCGCGCCTCGGCCAGTGCGGCTTCGTTGACGCGCGGGAACCAGAAGGGCTTGCGCGTGTCGCGTTCAATGTCTGTCCAGCGCTTCTCGAAAAGCTTGTCCAGATCGGCGATGTCCGGCCGGCCCGTGCCGCCGCGCAGCGCCACGAGCTCGATGGTCTCGGCGGCGCGGCGCACGCTGGCACGCTTCAGCCCAAGCCGCAGCAAGGGATGCTTGAGCAGGGCCACCATGGCGATCGGCTCGCCGGGGCGGAACACGGTTTCGAGCAGCAGCCGCGCCAGCGTTGCCGGCGGCGTGTCGGCGAGCGGCGTGCCGCCGGAATCATCCGCCTCGATGCCGAAGCGACGCAGCTCCACCGCGACACGCCGCGCCAGACCGCGATCGGGTGTCACAAGTGCCGCTGTTGCGTTCTCGTCGGTCAGCGCCAGGCGCAGCGCAACGGCAATCGACAGCGCTTCCTCACGCTCGTTTGCGGTCTCGACCAAAGTCACGCCGGAAAGCGCGTCCCCTTCTGTCGCATCGGCTGCCAGCGACTGATTTTCCAGCCAGGCATCCGTGGTTTCGGCAGGGCGCAGCGTTTCGCTGACCAAGGCGCGGCGCAGGGCAAGCGGCGGGGCAGGCTCGCCAAGCTCGACCACCTCTTCGCGCGTGATGCCCATGGCCGAAAGCAGCTTCTTCAGACCTGCCTGCGGGTGGCCGAAAGCGGATGGTTCGTCCGCATCGCCCACCGCCTCCCAGGCCCGTGCGTCGAGCCGGGTGTCCAAACCCGGCAAGACCACGGCGCCGTTTTCCAGCCCGGCGATTGTCGCCAGAAGCCGGGCCGTGGCGGGAATGGAACCGGTGGAACCGGCAGCGATGACCGGGCCCTTGTGCGCGTGGGCCTTGAGCCGCGCGGCTTCTGCCGCCAGCATCGCGTTTCGATGCGCGGCGGGGTTGGAACGGTCGAGTTCCTCCAGCAGTTTTGGCCAATGGGCGGTGACGATCTGCAGGAATTCGAGCGTGACCTGCCACCAGTGCGCCAGCGCATCGGGCGCAAGGCTGGCCAGTTTCGTCCAGTCGGCCTCCTCGGTTTCGATCTCGTCCATCAGGCCGGCGAGATCGCGTGCGAGCCAGATGGAATCCGACGCCGAAGCCGGCACCACGACGCCTTCCTCGAAGAGAGCGGCCACGTGGCCAGGCAGCCGCGCCTTCCACGCCTGCACCAGCGGTGCGAGCAGCAGGATCCGGTCCAGCGCCTCTATCGGCGGGGCGTGATCGAGCGCGGAGGCTCCTTCCGTATCGAACAGCGCGGCCTCCTCATCGAACTCGCCCAGCGGGCGAATGACGGGGAGGATGGCGGATTGACCATCGAGCTTTCGAAGCAGGACATCGCGCAGGGCGCGGGCGGCACGGCGGGTTGGCAGATAGATGGTGACATCGGCCAGTGTCAGTGGATCGCCCGTGTGCCGAAAATCCGGCACGAGCTTTCCACCGAACAGAGCTTCGACAAGCGTCTCCAGAAAGCCGACGCCGGGGGGAATGGAAAAGACGCGGCTTGTGTCTTTAGAGCGGTTCACCGTTTCATGGAAATGCCGCTCCGCTCTATCTGTCTGTTTTTCCGCATTTGTGCGGGCGTCAGGTGATTCCACCTGACTGCAAAATGCTTTAGCCGGCATCGCTCTTCTCGGCATGCTTTGCCACCACAGCCTCGGCGGGCGCAATGGCATCCGGCGTACCGACGGTGATCCACGCGCCATCCATTCTCATGCCGAAAAGCCGGCCCTTCGCCTCTGCTGCATCGAAATAGGCATTGAGAGACTGTGGCTCGTTGCCGGCGTCGGCAAAGATGCGCGGGTGAAGCACGATCGCGCCGGCATAGATCACCCCGCCTTCCACGCCGCGATCACGGGTGAGGCGGCCTTGTGCATCCATGCTGTAATCGGTCGAGCCGGAATGGCCCGTCGCCTGTTCGGTGTCTGCAACCATGAGGAGAATATCCATGGTCTCCGGGTCCCAGGCAAGGGCCATGCGTTCGAGATTGGACGTGCCAGTTTCAAGCCAGAACGTATCGGCGTTGAGAATGAAGAAGGGGCTTTCGCCCAGATGCGGGAGAGCGCGAATGATGCCGCCTGCCGAATCCAGAAGCCGGGCGCGCTCATCGGAGATGATGATTTGCGGTGCGGTGCGACCCGCCAGGTGCGCCTCCATCTGATCGGCAAGGTAGTGCACATTTACCACCGCCGTTTCGACGCCAACGCGCTCCAGCATGTCGAGTGCCCGGTCGATCAGCGTGCGTCCCGCGACCTTCACCAGCGGTTTGGGCATGGTGTCGGTGATGGGGCGCATGCGCTTGCCAAGCCCGGCGGCCAGAACCATTGCCTTTTTCGGAAGTGCCACGCTCATGCCTCGTCTCCGCTCAGGAAACCGGCTTCCTCATAGAATGTGCGCAGCTCATCCAGCACCGGATGGCACATTGCGCGGCGAAGATAGGCGCGAATGCGCGGCAGATGCTTTATGTAATATGGCTTGTGGTCGCGCTGCTCCAGCCGAACGAAGGTGCCAAGCAGCTTGGAATTGCGCTGGGTGGCGCAGATCGCATAGGCCTCGTCGAACGCCGTGCGGTCGAACGCACCCTGTTCGGCACGGGCCTCACAATAAGCCTCCACCACGGCGCGCTCCAGCTCCTCGGGCATGGTCACGCGGGCATCGAGCGCCAGCGATGCGACGTCATAGGCTGCCGGCCCGCACACCGCATCTTGCAGGTCGATCAGCCCCAGCCGGTCGAACCCTTCGCGCTCCGCCCGCCAGATCAGGTTTGGCGAATGAAAATCACGCAGAACGAGATTCTTCTCGAAGTCTTCAAGACGCGCGAACAGCCGGTTCCAGCACTTCATATAGCCGGCGCGCTCTGCCTCGTTTGCGGGACGTCCGGCCATGAACGGCATGTACCAGTCGGTCAGAAGGCTCACCTCAATGCCGAGCGCCTCGCGATCATAGGGCGGCAGTTCGTGGATGAGCCGGTCATCGACCGGCATTTCACTCGGCCAGGCGTCGCGGTGAAGCGCTGCCAGCAGGCGCGCGGCCGCTACATAGCGCTCGGCCACCGGCTCGCCCTCCGGCGAGAGAAAAGGTGTCTCGCCGAGATGTTCGGTCAGGAGAAGCCCGGTTTCCAGATCCTGCGCATAGACCTCATAGGCCGAGAAACCACGCGCGCGAATGGCATTTGCCATCGCCACGGAAGCCGCGACGGACTGCGCCAGATGCGCGATCCGGCTATAGGGGCGACCGCACTCAAGCAGCGGCTCGTCGCGGCGCTCCGGCGCATTCATCAGAATGCGACGGGCACCCGTGCGGGTCGTCACGGTCTCATAGGCCCGCAGGGAGGCGTCGCCAAGAAGAAACGCCCGATGGGCGCGCTGCTCACCGGCATTGTTGAGGAAATCACGGATCGCGAAGCTGCGCTCCAGCCTCAGCATCGCTTCCTCCGGCCCCGCGATCACCGCAAGCCGTCCCTCGCCACTGTCGTGAAGCTCAAGACGGATTGCGTCTGCGAAACGACCAACCGCGCGCTCCGGCCATTCCACCAGCGCAACTCCGTCCTCCGCCATCTCGAAAAGGCCGAGCTCCTCCAGCTCGTCGGGATCACCCAGTCGATAGAGATCGAAGTGATGTACGGGGATGCGCGTTTCGTAGCTCTGCACCAGCGTGAAGGTGGGGCTGGGTACCTCCAGCTCGGGGTTTTCGGCCAGAGCACGGATGATGGAACGGGCGAGCGTGGTCTTGCCGGCACCAAGATCGCCCTTCAGGGCCAGAATATCGCCGGCGCGCAAAGCCACGGCGATATCCTCGCCGAAAAGCGTTGTTGCGTCTTCATCCGGCAGGAAGCGTTCCAGAACGCGTGCTGTCATACGGTTTGGCTACTCTGCGGCGACCCGCGCCTGTGTCGGCGTGGAGGGGAACCGGCAGGTTACCGTGGTTCCGCGCCCTTCGCCCGTGTCGATGTGAACCGAGCCGCCATGCAGCTCGACGAAACTCTTGACGATGGAGAGGCCAAGCCCCGCCCCGCGTCTGCGCCCGCCATTAACATGCGGCTCGAAGCGTTTGAAGATGGTTTCCAGAACATCGGGCGCCATGCCCGGGCCACCGTCGTGGACGCTGAATTCCACCGCATCGTCACTTTGTCGCGCGCAAAGGCTGATGGTGCTTTGTTCTGGTGCATAATTGGCCGCGTTCGAAAGCAGGTTGAACAGAACCTGCCGCACGCGGTTTTCGTCTGCGTGGAACACGAGTGCCGCATCGTCCATTTGCACGTCGAGGCGAATCTGGTGCTCGCGGAGGCGCTCGGTGATGAGCCCGGCCGCAGCTTCTACCATGTCGCCCACCCGCACCTCGCCGATTTCCAGCTCCATGATGCCGGCATCGACAGTGGCAAGGTCAAGAATGTCGTTGACCACAGTGAGGAGCACGTTGGAAGAGGAGCCGATATGATCCAGATATTCGCGCTGCTTCTGGTTCAGCGGTCCCGTCTCCGGCAGGTTCAGGAGATCGGTGAAGCCAATGATGTTTGTCAGCGGAGAGCGCAGCTCGTAGGAAACGTGCTGAACGAAATCGTTCTTCAGCTTGTCTGCCTTCTGCAGCGCGTCGTTCTTTTCCTTCAGCGCGCGTTCCACGTTCACGCTGTCGGTCATGTCGACGAAGGTGATCATCACCTGGCCGTTGGGCAGCGGGATGGTGGCATGGCTCAACACCGAACCATTCGAAAGCTCCACCTGACCGTGCTGGCTGCGCCGCTCGTCATCGAAACCGGTGACCGAGGCGACGAAGCTGCGCCATGGACTGTCCTTGGCGAGCGGATCGCAAACCGCGCGGATGTCGGCAATGTGCGCTTCGGGCGTGACGAGCTGGTCCGGCAGATTCCAGATGCGCTGGAAAGCCGGGTTGGAAAGACGCAGGCGTCCATCCGGGGCCGAACACCGCTACACCCTCGGTGAGATTGTCGAGCGTTTCGCCCTGAACCCGCATCGCCGCATTGTAGCGGCTTTCCAGGTCGAATTTTTCCGTCAGGTTCTCGAAAACCCAGGTCACGCCGCCTTTGGGCTGCGGATTGGCGATCACGCGGATCGTGCGTCCGTCAGGCAGGTGCCACCAGTGTTCCTGCGGCTTCATGCTGCGATAGGCCGACAGGAGCCCTTCTTTCCAGCGTCGCCATTCGGGCTGTTCGGCCAGCGTGCCTTCGCTGCGCAGCCGGTCGAGCAACAGCGCGTTGTCGGGTCTGCTCTCAAGGAAGGGTGTGTCGAGGTCCCAGAGCTTCTGGAACGACTGGTTGAAGAAGCGCAGTTTCTGTTGTTCGTCGAAGATCGCCACCGCCGTGGTGAGCTGATCGAGCGTGTCGGAATGGCTCTGAACAGTGCTCTCAAACTCCCGGCGGATCGTTTCGACTTCGCTGACATCCGCGGCGATGCCTGCGGAGCCCTGGCCCCCGGTATAATCGGTAACCGAGAAGACGCGCCTTTCACCGTGCACCACGGCGGACAGCGATTGTCGGAACACCTCGTTGGTTCCACGATTGGGGCTGGCGATCTCCTCACGCGCCGTCATGGGAAGGAATTCGAGCTGTTCACGCAGAACCGCATCGCCGGTGGGCGCATCGACTGCCCCCGTGAAGGCCCTGTTCACCCAGGCCAATTTACCGGCCTTGTCTCTCAGCCAGAAGGGCATATCCAGGGAATCGAGAAGCCCGAGCAGCGTCATCCGTTCGGACAGAAGGCTCTGGTGTTCGAGTTGAAGACGCGCATGCTCTTCGCGCAGGCCCGAGAGCGCAACAAAGCGCAGGACGGTTTGATGGGCGGATTTACGCCCCTGTGCTTCCAGTGTCGTTCCGGATCGGGTTTCGATGGTCAGGTCGAAACTCTCGCCCGCCTCGCGCAGCGCCGCCAGCGCCGCGTCGAGCGCGGAGGCGGAGCGCGGCATCATCCAGCGGCCGAAGGCGAGAAAAGCCGAACGTTCGTCGGGAGCACCGCAACCGGGGGGCAGATCGCCGACAAGCGCCGGTCTGTCGGTGCCACCACCCCAGACCACGGCCCGCTGGTCCCGAAGATTGAGAAGCGCTTCGGAACGACCCAGCGCGCCGCTCAGCTCGGCAATGCGCGCACGCAGTTCCAGATTTTCAGATGCAATGCGAGCGCGCTGGCGAATAAGCCAGATGGCAGACAGAAAAGCCGCGCCCATAATGCCCGCGAAGACAGCAAGCTGAATGACATCAACCGTGTTGACCGAAATACCAGGCGCTAGTTGTGCAGTTGTTTGTGCGGCGGCCGCAGAGGGCATCGCCACACTTGTCGTCAGTGTCAGAAACCGCACCATTCCCCGCATGATGCCCGTTTTGCACTGTCGGCCCTTAGGGCCCGTAGATCCGCCGATCAGCGGGTCCAGCCCCGGCATGTCCTGTTCCTTCTCCGCCGCTTGATCTGGCAAGACCGCCCCTTCCTATCGCCAGGCGCATAGCCCGGAAGGTCAACCGCCTCGCGAATCACAGCACTGTAACGCGTGAGCGAATCGCCGTGAAGAAGGGCGCGCGACAAAAATAATGCCGGGCCAAAAGTCAATGGTCCGGCATCAATATCTTGTGTCTTGGTTAATTATTCTTAATAGCGGTAGTGTTCCGGCTTGAACGGGCCCTGCGGCGTTACGCCGATATAGGAAGCCTGTTCTTCCGAAAGAACCGAAAGCTGGGCACCGAGCTTCTCAAGATGCAGGCGCGCAACCTTCTCATCGAGATGCTTCGGCAGAACATAGACTTCGTTCTTGTATTCATCGCCGCGCACGAACAGCTCGATCTGCGCCAGCACCTGGTTGGTGAAGGAGGCAGACATGACGAAGCTGGGGTGGCCGGTGGCATTGCCAAGGTTGAGAAGACGACCTTCGGACAGCAGAATCATTCGCTTGTCGTCCGGGAAGGTGATCATGTCCACCTGCGGCTTGATGTTCGTCCATTTGAGATTGCGCAGGGCTGCAACCTGAATTTCGTTGTCGAAATGGCCGATATTGCCGACGATCGCCATGTCCTTCATCTTGCGCATGTGATCGAGGGTGATGACATCCTTGTTGCCGGTCGTGGTGATCACGATGTCGGCAGTCGGCGCTGCGTCATCCAGCGTGACGACCTCAAAACCGTCCATGGCTGCCTGCAGGGCGCAGATGGGATCGACTTCCGTCACCTTCACGCGGGCACCGGCGCCGGCGAGCGACTGGGCCGAGCCCTTGCCAACATCGCCATAGCCGCAGACCACGGCCACCTTGCCGGCCATCATCACGTCGGTTGCGCGGCGAATGCCGTCGACCAGCGATTCCTTGCACCCATACTTGTTGTCGAATTTCGACTTGGTCACGGAATCGTTGACGTTGATTGCCGGGAAGGGGAGAAGGCCCTTCTTCTGAAGCTGGTAGAGTCGGTTGACGCCGGTGGTGGTCTCTTCCGTCACGCCCTTGATGGCTTCCTTCTGGCGCGCGAAGAAGCCCGGCGTTGCAGCCATGCGCTTCTTGATCTGCGCGAAGAGCACTTCCTCTTCTTCGCTCTCCGGATTGGAAAGAACATCCTCGCCGGCCTCGGCGCGCGCACCGATGAGGATATACATTGTGGCGTCGCCGCCATCGTCGAGGATCATGTTGGAAGGTTCACCGTCCTTCCACTGGAAGATCTGGTCCGTGTAGGTCCAGTATTCCTCAAGCGTCTCGCCCTTGACGGCAAAAACCGGCGTGCCGCCATCGGCAATGGCTGCGGCAGCGTGGTCCTGGGTGGAGAAGATGTTGCAGGAGGCCCAGCGCACATCCGCGCCGAGTGCCTTCAGCGTCTCGATAAGAACGGCGGTCTGGATCGTCATGTGCAGCGAGCCGGAGATGCGCGCGCCCTTGAGCGGCTTTTCCTTGCCGAACTCCTCGCGGCAGGCCATCAGACCCGGCATTTCCGTTTCGGCGATCTCGATTTCCTTGCGGCCCCAGTCGGCCAGGGAAATGTCAGCGACCACATAATCCTTGTCAGCGCTCATTGGCGTATTCTCCGATTTTCATGAATCCGGGCGCCACGAACAGCAAGCCGGGCGCGAATGCTGGCATCTGACTACCAGATCACGCCGCCGCTCACAATGGACATAAAGAAATCTTTATTCGTGCATGTGTGAAGCTTCGCGCGCCTCAACACTCCTCGCCGAAACGATCGGCGACCAGCGCCTGCAGGGCATCAAGCAATGCTTCGGCCTCCGGACCGCTGGCGCTGACGCGGATCCTGCATCCCGGGCTCGCCGCGAGCATCATCAGCCCCATGATCGAGGTCCCACCAACGGTGATGCCGTCCTTTTCCACCTCGACATCGGCGTCGTGGCTTTCCACCGTCTGCACGAACTTGGCGGAAGCCCGCGCATGAAGACCACGCTGATTGACGATACTGAATTCGCGTGTCAGCCCCTCCGGGGAGGAGGCCTGCGCAGAGATTTCGTTGGTCTGTGCCTCGGTCATTTTCCGCTCAGCACCTGGCTTGCAACATTGATGTATTTGCGGCCTGCCGCCTGCGCCTCTTCCAGAGCCTGCGCCATGTCGTCATTGGCACGTGCGGAAGAAAGCTTGATGAGCATGGGCAGGTTCACCCCTGCGATCACCTCGACACGGCCCGCATCCATCACGGAGATGGCGAGGTTCGATGGCGTGCCACCGAACATGTCGGTAAGGATGATCACGCCCGCGCCGGTGTCGGCTTTGGCGACCGCATCGACAATATCGCGGCGGCGCTGCTCCATATCGTCTTCGGCGCCGATGGAGACCGTTTCAAGATTTTCCTGATGGCCGACCACATGCTCCACGGCGTGGCGGAATTCCTCGGCCAGCTGGCCATGCGTCACCAAGACGAGCCCGATCATCGGCGCATCATCCGACTGCTTGGTCTTGCGCTCGAACCTGTCACGCGTTTACTCCATCCACTGGCTTTGCGGTCATGCCCGCTGATCCGGTTTTTCTTCACTTAGCGTTCGAACCTTTCCGGTCCACCCTCGCTTCGACGGAAACCAAGACGCCCCAGTCTCGTCCCGCCACGCAGCAAGAGCGCTATCTTGTCAACGCACAGGCCGTTGACAAGCCCAAATGTAAGGCGAGTCGCCTAAATAAAGTTCAAACAGAGGCGAAAGCCGGTCCGAAAGGTGGCAATTGAAGGATTGCGGCCAGGGCGTGGACCGCCCTTCGTGCCTGCCGTTGCGGCAATACCATGCACGGTATCGCAATGCCTTCATGGACGATCTCCGCCTCTTCGCGAAAGCGTGGTGCCTGGTCTTCATCGACAAGACGTATGGCGAGATCGATGACGGCGGCGGGCATGTGGTCCAGCCGCGCCGGGCCCAGTCCGCGCGCCTCGGCAAGGCCGGCAATCGGTTCGGGTGTCCGCACCAAAAGCCGGCCATTGCGGGCCGAGAGATAAACCTGATCGTCGGACACAAAGCAGGCAAAGATGCCAGCCGCCCTGAAAAAGGCCAGCGCCTCGAAGGCCAGCATGGTCTTGCCGCTGCCCGATGCACCCTCGATCAATATGCCGTGCCCGGCGACGACGATTGCGGTGGCGTGCCGATTGTGCATGGCAGATCAGCTTTCGGCCGGAAGAGCCACGACGAAGCGTGCGCCCTTGAACTCGCCCGGTTTTGCACCGGCAATATTCTCGGCGGTCAGGGTCCCGCCGTGAGCCTCTACGATCTGTCGGCTGATTGAAAGGCCAAGGCCGGAATTCTGGCCGAAGGCTTCCCCTGCCGGACGGTCGGTGTAGAAGCGTTCGAATATCCTTTCGATGTTCTCCACGCGTATGCCGGGCCCGTTATCTTCCACCGCAAGAATGACCCGCTTGCCGACACGCGAAAGGCGCACATCAATCCGGCCGTCCTTTTCCGGCACGAAGGAACGTGCGTTCTCGATGAGATTGGTAATGACCTGCCCAAGGCGCAAATCGTGGCCCTGGATGCGATAGTCGGTTTCATTACCCTGCTCCTCGTCTGTCGAGAATGTGATCTCGACCGGCTTTTTGCTGGAGCCCGCTTCACGGGTCGCGCGCACCAGATCGCCAGCGAACTGCTTGAGATCGACCCGTCCGGCATCCTCACGCGAAAGCTCTGCATCCAGCCGCGAGGCATCGGAGATGTCGCTGATCAGGCGATCGAGGCGGCGCACATCGTGCTGGATGATTTCCAGCAGCCGCTCGCGTGATTGCTCGTTCTTGGCCAGTGGCAGTGTTTCCACCGCACTGCCGAGTGAGGTCAGCGGGTTTTTCAGCTCATGCGCAACATCCGCGGCAAAACTCTCAATGGCGTCGATGCGCGCGTAGAGTGCCTTTGTCATGTCGCGCAAGGCTGCGGACAGATTGCCGATTTCGTCCTGACGGTGAGAAAAATCCGGGATCTCCTCACGCGTGCGCGCACCCCGACGCACCCGCACAGCCGCAGCGGAAAGGCGCCGCAGTGGATTTGCGATGGTTGAAGCCAGAAGCAGGGAGAGAATTGCGGTCACCAGCGCCGCGACGGCGAAAACGCGCAGGATCGCCTTGCGCTCGGCCGCCACGATCTTGTCGATGTCACCGCCCTGGGTCGACAGGAGAAGCACGCCCAGCACGGCACGAAAACGCTGGACGGGCACGGCCACAGAGACAATCTGTTCGCCGCGTTCGCTCACGCGCACGACATAGTTCGTGGTGCCCGTAAGAGCCTTCATCACCTCCGGATAGGCCACACCGCTGCCGCCCGGCTGCTCCCTGTAGACCGGCAGGTCCCGGCGACGGAAAAGCTCCTGCAGACGCTGCCAGACCTGATCGACAACGCTCGCATCCTCATCTTCGATCGAAGGCAGCTCATAGCGCAACACCTGACCCAGATACTGCGAATCGAGCAGCAGATTGGCGTCGGGATCATATATACGGGCCCGCGTCCGGGTCTGCGGGATCAATCTTCGCAAAAGAGGGGCGACCCGCTCGGGATTGATTGGGAAATCCAGGCTCTCCAGCTGATCGCCGCGCGGTGGAAGGCTCTGGCCGGCCTGAAGCTCGAGCAGCTTGTCGGGGTCCACGAGGATGGAGTCGGTCTCCACCTCGGCCGAACTGGCGATGGCGCCGGCGATGATCTCGCCCTGTGTCATCAGGCTTTCCACGCGGGCGCTGATCAGCTCTTCGCGGAATTCATTCAGATAGAGAACGCCAACAACAAGCACGCCGAGACCAGCAAGGTTGAGGAAAAGAATACGCCGCGTCAGGCTCGAAAAGACATAGTGCCCGAACAGACGGCGCAGGGGCACCGCCAGCCGACCGAGAAAGGCCGGGCTCGCCGGTCGCGCGGTCTTGGTCGACCGCCGGTCCGTCTGTTGGGTTCCTGCACTCATCGCCACTGTCTTGCCCCGGCGCTTTTGGCGCAGCCGGACACCGGGGTCGACCCTATATCTCTCGGAAGCGATAGCCTACGCCATAAAGCGTTTCGATCATGTCGAACTCGCGGTCAACCGACTTGAACTTCTTCCTCAGGCGCTTGATGTGGCTGTCGATCGTGCGGTCATCCACATAGACCTGCTCGTCATAGGCCGAATCCATCAGGGCATCGCGGCTCTTCACCACGCCCGGACGCTGGGCCAGCGAATGCAGGATCAGAAACTCGGTCACGGTCAGGGTGACCGGCTGCCCTTTCCAGGTGCAGGTATGCCGTTCCTGATCCATCACCAATTGGCCGCGCTCGAGCGACTGCGACTGCTTGCCGGGGACCTTTGCGGTGGTCTCCCGCGCGCTGGCCCGGCGAAGCACGGCACGAACGCGCTCCACCAGCAACCTTTGCGAAAAGGGCTTCCGCACGAAATCATCAGCGCCCATCTTGAGGCCGAAAAGCTCGTCTATTTCATCGTCCTTGGAGGTCAGGAAGATCACCGGGACATCACTCTTCTGGCGCAGACGCCGAAGAAGCTCCATGCCGTCCATACGCGGCATCTTGATGTCGAGAATTGCGAGGTTGGGCGGGCGGGCACCAAGTCCCTCCAACGCCGAAACGCCGTCCGTATAGGTTTCGACCCGATAGCCTTCCGACTCCAATGCAATGGAAACGGAGGTGAGAATGTTGCGGTCGTCATCGACAAGCGCGATTGTTGCCATATCAAGCGGCTCCCTCATGGGCATGTCGTCCCTATCTGCATTGATCGGCTGTGCAGATGCAGGACAAATTGGGTACAAAATGTGGCATAGATTGCAGCCGGTGTCACACCGGCGCTTTCTCACGCCCCTCCCGGGGACGCAGATGGGGTAAATCCCGACAGATTCCACACCTTTTTAAACGATTTAAACGATTTTAAAAAATTTAAATCGATTAATGGTTTGATATGCCACGCTTATTTGTGTTTTCAGCTTGGATCGCCTGCGCGGACAGGCATCTCAAGGGAAATCTGGTGGTTACGATGAACGAAACCGGCATGCGCAACCCGGCTTGCGGGATCGATGGCAATGGTCTGAAAACGACGGGCACCGTCCATTACAATTTTCAGCCGGCTGCGCTTTATGAGCAGGCGCTCTGTCGCGGTGAGGCGAAACTCACGGCCGATGGCGCTCTGGTGGCCGAGACCGGCCAGCACACGGGGCCGCTCCGCCAGGGACAAGTTCGTCGTTCGCACCGCCGACACCGAAGATGCCGTGTGGTGGGACAACAACAAGCCCATGACATCCGAACACTTCGAGGCGCTTCATGCCGATTTCATCGCGCATGCGGCTGATCGCGACCTTTTCGTACAGGATCTCGTTGGCGGGGCGGACCCCGAAAACAGCCTGCCCGTGCGGGTCGTGACCGAATATGCATGGCACTCGCTGTTTATCCGCAATCTCCTGCTGCGACCGGAAGTGGAAGAGCTTTCCGCCTTCGTGCCGGAAATGACGATCATCGACCTGCCGTCTTTCCGTGCCGACCCATCGCGCCATGGCTGCCGCACAGAAACCGTCATCGCCGTCGACCTGACGCGCAAAATCGTGCTGATCGGCGGCACCTCCTATGCAGGCGAGATGAAGAAGTCGGTCTTTACCGCGCTCAACTACATGCTGCCGGCAAAAGGCGTGATGCCGATGCATTGCTCGGCCAATGTCGGGCCGGATGGCGATGCCGCCGTGTTCTTTGGTCTTTCGGGCACGGGGAAGACCACGCTCTCCGCCGACCCGTCGCGCACCTTAATCGGCGACGACGAACATGGCTGGGGCGAGGCAGGGCTCTTCAATTTTGAAGGCGGATGCTACGCCAAGACGATCCGCCTTTCCGAAGAAGCCGAACCGGAAATCTTCGCCACGACGAAACGCTTCGGTACGGTTCTCGAAAATGTCATTCTGGATGAGCAGCGCCGGCCGGATTTCGACGATGGCAGCCTGACGGAAAACACCCGCTGCGCCTATCCGCTGCATTTCATTCCGAATGCAAGCGAGACAGGGCGGAGCGGTCATCCGAGCAACATCATCATGTTGACGGCAGATGCCTTCGGAGTTCTGCCGCCCATCGCAAAACTCACACCGGCTCAGGCCATGTATCACTTCCTTTCGGGCTACACCGCCAAGGTGGCCGGCACGGAGAAGGGTGTGACCGAGCCGGAAGCAACGTTCTCCACCTGCTTCGGCGCGCCGTTCATGCCGCGCCATCCCTCGGAATACGGGAATCTGCTGCGCGACCTGATCGCCCGTCACGGTGTCGACTGCTGGTTGGTCAACACGGGCTGGACCGGGGGCGCCTATGGTGTCGGCAACCGCATGCCCATCAAGGTTACGCGTGGCCTGCTCAACGCGGCCTTGAGTGGTGAGCTCAATGATGCCGAGTTCCGCACGGACCCGCATTTCGGTTTTGCCGTTCCGGTGGCAGTGACAGGCATCGATAGTGGGGTTCTCGATCCACGCTCCACCTGGGCCGACAAGGCCGCCTATGACGCTCAGGCCCGCCGTCTCGTCGGCATGTTCATCGACAATTTCGAGAAGTTCGAAACCCATGTGGATGCCACCGTGCGTGAAGCAGCGCCACAGATGGCGCAAGCCGCCGAATAGCGCGGCACACTTGCAACACATGAACTGAATGCGCATGTTCAGGCCCGGTCGCTGAGACCGGGCCTTTTCATTTGAGTGGACAGGAGCGATGGCCGAGGGCGACCTCAATATCAGGAATGGCGTGACCGTTTTCGAGGACGAGTTGCAGGAACAGTTCATCCGTTCCTCCGGTCCCGGCGGTCAGAACGTCAACAAGGTGGCAACCGCCGTGCAGCTGCGTTTCAACGCAAGGTCAGCACGCGGCCTGCCGCAGCGTGTGCGTGAGAAGGTCCTTGAGCTTGCCGGAAGCCGGGCCACCAAGGAAGGCGAGATCGTCATCGAGGCTGGCCGCTACCGCACACAGGAACTGAATCGCGCCGATGCGCGCGACCGGCTCATCGAGCTTTTGACCCGCGCCGCCGAGCCACCACCCCGGCCGCGCAAAAAGACAAGGCCCTCCCGCTCGGCGATCGAACGTCGGCTGAAAGCGAAGGCCGGTCGTTCATCGATCAAGAAAATGCGCGGCAAGGTTAGCTTTGACTGATACTGCCGAACTGATTTGCAGTTGAAATCCACAACCGTTACACGTCAAATATATAGCAATTCTAATTGGAGACCGATCCATGGGCATTTTCGATTTCGTCAAATCCGTCGGCAAGAAGCTGGGCGTGGTGGACGAGGAGCCGCCGGCAGCGGATGAACTGAAGAAGGAACTCGATTCCCACAAGCTCGGGACCGACAAGGTCGATGTGGTCGTTGAAGGTGACAAGGTCGTTCTCAAGGGTGAGGTGGCCGACCAGTCCGCTTTCGAGAAGGCGGTTGTGGCTGTCGGCAACACGCTTGGCATTTCCAAGGTGGAGGCTGGCGAATTGAAGGTGGCGGCAAGCGAAGCCAAGGCACCGGTCTTCTACACCGTGAAAAAGGGCGACAATCTATGGAAGATCGCCGAAGCCAATTACGGCAAGGGCAAGGGTGCGAAGTACACCGTCATCTTCGAGGCCAACAAGCCAATGCTCGACGACCCGGACAAGATCTATCCCGGTCAGGTGCTGCGTATTCCCGATCTCGCCGAGGCGTAATCGCGTCTGTCATGACATGACAGGAGACGGCGGCTTTCGGGTCGCCGTTTTCTTTTTTAGGGGTGTAAGCTTCCCGCGCGAGGCTGCCGGCGGGTGAGCCTGTCGAACCACGCGCTCCATCAATGCAACGGCGCCTCATGCACCGTACTGGATGCAAGGAGATCGCATGCCGACGCTCACCGAAGGTGTGACCCATCTGCCCGAATATCTCGACCGCGCCGCGCAGGAGGCGCTGGTGGAAGACATTCGCGCGGTGGTGCGGGAGGCTCCGCTTTTTGTGCCCGCCATGCCGCGCACCGGCAGAGAAATGAGCGTGCGCATGACCAATTGCGGCAAACTTGGCTGGGTCACGGACAGGGAGCGCGGGTACCGCTATCAGGAGACCCATCCCGTCACGGGCAAGCCATGGCCTGCCATCCCGGCACCGCTGCTTTCTCTCTGGCAAGAGGTGGCCGGCTTTCCTGCCCCGCCGGAGGCCTGCCTCGTAAACCATTATGCCGAGGGGGCGAAGATGGGTCTGCATCAGGATCGCGATGAAGAGGCCTTCGCAGCACCGGTGGTGTCCGTATCGCTTGGCGACACGTGCCTCTTTCGCGTCGGCGGCACAAAACGCGGCGACAGGACCGTTTCCGTCAAGCTTCAGTCCGGCGATGTTGTCGTGCTCGGCGGGGCAGGGCGGCTCGCCTTTCACGGCGTCGACCGCATTTATCCGGGCACCTCGACACTGCTTTCGGCGCCCGGCCGTATCAATCTGACCCTGCGCCGCGTCACAGCTTCCTGAGCGCAACCTCCTCGGTCAGATGATTGGCACCCTTGCGCAGGATCAGATCCGCGCGCGGCCTGGTCGGCAGGATGTTTTCGCGCAGGTTCTTCAGATTGATGTTCTCCCAGAGCTGCTCGGCGATGGCGAGCGCTGCATTGGGTTTGAGTCCCGCATAGCGATGGAAAAAGGATTCCGGATTCTGGAAGGCCGTTTCGCGCAGCCGCATGAAGCGATCGACATACCATTGATGGATGAGGTCTTCCGGTGCGTCGATATAGATCGAGAAATCGAAGAAATCCGACACAACCGGCACCGCTGTACCATCCTGCGGCAGGTCGCGCGTCTGCAGGACATTGATGCCCTCGAAGATCAGAATGTCAGGACGGTCGATGGTGCGGAATTCGCCCGGCAAAACGTCATAGGTAAGATGCGAGTAGAGCGGCGCCTGAACATTTGGCAGACCGGCCTTGATGGCGGAAAGAAACCGCAGGACCGCACCGAGGTCGTAGCTTTCTGGAAACCCCTTGCGTTCCATCAGGTTGTCACGCCGCAGAATCTCATTGGGATAGAGAAAGCCATCCGTTGTCACCAGATCCACTTTCGGGCTGGAAGGCCAGCGGGCGAGAAGTTCCTGCAGAACACGCGCTGTTGTCGACTTGCCGACCGCCACCGAACCGGCGATGCCTATGATGAAGGGGGATTTCTCCGCATCCTGACTGTCAAAAAAGGCCTGTCTCTGGCGGAACAGCAATTGTGTGGCTTCCACATGGGCTGAAAGAAGCCGCGACATGGAGAGATAGATCCGGCGCACCTCTTCCAGATCGACCGGGTCGTTCAGCGACCGAAGACGACGCACCTCATCCTCGGTCAGGGTGAGCGGGGTATCGGCGCGAAACTTCGCCCATTTCTCCGCCGTAAAAATGCGATAGGGGGAGTATTTCTCCCCTGAAACAAGCTGGTCCATGAAGTTTGCGGGCCCCTTCTTCGCCGCCATGGCTGACAATGATCCCTGACTGTGGCTCACTCCGTTCGGGATGCCTTCTCCTCAACGCCCGAGCGCGCGGTGCGGCGTTCGAGCTCGCAAAGCACTTCCTCAAGCGAAACGCCTTCCAGCGCCAGAACCACAAGCCAATGATAAAGAAGATCCGCGCTTTCGGAAATGAGCTCCTGCCTGTCGTGTGAGACGGCAGCGATCACTGTTTCGACAGCTTCTTCTCCAAGCTTTTGTGCGGCCTTCGACGTGCCTTTCGAGAACAGTTTCGCCGTCCACGAATTTTCGTCTCCCGAGCGCGCGCGCTCCGCAATGATCGCTTCGAGACGGGTGAGGTCGAACTGGCTCATGCCTGCTCCGGGGTCTGTGCGGGGTCTAGCCGCATGGGGATACCGGCGGCAGCCATATGCGCCTTGGCCTCGCCGATCGTGTAGGTGCCAAAATGAAAGATCGAGGCGGCCAGCACGGCGCTCGCGTGGCCGTCGCGCACGCCTTCGACCAGGTGATCGAGCGTGCCGACGCCGCCCGAAGCGATGACCGGAGCGCGAACCGCATCGGCCACGGCGCGTGTGAGCGGGATATTGTAGCCGGCCTTGGTGCCGTCACGGTCCATGGAGGTCAGCAGGATTTCACCTGCACCCAGTTCCACCACCTTGCGGGCAAATTCCACGGCATCGATGCCGGTTGGCGTGCGCCCGCCATGGGTGAAGATTTCCCAGCGCAGCGGTTCGCCTTCGCCCGACACCTGCTTGGCGTCGATCGCCACGACGATGCACTGATCGCCGAACTTGTCCGCCGCGCGGGCCACGAGTTCGGGGTCCTTCACCGCCGCCGTGTTGATCGAAACCTTGTCGGCACCGGCAAGCAGAAGCTTGCGAATGTCGGAAACCTCGCGCACGCCGCCGCCCACGGTGAGCGGCATGAAGCACTGCTCGGCGGTGCGCGCCACCACATCGAAGATCGTCTCGCGGTTGTCGCTGGAGGCGGTGATGTCGAGGAAGCAGAGTTCGTCTGCCCCGGCAGCATCATAGGCTTTCGCCGCTTCCACCGGATCCCCGGCGTCGATCAGGTCGACGAAATTGACACCCTTGACGACACGGCCGTCCTTCACATCGAGACAAGGAATGACGCGGGCTTTGAGGGTCATTTGTTCACTTTGCACACAACTTTAAGTTCCATTAGTCTTGTCAGATGGATTCTCGATCTGTTGACAGCGAATATGTATTCTATGCCGATGAGAGTGGCGATCACTCCCTTAGATCCATCGATCCATCCTATCCCGTATTTTCTTTATCCCTTTGTGGTTTCAAGAAAACCACCTATTGCAGCCGCATCGTCCCTCGGTTTCAGGCCCTGAAATTCCGATACTTCGGGCACGATGCAATCATTCTTCACGAGCACGACATCCGCAAACAGAATGGCGCTTTCCGGATATTGACCGACCGTGTTGTCAGGGAAAATTTTCTGGACGACCTTTCCGACTGCCTCACCAATGCGCGGTTCAAAATCTTCAGCACCGTGATTTACAAGCCGGACCTGAAGCTGGATCTCTTTCCCGAGAATCCCTACGCCATCTCCCTTCGCATCTGTCTCCAGCATGTGTGCGGTTTTCTGAAACGAAATGGACAATTTGGCAAGCGAACCTACTTCATTTTCGAAAAGCGCGGCGCCAAGGAAGACGGAGAACTGGAGCTCGAGTTTCGCCGGATCGTGTCTGGCCAGAACGATCTTTCCCTACCATTGGACCGATTTGAGATTGTCTTTTGCGACAAAAAGGCCAATTCGACGGGAATGCAGATCGCCGATCTGACAGCGCGCCCGATTGGATTAAGCGTTTTCAGGAAAAATCAGACAAACCGGGCGTTTGAACTAATCCGCGGCAAACTCTATCGAGGTCGACGTTACAGTCGACCGAGCCAGGGCATCATCGTGCCATAAAAGCGAAGGGCCTCGGATTACTCCAAGGCCCGACGCCGACCGGGAAACCCCAATCCATTTGGCATTAATATAGGGCATCGCTAAAAAATGTCAAGAAAACAGAAGCGATTCCAATCGCTTATGAAAATCAAAGCAAGTGACTCTTTTTTCTGGGAAAATGGCTTCTATCCGTTCTTCTGCAGAATTCTCAGCGCCTCCGCCGGATCAATCCGCCCGTCATAGAGCGCGCGGCCGGAGATCGCGCCTTCGAGCTTTGCTGCGTCGGGCATGGTCATGCGCACGATATCGGCGATGGAGGCGAGGGCCGCCCGAGGCGATCACGGGGATGGAAACGGCATCGGCAAGCTCGATGGTCGATTCCCAGTTGATGCCGGTCAGAACGCCGTCCCGGTCGATGTCCGTATAGATGATGGCGGCGACGCCCGCGCCCTCGAAACGGCGCGCAAGTTCGATGGCTGAAAGATCGGAGGTTTCAGCCCAGCCTTCCACGGCAACCTTGCCGCCCCGTGCATCGATGCCAACGGCGACCTTGCCCGGAAACGCCTTGCAGGCTTCCTTCACCAGATCGGGATCGCGCACCGCCACGGTGCCGAGGATCACGCGCGAAAGGCCCTTTTCGAGCCATGTTTCGATGTGGGCCAGCGTGCGGATGCCACCGCCAAGCTGCACCGGGTTTTTCGTCGCTTTCAGGATCGCCTCAACGGCATCGCCATTCACACTTGACCCAGCAAAAGCGCCGTTCAGGTCGACCACATGAAGCCATTCAAAACCCTGTTCCTCGAAGGAGATAGCCTGTGCGGCGGGGTCGGTGTTGTAGACCGTCGCCTCATCCATATCGCCCAGCTTGAGCCGAACGCACTGGCCGTCTTTCAGGTCGATGGCGGGAAAAAGGATCATGTGTCAGACGCCCTCGATGATGCTGAGCCTGGCTTTGGAAACGGGTTTACGGAACGTGATGGCATGTTGATATTCCGGCGAGTGGTAACAGGCGAGCGCCTGCTCATAGGATGAGAATTCGATGACCACCTGGCGGTCGCCGGCGGGTTCTTCCGGCGCGACGGACTGCCCGCCACGCACCAGAAATTTTGCGCCGTACTTCTGGAAGGCGGCCGCATTGGCTTCGATATAGTTTCGGTAGCCGTCGAAATCGGCGATCTCGACCTGCGCGATCCAGTAGCCTTTTTTGTTCATGCACTTTTGGAAGGAATTCAGAATGAGAAATGAGAATCCAGCGGTGTTCGTCTTGAATAGATGCTGAAATTCTCATTCGGCCACTTATCCCCAAAAGCATAAGCGGCTGTTAATCTGCATTAAACCAATCTGGACTCCCTCACGCTCCCTACGTAAGACTCGATTCGCCAAATACAAAAAGCCGGGATTCCGGCCCGGCTTTTTGAAGCCCGCAACGAATTGGATGCCGAGGGCGATAGGATATTTCCTACTGGAGTTTCAAATCATATCGCTGAATCTCAGTCAACTTCCTTCCTTTGGCCGGCATCCGCATTTTCCTCCCAAGGAGAAGAGCGATGGCTCATGCTAAGTTAACACATACCGACGCCGTAAAATCCTGGGTATTGAGGGCTTGCGGCTGGAAGCTAAGAGACATTCAAGCACGCTTCGACGTCGACCCGCGGCGCCTATACGAGGTATGGGAAGAGATAGAATGCCCAGGCAGTAGAGAAGCTGCGGTCAAGGTGTTCCGACGCCTGCTTCCGAATCAACCAATTAAGGATAGATTCGAGAAGCACCAGCCTCGCTTCATGCGCTTGCAGAAACAGGCAAGCTCGGAACCGATGCTACCGGGTTTCTAAGGCCTCCAGCGCAGGAAGTTTGCGATCAGGGCCAGGCCGAGCGCCTGGCTCTTTTCCGGGTGGAACTGCGTGCCCACCAGATTGTCCCGCGCGACCGTTGCGGTGATCGGCCCGCCATAGTCTGCGGTGGCGAGAATCTCGGCGTCGTTGCGCGCGGCGAAGTGATAGGAATGCACGAAATAGGCGTGCAAGCCGTCGGCTCCGGTGGGGATTCCCTCAAAGATCGGGTGCGAATGTTTCACGTGAATCGTGTTCCAGCCGATTTGCGGGATCTTCAGTTTCGGATGGGACGGGGTCATCTCGACCACGTCTCCGGCGATCCAGCCGAGTCCGTCCGTCACCGTCTTTTCCAGCCCGCGTTCGCTCATGAGCTGCATGCCAACGCAAATGCCGAGAAAGGGGCGCGCCTGATGGATGGCGACATCCGTGATCGCCTCGACCATGCCCGGCACCGCATCGAGCCCCCGCCGGCAGTCCGCATAGGCACCGACACCCGGTAGAACGATGCGGTCGGCGGTGCGGACGGCATCGGCGTCCGCCGTCACGGAAAGCTCGGCTGAGATGCCGTTTTCACGCGCAGCACGCTCGAAGGCTTTCGCGGCCGAGCGCAGATTGCCCGAACCGTAGTCGATGATCGCAACCTTCATGGTCAACGCGCTCCAGGATAGGTGAAGAGGGCCGAGAGCCGGTCCGCTGGAATGACCTGCGGGAATTTTTGTCGAGAGCGGATTTTCAGAGAGGGCAGGGGTTGGCGCATCTCCTGGGGGGCCGGGCTCATCTTGCAACGAACCGGTCATGTAGCGGGTCTCTGCCTCGTCACGGCTTGCCGCATCGACCACGCCCCATTCACGCCAGCCACGCCGGGAGAGCATGGCCACTCGCAGATTGCGGGCTTCGAGAGCGAAGAAGAGAGACAGGCAAAGCGACGCCACGGTGGCGGGAACGGACCAGCCTTCGATTGTACCCAGAGCGCCGGTGACAAGCGCTGCGGCGAGGGCAGCCAGCGCCTCCAGCCACATCCGATGCCAGAGAAACCACAGAAACGGCATGATGAAGGCCAGAAGAGCAAACCCGTCTCGAATGAGGATTGTCTGTTCCGGATCGCCCGCTGGCGGTTCCATCACCACATAGCTTGCCATCGGCCTATCCCTTCAGGCTGCCCTTGGTGGAGGGCACCGCGTTGCCCTGGCGCGGATCGGCCTCGCAGGCCGTGCGTAACACACGCGCCACCGCCTTGAAGCAGGTCTCTGCAATGTGATGACTGTTGGCGCCGTAATGGTTGGTCACATGCAGGGTGATGCCGGCATTCTGCGCGAGAGCCTGGAAAAACTCACGCACGAGTTCGGTATCGAAGGTGCCGATCTTCTGGGAGGGAAAATTCACGTCCCAGACAAGAAACGGGCGTCCAGAGACATCGACGGCGGCGCGCGTCAAACATTCATCCATTGCAAGGTCCAGCGAAGCATATCGGGTGATGCCGCGCCGCTCGCCGAGTGCATCGGAAATGGCCTTGCCCAGCGCGATGCCGCAATCCTCTACCGTGTGGTGATCGTCAATGTGCAGATCGCCCTCAGCCTTGACCGTCATGTCAATCAGGGAATGGCGGGAAAGCTGCTCCAGCATGTGATCGAAAAAGCCGACGCCGGTGGCCATCTCAAAGCGCCCCTCGCCATCGATATCCACCTTGACGGAAATGGAGGTTTCGTTGGTCTTGCGGCTGATTTCGCCGGTGCGCGACTTGCTGGAAGTCATGGTGTTTCCCTTTGCCCTGCAGGAAGGCTGCCTTCTAGCAGCATGTTCGGGCAGCGCCAAGCTCCCTTGCCAATCTCGCCTCCACGTTTGCATTCCACGCTGTTCAACTTACATATTCGCTCTGACGGCGCCGTGCCTTTCCGGGCGGTGCGAAAAGGAGTGTGCGATGAGCGACGAAAAATCCATGCACGCCACGACAATCGTCACGGTGCGCAAAGGCGGCACGGTGGTGATTGCCGGGGACGGGCAGGTCAGCCTGGGCAACACCGTGATGAAAGGGAATGCCCGCAAGGTGCGCCGCATCGGCAAGGGCAATGTGATTGCCGGCTTTGCCGGAGCGACGGCCGATGCCTTCACCCTTCTGGAGCGGCTTGAAGCCAAGCTGGAACAATATCCCGAGCAGCTGATGCGCGCCTGTGTCGAGCTGGCCAAGGACTGGCGCACCGACCGCTATCTGCGCCGGCTCGAAGCGATGATGCTGGTTGCCGACAGGAACATCACCCTGGCGCTGACAGGCAATGGCGATGTTCTGGAACCGGAGCAGGGCATCATGGCCATCGGTTCGGGCGGCAATTACGCGCTTGCAGCAGCGCGGGCGCTCGCAGACACGGACAAGGATGCTGAGGAAATCGCCCGCAAGGCAATGGAGATCGCAGCATCCATCTGTATCTACACCAATGACAATGTCGTGGTGGAAACGCTCGATGCCGGGTGATCCGGGCCAGATCGAATTCGCCCCGGTCACGGCCGGGCACTATCCGCTCCTGCTTGACTGGCTCTACCGGCCGCATGTGCAGCAATGGTGGGGCGAGCCGGAAAAGGAAATGGGTTACATTCGCGACATGGTGGAAGGGCGGGATACGACAAGGCCCTTCATCATCCTCTACGAGGGGCGTCCCGTCGGCTATATCCAGTACTGGTTTATTGCGGACAACCGTGGCGACGACATTCTCAGTAAAAACCCCTGGGTTGCCGAGCTTCCTGATGATGCCGTCGGAGTGGACCTGACAATCGGAGAAGAGACGCTTCTCTCAAAGGGTATTGGCAGTCGGGCCGCGAAGCAGATGGTCCACCGGCTTCTGGGCGAGGGATATACCAACATCGTCATCGACCCGGATCCGGAAAACCACCGCGCCGTGCGCGCCTACCAGAAGGCGGGCTTCCGCCCGATCCCCCATCTTGAGGGTCGCACCGAGGGCGTGCTCATCATGCAATACGACAAGAACAACGAGACGAACACATGACCACATTTTCCCCGCGCGAGATCGTCTCCGAACTCGATCGCTACATCATCGGCCAGAAGGACGCCAAGCGCGCTGTCGCAATTGCGCTGCGCAATCGCTGGCGCCGTCAGCAGCTTGAACCGAAGCTGCGCGAGGAGGTGATGCCGAAGAACATTCTCATGATCGGGCCGACCGGTGTCGGCAAGACCGAGATTTCCAGACGCCTGGCCAAACTCGCCGGCGCGCCCTTCGTGAAGGTTGAGGCAACGAAATTCACCGAGGTCGGCTATGTGGGACGCGATGTTGAGCAGATCATCCGCGATCTGGTCGAGGTCGCTATCGGCCTGACACGCGAGAAGATGCGCGAAAACGTCAAGGCGCGGGCGCATATGAACGCCGAGGAACGGGTTCTTGAAGCGCTGGTGGGAAAGACGGCCAGCCCCGCCACCAAGGACAGTTTCCGCAAGAAACTGCGCAGTGGCGAGCTGGATAACAAGGAAATCGAGGTTGAGGTTTCCGATTCCGGCGGCGGCATGCCCGGTTTCGAGCTGCCCGGAATGCCCGGTGCCAATATCGGCGTTCTGAACATCAACGACATGCTTCAGAAAGCCATGGGCGGCCAGCAGACCAAAAAGCGCAAGACAACGGTGAAGGAATCCTACGAACTCCTGATCGCCGACGAGTCCGACAAGCTTCTCGATCAGGACGAGGTGACCCAGCGGGCTTTGGAATCGGCGCAGAACGATGGCATCGTCTTTCTCGACGAGATCGACAAGATCGCCACCCGCGAGGGCGGCGTGGGGGCCGGCGTTTCACGCGAAGGCGTGCAGCGCGACCTGCTTCCGCTGGTGGAAGGCACCACCGTTGCAACGAAATACGGACCGGTAAAGACCGATCATATTCTCTTCATCGCTTCGGGTGCCTTCCATGTTTCCAAGCCGTCGGATCTTTTGCCCGAGCTTCAGGGCCGTCTGCCGATCCGCGTTGAACTGCGAGCGCTCGAGAAAGAGGATTTCCGCCGCATTCTGACGGAGACCGAGGCAAGCCTCATCAAGCAGTATGTCGCGCTGATGGAAACGGAAGGTGTGGCGCTGGAGTTCACCGACGACGCCATCGACCGGCTGGCGGCCATCGCCGTCGATCTCAACGCGAGCGTCGAGAACATCGGAGCGCGCCGGTTGCAGACCGTCATGGAGCGGGTTCTCGATGACATCTCCTTCGGAGCGCCCGATCGTTCCGGCACGTCAGTCGAGATCAACGCCGACTATGTCGACGAGAATGTCGGAGATCTGGCAAAGAATACCGATCTCTCACGCTTCATCCTGTAACCTGCGGACCGAAATGGCCCCGTCGGCGCCCTGCCGACGGGGGCAATCTTTTGGTGTCTTTAGGTGTGACATCTCTGCCGCGGTTGCATCGCGTTATGGTCATGGCTGCAAATCACGCTCGACTTGCTACCGGCCTTTGCCTAACTTGCGCGCCATTCAAAGCGAAAATGAAATGGCTTGGAGGCGCAGGCAGCGCGAATGGCACCACGGGTTCGATGGGCAATCGGCATTTGCCTTGGCATTGCCGCGATGGGCTTTTTTCCGGCCGCGGCAGCCACATTGGTGCCGGAGGGAAACCGCAATGCCACCCAGCCCCCGGTGCCCGGCGTTTCCGCGAAAAGAACCAAATCCGCCCGCACCACTTACGAAGCCAAATACCAGAAAGTATACCGGTTGTTGAAAAACGACACGGCGCTGGTTTCCAAGATCCGCTCCATATCGGCACGTTACAAGCTCGACCCCGTTCACATGGTTGGAGCGATCGTTGGTGAACACACCTATAATGTGGATGCCTATGATCGCCTTCAGACCTATTACGTGAAGGCCGTATCCTATCTGAAAAGCGACTTTTCCTTCTCCCATGGCGGTGAAACCGTGGGGCAGTTTGTCGAACGGCCCCAATTCGCCAAATGCCAGAAGGAAAAAGGCAGCTACGACGCCTGGTCCTGCCGGGAAGCGATCTGGGACAAGACGTTTCGGGGAAAAACCGTAGACGGAAAGAAGTGGCCGAACGACCGTTTCGGAGCCGTCTTCTTTCAACCCTTTTATGCCGGTCAGACCTTCGGCATCGGGCAGCTCAATCCGCTAACGGCGCTGAAGATGACCGATCTTGTGCACCAGACATCGGGTTTGCCCCGGATCAGCCATCAAAACCCGCAGCAGGTCTATCAGACCATCATGGATCCCGATAAGTCGCTTGCCTATATTGCTGCGACCCTGAAGAAATCCATCTCCGCCTACCGTCAGATTGCGGATTTCGACATTTCGAAAAATCCCGGTATCACCGCCACACTCTACAATCTGGGAAATCCGGAAGCACGCGCAGCGCGGCTTGCCGCAGAAAACCGCCTCCGCCGTGCCAAGGGCAAAGCGGTTCGGCTACCGGAAGAAAATTACTACGGGTGGCTGGTGAACGAAAAACTCGATGAACTCGAAGCCCTCTTCCAGGATTCGTGACAACCGGGCGTCGTTCTCGGTCTTCCAGTCATTGCTCTTGCGTTGAACGGTCGCCCACCAACGATTTCAGCTGAACCAGGAGCGCGTCGATGTCCTCATCGCGCATTGCACCGATATGCGCTGCCAGAAGATTGGCGAGTTCGGTTGCCTGCGGAGCTAGCCGTGCCGTGTCGACAACCACCCGCGGATGAGAGAGTTCGGCAATGCGCTGCATCTCATCGGCCTCATCCCAGATCACATTGAAAAAGCCGATGATCTTCTGGATCATCGCCCAGTTGGGCGGGCTGGCCTTGCCATGCTCCAGCGAGGAGAGATAGGCCGCGCTCACCCCTATGGAAGCTGCCATTTCCTTCTGGCTGATACCCCGCGCGCGGCGGAGCTGCCGTATCTTTTCGCCAAGCGGGGTCACATGCCACTCCTGTGGCTGCGTTTCAGCCTGATGTAAAACGCGCCGCCGCCGCCATGGCGGCGGCTTGCTTCATCGATCCCGCTTACAATTCCGGCAAATGGAGGAGTGGCGAGCCAGCGCGGCAAGGCACGACGCAGGACACCGTCGCTGCCGAAGGAGGCTCCCTTGCCGGTGATGACAAGAACATGGCGCATCCCATCGGCATGAGCGCGGTTCAGAAATGAAAGGAGCAGGCTGTGGGCCTCCGACTGCGTCAGTCCGTGCAGATCCACCCGTCCCTCAAGCATCAACCGACCACGTGCAAGCTTGTTATGGGTCGGCCTGTCGATGGCGCGGGTGGGATGCGCACGGGCAGGCGCGGGACGCGGGCTGGCTGCGGCCGGTGTGGGATCGCGGAGCTTCGTGTCCTTCGCCACCAGGCGCGTCAGCTCTGCCATCGTGTCGTCATCGGGTTCGGCCGGTTCCTCCAGCACCTTCCCCTGCAACGGTTCCGTCGTGCGCGCAACGCGGTTCCACAGGATGCGATCTTCCATACTGAGTTTGTTTGAAGTGCGGTCAGGCAATGTTCAGCCTCCCACGAGCACTCTGGGAACAAGCGCATGAAAGTCCGCCCTGTGGCGGATTGCACCGGCGATTTCACCAGCGGCGCAACCACAGCCGATAAACAGATCCGCACGTGCCTGCCCCATGATTGCCGAACCCGTGTCCTGCGCGATCATCAGGCGGCGGAACGGGTGACCATCGACCGACTGGAGTTCGGGCGCAGAAATGAAGAAGGGGGTGCCAAACGTATGCAGGAGCCGGTCAACAGCAATGGAGCGGCCAGGAGCAAGCTGCACCTTGGCCGCAGCGATTGGGCCGAGATCGGGGTCTCCCGGTTCGGTTTCCCGGAAAAAGATAAAGGAGCGATTCTTCCAGAGGATCTCGTCAATGCGCTCCGGATTTTCTGAAAACCAGGCGCGAATGCTCTGCATCGTGACGGCTTCAGATGAAATCTCGCCACGTTCTATCAGGACCTTTCCCGCGCCGGTGAAATGGTGACCCGACTTCGCGGCATAGGTAATTCGCATGGCGGAGCCGTCCGCAAGGCGCAGCCGCGCCGCGCCCTGAACATGTATGAAATAGGCATCGACCCTGTTGTCGAGCCAGACAAGTTCCAGGTCCCGGTCCCTCAGAGCTCCACGGTCGATCGCTTCGCGGTCGTGATACTCAACCAGGGCCCGCCTCGGTCTCGCGAGCAAAGGCGAAATACGGATCGAGCCCTGCCGGCCGGTTTTCGTCATTCACATCCACCAGATCGTCGGGACGACTGTAGAGCGGCACGCAAAAACGTTCGGTTTTTTCGCGCGAGGCTTCCACCTCCGGCTCATAATAACCGGTGACAAAGCCCGGACCCCCGCCTTCGGCCCGGATGCGAAAAGGAATGAAATGTTCTTCGAAGAAAGCGCGGGCCGTCGGTTCATCGACGTCTGACATCGCCAGCGCCGCCTCATGGGCCTGTGCGAAGGCAGAAAATCCGATCCCCAGAGCACCGGTGCGATAGGGTTTCAGCGCAGCACGTCGTGCCGAGCGCGAAAAGGCATGAAAGGCATCAAGAAGTGTATCGTTATGCCAGCCGGAAACCTCGCGAAACGAAACCCGCTCGAAGACAGGCGATAGCGCCGCTGGCTGCGCGGCAACGTGCGACGCACCGCCAGGCAAGGTTCAGTCCTCGGCTTCGGTGGCGACGAGCTTCCAGTTGGGATCGCGGGAGCGCGTGTCGCGCGCGAATGTCCAGACATCCTTTACTTCCGCCACGGTTTCCGGATCGCCGTCGATCACTTCACCCGCTCTGTCGCGCGTGGCGGAAATGAGCTCGCTGACGATGCGCAGCGTGACATGGGCTTCCGAGCCCTTCATCTCTGCGGAGATGATGGACATGTCGTCTATGCCGACAAAAGAGGATTCGATTTTCTCGTTACGTTTCTCGCGCTCGTCTATGGCGGCGACGAAACCCTCGTAGACTTCGCGTGAGAGCAGATTCTTCAATGTCCGGCGGTCACCATCCGCATAGGCCATGACGATCATCTCGTAGGCCATCTTGGCGCCTTCAACGAAGCTCTTTGGACCAAACGAGGGATCAGCATCCCTGATGGCGCGCAATCCCGTGTTCAGCTCGGAGCCGGGCTGGGCCACCCGATCGATCTCGACATAGGTCTGATCGGGTTCGGCTGCCCCCTTGCGCCGCGGCAGAGAAACCACGTTCTCGCCATTCGCAGCCTGATCATTCTTCGCCGAAGTGCGCCCCGCGGTATAGGGATCGAACGGCGGACGTTCATTGCCCGTGCGCCGGCCAAGAACGTTGCGCAACTGGAAAAAGATCACCACGGCGGCAATCAGAAAGAAAATCGTGCCGAAATCGAAAAATTCCATAACGTCCAGCCAAGCGAGCCACTGTATTCCGCGGCACCTGCCGGCTCAGGGCAGGCGCAGAGGCGACGGCACCCCGTCCTTACCGGAAATCATATAGAACGCGGAGTGCAATCATTCAAATTTTCACTCAGAATACCTATGTTTTTCACACTGGCCAGCATGGAACGGTCAGATTCCGCTTAAACATGCAACAAGGCTAACTCATTCGTGCGATTTTCGATTGTTCCTTTCCTCCTGCTTTCCATTCCCCTTGCCGAGATCGCGACCTTCGTGATCGTCGGAAGTCAGATCGGGGTTTTTCCTACACTTGGCATGGTTCTCGTCACCGCAATTGCCGGGTCGATCCTTTTGCGGATTCAGGGCTTTGGTGTGGTGCGCCGAATTCAGGAAACCATGAATGAGGGCGGTGTTCCCGGGCGCGATCTCGTGCATGGCATGATGATCATGGTGGCTGGTGTGCTTCTTCTCACGCCCGGCTTCATCACCGACACGCTGGGATTCCTGCTCTTTGTCCCTGCAATCCGCGATGCCGGGTGGCGGTTTCTGAAAAACCGGATCGTTATTCTGGGCGGGCCAGCCGGTGCGGGAGCGCACCATCCAGGGTCAAATCGTGCGGGAGACGAACCACGGACAATTGACCTCTCTGCCGAGGATTACAGCGATTCCACCAACGGGAATTCCCCCTGGAAACGGCCGGATCGCGACTGAAACGGGCTGGAACGACAGCCCGCCGCGCCTTGTCATGCGCCAAAGCCCATGCTAGCGAGCAGACAATTCTTAAAGGGGAGCCGCGCGGCTGCCAAACCACGCTTGAGGAACATTACGCATGGCAAAAAAACCGGAAGAGAAAACCGACGCCGCAAAAGAGGCCCCGAAGGCCGGCAACGGAGCTCAGCCCGCTTTGAACGTACTGACCCAGTATGTGAAGGATCTTTCCTTCGAAAGCCCAGGTGCTCCGCAGTCTTTGCGTGGCCGTTCGGAAGCTCCGGCGATCAACATCAATGTCAATGTGAACGCCAACCCGCTTGGTGAGACCGACTATGACGTCGTGCTGACGCTCAATGCCAAGGCCGAGGCCGAAGGCAAGGTTCTGTTCAATGTCGAGCTGGTTTACGGCGGTGTTTTCCGCGTTGCCGGTTTCCCGCAGGAGCACATGCTCCCGGTTCTCTTCATCGAGTGCCCGCGCCTTCTGTTCCCCTTCGCGCGCCAGGTGATCGCCGATGCGACCCGCGCTGGCGGTTTCCCGCCGCTGATGATCGATCCGATCGATTTCGCCCGCATGTTCCAGCAGCGCGTGGCCGAAGAGCAGGCAAAGGGCCAGGTTCAGGTTTCCTGAACCTCACCACATACGATGGTTTGAAAAGGGGTGCTGCTTTCGGGCGGCGCCCCTT
Source organism: Nitratireductor sp. GISD-1A_MAKvit (assembly GCF_040819555.1). GTDB lineage: Bacteria > Pseudomonadota > Alphaproteobacteria > Rhizobiales > Rhizobiaceae > Nitratireductor. The sequence continues at coordinate 373,224 of NZ_CP161920.1, forward strand.
TTTCATGGAATGGCAAAAGGTCGATCCTCAGGCGCGCAGATTGCGCCACAGCGCTTTCTCTCCGAGCTTTTCGACCAGCGCTTCATGAGCCACGCGCTCTTCTTCGCTGATCCGGGGGGGGAGCGGCTCCGGTCTTGGAGCGATGGCGATGGCAGTGCCGGATGCGCTGTCACCGCCGGCGTCGTTGCGGCTCGAAACCTCCAGGCCAAGTGCAGCCTGCTTGCCCCCGATCAGCTCGATATAAACCTCGGCCAGAAGCTCGGCGTCGAGCAGGGCTCCGTGCTTGGTTCGACGGCTGTTGTCGATTCCGTAGCGACGACACAATGCATCGAGCGAGTTCGGGCCCATCGGGTGCTTGCGCCGGGCAATCGCCAGAGTGTCCACCACGACGCCCGGATCGACGGGCGGGACGCCAAGCCGATCAAACTCGGCATTGATGAACCCGATGTCGAAATTGGCATTGTGCGCAACCAGCTTCGCTCCTTCGATGAATTCGAGAAACTCATCCAGAACAGCGCCAAAGACCGGTTTGTCAGCGAGATCCGCATCTGAAATCCCGTGAACGGCCTGCGCCTCGGGATGAACGGAACGCCCCTGCGCATTGATGAAGTGATGCAGCGTACGGCCGGTGGGGAAGCGATTGTCCAGTTCCACGCAGCCGAGTTCGATGACCCGGTCCTCGTTGGGATCGAGACCCGTGGTCTCCGTATCGAAAACGATTTCGCGCATTCATCCACTCCAGCATCGTCTGCGGTGCAACATGCGCATCCGGCAAGCTCGACGCAAGCAGAACCTCAGTCGTGCGCGCTTTGATCTGGGGAAAGCTGTGCGATGATTTCCTTCACCGCCTGACGCGCAGCATCCATACCCTTGCCCGTGTCGATGATGAAATCCGCTCGCCTGCGTTTTTCGGCATCGGGCACCTGTCGGCTGAGGATGGCAGCAAACTTTTTCTCTGTCATTCCCGGGCGCGCAAGGACACGCCGGCGCTGCTCCTCCGCCGGGGCCGTGACAACAACGATGCGGTCGACACGATCTTCGCCATCTGTTTCGAACAGGAGTGGAATATCGAGAACGATGACAGGCGTTGCCATTTCACGATGTTTTTCAACGAATGCGTCGGCATCCCGCCGCACGAGCGGATGAACAATCTTTTCCAGCGCCCGGAAGGCTTCGGGTTGGCCCACAACGGCTTTGGCCAGCCGCTCACGATTTACAACACCTTCCACGACCGTACCGGGAAACCGGGCTTCGATCAGCGGTGCAGCCGAACCGGAATAGAGCCGGTGAACGGCAGCATCGGAATCGTGCACCGGCACACCCAGCTCTTCAAACATGCGACCGGTGGTGGATTTCCCCATACCGATGGAGCCGGTGAGGCCGAGAACCAAAGTCACGTTTCCACCCCATCGGAGAGAACATGCCGGCGTAGCGTCTCGGTGACCTCCGGCCGTACGCCGAACCAGCGCTCGAAGCCGGGCACGGCCTGATGCAGCAGCATGCCCAGCCCGTCGACCGGGGTGAGCCCGCGCGCCTCGGCTGCCGCGAGAAGATCGGTCTTGAGCGGAGCATAGACAATGTCGCTGACAACCGCGCCATCGGGCAGCGGATCGAGCGAAATCTCAAGCGGCGGCTTGCCGGTCATGCCAAGCGCGCTCGTGTTGACGAGGAGTTGCGCGCCCGGCAGTAGCGCCGGCAACGCGTCCCACCCATGAGCCTGAACACCGCTTCCAAACCGCTGCGCCAGATCCTCGGCTCTCTCAACGGTGCGGTTGACCACGTGGATTTTCCCGTATCCCGCCATCTGGATGGCATGGATGATCGCACGGGGCCGCACCGCCGGCCCCCAGAACGACCGCCGTCTCGCCATCAGTCCAGCCTGGCGCACCGGCGCTCAGATTTGCGGCAAACCCGTATGCGTCCGTATTTCCGCCGATGAGCTTCCCGTCTTCGAACCACAATGTGTTGACAGCGCCGATCATCTCGGCCGCTTCATCGCGGGCATCGACGCCCTCAAACGCCGCTTCCTTGTGCGGGAGAGTGATGTTCCCACCCGCATAGCCGGTTCGGGAGAGGCTGCCGAGAAATGCCGGGAAATCGAGCGGTGCGACATCCAGCTTTTCATAACTGCCGTCGATGCCATGCTCGTGAAGCCAATAACCGTGAATGAGCGGTGAGCGGGAATGGGCTATGGGATGCCCGCAGACGAAAGCGCGAATTTCAGCCATCGATGGCTCCAAGCGAACGCAGTTCGGCCAGAAGCGGCAGGAGTGGCAGCCCGACGATGGTAAAGGTGTCGCCTTCGATCTTCTCGAAGAGCTGAATGCCCTCACCCTCGATCTGATAGGCGCCGACGCTTTGCAGCGCCTTTTCCCCGACACTGGAAAGATGCCTGCCGATGAAAGCGGGATCGAGATCGCGCATGGTCAGGCGTGCAACGCCGACATGCCGCCAGATCACCTCGCCATCCCGCGCGATCACCACGGCACTGTTGAGCTGGTGTGTGCGCCCGGAGAGTTTGAGAAGATGCCGACGTGCGCCCTCCATGTCGCTCGGCTTGTGAAACACCTCATCGCCTAGCGAAAGCGTCTGGTCCGCACCAATCACGAACGCGCCGGGTTCTCTCTCTGAAACTTCGATGGCCTTGGCCTCGGCAAGCACCTGGGCCAGCATTTCGGGATCTGCGCCGCTGCCTTCCAGCGTTTCTTCCACGGCCCGCTCATCGACCGTGGAGCGCTCCACCTGGAACTCCACACCCGCATCACGCAGCATTTTTTGTCGGAAAGCGCTACCCGACGCCAAAACAATTGCGGGTCTGTCAGTCATGTCGTTGCCCTCTGTTTTCTCGTGATTTTGCATATAACGCGAGGATGGCGGCTGCGGTTTCCTCGATCGACCGGCGTGTCACGTCAATCACCGGCCAGCCATGGCGGCTGCAGAGCTGGCGGGCATAGGCAATTTCGCGCGCAATGGTGGCGCGATCCGTGTAGGGATTGAACGCCGTCTCATCGACCGATCCCAATATGCGGTTCTGCCGGATCTGTGAAATTCGTTCGGCAGACGCGACAAGCCCGAGAATGAGAGGGCGTTTGGCCTGGCTCAATGCTTCCGGCAGTTTCATGTCGAGCACGATCGGAACATTCGCCGTCTTCACCCCGCGATTGGCCAGGTAGATGCTGGTCGGTGTCTTCGACGTGCGGGAGATGCCGACAAGAATGACATCCGCCTCCTCGATGTCCAGCGGAAGCTGCCCGTCATCATGCTCCATGGTGAAGTTGAGCGCGTCGATGCGATGGAAATACTGAGCGTCCAGCACATGCTGCGCACCCATGCGCCGGCCCGCCGGCGTTCCCAGATAGGACTGGAAAACCATGAGCACCGGTTCCAGCACGGAAACACTGGGCAGACCCAGCGCCGCGCAGCCTTCATCCACCTGTCGGGCCAGTTTCTGATCGACCACCGTATAGAGCACGATGCCCGGCTCACGCTCGACCTCATCGAGCACACGGACAAGCTGCTTCTCATTTCGAATCATCGGGTAGATGTGCTCTATCGCCCGCGCGTCCTTGTATTGCGCGGCTGCGGCCCGTCCTGCGGCGAGGAGAGTCTCTCCGGTCGCATCAGAAATCATGTGAAGATGGAAGAAGCGCTGCGGCTGTTGCACGGTTATTTGTCCCGCCATGTGGATGCCTGTTGATAACGCGGCCACCGGGAAATGGCGAGGCCGTGCCTCTTGATAACTCCATGGAGTCTTCCACAGCCGAGCCCTGTGTGGATTGCGATCTGCTCATGTGGAGAACAATCGACAAATCGGGGACCTTCCTTCGCTGTCCACCGGGAAGGCATCAATGCAAACATGACAGATGATTGATTCCTAACGCTGAATCCCTTTTGTCCCCGCTATTATGAAATTGTGCGGTACGATAGGGCGCGGCAATAAGACCGAGCGGATCGAGCGCGAAACCGTGGACAGAATTGAATCCACATTACAAACAGAGTCTAAGAAATAGAAGAATCTTCAAATCTGAAATTATCTTTTTAAACCTGACTGTGGAGCAGCCTGATGGGGCAGCGAAAAATCCTCGACGTGCTTAGAGGCGAGACGGTGTTTCCGCCTCCTGTATGGATGATGCGCCAGGCTGGGCGGTATCTGCCGGAATACAGGGAAACAAGGAAAAAGGCCGGAGGGTTCCTGGACCTCTGCTACAATCCCGATCTTGCGGTGGAAGTGACGCTACAGCCCATTCGGCGTTTCAACTTCGACGCTTCAATCCTGTTTTCCGATATTCTGGTGGTTCCGCATGCCCTTGGCCGGGATCTCCGTTTCGAAGAAGGCCGGGGTCCGCTTTTGACACCGATCGACGCGGCCGGTATTGCCAGGCTCGAAACCGACGGCTTTCACGATCACCTGGCGCCGGTCTATGAAACGGTGCGTCGGCTTCGCAAGGAGCTTCCCGAGGAAACCACGCTGCTCGGTTTCTGTGGTGCGCCCTGGACGGTCGCGACCTACATGATCGCCGGACACGGGACACCCGATCAGGCGCCCGCGAGGATGTTCGCTCTGGAGCAGCCAGAAGCTTTCTCCGCGCTGATCGACTGCCTTGCCGACTGTTCCGCCGAGTATCTTATCCGCCAGATCGACGCCGGCGCGGACGCGGTTCAGATTTTCGATTCCTGGGCCGGGGTTCTCGATGAGATGTCGTTTGAGCGGTGGTGTGTGCGGCCCATGGCGCGGATCGTTGCGAAGGTTCGCGAAAAGCATCCCGATGTGCCGATCATCGGTTTTCCGAAAGGCGCGGGCGCGCAATATGCTGGCTATCGCAGAATGACCGGCGTGACAGCGCTGGGGCTCGACTGGACAGTTCCGCTGGACACGGCACGGCGCCTGCAGGCCGATGGCGCGGTTCAGGGCAATCTGGATCCCCTGCGTCTGATTGCAGGCGGAGACGCGCTCGACGAGGGTGTGGACAAGATCGTTGAGGCCCTGAGGCATGGGCCGTTCATCTTCAACCTTGGCCACGGCATCACGCCGAAGACGCCGGTTGAGCATGTGGAAGCGATGCTGAAACGGATACGGGAGGCGGAGTAATGGTTTCGAGCGACACGGGTGGCAGAAAAGCTGCAGGCAGGGCCTTTGCGGCGCTGGCGATCTTCATCGGACTGACAGCGCTTCTGTTTTGGTATGATCCGTCCGGTTTCTATCTCTGGGCGAAGGCCATTCACGTTATCGCGGTGATTGCCTGGATGGCAGGCATGCTCTATCTGCCGCGCCTGTTTGTCTATCATGCCGATGCCAAGATCGGCTCGGAGACGTCGGAAACCTTCAAGGTGATGGAACAGCGCCTCCTGCGGCTGATCATCAACCCGGCAATGATTGTGACCTGGGTTTTCGGGCTCTGGCTTGCCTGGAGTGGTTTCGGCTTTTCCGGCGGATGGCTGCACGCCAAGATCGCACTCGTTCTGGCCATGTCGGGCATGCACGGCTATCTGTCGGCTTCCGTTCGCCGCTTTTCCGCCGATCAGAACTCCCGGCCGGCACGTCATTGGCGTATAATGAACGAAGTGCCGACGGTCCTGATGATCGTGATCGTGGTTCTTGTGATCGTGAAGCCCTTCTGATAGGGCTTCCGGCAGCTGCCTTTGATAGGGAACTGACGAAGCCGTCTTGCCCTTTGGCTGCGACGGCGGTAAGAGTCGGTTCCTTCCTTTCGTCCGGTTCCACACATTTCTCTCACATTGCGTGAGCCGGCAGGCCTCAAATACGCCTACCCCTGTCCCCATCTTTTGTTTGCCTTTCCAGAGTCCGCACATGCAGGAAATGAAACTCCAAGAGCTGAAAAGCAAATCGCCAACCGATCTCATAGCGTTCGCTGAATCGCTTGAGGTCGAGAACGCCAGCATCATGCGCAAGCAGGAGCTGATGTTCGCGATTTTGAAGAAGCTCTCCACCCAGGATATCGAGATCATCGGTGAGGGTGTCGTGGAAGTGCTGCAGGATGGCTTCGGCTTCCTCCGCTCTGCGACCGCCAATTATCTCCCCGGTCCCGACGATATCTACATTTCGCCTTCCCAGATCCGTCGTTTTTCGCTGAAAACCGGCGACACGGTAGAAGGTCCGATCCGTAGCCCCAAGGAAGGTGAGCGCTATTTTGCCCTTCTGAAGGTCAATACGATCAATTTTGAGGACCCCGAAAAGATCCGTCACAAGATCCATTTTGACAACCTGACACCGCTCTATCCCGATGAGCGGCTGAATATGGAGATCGAAAACCCGACGACCAAAGACCTGTCGGCGCGCGTGATCGATCTGGTTGCACCTCTGGGCAAGGGCCAGCGCGGCCTCATTGTCGCGCCGCCGCGCACCGGTAAGACCGTTCTGTTGCAGAACATCGCCCACTCGATCACGTCGAATCATCCCGAATGTTTCCTGATCGTTCTTCTGATCGACGAGCGTCCGGAAGAAGTGACCGACATGCAGCGCTCCGTGAAGGGCGAAGTGATTTCCTCGACCTTCGACGAGCCGGCATCGCGGCACGTTCAGGTGGCTGAAATGGTCATCGAGAAGGCGAAGCGCCTGGTCGAGCATGGGCGGGATGTTGTCATCCTGCTCGATTCGATCACCCGCCTTGGCCGCGCCTACAACACGGTCGTTCCATCCTCTGGCAAGGTTCTGACCGGTGGTGTGGATGCCAACGCCCTGCAGCGCCCGAAGCGCTTCTTCGGCGCGGCGCGCAATATCGAGGAGGGCGGTTCGCTTACCATTATTGCCACGGCGCTCATCGATACCGGCAGTCGCATGGACGAAGTGATCTTCGAAGAATTCAAGGGAACCGGCAATTCGGAGATCGTGCTCGACCGCAAGGTGGCCGACAAGCGCATCTTCCCGGCGATCGACATCCTCAAGTCGGGCACGCGCAAGGAGGACCTTCTTGTTGCGCGTCAGGACCTGCAGAAGATCTTTGTTCTGCGCCGCATCCTCGCGCCCATGGGCACGACCGATGCGATCGAGTTCCTCAACGACAAGCTCAAACAGACCAAGATGAACGCGGAATTCTTCGATTCCATGAACACCTGATGGGAAGAACTACGGGCCGCAGGGTCTTGTGGCCTCCCATTATGCATGCAGGAAACGGCATCACGAGTAGCTCGTGGTGCCGTTTTCCGATGCACCGGCTTGAAGGTTCTGCCGTGATCAATGTTGCTTCAGGGCGCGTTCGAGCTCTTCTGACGTATGAATGGGTGGCAGACACGTCTGGCCGATGCACAGATAGGCCGCGGGTGTGCCTGGATCGATCTCAACACCGTCCGGCAGTGGGCTCGCTCGACCGGAGTCCGACACGACAATGTCGAATCGTCGGGGATCGATGGTTCGATTCGCTACCGGAATGAATCTGGATCCTGATGGATCGTCCACCATGATCAGTTTCAACGGCTGTTCTGCCAGCGCCGATGCATGGATGATGCCCGCCTGCCCATAGGTGAGCGTTCCGGCCCTGGCGAGTGCACGCTCCACAAGGCTGGAAAGCCGGTCGCTCCCGACCTCTCCACCGAGTACGGAAAGGGCGAGCAGCGCTTCAATCACCTGACCGGTGGCGGAGGGCAGGGCTTCATCCACATCTCCCCGGATCCTCATCGGAACATCGGTGGCATCTTGCGCCGTGAGGTAATGCCCGGTGCCTTCTTCATCGCCGTACCATGAATCGAGCTGTTCGTGCCAATTTCGAGCGTGACTCAGATAAAATGCATCGTTTCTGGCCTGATAAAGCGCCGCAGCCGCGCTGATCATTGCCGCGTAATCGCTGGAGAGGCCGGGAAAAAGGCGATTGTCATCGCGAATACTGTGGGGAAGCCGCCCATCCTCCATCGATTCGCATACGAAATAAAATGCCTTGTCGGCGGCCGCGATCCAGTCCTCGCGATTCAGCGCGCGTCCCGCATTGGCCAGGGCCGAAATCGTCATACCGTTCCAGTCCACGAGTATCTTGTCATCACGTTGGGGCTGAGGCCGCCGGTCACGATGTGCGAGCAGTTCGTCGAGCATATCGCGCAATGCCGTTTCCGTTGTGTCGTCGCGATATGCCGCATGGCTGCGCCGATGAAGAATGGGGCGACCCTCCCAGTTTTCCGGTCTGGCAAGAGAGAATGTCTCGAAGAAACTTGCGGAGCGGTTGCCAAGTATCCGCTCGATCTCGGCTTCATCCCAGAGATAGGTTTCGCCTTCGACACCGCTCGTATCGGCGTCAAGACTGGAGGCGAAAGCGCGGTCTTCGATGCGCATCTCACGAAGAAGCCAGTCGACCGTTTCTTCCATCCTTACGCGAAAAAGCCCGTCTCCCGTGCGCCCGTATGCCCAGCACAACATTTGAAGGAGCTGCGCATTGTCGTAGAGCATCTTCTCAAAATGCGGGACGAGCCAGTCGTCGTCCGTTGAGTACCGTGCAAGGCCACCACCCACATGATCGTATATGCCGCCCGAAAGCATGGCTTTCAAACTCTCGCACACCGTGTTCGCGTGCACCGGTTCACCCGAGAGCAATGCGTCCAGCCAGAGGACCCGCATGAATGGAGCGTTGGGAAACTTCGGCGCGCCCCGTAGCCCGCCCCTATCCTGATCCATCATCCTGTGGATGTTCGATGCGAGCGCGCCAAGCGTTTGACGCGGCGCTTCAACGGTACCTGATGACCGCGGTGAAAGACGGCTTCTCACATGCTTGTCGAGCGCATTGGCGCTCCTGATGAGTTCGTCCTTCTTGTCGGTCCAGGCGGATTTCACGGCTTCGAGTACCTGCAGAAATCCTGGTCTTCCGTAGCGCTGCTCGGGTGGGAAATATGTGCCGCCCCAAAATGGATTTCCATCGGGATCGAGGAACATCGTCAGCGGCCAGCCTCCCTGTTCGCCAGTGGCGGACAATGCTGCCATGTAGATCTGATCGATCTCCGGGCGCTCCTCTCGATCAACCTTGATGTTCACGAAATATCGGTTCATCGCATCCGCGATTGGCTGATTTTCGAATGATTCGTGCGCCATCACATGGCACCAGTGGCAGGCCGCGTATCCCACAGAAAGCAGAATGGGCTTTTGCAGCGTCCTGGCTTCTTCCAGCGCAGCAGCCGACCAGGGTCTCCAGTGCACCGGATTGTCCTTGTGCTGCAGAAGATAGGGGCTCGACTCTTCGGCAAGAAGGTTTTTTTCGGGCAGTGGCATTTGGCTTCCTTGCACATTCGATCGTTATGGAAAATACCTTGCAGTACGGTAGGGCGCTTTGGAAACGAGGGCAAACAGATGCGGGAAACGATATTTGCACTCTCGAGCGGGGGATTGCCATCGGGAGTCGCGGTGATAAGAATTTCCGGCACAGGCACGCGTGACGCCGTTCTTGCACTCATCGGTGAATTGCCGGAACCGCGCAGAGCAACGCTGCGGGTTTTGCGCACACACTCGGGTGAAGTTCTCGACAAGGGACTTGTTCTGTATTTCCCCGGACCGCACAGTTTTACTGGTGAGGATTGCGCGGAGCTTCATCTTCATGGTGGGCGTGCCGTTGTTCAGGCTGTGCTCGAGACACTCGGGAGGCGACATTCATTCCGCCTTGCCGAAGCCGGAGAATTCACCCGGCGAGCGTTCTTGAACGGCAAGCTCGACCTGACCGAGTCCGAAGCGCTCTCCGATCTCATTTCTGCAGAAACCGAGGCACAACGCCGGTTCGCTCTTGGAAATTCAGAATCCCGGCATCGGGAGCTTTACGACGGTTGGCGCAGGGCATTGATCGAGATCCGCGCCATGATTGAAGCGGAGCTCGACTTTTCGGACGAAGAGGATGTCCCCGATACGATTTCAGGTGGGGTGTGGCATAAGCTTTCAGAGCTAAAGACCTCTCTGCAACAGCACGCGGCGGGATATCGCCGGGCCGAGATCATCCGGCACGGCTTTCGGGTTGTTATCCTGGGAGCGCCCAATGCGGGAAAATCCAGCCTCCTGAATGCGCTCGCCAGCCGCGACATTGCAATCGTGACCGATGAGCCGGGAACCACCAGAGATGTTCTAGAAGCGCAGCTGGACATCGATGGGATGAAAGTGATTGTCACCGATACCGCTGGTATCCGTGATAATCCGGGACGTGTGGAACGTCTCGGAATCGACAGAGCCATCGATCGAGCCGGCGAGGGCCGATCTCATCCTTATGCTGGCGGACAGCACGGATCCGGTTTTGGTCAAGGGTCCCAGTGGCGTGCCGCATTGTCGGATAGCCAACAAGATTGACATTCTATCCGAGGTCAATCAGTCGATTGGCTATGATTTTTACATATCTGCGATGACTGGGCAGGGCATCGATACCCTTCTGCGTCACATCGGGGAGCGCGCACGCGAAGCGTCGGACAGTGCGCGGGAAATATTGCCCTTTCGCGAAAGGCACGTTCATCTCATCAATCAAGCGAGCGCACACACCGAAACTGCGCTCTCGGATACGGCGATGCCGCTGGAGCTTCGCGCAGAGGAACTACGGCTAGCGGCAGACGCACTGGGCAGGATCACCGGCAGGATCGATCCCGAAGACCTTCTCGATTCCATTTTCTCGCAGTTCTGTATTGGCAAATGACTCACGTGAAACACTGATGTGAACGCGTTCTCCGTGACTCACGTGAAACATTGGCCAGGAAGCCAGGCGATGACTCACGTGAAACATTGCAATGAACGCGACCGAATTCATCGACCCTGTTTCACGTGAAACCACACGGGCTGATCACTTGACTGCCGGTTCATAACAGGACATGTCTCCCGTGAGCCGGATGACGTGCGACACTCCCTCCCACTTGCTCGTCCCGGGATATCGAACATGCGGATTCAAGCAATGCAAAACGAAACCTTCGACGTCATAGTGATCGGTGGCGGACATGCCGGTGTCGAGGCCGCTTCCGCCGCGGCTCGGAGCGGTGCTTCAACAGCGCTAGTGACGCTCAGTTTCGAATCGATTGGCGTGATGTCCTGCAACCCGGCGATCGGCGGGCTCGGCAAGGGTCATCTCGTCCGTGAGGTCGACGCACTGGATGGACTCATGGGCCGCGCCGCAGATGCTGCAGGAATTCAGTTCCGGCTACTCAACCGCAGAAAGGGCCCAGCGGTGCGAGGGCCGCGAACACAGGCAGACCGGGGCCTGTACCGAGCGGCCATTCAAAGAGCGGTGAAGGAACAGCAGAACCTGAGTGTTGTCGAAGGCGAGGCCCTTGAGCTAACTGTCAGGCAGGGGCGAGTCCATGGAGTCGTCGTATCGGGGGAGCGCAGTCTTTCCTGTGGGGCAGTGGTCCTCACCACGGGCACCTTCCTGCGTGGACTGATTCACATCGGAGAGAAGACCTTTCCGGCGGGCCGGATGAATGAACAGGCGGCAGAGCGCCTCTCCCTGTCGATGGAGGCAGCGGGATTCCGCCTTGGCCGGCTGAAAACCGGTACGCCTCCGAGGCTTGATGGCAGGACGATCGACTGGCAGTCCCTCGACATGCAGCCAGCGGACAAGGATCCAGTGCCGTTCTCCTTATTAACGGACAGAATCGACAACCCGCAGATTGAATGTGGCATCACCCGCACCAATGGCGCCACCCATGCAGTAATCCGCGACAATCTTCATCGTTCCGCGATGTATTCCGGTGCAATCGATGGCGTGGGGCCGAGATATTGTCCTTCGATCGAAGACAAGATCGTCAAGTTTGGCGATCGCGAAGGGCATCAGATCTTTCTCGAGCCGGAAGGTCTGAACGATGACACGGTATATCCCAACGGCATATCCACATCGCTTCCGGAAGACGCTCAGCGTGTACTGCTGCAGACCATTCCCGGTCTGGAAAAGGCGCGGATGCTGCAACCAGGCTATGCCATTGAGTATGATCATGTTGATCCCAGGGACCTCAACCCCACGCTGGAGACTCGCCGGGTCGCCGGGCTGTTTCTCGCCGGCCAGATAAACGGTACCACGGGTTATGAAGAGGCTGCCGCGCAGGGGCTGCTCGCCGGGCTGAATGCGGCACGTGCCGCTGCAGGTGGAGAGGGTATCACGCTCGGTCGTGCAGATGCCTATATTGGCGTTCTGGTCGACGATCTTGTTTCGCGCGGTGTGAGCGAGCCTTATCGGATGTTCACCTCCCGTGCGGAATACCGGCTTTCTCTCCGCGCCGACAATGCTGACGCACGGCTCACACCCCTCGCGATCAAGCTCGGAATCGCTTCATCGGAGCGTTGCAGCCGGTTCGAGGCGCTGTCGTGTGGGTTGGAGTCAGCATTGAGTCTGGTGAAAAGCCGCGATCTCAGTCCCAATGAAGCTGCCAGGTTTGGGATTTCGCTGAACAGGGATGGTGTGCGCCGGTCGGCCTTTGATCTTCTGTCCTATGCTGATATAGACATGAAAAGGTTGAGCGAGATTTGGCCGGAACTGACTGATATTCCAGCGAATCTTGCTGAGAAGATCGAAACCGAGGCCCGTTACGCAGTCTATCTCGAACGACAGGGGCAGGATGCTGCAATGTTGCGTCGGGAGGAAGAGCGGCTTATCCCTGAAGATATATGTTTTGACTCGATTCCGGGCCTCTCCAATGAGCTCAAGCACAAACTTGCGGCGCGGCGCCCGCGCAGCATCGCGGAGGCCCAGAGAATCGATGGAATGACACCGGCAGCGCTGGCCTTGATCATAGCGATGCTTCGGCAGGCAGAGCAGCAACGGGGCGCGGCCTGATGTCTGACACGGTTAGATTTGAACAGCTTACAGCCGTCGCTGGATCCGTTTCACGTGAAACATTTGATCGCCTGAACGCTTTTGAAGCAATATTCTGCCGCTGGTCTCGGCGGATCAATCTCGCGGCGCCATCGACGCTTTCCACGCTCTGGGAGCGGCATGTTCTCGATAGTGCGCAGTTGCTACGGCTGGCACCAGATGCTGGATACTGGCTTGATGTTGGCTCTGGAGGTGGGTTTCCCGGTGCCGTCCTCTCCATCCTGCTGGCGGAAAAGCCCGGGGCGCAGGTTCACCTGGTGGAAAGCAATCGAAAAAAGGCATCATTTCTGGTCGCGGCACTCAATGAAGTTGGCGTCCAGCCGCGTGTTCATGCCCGGCGCATAGAAGATTGCCATGACCTGATTCCCACCCCGGAGATCGTGACCGCCCGCGCGCTTGCCCCGCTACCGCTGCTTCTGGAGCTTACCGAGCCCTGGTTGAGGCAGGGGGCAAAGGGGCTTTTTCACAAAGGTCGGGATTACCGGCGAGAAGTGGAAGAAAGCGGTGACGTCTGGCGATTCGATCTGGTAGAACATGAAGATAAGGTTGATGCGGCGGCTGCCATCCTTGAAGTTTCCAACCCACGCAGGGTGTAGGTCGGCATGACGCTCAACTCATTTTTGGGGTCAATTCGGGGTAGCAGCAGCGATGAATAGCGGTACGCGTATCATCACAGTCGCCAACCAGAAGGGTGGTGTGGGAAAAACCACAACCGCCATCAATCTGGCCACGGCTCTCGCGGCCATCGGCGAGAATGTTCTGGTTGTCGATCTTGATCCGCAGGGCAATGCGAGTACCGGCCTGGGCATCGACCGGCAGAAGCGTCTGGTTTCCTCCTATGATGTGCTTACCGGCAATGCCGGGGTCATGGAAGCGGCCATGGAAACGGCTGTACCGGGATTGTCGATCGTCGCTTCCACGCTGGACCTCCTCGGTATCGAGATGGAAATCTCGGGCGCGCCGGACCGTGTGCTCAAACTCCGCAACGCTCTGAATGAGGATGGGATACCCTATTCCTACGTGCTGGTGGATTGTCCGCCTTCACTAAACCTTCTGACGCTCAATGCCATGGCGGCGGCGGATTCGGTTCTCGTCCCGCTGCAATGTGAGTTCTTTGCTCTCGAGGGGCTTAGCCAATTGCTTGAAACCGTTGAGCAGGTGCGCGGTTCAATCAATCCGCATCTGGGCATTCAGGGCATTGTCCTGACCATGTTTGATCGACGAAACAACCTTGCGAATCAGGTGGTTGAGGATGTTCGGGCCCATATGGGCGATGCGGTCTATGATACGGTCATCCCACGCAATGTGCGGGTTTCGGAAGCACCGTCTTATGGCAAACCCGCGATCCTGTACGATCTCAAATGTTCGGGAAGCCAGGCATATTTGCAATTGGCATCGGAAGTAATCCGGCGTGAGCGGCGGCTGCGTGCGGCGTGATGGTCGCTTCGGTTCTGCCTTCGGGAAGAGTTAGCTTTTTGGTTGATGGTGTTGTGACATGAACGAAGATCCTTCACGCAAACGTCTCGGGCGGGGGCTTGCCGCACTGATTGGCGAGATGGACAAGCCGGAGGCCGAGCCGATGGAGGTCGTCAGGGCCGATCGCTCCGTCCCCATCGAGTTCATATCGCCCAACCCGCGCAATCCGCGACGGCAGTTTGCCGAGGCCGAGCTTGGCGATCTCGCTCAGTCGATTCGCGAGCACGGCATCGTGCAGCCCGTGGTTGTACGGTCGGGCGAGGCGCCGGGCCGGTTTGAGATCATCGCGGGCGAGCGGCGCTGGAGGGCAGCGCAGCGCGCCGGTCTCACTGAAGTTCCGGTCATCCTTCGGGAGGTCGACGACAAGGCCGCCCTGGAGCTGGCCATCATCGAAAATGTTCAACGCTCGGATCTCAATGCGTTGGAAGAGGCAAGGGGATACCAGCAGCTCATCGATGAGCACAATTATACGCAGGCCGACCTCGGGCAGGTTATCGGCAAGAGCCGAAGCCATGTGGCCAATACGCTCAGGCTGTTGAAACTGCCCGACGCTGTCAGCGACCTTATCGTGGATGGGTCCCTTTCAGCCGGGCATGCGCGCACGCTGGTCACCGCTGCTGATCCTGTTGCTCTGGCCCACCGGATCATCGAAGATGGACTTTCTGTCCGTCAGGCGGAAGCTCTGGCTGCGGCGCCGCAGGGTGAGGAGAAGTCCTCGCGGCCCCAGAAAAAGGAAAAGGATGCCGATACGCTGGCGCTCCAGAAGCTGCTGACAGACCGGACCGGGCTGAAGGTTGTGATCAATCACAAGCAACGCGGCGGTGAGCTGAAGATCGCCTATCGCTCGCTCGAACAGCTTGATGAGATCTGTCGTCTTCTACAGCAATAATACGAAGGCAGCGATTTTCGGATGTTGAGCTACGCAGCCGGGGCGTTCTAGCGCCGGCCGCGGGCGCTTTCCACAGCCAGCGCAAGAAGGGCTTGCCGAGCGATCGGTCCAGCCAGCGCCGGCCTTTGACGGGTTCGCAGAATGGTGGCCTGAACCCGATCGGTCGCATTGCGAAGCGCAGTGCTGTTCCAGCGTCCGAGAGCGGTTTCAACTGTCTTTCGCCGTGAGAAAAATACCGGTGGCCTTGCACCGGCGACTGCCGAGCTCGCTGAAACGCCTTTCGTGTCCATCGCTTCACGCATGATCTGAAGCGCATGAAGCTGCCTCAGTGTCGCTGAAAGAATGAGAAACGGTGGGTTTCCCGCCGCAAGAAATCGCTGAAAAGCACTGTCGAATGCCTGGAATTGCCCTGTAATCACTGCATCGACCGCTTCGTCGCTGCTGAGACCAGCCACATCGCCAATCAGCAGGCGAATGTCCTCTACCGTGATTTCCGCAGAATCCTTGCAATAGAGCGAGAGTTTCTCCAGTTCTCCACGGGTCGCGAGCCGGTCGCCGCCGAGATTTGCTTTGAGAAGCTGGCGGGCATCCAGAGAGATCTTGAGACCCGCCGCGCCAAGAACTTCGTCAATCACGGCATCGACGCCGCGGCCGTCATCTGCATAGCAAGGCAGCGCCATTGCACTTGCACCGCGTTCGACAGCCGAGCGAAGCGACGAACCCTTGCGCAGGTCACCACCCTCGATCAGAACTGTACAGTCCGCAGGTGGTTCCTTGAGGAGGATGGTCACATCGTTGACAAACCCCTTGTGGTTTCCTGCACCCTTCACCCAGATAAGCCGCTGGTCGGAAAACATAGGAACTGTCTGTGCTTCGTCTGCCAGTCGACCGGGTTGCTGTTCGACCTCGGCAGCATCCATTCGCACAACGGTAAAGGGGTCATCCAGCGGCAGACCAGTACCAGCTGCATAACGCTTCGCTCGTTCACTGACCAATCCCCGGTCGGGCCCATAGATTAATATGACACGGCTGGACGAGTCCGGCCTTGCCAGCCAACGGTCGACTTCGTGCGCTTTTTTCTGTGCCATATCGGCTGGATATCACAGGAGATCGAGGAGAGCACGCTGGAAAATGTATCGATCTTCGCCGCTCTCGGTGTCCGCGAGTAGCGCGGTTTCGGAACCCGCAATCTCGCGTACACCAGACAGCGCTAGAGTATAATTATCTGCATTTTCATGCACTGACGATCCACGGATCGCGATCACGTTAACATCGCCGGCAAACAAATTATGCATCAGACAAAATGAGATTAGGATCGACAAAAGCTCGGGTTCCCATAATGGCGAAACGGAATAATATTTGCAAATGCATTTATTTTGGACTATCTCAAACCAGCGTTGTCGTGCGGCCCCGCCATGACCCGACTGCTTAAGGTAGCCTTTGGGACCAAGAGGATGTTGCCGGTAACGAGCATCGCGTGACTGTGAGGAGTTGATGGACGAGCGGCAGGATGGAAGGAACGTGAAGATCGCGACGCTGGGACAGATCGGTCTGCAGCAGTTTGCGCCTTATCTGATGAACCGGATCATGGGGCGCTACAATGCGACGTTGCGGCAGGGTCTGCGAAACCACGATCTCACTGTGCCACAGGTGCGCGCTCTTGCCGTGCTGGCTGTCGGCGATGGAATGTCGATCAACGAGCTATCAGTCTACACGGTGATTGAGCAATCGACCATGAGCCGGACGCTCGACGCGATGGAGACCCAGGGGCTGGTTCGGCGCGAAGCGTGCCAGGACGACAGCCGAACCCGCAACATCTATCTGACGGACAAGGGGCGGGAAGAGTTCAACCGCGTCTGGCCCGCAATGCATGAGGCCTTTTCCGAAATGTTCACGGATGTGGACGAGGCGGAATACGCAACCTTTATCGCCACGCTTCAGAAGATCCTGGGCAACATTCGAAAACACGATTTCTAGCGGCAGGCCCGCGCGATGATGGATCGGCGCACCAGCCACGGGAGAGAACCATGGCCGAACGTTCGTTTGTAAAGGAGGTCCAGAAGCTGCGGCTCGGGGCCGGGGAGACCTTTCACGGCGAAGGGATTCTCGCCATCACCAAGGCGCTTTTACAGTGTGGCGTGGGCTATGTGGGCGGCTATCAGGGTGCCCCCATCAGCCACCTCATGGACGTTCTGGCCGATGCGCAGGACATTCTGGGTGAACTCGGCGTTCATTTCGAGGCCAGTGCCTCCGAAGCGACGGCGACGGCCATGCTGGCGGCTTCCGTACACTATCCCATTCGCGGCGCCTGCACGTTCAAATCGGCGGTGGGCCTCAATGTCGCATCGGATGCACTGGCCAACCTTGCCTCTGGCGGCGTGACCGGAGGTGCGCTCATCATCGTCGGCGAGGATTACGGCGAAGGCTCCTCCATCATGCAGGAGCGCAGCCACCCCTTTGCCATGAAGAGCCAGGTCTGGCTGCTCGATCCGCGTCCCAATCTGCCCTCCATCGTCAAGGCCGTGGAAGATGGGTTCGAGCTTTCGGAAGTTTCCAACACCCCGGTCATGCTGATGGTGCGCATTCGCAGCTGCCATGTGACCGGCAGTTTCGAGACAAAAGATAACAGGCGCCCGGAAATGACCGTTGCGGATGCGCTTGAGAATCCACGTCGCGACACCAACCGTATCGTACTGCCGCCCGCATCTTTCCTGCATGAAAAGGAAAAGGTGGAAAAGCGCATGCCGGCGGCGGTGGATTTCATTCGCTCGCGCAGGATCAACGAGTTTTTCGGGCCGGATCGCGGCAGGGTCGGCATCATTCTGCAGGGCGGCATGTACAACAGCGTCATCCGGGCGCTGCAGCGCATCGGCCTGGCTGATGTCTATGGCGAGACGGATGTGCCGCTCTATGTGCTCAACGCGGTCTATCCCCTCATCGATGACGAGGTGATCGGCTTCTGCGAGGACAAGGACTCCGTTCTGATCGTGGAGGAGGGGCAGCCCAACTATCTTGAGCAGGCCATCGCCTCGATGATGCACAAGAAGGGGCTCGAAACCCGCATTCTTGGCAAGGATTTTCTTCCGATGGCCGGTGAATATACCGGTCAGGTCATGCTCGATGGCATTAGCGCCTATCTGCGCGCCAATGCGCCGGACCTTCTGACGGCGCAGGTTCTGGCCCCCAACGCGTCGGGCGAAAACACGCTGGCAGCGGATCTCGCCAAAGTGGTGCCGGGGCGCCCGCCGGGCTTCTGCACGGGCTGCCCGGAACGGCCGATCTTTGCAGCCACCAAGCTGATCGAGCAGGAAATGGGACCGCACCACATCTCGTCGGATATCGGCTGTCATCTGTTTTCGACCATGCCGCCCTTTGAACTTGGTGCGACAACGATGGGCTATGGCCTCGGGCCGGCTTCGGCCTCGGCCTTCAATTCGCCAGATGCGAAGCGGCGCTCGATCTCCTTCGTCGGTGACGGCGGCTTCTGGCACAACGGCCTGACATCCTCGATCGGCAATGCCGTCTTCAACGAGAATGACGGTGTCATTGTCGTGGTCGATAATTTCTATTCGGCGGCGACCGGTGGCCAGGACATTCTCTCCTCGCGTGCCGACAATCCCACCAAGTCGACGAAACATCCGATCACCGACGCGGTGAAGGGGATGGGCGTGAAATGGGTTCGGCATATCGACCGTACCTATGACGTGACCAGGGTGCGCGCCGCACTGCGCGAGGCGCTGACGACAAAGGAGAAGGGGCCGAAGGTGATCGTCGCCTCTTCCGAATGCATGCTCAACCGCCAGCGCCGCGAGAAACCCCTTACCGCGAAAGCGATCTCGGGCGGCGAGCGGGTGGTGAAGCCGCGTTTCGGCGTCGATGAGGATGTCTGCACCGGCGATCACGCCTGCATGCGGCTTTCGGGCTGTCCGTCGCTTTCGGTCAAGAAGCTGGATGATCCGCTGCGGGATGATCCGGTTGCTTCGATCGATCACACCTGCGTGGGCTGCGGCAATTGCGGCGAAGTGGCCGATGCGGCGGTCCTGTGCCCGTCCTTCTATCGCGCCGACGTGGTGCACAATCCGGGCTGGTGGGATCGTTTCGCCAACAGGGTGCGCCGTGGGGTGACAGGCTTCCTGCAATCCCGTCGTGAAAAGCGGCGCCTGACATTCGCAGACGCCTGAGGAAACGACCATGGCCAAGCGTATGAAAGCAAAAGAAGACCAGAAGATCATCAAGCTTGCCATTCTGGCCGTGGGCGGGCAGGGCGGCGGTGTTCTCACCAACTGGATCACCGATGTGGCCGAGCGCAATGGATATCTCGCTCAGGCGACCTCCGTTGCTGGCGTGGCGCAGCGCACGGGGGCGACGATCTATTATGTGGAGATGTGTCAGGACACCGGTCGCCGGCCTGTCTTCTCGCTGGCGCCGGCGCAGGGTGACATCGATATCCTGATCGCCGCCGAGCTTATGGAGGCAGGGCGTGCGGTGATGCGCGGTTTCGTGACACCCGACCGCACCACGCTGATTGCCTCGGCGCACCGCATCGCAGCTGTTTCAGAAAAGATCGAGCCGGGCGACGGGCGTGCGGATTCTCCTACCGTTCACAGGAATGCACGCGAAGCGGCGAACCGCTATATCTGCTTTGACATGGAGAAGGTGGCCGTGGACGCTGGCTCCGTGATTTCATCAAGCCTGTTCGGGGCGCTGGCCGGCTCCGGTGCCTTGCCGTTTCCGCGTGAAAGCTACGAGGAAACGATCGAGGCCTCCGGGCGCGGGGTGAAGGCGAGCCTGGC
Source organism: Nitratireductor sp. GISD-1A_MAKvit (assembly GCF_040819555.1). Taxonomy (GTDB): domain Bacteria; phylum Pseudomonadota; class Alphaproteobacteria; order Rhizobiales; family Rhizobiaceae; genus Nitratireductor. Next base: position 393,143 of record NZ_CP161920.1, read on the forward strand.
GGCATTTGGCAAGGCCTTCGATCTCACGGCGTCGGGAGCGCGTGTGGAAGAAGCCCGCCCGGAGGCAGTACCGACTTCCGGGAAGATCACCGTCAAAGGTCCGCGCAGGCTCGTTGAAAAGTGGAATGCGCTGGCCACTCGCGCGGAGGCCTATCCCGAACCGATGAGGGCCATGGCGCTCGCCGGATTGCGCAAGGTGGTCGACTATCAGGACCTCGCCTATGGTGCGGAGTATCTCGACAGACTCGACAGAGCGCTGGCGCTGGACAGCGCTGAGAAGGGCCATGCCCTTGGAGAAGCGGCGGCAAAGCATGTGGCCAACGCCATGTGCTATGACGACATCTTGCGGGTCGCCGACCTGAAAACGCGCACCGCGCGCGCCGAGCGTATCCGCAGGGAAATGAAGGTTGGCGAGGCCAATGTGCTTCAGGTGACCGAATTCTTTCATCCGCGCGTGGAGGAGTTCTGTGGCACGCTGCCGGCGGGTCTTGGCCGTTTCATAGAAAACCGGCCGGGCCTTGCCCGTTTTGTCGATCGCCGCATCAATCGCGGACGGCGCATACGCACGGACAGCCTGTTCGGCTTCGGCGCTCTCTGGCTGATCGGCACGCTGCGGCCATGGCGCCGGTCACTGCTGCGTCACCAGGTGGAAGAGGCGCATCTGGAGCGCTGGTATGCGCTGGCGCTCGACACGGCGCAGCGTGACTATGCGCTGGCGGTCGAGATTCTCAACTGCCGCCGGCTGATCAAGGGCTATAGCGACACACATGTGCGCGGGCATTCCAAGTTCGACCGGGTGCTTTCCGGCCTGCCCCTGCTGGACGGCCGCAACGATGCGGCAGACTGGCTGCGACGATTGCGCGAAGCCGCACTAAAGGACGAGAAGGGCGAAATGCTCGACGGGGCGCTCAAGACGGTGGCGACGCTGGAAGCCGCCTGAACCGACGCCGCCCATGGCGCTCACCCATGTCTGAAATGCCGCGGCGCGTTTCATTTGCCGGGTCTGGCCTTGCCCGCGCCGTCATTCCTGATATTAGTCGCCACAACCTCAGAGGCTCCGGTGTGCGGAGCCGGCCGGCCATGCCGAACCTTCTCATACCGGGAAAGACCATGACGAAACTCAAAGACGTGAAAAAGGTCGTGCTTGCCTATTCGGGCGGTCTCGACACCTCGATCATCCTCAAATGGCTGCAGACGGAGCTTGGCGCCGAAGTGGTGACCTTCACCGCCGATCTCGGCCAGGGCGATGAGCTGGAGCCGGCGCGCAAAAAAGCCGAGATGATGGGCATCAAGGAAATCTACATTGAGGATGTGCGCGAGGAATTCGTACGCGATTTCGTCTTCCCGATGTTCCGCGCCAATGCCGTCTATGAGGGCATCTATCTGCTGGGCACCTCGATTGCCCGCCCGCTGATCTCCAAGCGTCTGGTGGAAATCGCTGCCGAAACGGGCGCGGACGCCATCGCTCACGGTGCCACCGGCAAGGGCAACGACCAGGTGCGTTTCGAGCTTTCGGCCTACGCGCTCAATCCCGACATCAAGGTGATTGCGCCGTGGCGTGACTGGGAGTTCAAGTCCCGCACCGATCTCATCAATTTTGCCGAGGCGCACCAGATCCCGGTGCCCAAGGACAAGCAGGGAGAGGCGCCGTTCTCCGTCGACGCAAACCTTCTGCACTCCTCTTCGGAAGGCAAGGTGCTGGAAGACCCGTGGGTGGAGCCGCCGGAATATGTGCATCAGCGCAGTGTTTCGCCGATGGATGCTCCCGACGAGCCAACGGAAATCACCATCTCTTTCAAGGCAGGCGATGCCGTGGCCATCAATGGCGAGGCGCTTTCGCCGGCAACGCTGCTCAAGGCCCTGAACGACCTTGGCCGCGACAATGGCATTGGTCGCATCGATCTGGTGGAAAACCGTTTCGTGGGCATGAAATCACGCGGTGTCTACGAGACCCCCGGCGGCACCATTCTCCTTGCTGCTCACCGGGCCATGGAGTCCGTCACGCTCGACCGGGGTGCTGCGCATCTGAAGGATGAGTTGATGCCGCGCTATGCGGAGCTCATCTACAATGGCTTCTGGTTCTCGCCGGAACGCGAGATGCTGCAGGCCGCCATCGACAAGAGCCAGGAAGACGTGGAAGGCGAAGTGCGCCTGAAGCTCTACAAGGGCAATGTGATCGTGACCGGCCGCAAATCCGACAAGTCGCTCTATTCCGACGCGCTGGTTACTTTCGAGGACGACCAGGGCGCCTACGATCAGAAAGACGCAGCCGGCTTCATCAAGCTGAATGCCCTGCGCCTGCGCACACTGGCTGCGCGCCGGCGGGGCCGCTGAGCGGTACAGTATTTCGATAATGAAAAAGCCGGCTGCGTTGCCGGCTTTTTTATGCGTGGAGCAGCACGGAGTCAGGTCTGGCGTCTGCCGGCCCTTCGCCATGGCTCCGGGCGTTCGTCGCTTAAAAAGCCAAATCGTTGGCTTTTTGCCCGCTAGGCGGGACGCTCCTCACCCATCGATTTCCTTGGCCATGATGGCGATGGCCTTCTGGTAAACACCGGCTGCATTCCAGCCCTGAATGGCGCGGAAGTTTGGCTGTCCCGGCTGATAGCCCGCGCCTCTGCGCCAGCCATGGGCGCGCAGGAAGTTTGCGGTTGAAGCGAGGGCATCGGCTCTGGACCGGATCATGTCGACACGGCCATTGCCGTCTCCGTCGACACCGTATTTGAGGGCATTTCCGGGCAGGAACTGCGTCTGACCGATCTCACCGTGCGCTGCGCCCTTTGCATTGGGGTTCAGCATGCCGCGATCCACCATCGTCAGCGCACCGTAGAGATGACCGGTGAAGAACTCCGAACGGCGGCAGTCATAGGCGAGCGTGGCCACCGCGGAGACGATGTTCTGATTGCCGAGGAAACCGCCGAACCCCGTTTCCATGCCCCAGATGGCGATCAGTGGGCCGGCCGGGACGCCGTAGCGCTTTTCGATATTGGCGAAGAGACGCGCATATTTCTTCTTCATGCTCTTGCCGCGTGAGACAATCGCGTTGGAGCCGCGTTTCTGCATGAAGGATTTGAGCGAAAGCTTGAAGCTCTTCTGGCCACGGTCGGCTGCGATGGTCTTTTTGGCATAGCGGGTGTTGGCCAACGCGTTTAACCCGCGCTTTCCGATCCCGCGTGCAGCGGCTTCCTTGCTGAACTGCGCCTTCCAGGCTTCAAACCCTCCGGCATTGTTGCCGCATTGCGCGGCTGAAGCGTTTCCCGCGATAAGAAGTGGCGCGCAAATTGCAGCAGCCAGTACCGCTGCACGTCCCCCGAAAGCCATGTTGCTCTCCTTAAGATAAAGATGGCCAGATAATGTGCTGCTGCCAGCGATTGCACAACATGTCTGCGGCTGCAAGCGGCGTGTTTTTTGGCAGATCGGTCATTACAGAACCCTTAAAGGGGCGATCATTGCCGCTTTTCCATCGATATCCGGCAAAACGCGGGGTTGGTGGCCAACCCAATGGCGACAGTGAAGCAGCGCGCGATGCTGCCTGCCCGGAAGGGCCCGGGATGTGCGTGCAGTTGCGCAGGGTAAGCATTGCTATATAATTAGCCGGCTATTAAATAGGAGTTTGAAATGATACTGAAAACGATACTCTCACTTGCCTATACGATTGCGCTGCCCGGCTATGGCACTTTTGTAAGCGCCGCCCAGGCGGGTGTTATTCATGGCCCGATGGTTGTAGCCCCCGAGCCGGCCGGCGACCTGCTGATCGATCTGGACGACAGTCTCCGATCGAGTTCAGAGCGATTGTACAGCGATCGTTTTCGCAACTATGCGTCTGGTTCCGAAAGCCTCTACATCGGTTGGGGAACACTCGGCAGAGAATTGCTCCGGCACGGCAGTATTTGCCAGTGGACGGATTTCCCGATCTTCAGTTGGTGCACCGGCTACGGGCAACGACACGGCGTGAGCTAAAACGACGTCAGCTAAACCGGAAAGATCAAGTGATCGCCTTCTTATGCGTGAAACTGGTCAGGCGGGGCTGGGAAAAGGCGGCTTCCGCTTGACTCTTCTTCGCAATTCCTGTCTACAGACGCGAAATCTCCGCGACGAGTAACAACTCCGAGCAGCCGACCAGGGCGCGTTTTATTGGCAAACGATGATCCTGGAGGTCAACATCCGGCAGCGCGATGCGCCCCCGGGTGCGTTTCGGCTTTGCACGATGTTTGAAGCTCTGACGCGGATGCATTACCTCTCGCATGAACACGAATGATGCGAGACATGAGGAACGCGGATGTTTGAATCGCTTCAGGAACGCCTTGGTTCCATCCTGAATGGCCTGACGGGCCGCGGTGCGCTGTCGGAGGCGGATGTCTCTGCAGCACTGCGCGAGGTGCGTCGTGCGCTGATCGAGGCGGATGTGGCGCTCGATGTGGTGCGTTCCTTCACGGATCGCGTGCGCGAAAAGGCTGTCGGCGCCGAAGTCCTCAAGTCGATCAAGCCCGGTCAGATGGTCGTCAAGATCGTCCACGACGAGCTCATCGAGATGCTGGGCACCGAGGGCGAGACGATCGACCTCAACGCGCCAGCGCCCGTTGTCATCATGATGGTCGGTCTGCAGGGGTCCGGTAAAACCACCACGACCGGCAAGATCGCCAAGCGCCTGACCGAAAAGCAGGGCAAGAAGGTGCTGATGGCGTCGCTCGACACGCGCCGCCCCGCCGCCCAGGAACAGCTCAAGCAGATCGGCGAGCAGACCGGCGTCGCCACGCTGCCGATTATCGCTGGACAGACGCCGGTCGAGATCGCCAAGCGCGCCACGCAGGCCGCGAAACTTGGCGGACACGATGTCGTGATTCTCGACACCGCCGGCCGTACGCATATCGACGAGCCGCTGATGGTCGAGATGGCCGACATCAAGAGCGCGTCGAACCCACACGAAATCCTGCTTGTGGCCGACTCGCTCACCGGTCAGGATGCCGTCAATCTCGCCAACAACTTCAATGACCGTGTCGGCATCACCGGCCTCGTTCTGACCCGTATGGACGGTGACGGGCGTGGTGGTGCGGCGCTTTCCATGCGTGCGGTCACCGGCAAGCCGATCAAGCTGATCGGTGTTGGCGAAAAGATGGATGCGCTCGAGGAGTTCTATCCGAAGCGCATCGCCGACCGCATTCTGGGCATGGGCGATATCGTTTCGCTGGTCGAGAAAGCCTCCGAGACCATCGACGCGGAAAAGGCCGCGGCGATGGCCAAGAAGATGCAGGCCGGCAAGTTCGACCTGAACGACCTCGCCGAGCAGCTGCGTCAGATGCAGAACATGGGTGGCATGGGCGGCATCATGGGAATGATGCCCGGCATGGGCAAGATGAAGGACCAGATGGCTGCCGCCGGTCTCGATGACAAGATGTTCGGTCGCCAGATCGCCATTATCCAGTCGATGACCCCGAAAGAGCGTTCCAATCCGGAACTGCTCAAGCACAGCCGCAAGAAGCGGATTGCAGCCGGTTCGGGCACGGATTCCGCGCAGATCAACAAGCTCCTGAAAATGCATCGCCAGATGGCCGACATGATGAAGGCCATGGGCGGCAAGGGTCGCAAGGGCGGCATGATGCGTGGCCTGATGGGCGGCATGGCGCAGAAGATGGGGCTCGGTGGCATGCCGGGTGGCATGGGCGGCGGCATGCCAGACCTTTCGAAGATGGATCCCAAGCAGCTTGAAGCTTTGCAGAAGCAGGCTGAAGCCGCAGGCCTTGGCGGTGGTCTGCCCAAGGGCGGTCTTCCAAAAGGTTTGCCGGGAATGCCGGGCGGTGGTGGCTTGCCGGGTTTACCCGGCGGTCTGCCCGGTCTGCCCAAGAAAAAGTAAGGGAATCCGATGAGCGACAACACGGATCAGGCCAAGGCAAAGCTTCTCGAACTGCGCGCCTCCATCGACAACATCGATGCGGCACTCGTTCACATGCTGGCGGAGCGTTTCCGTTGTACCAAGGCCGTTGGTCACCTGAAGGCCGTTCACGATCTGCCGCCGGCTGATCCCGCTCGCGAGGAGCGTCAGATTGCGCGCCTGCGCCGGCTTGCGGACGATGCCAATCTCGATCCGGACTTTGCCGAGACGTTCCTGAACTTCATTATCCGCGAGGTGATCCGTCATCATGAGGCGATTGCCGAAGAGCACGGCAATGGCTCGGCACGGGGTGAAAAGGTCTGAGAATGACACCGGTCCTCGAAAGCGAACGCCTGATCTTACGCGGTTGGCAGCGGGAGGATTTTCCCGCTTATGCGTCCTTCTGCGCAGATCCTGAGCGCACGCTCTATATCGGTGGGCCTAGGAATGACTTCGCAGCATGGAGCGCGTTTTCGTCCATGGCGGGCGAATGGGCGCTCAATGGCTATGGCATGTTTGCCCTACAGCCAAAAGGGAGCGACGCCGTGGCAGGCTATGTCGGCCTGTGGCATCCGCCCGCGATCGATGAGCCAGAGCTTGCCTGGAGCCTCTATGAGGGTTTCGAGGGCAAGGGCTATGCGGTGGAGGCGGCGCGGCGCGTTCAGGTCTGGGCCGCCGAAGACCTGAAACTGCCGCCGCTCATGAGCTTCGTCCACCCGGACAACCTGGCCTCGCAGGCCGTTGCAAAAAGACTGGGTGCAGAGCCCATGTCTCCCACTGAACTGCGCGGAGAACCGCGCCTTAGATTCCGGCACATTCTGCCGGCTTGAACGCCATTATCGAAAGGAACTTCCCATGGCACTGAAAATTCGTCTGGCCCGTGCGGGCTCCAAGAAGCGCCCCTATTACCACGTCGTTATCGCCGATGTGCGCAGCCCGCGCGATGGCCGCTTCATCGAGAAGGTCGGCTCCTGGAACCCGACGCTGCCCAAGGATGCCGAGCGCGTTGTCCTGAATGAAGAGCGCATCAAGCATTGGCTCGAAAACGGCGCCCTGCCGACCGACCGCGTCCTGCGCTTCCTCGATCAGGCCGGCATTGCCAAGCGCCCCGAGCGCAGCAACCCGAACAAGGCGAAGCCCGGCAAGAAGGCACAGGAGCGTCTCGACGCTGCCAAGCAGGCCGAAGAAGACGCAAAGGCCGCCGCAGCCGAGGCTGAAGCCGCTGCCGCCGAGGCACCGGCTGAAGAGGCTGCTGCAAGCGAATAAGCTTTGCCGGCATGTCTATTGAGAATGGCGGGTCGAAAGGCCCGCCATTTTTGTTTGGGGTGTGGTGCGACGCTATCCGAGATGGTGCTCGCCCCTCACCCTTACCCTCTCCCCGCTCGCGGGGAGAGGGAGGCATCCACGTTGCGGCCATCCTCCTTCTCCCCGTATGCGGGGAGAAGGTGCCGGCAGGCGGATGAGGGGCCAGCGCCGGCCTCGATACACAAACACGGCGCAAAAAAAGCGGACCCGAAGGCCCGCTTTTCACATTCTTCAATCAAAGAACCGCCTTGTCTCAGGCAGCTTCTTTCTTCGGCTGGATCAGGCCCTTGGCGACCAGAAGCTCGGCGATCTGCACCGTGTTGAGGGCAGCGCCCTTGCGCAGATTGTCGGCCACCACCCAAAGCGCCAGCCCGTTATCGACCGTGGGGTCTTCACGCAGGCGGCTGATATAGGTGGCGTCCTCGCCAGCGCTCTCATAGGGCGTGATGTAACCGCCATCCTCGCGCTTGTCGATGACCTGGCAGCCCGGCGCTTCGCGCAGGATCTCGCGTGCCTCATCAGCCGTGATCGGCTTGTCGAATTCGAGGTTCACAGCTTCCGCATGTCCGATGAACACCGGCACACGCACGCAGGTGGCCGTGAGCTTGATCTTCGGATCGAGCATTTTCTTGGTTTCGGCCACCATCTTCCACTCTTCCTTGGTAAAGCCGTCATCCATGAAGACGTCGATGTGAGGAATGCAGTTGAAGGCGATGCGCTTGGTGAATTTCTTCGCCGAGATCGGATCGGCGACGAAAACGGCGCGCGTCTGCTCAAACAGCTCGTCCATGCCTTCCTTGCCCGAGCCGGAAACCGACTGGTAGGTGGACACGACCACGCGCTTGATGGTCGCTGCCTCATGCAGTGGCTTCAACGCGACCACGAGCTGCGCGGTGGAGCAGTTCGGATTGGCGATGATGTTCTTCTTGGTGAAACCCTCGATCGCGTCGGCGTTCACTTCCGGAACGATCAGCGGCACATCCGGGTCGTAGCGCCAGGCCGACGAATTGTCGATCACGACGCAGCCCTGCTTTCCGATCTTCGGCGAATACTCCTTGGAGACCGATCCGCCAGCCGACATCAGGCAGATGTCCGTGTCGGAAAAGTCGTAGGATTCGAGTGCTTTCACCTTCAGCGTCTTGTCGCCGTAGGAAACCTCGGTGCCGACAGAACGGCGTGAAGCAAGCGGGACGATCTCGTCTGCCGGGAAGCCGCGCTCTTCGAGGATATTGAGCATTTCGCGGCCGACATTCCCCGTGGCGCCGGCGACAGCTATCTTGAAACCCATCTGGTTTGTTACTCCTGTCTCTCTCCGCTTGGCTTTGATTTGAAGGCCTGCATCTGGCAGGCACCTTCTCCCCGGCTGGGCCCGGGGAGAGAACGAGCAGCCGAGACGTCAGACCGTTTTGGTCGTCGTTTTGGCTGTCGTTTTGGTAAAGCGGAGACCGACGCTGCCGTTCCGGGCATCGTTCAAAAATCTTTGTGCTGATGGCGCTTCAAGGTGCGCGCGCATGGCAAAAGGGTCTCCGTTTCCGCGGGTTGTTTTACGCTGAATCGGGCGTAAGTCAATGAAAGAGCATGCGCGGCCGGCAGTGCCGGCCGCAAACGCGATCAGACCAGCGCCTTGTATTTGGCCACAATGGCATCACCCATGGCAGTCGTGCCAACCTCGGTCATGCCGTCGGACATCAGGTCCTTGGTGCGCAGACCGTCATCCAGAACCGCCGCGATGGCCTTCTCCAGTCGGTCTGCTTCTTCAACCATGTTGAAGGAGTAGCGCAGGCACATGGCGAAGGAGGCGATCATGGCGATCGGGTTTGCGATGCCCTGGCCGGCGATGTCCGGTGCGGAACCGTGCACAGGCTCATAGAGCGCCTTGCGGTTGCCGGTTTTTTCGTCTGGTGCGCCCAGCGAAGCCGAAGGCAGCATGCCGAGCGAACCGGTGAGCATGGCAGCAACGTCAGACAGCATGTCGCCGAACAGATTGTCGGTGACGATGACATCGAATTGCTTGGGCCAGCGCACGAGCTGCATGCCGCCGGCGTCGGCCAGCATGTGGGTCAGCTCGACGTCGGAATATTTTTCCTTGTGGGTGTTTGCGACAACCTCTTTCCAGAGCACGCCCGACTTCATCACATTGTGCTTTTCCATGGAGCAGACCTTGTTGCTCCGCGTGCGCGCCAGCTCGAAGGCGACGCCGGAAATGCGCTCGATCTCATAGGTGTCGTAAACCTGGGTGTCGATGCCGCGCTTCTGGCCATTGCCGAGGTCGAGGATTTCCTTGGGTTCACCGAAATAGACACCGCCCGTCAGCTCACGCACGATCAGGATGTCGAGGCCCTCGACTACCTCGGGCTTGAGAGACGAGGAGGCGGCGAGTGCCGGGTAGCAGATGGCCGGACGCAGATTGGCAAAAAGCTCCATCTCCTTGCGCAGGCGCAGAAGGCCGGCTTCCGGACGGACCTCATAGGGCACGCCGTCCCATTTGGGGCCGCCGACCGCACCGAACAACACGGCATCCGCCGCCATGGCCTTGTCCATGTCGGCATCGGAGATTGACTGGCCATGCGCATCATAGGCCGAGCCACCCACGAGGCCTTCCTCGGTCTCGAACCCGGCGTTGAAATCGGCGTTCATCATCTCGATGAGTTTCTTGACCTCGGCCATAGCCTCGGGGCCGATGCCGTCGCCGGGGAGAAGAAGGAGTTTGCGCGTTGCCATGAAAAGCCTCTCGAACTTGGGAATTCGAAGGACTTGCTAATCCGCTCTGCCCGATTGCGCAAGGCTGATGCCGTACGAAGCGGTACGGCTGGAGCAGAAGATGACGGGGCAAAGTGTGGATCTATGCGATCCAATGCATGGCGGAGTTGAGGCGGCGCTGGCCGCCTCTGTTATCCCGGCTTACGCCCACGGATGGCTTTCCGTGTATTTGTTCTCGAAGGTCTCGATGGCAGGGGCCTTCTCCATGGTGAGACCGATGTCGTCGAGGCCGTTCAACAGGCAATGCCGCTTGAAGGCATCGATCTCGAACTTCACCACACCGCCGTCGGGGCCGCGGATCTCCTGCTCTTCAAGATCGACCGTCAGCGTCGCGTTGGAACCACGCTGCGCGTCGTCCATCAGCATGTCCAGCTCTTCCTGGCTCACCTTGATGGGCAGAATGCCGTTCTTGAAGCAGTTGTTGTAGAAAATGTCGGCGAAGCTGGTGGAAATGACACAGCGAATACCGAAATCGAGCAACGCCCATGGCGCGTGCTCACGGCTCGAGCCGCAGCCGAAATTGTCGCCGGCGACGAGAATGCTGGCGTTGCGGTAAGCCGGCTTGTTGAGAACGAAATCCGGGTTCTCGGAACCATCCTCGTTAAAACGCATTTCGGCGAAAAGCCCAGCCCCGAGGCCGGTTCGCTTGATCGTCTTGAGATAGTCCTTCGGGATGATCATGTCGGTGTCGACATTGACGATCGGCATGGGCGCGGCAACGCCCGTCAGCTTGGTAAACTTGTCCATGAATCCTGGTCCGTTGTCTGCGCGGCCATTTTATCTGCCGCATCTCCATACACAAGCCAACCCCGCAAAGCAAAGCTCTCTTGGTTTTCGTCCCTCAAGCGCCGGGCGGGAGCATCCGCGCCCCTGGCTTTCGGCGCACAGGCGCTGGCGGCCGGTCGGCCTTGCCACACTGCTGCGCAGAATGGAAATCTTTCTTCCGTTCGGATTGTGCAGGGAAGTTTTCCCTTGGCCAATCGTCCTGCCTTGCTTCGAATGCAGTCCTGGGCCATGAAACGGGCATGCATCATCATCCAGTTCAGCTTCGCCGTTCCGTTCTTTACGTGCCTGCCAGCAATGAGAAGGCGCTGGCAAAAAGTGCAACGCTTGGCTGCGATGTGGTGATCTACGATCTGGAAGATGCCGTCGGGCCAGATGAGAAACTCGAAGCGCGTGAAAGGCTGCGGGCCTTCCTCAATGGCGGGGATCGTCCGCGCTGCGAGATCGTTGTGCGTATCAATGCGCTGTCCAGCGTGTGGGGAACGGAAGATTTTCTGGCCGCGCGGGCTGCAAAGCTGGACGCCATCCTTCTGCCCAAGGTCAATGGTCCCCGCGATGTTCTGGATGCGGATGCCGCGCTTGATGAAACCGATGCGCCTCGCGAGCTCAAGCTCTGGGCAATGATCGAGACACCGCGCGCCGTGCTCAATCTGGGGCCGATTGCAGAGCTCGGGCGTGACCCGGCTGCGCGTCTTTCCTGCCTCGTTGCAGGAACGAACGATCTTGCAAAGGAAAGCGGGGTCGCCCTGACTGAAGACCGGCGCTATCTGACCCCCTTTCTCTTCCAGCTCGTGATGGCGGCGCGCGCCGGTGGCATCTCGGTGCTTGACGGGGTCTCCAACGATTTTCGCGATCTCGATGCATTCGAGAATAGCTGCCGGGAAGCGCTTTCCATGGGCTTCGATGGCAAGACACTCATCCATCCGGCTCAGATCGCACCGGCCAATGCGGTGTTTGCTCCCTCGGCAGAGGCCATCGAAGAGGCAGAGGCGATCGTGGCGGCGTTTGCCGATCCGGAAAACGCGGGTCGCGGCGTGATTTCCCTCAACGGACGCATGGTGGAGCGGCTGCATCTGGAAATGGCGCAGACACTGCTTGAACGCGCAAACGCAATCAGAACAAGGGAAAGTGGAGAGACAGTCTGATGAGGCTTTATCGCTTTCTGACCGGACCGGACGACGCTGGTTTCTGTCACAAGGTCACGGCAGCGCTCAACAAGGGCTGGCTGCTTCATGGTTCTCCCAGCTATGCATTCGATCCGGAGTCCAAATCGATGCGGTGCGGGCAGGCGGTCTACAAGGAAATCGACGGGCTGGAATACACGCCGGAGATGAAGCTCGGCGAGTATTGAGGTCAGGCAACGGCTTCTTCGATGCGAGCCATGTCGTCGTCGGACAGCCCGAAATGATGGCCCACCTCGTGAATCAGCACATGCGTGATGATGTCGCCGAGTGTTTCCTCGTTTTCCGCCCAGTAGTCGAGAATGGCGCGGCGATAAAGCGTGATGCGGTTGGGGCCTTCTCCGGTCGCCGGGTTCCAGCGTTCGGCGATGCCGCGACCTTCAAACAGGCCCAGCAGGTCGAAAGGCGTCTCCAGTGCGAGATCGTCCATGATCTCTTCCGTGGGAAACTCCGCCACCTGTATGATGATCTCGCCGGTCAGCTTGCGAAACTCCTCGGGGAAGTTCGCATAGGCTTCAAGCGCCAACAGCTCCATTTCCTGAAGCGATGGCGAAAGCTGGTTTTCCCAGGCCCGGGTCTGATAGATGCGTGCCATTCCAAGTCCTTTGAGGCGCCATATAGCGGTTTCCGTGACTGCTTTCGAGGGTGAAATGCGCCATCTCGCCCCGTATTATCGGGCGAAAATCAAAATTTGGCCGAAGTCTCGCGCCCTGATAAAGAGCAAATGGGCCGATGAACAGCCCTGTTGTCTATTGCGAAAGCGAGAGTGGAATGTTTTTGCGAACGGTTTTCGGTGGCGTTCTGGCGTTACCCTTTCTTTTGGCGGGGGCTGCATTTGCTTTCACGCCGGCGACAGTACCAGACATGGGGTCCGCTCCGCGAACCGGAGACCATGTCATCCTTGCGCAGGCTGGCGATCCGCGTGTCAGCAGTCTGGAAGAGCAGTTGCGCGAGCTCAACGGTCGCGTCGAGGAGCTGAATTTCCAGATCCTGCAGATGCAGGATCAGCTGCGGCGCATGCAGCAGGACAACGAGTTCCGGTTCCAGGAGCTTGAGAAGAACAGCGGCTCCGGCGCAATGCCGGCCGGTGAACTTCCTGATCAACGCACGCAGGACCTGCCCAGTCCGGGTGGCGTCGAAAACGGCACGCAAACCGCAGCCGGAAATGCGCCGACCCTTGGTGAGCCGCCCCGTTCGCTGGGCAGTGTCCGGTTTGATGCCAATGGCAACATTGTGGGTGGGGAGGCCGGGGCGCCCGTCGACCTCACCCAGTCGGGCGCCATCGATTCTCTCGGGCAGAACGACCAGTTGGCTTCGCTTCCCACTGCCGACGACCCGGAAGAACTCTACAGGAACTCATACGAGTTCATTCTTTCGGGCGATTACCGCACGGCGGAAGCAGGTTTCCGTCAGCATCTGGAGCGTTTTCCAGAAAGTGAACGGATTGCCGATGCCCATTTCTGGCTGGGCGAGTCTCTTCTGGGTCAGGACCGCTATCGCGATGCGGCGGAAGTCTTCCTGCGCGCGAGCCGCGATTATCCGCAGGCGGAAAAAGCGCCCGACATGCTGCTCAAGCTCGGCATTTCGTTGGCCGCCATGAACCAGCGCGATGTCGCCTGTGTCACCTACAATGAAATCGGTCAAAAATATCCGAACATCTCCGGCGCTCTGAAGGAGCGTGTGAAACAAGAGCAGGCGCTTGCCGGCTGCTGACACCGTGGTTCTGCCTGATCGCGGACGCCTCTTCACGGGGTACGCATTCGATCAACAAAGCTGCGTCATTGCAGCGGTTTCCGGCGGCGGCGATTCTCTCGCACTGCTTCTGCTTCTCAAAGATTTCCTGAAAACGCTTCCCGATGCGCCACGGCTTCTGGCTGTGACCGTCAATCATGCGCTGCGGCCGGAAGCGGCCGGCGAAGCGGACTACGTTGCCAGATTGTGTGGCACCTGCGGTATCGACCATCGCGTTGTCACCTGGCGCGGCGAAAAGCCGGCGACGGGCATATCGGCGGCAGCACGCTCGGCCAGGCTCTCGCTGCTTGCCACAGTGGCGCGGGAGACAGGTGCAGGGCTGGTGTTTACCGGGCACACACGCGACGACCAGGCCGAAACGGTGGCCATGCGCGCGGAGCGCGGAACGGGCCGCGGTTCGGCGGGCATCGCCCCCGCGACACTTCACGAGGGGCAGATCTGGTTTGCCCGTCCCCTGCTGAGAACCGGCCGGGCGGAGCTACGCGCCTTTCTCACGGCGCGCGATCTGCGCTGGATCGACGATCCGAGCAATGACGACCGCTCCTATGAGCGTGTGCGCACGCGTCAGGCGATGACGCCTGAGCTGACAGCGGCTCTTGTCGAGCAGGCACGAGCCGCGGCACGTGAACGTGTCGCGCTCGGGGAGCAGGCGGCGCGACTGATCGATCGTCATTCCAGCTGCGTTGCGCCGGGCCTGTACCGTGTTTCGCAAGCGGTCTTCGAAAACGGAGATGATGCTGCGCTGCTCTATGCGCTGCGCGTTCTGGCGGCCATGGTGGGTGGAGCTGAGCAGCTGCCATCAGCGGACCGCCTCGTGGCCGTCCCGGAACAGCTGCGCAAAGGTATTTGCGCCACTTTGTCGCGGGCAGTGATGGTTCCGCGAGCGGGCGCTGTTTATTTTCACCGCGAGCGTCGAAACCTGCCCTCCATCCCCGGCGCCGGCCACCCCTTTCTGTGGGACGGGCGTTACAGGCTTTCTGCCGATGCCGGTGTGGTGATCGCCCCGTTTGGTACCTGCGGCCGGGACTGGCTGCCTGCCCCGGTACCCTCCCTGCCCCAGACCCTTCTTTTTTCTGCGCAATTTGCAGAACCGGCTCTGTGGCGCGAGGGGGTCTGTCTCGGGCCGGCGCGAAATCACGCTGACGGTGCGAGGGTTTCAGTGCCGGCACCATGGGCGCGGCTGCTCCCCTCCTTCGATATCGCGCTGGCAAATGCTCTGAAACGGTTGATCGGCGACAAAACAGTTCTGGCTTTGCCATGAGCCCACCACATTCGGTGCTGAAGCTTAACCTAAAGGTGAGCTCGTTCTGTCGCTTGGCTTGGCAAGGAAGCACCGGCTCCCTATGTTAATTGACACCATCACAAACGGACTATCGCCGTTCTGCGGCGAGTATGCGGGACTTATATGAATCCGAATTACAGAAACT
Organism: Nitratireductor sp. GISD-1A_MAKvit; assembly: GCF_040819555.1. GTDB lineage: Bacteria > Pseudomonadota > Alphaproteobacteria > Rhizobiales > Rhizobiaceae > Nitratireductor. The sequence continues at coordinate 408,217 of NZ_CP161920.1, forward strand.
TTGCGCTCTGGGCGATTATCGCCGTTCTGCTGATTGCGCTCTTCAACCTGTTCCAGGCGCCCCAGCAGCGCGGCGCGACGCGCGATATCGCGTATTCGCAGTTTCTGGAAGAGCTTTCTTCGGGCAGCATCGAATCGGTGACGATCACGGGTGACCGGATCACCGGCACCTATACCGGCAACCGCACCGCCTTCCAGACCTATTCGCCGGGCGATCCCTCGCTCGTGCAGCGTCTTGAAGAGCGCGGTGTCACGATCAATGCCCGGCCCGAAAGCGACGGTTCCAATTCGTTCCTCGGCTATCTGATCTCCTGGCTGCCGATGATCCTGATTTTAGGTGTGTGGATCTTCTTCATGCGCCAGATGCAGTCAGGCTCCGGTCGCGCCATGGGCTTCGGCAAGTCCAAGGCCAAGCTCCTGACCGAAGCGCATGGCCGTGTCACCTTTCAGGATGTTGCCGGCGTGGATGAGGCCAAGGAAGATCTGGAGGAGATCGTCGAGTTCCTGCGCGATCCGCAGAAATTCCAGCGCCTCGGCGGCAAGATTCCGCGCGGCGTGCTGCTCGTTGGCCCGCCCGGAACCGGCAAGACGCTTCTCGCCCGCTCGGTGGCTGGCGAGGCCAATGTCCCCTTCTTCACGATCTCCGGTTCGGACTTCGTGGAAATGTTCGTTGGTGTCGGTGCATCCCGCGTGCGCGACATGTTCGAACAGGCCAAGAAGAATGCGCCCTGCATCATCTTCATTGATGAAATCGATGCGGTTGGCCGCCATCGCGGCGCCGGTCTCGGCGGCGGCAACGACGAGCGGGAGCAGACACTCAATCAGCTTCTCGTCGAGATGGATGGCTTCGAGGCCAATGAAGGCATCATTCTGATCGCCGCCACCAACCGCCCGGACGTGCTCGATCCCGCGCTTCTGCGCCCGGGCCGTTTCGACCGGCAGGTCGTTGTGCCGAACCCGGATGTTGCCGGCCGTGAGAAAATCCTCAAGGTCCATGTGCGCAATGTCCCCATGGCACCGAATGTCGACCTGAAGATCGTGGCACGCGGCACACCCGGATTTTCCGGTGCCGATCTCGCCAATCTCGTCAACGAAGCCGCCCTGATGGCCGCGCGTCGCAACAAGCGTCTCGTCACCATGCAGGAGTTTGAAGACGCCAAGGACAAGGTCATGATGGGTGCTGAGCGCCGCTCGCATGCCATGACCCAGGAAGAAAAGGAACTGACCGCCTATCACGAGGCCGGCCACGCCATTGTCGCACTCAACGTGCCGAAAGCCGATCCGGTTCACAAGGCGACCATCATTCCGCGTGGCCGGGCGCTCGGCATGGTCATGCAGCTGCCCGAGGGCGACCGCTACTCGATGAGCTACAAGTGGATGATCTCGCGCCTCGCCATCATGATGGGTGGCCGCGTGGCCGAGGAGCTCAAGTTCGGCAAGGAGAACATCACTTCCGGCGCCTCCTCCGATATCGAGCAGGCAACCAAGCTTGCCCGTGCCATGGTCACGCAGTGGGGCTTCTCCGACGAACTCGGCCAGGTGGCATATGGAGAGAATCAGGAAGAGGTGTTCCTGGGGCATTCCGTGGCGCGTCAGCAGAACATGTCGCAGGAGACGCAGCAGAAGATCGACAGCGAAGTCCGCCGTCTGATCGATGAAGCCTATGAGACCGCCCGCGATATCCTGACCAGCAAGAAGAAGGGCTGGATCGCGATTGCCGAAGGCCTGCTCGAATACGAAACGCTTTCAGGCGATGAAATTCAGTCGCTTCTCAAGGGCGAGAAGCCATCACGGGATGCGGGCGACGATACGCCACCATCGCGCGGATCTGCTGTTCCCAAGACGGGCACCCGGTCTCAGGGACAGAAGAAGGACGGCGATGAGCCGGAAGGTGGAATGGAACCTCAGCCGCAGGGCTGAGCGGAAGCCCTGCCTTCCCGACAGGAATCTTAAAAGCCGTGAATGCTGTTTCACGGCTTTTTTGCTGTCTGAAGCCGGAACCGGAATTTCATTTTTGATTGTGTTTGGGGGTATTTGTCCGTTAACCGGTTGCTAACCATGCTTTGCAAGCAGCCGTTTATTGGTAAAGCATTACACTGCCTCACAGAATTTGATGCAAACAAGTGCTGCTCCTGTGGCAAAGAACGAGTTGGGGGACGCCGCTTTGACAGAAAAATCCGACAAAGTGCGCCAGACGGGCAGCAAGGTAAAAATGGCAAAAAAATATTTTGGTACCGACGGGATCCGCGGAAGAGCAAACCGCTTTCCGATGACAGGCGAAATCGCCATGAAGGTTGGCATGGCCGCGGGCCTGGCCTTTCAGAATGGCAGTCACAGGCATCGGGTGGTGCTCGGCAAGGACACACGCCTTTCCGGCTACATGATCGAAAACGCGCTGGTTTCCGGCTTTTGTGCCGCCGGCATGGATGTGTTTCTGCTCGGACCCATACCCACGCCAGCCGTCGCCATGCTTGTGCGGTCTTTGCGGGCGGATATCGGGGTCATGATCTCGGCCTCGCACAATCCCTATTACGACAATGGCATCAAGCTTTTCGGTCCGGACGGCTACAAGCTTTCCGACAAGATCGAGGGCCGTATCGAGGCCATGCTCGACCGGGAAGTCGAACTCGCACTGGCGGATAATGGCGGGCTCGGGCGCGCAAAGCGTGTCGATGGCGTGCATGACCGTTACATCGAATTCGCCAAGCGCACGCTGCCGCGCTCCATGTCCCTTTCGGGTCTTCGCATTGTCGTCGACTGTGCCAATGGCGCTGCCTACAAGGTGGCTCCGGCCGTGCTGTGGGAGCTTGGCGCCGAGGTCGTGGCGATCAATGACGAACCCAATGGTGTCAACATCAACGAGGATTGCGGCTCCACCCATCCGCTCGGCCTTGCCAAGAAGGTTCATGAAGTGCGGGCCGACATCGGCATAGCGCTCGACGGCGACGCCGATCGCGTCGTGATCGTTGATGAGAACGGCACGGTGATCGATGGCGATCAGATCATGGCCCTCATTGCGCAGTCCTGGCACAAGGCCGGCAAGCTGCAGGGCGGTGGCGTTGTCGCCACGGTGATGTCCAATCTCGGCCTTGAGCGTTTCATGAGCGACCTGAAACTGGATCTTCACCGGGTAAAGGTCGGAGACCGCCATGTGGTCGAGCGCATGCGGGCCAACGGGCTAAATGTGGGTGGCGAGCAGTCCGGGCACGTGGTGCTGTCCGATTTCTCCACCACGGGCGATGGCCTTGTTGCGGCGCTCCAGGTGCTCGCCTGCATCAAGCGCGAAAACCGCCCGGCCAGTGAAGTCTGCAAAAAATTCGAGCCGGTCCCGCAGCTCCTCAAGAATGTGCGCATTGCCGGCGGCAAGCCGCTGGAGACAGCGCCGGTCAAGTCCGCCATAGCCGAGGCCGAGGCCCGGCTTGGCGGAAAGGGAAGGCTCGTCATCCGCCCTTCCGGCACGGAACCGCTCATTCGCGTGATGGCCGAGGCCGACGATCCGGCGCTCGTTGAGAGCGTGGTTGATGATGTGATCAGCGCAATCGCCGATTCCAAGAACGCGGCCTGAAAAGGCCCTCAAACGCCACGTTGGCCCGTGCCCTTCGCCGGTCCTTGCGCAGGGCGTTTCCCGCAAAGCGTGCAGTCCGCGTTTGGTTAAGGCTTAGGGTTAAGCCGTATTTAACTTTTTTCCTAAAATATTCGTCGCGAGTTGCAATTTGCCAATGTGCCCAGGGGGGCGCGGCAACGCTAAGGATGGGATGCTATGTTGAAGTCTACGAAGGCCTTCGGGGCGGCCTTGATGCTATTCGCTCCGACCGTCGGCCATGCCGCGGATCTGTATGAGCCGCCAGTCATCGAGGCCCCCCAGCCTCTGCCGCCCGTCGTTCAGCCGGCGCCGGCCCCCCTCCTTCGGCGGGTGGTATATCCGCGGCGATGTCGACTATCACTGGTCGAAGCTGCGCGGCACGGAATACATCACCTATGGGACAAGGCCTGGAAGCACTCTTCGCGGCAGCACGGCCTCCTTCGATACGACCGATCTCAAGGGTGCGATGTCGCTCGGCGCAGGTGTCGGTTACCAGATCAACCGTTACCTCCGCACGGATCTGACGGCAGACTACTGGTTCAAGTCCGATTTCACCGGTTCGACTTCGGGAACGTGCTCGGGGGATGTTGCCTGCGTTTCCAGCGATACATCGGCCTACAGTGCCTGGCTTCTGATGGCCAACGCCTATGTCGATCTCGGCACCTATCATGGTTTCACGCCCTATGTCGGTGCGGGTATCGGTGGTGCCTATATCATGTGGGACGACCTGACAAACGTCACGCCCGATGGCACGACGGTTCACGAAGGTTCCAGCAATTGGCGTTTCGCCTACTCGCTGATGGCCGGTACATCCTACTGCCTGACCGAGAACGTCAATCTGGACATGGGCTACCGCTTCACACGTGTGGCCGGTGGGCGCATGTTCGAATATGCCGCAGGCGTTGCGCCGGGCTTTGACGATGGCTTCAATGTGCATGAGGCGCGTGCGGGTCTTCGCTACCAGTTCGGTGGCAACACCAACTGTGCGCAGCCAGAGGTGGTCAGCTACGATCCGCCGCCTTTCGAGCCTCCGGTCTACAAGTAAAAAACAACAATACGTCATTCAGACCGCCCGGCACTTCGCCGGGCGGTTTTCGTTTGAGGGTCGCCACAAACGACTTCGCTAACCCGGTGTTAGCCTTAACCTCGACTTAACCCGAATGGTTAACACTGCTCTTTGACAAGCGGCGGGGGCAGCGTGGATCCGTCGCAAATTGCGGAGTACGGATTATGCGCACGACCACCCGTTTGCTTGCTTCTTCGGCCGGCCTGTTGCTGATTTCGATCGGCGCAGCGTCTGCGGCCGACTATGACCCGCCCATCATCATCGAACAGGCTCCCGATGTGGTGCCTGTCGAAATCGGCAGTGGTTGGTATCTGCGTGGTGATATCGGTTATTCACTAAAGACCAAAGCCAACGACCCCTTCACCTACCGCACATTCGACGGTTCGACCTATGGCTCGGCATCGTTTGACAGCGTGTCGTTGTCCGAGGGTTTCAGCTTTGGCATTGGTGCCGGTTATTCCTTCACCGACTGGCTGCGCGCGGATGTGACGCTCGACCGTTTTTCGGCGGATTTCAATGGCACGACCTCCAGCGCAACGGAATGTCCCGGTGCCCCCCCCGGATCTGCATGCCGCTCCGAGGACTCGTCCGAAGTCACCGGCTATTCCGTCCTGCTCAATGCCTATGCGGACCTGGGAACCTTTGTTGGATTCACACCTTATGTGGGCGCGGGTCTAGGCTACACCTATCTCCGCTGGGACGACCTCTCCAACAGCTCTTACTGCGTTGGCGGCAGCTGCGGCGGAACGGGTCTGACCGGTACGACCACGCATGCCGGCGAGTCGGACTGGCGCTTCACATATGCCTTGATGGCAGGTGTTGCCTACGATCTGTCGAACAACATGAAGATCGATCTCGGCTATCGCTATCGCAATATCGATGGCGGACAGATGTTCGGCTGGGACGCAGCCACTGCCGGTTCTGGTGCCACGGGCATCCAGGGATCCGATGGCGGGCTTTCCATGCACGAAATCAAGGTTGGTCTACGCTACGAGCTCTGGTGACCCCGCCGCCTGCAGCGATCACATGAACAAAACCCCGCTCCGTGAGCGGGGTTTTGTTGTTCAGCGCAACGCCGGATGGGGCGGCCCCGGTATCGCCGGTCTTCAGTGGGCTTCGTCCCAGTTGTTTGCCGCGCGCGCCTCCACCTGCAGGGGCACGGAGAGCGAAAGAGCCGGTAAAGCGGCGTTTTCCATGACATTGCAAATGACGGGAATGGCTTTCTCCACCTTGCCTTCGGGGGCTTCGAAGATCAGCTCGTCATGCACCTGTAGCAGCATCTGCACATCCTCAAGGCCAACCTCGGCAAGTGCGTCCTCCATGCGAGTCATGGCGCGCCGGATGATATCGGCTGCCGAGCCCTGAATCGGTGCGTTGATCGCTGCGCGCTCGTTGAAGGCGCGCATTTGCGGGTTGGATGAACGGATCTCGGGGTAATGTGCGCGCCGCCCGAAGATCGTCTCCACATAGCCGAGTTCCTTTGCCTTTGCCTTGGTGGAATCCATGTAGTCTTTGATGCCGGGGAAACGCTCGAAATAGCGCTTGATATAAGCGCCGGCCTCTTCACGCGGAATCCCGAGCTGGTTGGCCAGGCCAAAGGCGGAGATGCCGTAAATGATCCCGAAGTTGATCGCCTTTGCGCGGCGGCGCACCTCCGGCGGCATACCCTCCACCGGGACATCGAACATTTCCGATGCCGTCATGGCATGAATGTCCAGCCCGTCGGCAAAGGCCCTTCTTGAGTTCGGGGATATCGGCAACATGGGCAAGCACGCGCAGCTCGATCTGGCTGTAATCGGCAGAGATCAGCCTGGTGCCTTCGGGAGCCACGAAGGCGGTGCGGATCTTGCGGCCTTCGGTGGTGCGGATCGGAATGTTCTGCAGGTTGGGTTCGGACGATGAAAGCCGTCCGGTTGTGGTGGAGGCCAGTGCGTAGGAGGTGTGCACCCGCTTTGTTTCCGGGTTGATATAGCCCGGCAGAGCATCCGTATAAGTGGATTTGAGCTTCGTGACCTGACGCCAGTCGACAATCCTGCGCGGTAGCTCATGACCGGCTGCCGCGAGTTCTTCGAGCACCTGTGCCGAGGTCGACCACTGGCCGGTTTTGGTCTTGCTGCCACCCGGCAGACCCATATTGCCGAACAGGATCTCACCGAGCTGTTTTGGAGAACCGATGGTGAAACGTTCGCCCGCCAGCTCGTAAATTTCGTCTTCAATGCCGGCTGCCGTCTGAGCCAGCTCGCCCGAGAGGCGTGACAGGATCTGCCGGTCGACGGCAATGCCGCGATGTTCCATGCGGCCGATCACCGGGATCAAGGGCCGTTCGAGCCGCTCATAAACAGACACGAGCCCCTCGGCGGCGAGACGCGGTTTTAGAATCTGCCAGAGCCGTAGCGTGATGTCGGCATCCTCGGCGGCATAGGCGGTGGCCCGTTCCAGATCGACCATGTCGAAGGTGACCTGCTTGCGGCCTGTTCCCGTCAGTTCCTTGTAGGGAATGGGCTTGTGTCCCAGCCAGCGTTCAGAGAGCGCATCCATCCCGTGGCTCACGGTGCCGTGGCTGCCCGTTCCCGCATCGAGCACGTAGGACATGAGCATGGTGTCGTCCACGCCGACGATCTCCACGCCAAGACGGTACATCAGCAGCCAGTCATATTTGAGATTCTGGCCGATCTTGAGCACGGCAGGGTCCGCCATGATCGTTTGGATTGCATCCAGTGCAGCCTTTTGCGGAATCTGGTTCTCGATCAACCCGCCCCCGAGAAGATCGCCGTCCCCGCTTTTGTGGATGAGCGGGACATAGGCCGCACGCCCGGGCTTTGTGGCAAGGGAGAAACCGCAGAGCTCGGCCTGCATGGGATCGAGCGAGGTGGTTTCCGTGTCAAAGGCGAGAATGCCGGTGTCGTAGGCTTCATCGATCCAGCGCTCGAGCGCATCGAGATCGCGGATACATTCATAGCCGGCATGGTCGAAGGTCTGGGCAGAACCTCGTTCAGCAATACGCGCGGCAAGTTTTGAAGGCGTGTCTGCCTCATCGTCGCCTTCGGTGGGGGACGGGTCGAGATCAGGGCCGCGGGCGCCCGCGCCGGCTTCCACCTCCACATGGGCAGCATCGATTTCTGCCACTTCCGCTCCGGTGGCCTCGGCCACGCGGCGCGTCAGGGTGGAAAATTCCATGGCTTTCAAAAAGCCGATCAGCTTCGGCCCATCGGGTGGGGCAAGCTCGAACGTGTCGATTCCGTGCTCGATGGGAACGTCGATCCTGAGCTTCACCAATTCGCGCGAAATGCGCGCCTTTTCAGCGAATTCGATCAGGTTTTCGCGCCGTTTCTTTTGTTTTATCTCGTTTGCGCGAGAAAGCAGCGTTTCGAGATCGCCATACTCTTCGAGCAGTTGCGCGGCCGTTTTCGGACCGATTCCGGGCACGCCGGGCACATTGTCCACCGAATCGCCAGTCAATGCCTGAAGGTCGATCATCTTTTCAGGCGGAACGCCCCATTTCTCGATCACCTCCGGAACCCGGATCTCACGATCCTTCATCGGATCGTACATGGAGACGTGATCGGTGACGAGCTGCATCAGGTCCTTGTCGGAGGAGATGATGGTGGTTTCGCCGCCTGCTTCGCTGGCGAGCCGGGCGTAGGTAGCGATCAGGTCATCGGCCTCGAAACCCGCCATTTCGATGCAGGGAAGGTCGAAGGCCTGCGTCGCCTCGCGGATCAGGCCGAACTGCGGCACCAGATCTTCCGGTGGCTCGGAGCGGTTGGCCTTGTATTCGGGATAGAGATCGTTGCGGAATGTCTTTGACGAATGGTCGAATATCACCGCGAAATGCGTGGGCGTAACGCCGACTTCCGTGTCGCGTGCGCTCTGTAGAAGCTTCCAGAGCATGTTGCAGAAGCCGGCCACGGCGCCGACCGGCAGGCCGTCGGATTTGCGGGTCAGCGGGGGCAGTGCGTGGTAGGCACGAAAGATGTAGCCCGAGCCGTCTACGAGGAAAAGATGATCGCCTTTTTTCATGGCTGTACGGGTAGCGCGGGAGTGTGCGCCTGTCCATGGAAAAGGGTGGGGCTTACCCCCTTTGGATACATCGTACTGACAAGGCCAGAGGTGACCTGACACCATGCATCACGCGTTTGTTACGAAGATGTAATGTTGGTGCCCTTGAATAGCCATGTTCAAACACAAAATATCAGAGAGCGGCAATTTCCGCCGTGGTCCGGCCTAGGCTCGTCCCCCGCCTTTTCCGGACGAAATAGCGGCAGCCTTATCCCCCCTCTCCGGGCTGCCGCGGTGTTTCAAGCATCGCCGCCGTGGTTTCCCCTCCACCACGGCGGCACTTGCGTCTTTAAGGGGGAATTCTCCGAGAATGTTATTCAGGCAGGTTCTGCAGCGCGGGGTTCGACGTGTGTTGCCGGCTGTCTGTCCACGATCATCGCCATGAGGGGCGCAGCCGACAGGGCCACGATGGCCGCAAGGCCAAAAAATGTGCCATAGCCGAAATGGCTCGAGACCAAACCGGCTGTCAGTCCGCCCAGCATGCTGATGGCGGCATCCATCGACTGGAACAGCGTGAAATCGATCCCACCCTGGCGAACGTCAGACCAGCGCATGAACTGCGCGTAGAGCGCCACGAAGCCAAGGGCCATGATTGCCGAACCACTGGCCACGGCAAAGCACGCAAGAAGCCAGTTGGGCAGTCCCGGGAAGAAGTCATAAAGGCTGAAAAAGCCCAATGCGACGGATTGAAGGAGAAGGGCGAGAATGAGCACGGGCCTCGGGCCCCATCTTCGAACCAGTGCACCCCCGGTCAAAGCCGCAGCCAGACCTATGAAGATACCGGCCAGACCGTTGACGAGGCCGATTGTTTCCAGAGAAAGGCCGGCGTCGACGAGAAGAGGACCAAGCATCATCATCCCGCCTTTCTGTGCCAACACATAGACACCGGCAGCCAGCAACCCCTTGCGGATTTCCGGTCGCCGCAGCGCGGCCGCCAGCGAGGGGGTGTGCGGGCGCTCTCGCGTCGGAAACTGCATCCGGAGGAGAAAGGGAGTGCCGAGCGCAACAAGGAAAAAGGCCATCAGCGGGACTGCCTTCATCCAGCCGAGATAGGAGACGAGGACCAGAAACAGCCCGCCGCCGAGGGCTGAACCCAGATAGGCGCCGCCGACCTGCGCAGCGTTGGCCCACCCATGCTGCGCGCGCGGAAGGGCCTCGACCGCGAACCCGTCCACCGCAATGTCCACCGTGGCAGCGGCGAATGCGACGACGGTGAGCATCGCGATTATAAGCGGCACCGACTGCAGTCCCAGAGTGCCGGCAATGATGAGGCCGAGAACGGAGAGGCCGCCTCCAGCCAGGACCACGACACCAGAGCGGTTGCGCCCGCGTGGCGGCAGCCGAAAACGCTCGATCGCAGGCGCCCAGAGAAATTTCAGCGCCCAGGGAAGGGCAATCAGGGAAAGCAGCCCGAGCAGGTCGAGCGGGAGCCCCTCCTCACGCATGACTGCCGGCAGCCCGATCCAGGTGATGCCGCCGATCACGCTTTGCGCCACATACAGGCCGCCGATCGCCACCACGATGGCGATCGGACCCGGTTTCCGGTCTTCGGATTCGGCCATCCTCTAGAACCTGTAGCGCAGGCTGCCCGTCACCTGGCGGCCTTCATCCAGAAAGCAGTTGCCGGCGGTGCAGATCTGTTTGCGCGTGTCGAACAGGTTCTTCGCGTTGACCTGGAGGCTCAGCCCATCCCATTCCGGCTTTGCTGCGCCGAAATCATAGGACAGCGACGCGTCCACCAGCACGCGGGCGTCATTCCTGAAACTGTTGGCGTCGTCGCCGTAGCTTTCGCCCACGTAACGCAATCCAGCGCCGACCCCGAGCCCGGCCAGTGGCCCGTCCTGCACATCATACGTGCCCCAGATGGAGAACATGTGGTTCGGCGTCGAGGACAGTTCGTTGCCGACGGTTCCCGGAAGGCCGTTTTCGATTTTCATCCGCATGTATGTGTATGAAGCGAGCATCCCGAAGCCGTTGGCGAGAGATGCCTGTGCTTCAAGTTCAAAGCCGCGGGAGTTGAGGTCGAGCTGGCGCTGGCGCTGATTGCCCGCCGCATCGAATGTGCCGTCATAGACGACACCGTCTGTCTGATCGATGTTGAAGAATGCCGCGCTGATGACGGCGTTGTGGTCGGGCAGTTCATATTTCACACCTGCCTCGAACTGTCTGCCCTTTGTTGGCCGGGCGACGGCACGTGCATTGGTGGCATAGTCGTAGACAAAACCGAGATTGGGCGAGAAGGACGTCGAGTAGTTTACATAAGGGATCAGGCCCCACGGGGTTCGGTAGGATAAGCCCACCCGCCCGGAGAGAGCCTTGTCGGTCTGCTCCGACCCCACGAAGGAAGCCGAAACACTGTCCGACTTCACCCAGTCATGCCGCGCACTGAGAAACAGCGTCCAGTCGTTCCACTCCATCTGATCGTGTGCGTAGATGCCATACTGATGCATCTTTTGACTGCCGACGAACGTGTAGGGAATTCTTTCGAGAGAGCTGGCGCTCCAGGGCGAGCGGACTGTCTGCGCGGTGTAGTCCGACCAGGAATAGTCGAGCCCGACGACCGCAGTATGTTCGATCGGACCGGTGTCGAAGTCGAACTGCACAATGTTGTCGACGACGAAATTTTTTGTCTCTTCCTGATAGCGCGCCCATATTCGGCTCGGGGGAGCGGGGTAGAAACCGCTGTATTTGAGATCTGCGTCCACTGCCTGGAACCGCAGGTTCTGTCTCAGGGTCACGACATCGTTGAGACTGTGCTCGAACTCATATCCGATACGCCCCTGACGGAGGTCGAAATCGTTCCAGTCGGGATCGCCGACATAGAGATCGGACAAAACGCCGTAAGAGGAATTGTAATACCAGGCTGTGGCGCCCGTTACGGCCTTGGAGTATTCGCCGAGAATGGTGAGTTTCGTGCCGGCATCAGGCTGCAGGGTTACCGCCGGAGCGATATAGAACTTGTCGTCCTCATATCCGGGGATTTCGGTGTCGGAGACGCGCCCGAGGCCCGTGAGACGATAAAGGATCGTGCCGCTTTCATTGACCGGGCCGCTGAAGTCGAAAGCGCCCTGGAAGCGCTGGTTTGTACCAGCCAGGAGCTCGACCTCACGAAAGGTCTCTTCCTTTGGACGTTTGGTGACCAGATTGACGATGCCACCGGGGGCCGCTCACGCCATAAAGGGAAGAAGCCGGCCCTTTCAGAACCATGAGCCCCTCGATCCCGTATGGTTCGGTTCGATACCAGGCCGAAGGACCGTTGTATTGCCGCAAACCATCCCGGAATGTTCCGGTTGAATAGGCAGGGAAGCCGCGCAGCGTGAACGCGTCATAGCGATTGTCGAAGCCGAAGCCGTTCGGATTGGCGCTTGCAATATAGCCGAGGCTCTCATTGAGCGTGCGTGGCTTCTGTTTTTCCAGCTGGTCCTGTGTGACCACGGAAATGGCCTGCGGGATCTGCAAAATGGGTGTGTCGGTCTTGGTCCCCGTGCGGCTTTCCTGAACGATATAGCCGTCCTGCAGGAGAATGTCGTCGCTCTCCGCCTCCACCGTAAGGCGCTGCAACACGGTTGCCTCCTGCGCCAGAACGGTGTTGGCGGTTCCGGGTAACGTCATTGCCGCCAACAACGCTAGGTGGCTGATGCGGGCTCGGTGATCTGCGGACAACACACTCTCCATTTTTTGGGAAGTTTCAGGCACAAAATGCTTCGGGCGAAACAATGCCCATGGCTTCTATTTATTCTGAGTATGAGAGTCAAGTTTATGTGTATGGCTGCATAATGCAGGGTGGCGGACAGGCGATCACCGCCGGTTCAAAACAATGTTTTGATAGAGTGGAAGAGGTGTTTTTTCAGGATCGAGACCGTGAAAGGTCACGTGCCTTTTGGGCGCGTCCGGGTGGCTTCAGCCGCTCTTTCGTTTGCGACCGTAAAGTTCCAGCCGGTGGTGCACGATGTCATAGCCCAGCGTACGGGCGATTTCTTCCTGCAGCTTCTCGATGCGGTCGGAATGGAATTCAATGACATCGCCTGTGTCGATGTCGATCAGGTGGTCATGGTGTTCGCCATCGGCCCTGTTCGAACCGGGCGCGCCCGCCTTCAAAGGCATGGCGGTGGATCGCACCCATCTCTTCCAGCAGCTTCATCGTGCGGTAGACGGTCGATAGCGAGATGCTCGGATCGACGGCCGAGGCGCGCTGAAAAATTTCCATGGCGTCGGGATGGTCGTCCGTTTCTGTCAGAATCCGCAGAATCACCTTGCGCGGCCGGGTGATGCGAACACCGGCACGGCGCAGTTCCTTCTCGTAATCCGGCTTGTGGCTGGCATGCTGATTCATGGGCCGACTATGCGCCAGATGACAACCAGTTGCAAAGGTCTCGCCCGATCGCTCCCACCCTTCTCCTCAGAAAACCACGCATTTTCCAGCCTTTAGCTTTTTTATTGCAAACGATTTGCAATTGCATTGACGTTCGAGAAAGAACAGCATAGCTTCAGACCGTCACAGCAGATTGATGTGTTTCAGGGGATATTCATGCGTTTAGCCAAGGGATTGGCCACTTTCATCGTCGCAGCACTCGCCGCGTCCTCCGCTTTCGCTCAGGACGAGCGCTTCAAGGCGGTTACCACATTCACCGTTATCGCCGACATGGCGCGCAATGTTGCGGGCGATGCAGCGGTGGTCGAATCGATCACCAAGCCGAATGCGGAGATTCACAATTATCAACCGACGCCGGGCGACATTCTGCGCGCCCAGGACGCCGACCTGATCCTGTGGAACGGGCTCAATCTCGAACTCTGGTTCGAGCGCTTCTTTCGCAATCTGAAGGACGTGCCGAGCGTGGTGGTTTCAGAGGGTGTGGAGCCGATGGGTATTGCGGAGGGTCCCTACACGGGCAAGCCCAATCCGCATGCCTGGATGTCGCCAAGCGATGCGCTGACCTATGTCGACAACATACGCGATGCGTTTTCGAAGCATGATCCGGAGAATGCCGAGGTCTATGCGAAGAATGCCGAGGCCTACAAGGCGCAGATCAAGGCCGTTGTGGACCCGATCCGCGAAAGGCTTGCAGCCATTCCCGAGGAGCACCGGGTTCTGGTTACCAGTGAGGGCGCGTTCAGCTATCTTGCACGCGACTTCGGCCTGCAGGAGCTCTACATCTGGCCGATCAACGCCGACCAGCAGGGCACGCCACAGCAGGTGCGCCATGTGATTGATCGGATTCGGGAAACCGGGGCGCCGGCCGTCTTTAGCGAAAGCACGGTATCGCCGGATCCGGCGCAGCAGGTGGCGCGCGAAACCGGGACGAAGTATGGCGGGGTTCTCTATGTGGACTCGCTGAGCGATGAGAGCGGCGAAGTTCCCACCTATCTGGATCTTCTCCGGGTAACGAGCGAGACGATCGCTGAAGGACTGACCGGGCAATGAATGCTCCCGTGATCAAAAAGAACAGAAAGCCGGCGGTTCAGTCCGCCGGCATCGATGTGCGGGATGTGGCCGTTACCTATCGGAACGGACACACGGCGCTGCGTGATGCCAGTTTCTCCATCCCGACCGGAACGATTGCAGCGCTGGTGGGGGTCAATGGCAGCGGAAAATCCACGCTCTTCAAGGCGATCATGGGCTTCGTGCCGCTTGCTCGGGGAGAGGTCTCCATTCTGGGCCAGCCGGCAGGGCCGTGCGCTCAAGCGCAATGTGGTTGCCTATGTCCCGCAGGCCGAAGAGGTGGACTGGAACTTTCCCGTTCTCGTCGAGGACGTGGTGATGATGGGTCGCTATGGCCACATGAATTTCATGCGCTGGCCGCGGCGGCAGGACCATGAGATGGTGACCTCCGCCCTTGAGCGCGTCGGCATGGCTGACTATCGAAAGCGCCAGATCGGGGAATTATCCGGCGGCCAGAAGAAGCGCGTCTTTCTCGCGCGGGCGCTGGCCCAGGAGGGGCGGGTCATCCTGCTCGACGAACCCTTTACCGGCGTTGATGTGCGCACGGAGGAATCCATCATCGCGCTCCTCAAGGCGCTGCGCGAGGAAGGGCATGTCATGCTGGTTTCGACGCACAATCTGGGCAGTGTGCCGCGCTTCTGCGACCGGACCGTCCTGATCAACCGCACGGTGCTGGCTTCGGGGCCGACTCCGGACGTTTTCACCCGCGCCAATCTGGAAAAGGCATTTGGCGGTGTGCTGCGCCAGTTCACTTTGGGTGGGGCGGATCTGCATGAAGATGCGGAAGAGGATTCCCGCCAGCTGACGGTGTTGACCGACGATGAGCGGCCCTTCGTCATCTATGGCGATGAGGATGGCGCACCGGAATCAGGTGACCGGAAATGAGCGCCTATCTGCTCGAGCCTTTCTCCTATGGCTACATGGTCAATGCCATGTGGGTGAGTGCGCTGGTGGGCGGCGTCTGTGCCTTCCTCTCTGCCTATCTGATGCTCAAGGGCTGGTCTTTGATAGGTGACGCGCTCTCGCACTCCATCGTGCCGGGTGTTGCAGGCGCCTATATGCTGGGCCTGCCGTTTTCCATTGGCGCGTTCTTCGCCGGCGGGCTTGCGGCCGGTGCGATGTTCTTTCTCAATCAGCGCACCAAGCTGCGCGAGGATGCGATCATCGGCCTGATCTTCACCTCGTTCTTCGGGCTTGGCCTTTTCATGGTCTCGCTGTCGCCCGCGTCGGTGAACATCCAGACCATCGTTCTGGGCAATGTGCTGGCGATCACACCCTCGGATACGCTGCAGCTCGTCATCATTTCTGGCGTCACGCTGGTTGTTCTCGCTTTCAAGTGGAAGGACCTGATGGTGGCGTTTTTCGACGAGAACCATGCGCGCTCCATCGGCCTAAATCCGGGTTTTCTGCGGATGATCTTCTTCACGCTTCTGAGTGCCTGCACGGTGGCCGCCATGCAGACCGTGGGCGCCTTTCTCGTTATCGCCATGGTGGTGACACCGGGGGCAACGGCATACCTTCTGACCGACCGGTTTCCGCGGCTTGTGGCCATTGCGGTGGCGATTGGCGCGCTCTCAAGCTTTATCGGCGCCTATGCGAGCTATTTCCTCGATGGGGCTACGGGCGGAATCATTGTCGTGCTTCAGACACTGACGTTTCTGACAGCTTTCGTGTTTGCCCCGAAGCACGGGCTTCTGGCGGCCCGCCGGCGGGCGCGTGAAGCGCTGGAAGGCGATATGCAGGAGATGGGCGCATGAGCAGCTTTTTCGACACGCTGATGCTGCCTTTCGCGTTTCCGTTCATGCAGCAGGCCTTCATCATCTCGGTGCTGATCGCCGCGCCCATGGCGCTGCTTTCCTGCTTTCTCGTGCTCAAGGGCTGGTCGCTGATGGGTGACGCCGTGAGCCATGCGGTGCTGCCCGGCGTGGTGATCGCCTATATTATCGGCATACCCTTTGCCATCGGCGCGTTTGTCGCCGGCATGACCTGTGTCGTGGGCATCGGCTATCTGAAGGAAAACAGCCGGGTGAAGGAAGACACGATCATGGGCGTGGTCTTTTCCGGCATGTTCGGGCTCGGGCTGCTGCTCTACACCAAGATCCAGACCGAGGTGCATCTCGACCACATCCTGTTCGGCGACATGCTGGGCGTGACGTGGGGAGACATCGCGCAAACGGGCATCATCGCGCTCTTCGTTTGTGTGGCGATCGTGCTCTTTCGCCGGGATCTACTGCTGAACGCATTCGACGCGCAGCACGCAAAGGCCATTGGCCTGCCGGTGCGGGTGCTGCATTACGGACTTTTGTCGATCCTTTCGCTTACCATCGTGGCGGCGCTCACGGCGGTCGGCATCATCCTTGCGATCGCGCTTCTGATCGGGCCGGGGGCGGTGGCGTTTCTGCTGGTCAGGCGGTTCGACAGAATGCTGATGGTGAGCCTGGCAGTTGCACTGTTCTCGTCGTTCTTCGGCGTTTACCTGAGCTTCTTCCTCGACAGTGCGCCGGCGCCGACGATCGTGCTTCTGATGACCGGCCTGTTCGTGGCAGCATTCGTCTACACGCTCCGCCGCAATGCGCGGGAGGATGCGGCACGGGAGGTGGACGGCGGCGCACTGGGGGTGGGGAGATAACTCCTCAGGTGTGGAGCCAAGCACCCTCGCCCTTCGACAAGCTCAGGATGAGGGTTACTGGAAGCTCCATGCTTCTTTCCGGCGTGAAACGTGGACGCAGCGGCATACGCTGCCGTGTGTGGTGCGAAGGTTTTTCTGAGCGGGTTAAACAGCCCTCATCCTGAGCTTGTCGAAGGGCGAGGGCGCCTGGCTCCCGAGCAAAGTGCTTGCGCCGAGCGTCGTTCGGCTAGTCTGGGAGGACCGCAGTGG
This sequence comes from Nitratireductor sp. GISD-1A_MAKvit, assembly GCF_040819555.1. Lineage (GTDB taxonomy): Bacteria > Pseudomonadota > Alphaproteobacteria > Rhizobiales > Rhizobiaceae > Nitratireductor. The sequence continues at coordinate 425,242 of NZ_CP161920.1, forward strand.
CCTCGATCTCCACCTTCGCTTCATCCTCGATGAGCGCGGTGACCTGCACGACGCTCATGGGCGGGAAGTTGCGGCCCATGACGGAGCGGTAGGCTTCGCCCAGCTCGCGCAACCGGGTGGCGTAGGCCTGTTTGTCGGTGATGAACCAGGTGAGGCGCACCACATGCTCCGGGCCGGCACCGGCTTCCTTCAGCAGCGTGACGATGTTTTCCAGCGCCTGCCGCACCTGACCGATGAAATCGTCGGTCTCGAATATCTGGCTGCTGTTCCAGCCGATCTGACCGCCAAGGAAGACGGTGCGCCCCCGTGCTACAACACCATTGGAATACCCCCTGGCGGGGACCCAGTCGGCTGGCTGGAGAATCTGGTGAAGCGGGACAGTCATGCTATTTCCTTCATGCTTGGGAACGACGGCGTGGTCACACGCCGAGAAAGCGCTCCTGGACCTCGTCCGAGAGAGCTGAGGGCGCGCCGGTCCATGCGGTGCGGCCTTTTTCGAGAATGACGCAGCGATCCGCCACGGGCAGAAGCTCGCTGAGTGTCTTGTCGACAATGAGGATCGACTGACCCTCCGCCCTGATGGTGCGGATCGCGCGCCAGATGTCCTGCCGGATCACCGGTGCGAGGCCTTCGGTTGCTTCGTCGAGAATGAGCAGGCGCGGATTGGTGGCAAGCGCACGGCCAATGGCGAGCATCTGCTGTTCTCCGCCCGAAAGTGTGCTCGCATACTGGTCGCGCCGCTCGGCAAGGCGCGGGAACAGCACGTTCACGGCATCGAGCGTCCATCTGCCGGGGCGAGCGGCGGCAATGATGTTTTCCTCTACCGTCAGATTGGGAAAGCAGCGGCGGCCCTCCGGCACCAGCCCGACACCCAGCCGAGCGATGCGATGCGGCTTCATGCGCATTATATCTTTGCCGGCGAAGTTTATGCTGCCTGACTGCGCGGGCGTGAGGTGGCAGACGGAGCGGATCGTCGTCGTCTTGCCCATGCCGTTGCGGCCCATCAGCGCCACGGCCTCGCCTTCCTCGACCGACAGCTCGACGCCGAAGAGCGCCTGCGATTTGCCGTAGAAGGTTTTCAGATCCCGGACATCGAGGAGCTTCATGCGCCCTCTCCCAGATAGGCTTCGCGCACGGCGGGATGGTTGCGGATCTCATCCACCGTGCCGGTGGCGATGATGCGGCCATAGACGAGAACGGAGATGCGGTCGGCAAGGGCGAAGACAGCATCCATGTCATGCTCGATCAAAAGGATCGGTGCTTCGTTCCGAAGCCCGTCAAGAAAGGCGGTAAGCGCCTGTGAGCCTTCGGGTCCCATGCCGGCCATGGGCTCATCCAACAGGAAGGCCTTTGCGCCGAGCGCCAGCGCAATGGAGATTTCGAGCTGTCGCCGCTCACCATGGGAAAGTTCGGCCGCGGGTATATCGGCGCGGTCGGATAGTCCGACCCGGGCGAGCGCTTCATGAGCGGGTTCGATGAGGCTGCGGTCGCGCATGACGGGCCTGAAGAAGCGGAAGCTGGAGCCCGCGCGCGCCTGCACCGCCAGCATCACATTGCGCAGAGCAGAGAATTCCGGGGCGAGTGACGAGACCTGAAATGTGCGGCCCATGCCGAGCCGGGCGCGGGCGGCCATGTCGAGCGGTTTCACGTCACGGCCCTCGAAGCGGATTTCCCCACTGTCGGGTTTGAGCGACCCGGCGATCTGATGAATGAGGGTCGATTTGCCGGCACCATTGGGGCCGATCAGGGCGTGGATCTCGCCGGGCTTGAGATCGAGGCTCACACCATCGGTTGCCTTTAGTGCGCCGAAGCTTTTTTTCAGGTCGCGGATGTCGAGAATGGGTTCAGCCATGACGTGCTCTCCCGGCCAGTAGGCCCATCACGCCGCCGCGGGCAAACAGCACAACGGCCAGAAGGATGAGGCCAAGGAAGAATTGCCAGTGCTCGGTGATGCCGCCAAGCGCGAACTCGAACAGGACATAGACGATGGCCCCGGCCAGCGGCCCCGCCAGCCGTCCGACGCCGCCAATGATGATCAGCACGATCAGCTCGCCCGACATGTGCCAGGAGAACATGGATGGGCTGACGAAGCGGTTCAGATCGGCAAAGAGCGCGCCGGCAAGGGCGGTCATCATGGCGGAGATGACGAAGGCCGTGAGCCGCACCCTGAAAGGGCCAATGCCGACGGCAGCCAGCCGTGTCTCGTTTTGCCGCCCGGCCTGCAGCGCGGCGCCAAAGCGGGAATCGCGAATGAGCGCGAAGAGGGTGAGGCCCAACACCAGCAGACCAAAGCAGATAAGGAAGAAGCTCATCGGTGCGAGCGTGTTGGTGCCGGGGAAGGCATTGCGCACATAGATCGAAAGGCCGTCCTCGCCGCCATAGGCGGGCCAGGAGATCGCGAAATAGTAGATCATCTGCGCGAAAGCGAGCGTGATCATGATGAAATACACGCCGGAGGTTCTGAGCGAGATCAGGCCGATCAGCGTTGCCACGAGCGCGGCGGCAATGGCGCCGGTGATCCAGATAATGATCATCTGGTTGGTACCGGGCAGGCCGAGGAGAAGCGGCTCGCTGTTGAAGGCGTGGGTGGCGAGAATGCCCGCCGCATAGCCGCCGATGCCAAAGAAGGCGGCATGGCCGAAGGAAACCAGCCCGCCCAGGCCGAGCGCGATGTTGAGACCGGTGGCGGCGAGACCGAGGATCGCCATGCGGGTTGCCAGCGTGATGTAGAAGGTCTCCCCGATCGCCTGCGCGATGAAGGCGGCGGCAAGCAGGCCGGCGATGATGGCGATGCTGAAGATTGTTTCGCGTGTCATGTGCGGCCCCTCACGCATTCGCCGCAAACAGGCCCTGTGGCCTGAAGGCGAGGATAAGGGCCATGACGATGTAGATCAGCATGGAGGCGAGCGCCGCACCGACGGTAGCGGCTTCGGAATTCGGCATGAACAGGCCGAAGAAATGCGGCAGCAGGAACCGGCCAAGTGTCTCTGTCAGTCCCACCAGAATGGAACCGACCAGCGCACCCTTGATGGAGCCGATGCCGCCGATGACGATGACAACGAAGGCGAGGATCAGCACTGGTTCACCCATGCCCACCTGCACTGACTGAAGCGCGCCGACCATGGCGCCGGCCAGACCGGCAAGCGCGGCGCCCAGCGCGAAGACAAGCGTGTAGAGCGTGCCGATGTCGATGCCGAGCGCGCCGATCATCTCGCGGTCGGATTCACCGGCGCGGATGCGCATGCCAAGCCGCGTCTTGCCGATCAGGAGATAAAGCCCCACGGCCACCGCAATGCCCACACCGATCACTGCAAGACGGTATATTGGGTACTGCGCGCCGCCGGGCAGATGCACCGCGCCTGAAAGAAGCTGCGGAATGTCGAGATAGAGCGGGAAGGAGCCGAACACCCAGCGCGTGCCTTCCGAAAAGATGAGGATCAGCGCAAAGGTGGCGAGCACCTGATCGAGATGATCTCGATGGTAGAGCCGTCTGATGACCAGGATTTCAACGAGCGCGCCGGCGGCGGCAGCGGCGGCAAGACTGGCGACAAGGCCGAGCCAGAAGGAGCCGGTGGCCGCGGCCACTGTTGCACAGGCAAACGCGCCGACCATAAAGAGCGAGCCATGGGCAAGGTTGATGAGACCCATGACGCCGAAGATCAGTGTCAGGCCGGCGGCCATCAGGAACAGCATCACACCGAACTGCAGGCCGTTCAATATCTGCTCTATGAGGAGGGTGAGGGTCACGGGGGATTTTCGCCGTCTGGTTTTGAGGTGGAGCGCTGCCTAGAGGCCTCCCTCTCCCCGTTCACGGGGAGAGGGTGAGGGTGAGGGGCTGCGCCATGATCTGCAAATATGGGCGCCCGCCCCTCATCCGCCTGCCGGCACCTTCTCCCCGCCAGCGGGGAGAAGGAGGCTGTCCTACATCTTGCACTCGGCCGCGTAGGCGTCCTTGTGGTCGGTGAATGCGGTGGCCACGATCTTGTTGGTCAGCGTGTCGCCGTCCTTCACCACCTCGCGGACGTAGAAATCCTGAACCGGGTGATTGTTGGTGTTGAAGGAGAACTTGCCGCGAACGGAATCGAAATCCGCCTCCTTCAGCGCTGCGCGGAAGGCGTCCTTGTCCTTCACGCTTGCCTTTTCGGCAGCGGAAAGGATGAGGTTTGCCGTGTCATAGGCCTGCGCGGCATAGACGGAAGGCAGGCGGCCATAGGCTTCCTTGAAACCTTCGACAAAGGTCTTGTTGGCCTCGTTGTCGAGATCATAGGCCCATGACGCGGCGTTCTTCACGCCAAGAGCTGCATCGCCAATAGCCGGCAAAACATCCTGGCTGAAGGAGAAGGCCGGTCCCATCAACGGAAGGTCGACACCAGACTGTGCATATTGCTTGGTAAAGGCGACACCCATGCCGCCCGGCAGGAAGATGAACACCGAATCCGCACCCGAGGCGCGGATCTGTGCGATCTCAGCGGCATAATCCGTCTGACCGAGCTTGGTGTAGACCTCACCGGCCAGCTCGCCCTTGTAGAAGCGCTTGAAACCGGTCAGCGAATCCTTGCCGGCCGGGTAGTTGGGCGCCATGATGAAGGTCTTCTTGAAGTCCTTGTTGGCGGCCTCGCCCATTGCCTCGTGGAAATTGTCGTTCTGATAGGCCACGTTGAAATAGTTGGGGCTGCAGCCTGCGCCTGCCAGCGCCGAGGGGCCGGCATTGACCGACAGATAGATCACGTCCTGCGCTGTCGCCGAGGGCACGACGGCCATGGCGAGGTTCGACCAGATGATGCCTGTCATCAGATCCACCTTGTCGCTCTGGATCATCTTGTCGGCAATCTGGACGGCGAGTTCGGGCTTGCGCGCGTCATCCTCGGTGATGACCTCGACTTCCTTGTTGCCGGACTGCTCAATGGCGAGCATGAAACCGTCGCGGGCATCGATGCCAAGGCCGGCGCCGCCGCCTGAAAGCGTGGTGATCATGCCGATCTTGATCGGTTCGGCAAAGGCATTTCCGGCAACACTTGCCGAAAGTGCAAGCAGGCTTGCTGCAAGTAGCTTCTTCATGAACTGTCTCCCAATCGTTCCCTTGTCATTGACGCCGCTATTTGCGGCTTTGTTACCCGTGCCCGGTTACATGTCCGTGCGGACCCGCCAGAGCTCGGGGAATAGTTCCACATCCAGCATCTTGCGCAAGTAGGAAACGCCGGATGTGCCGCCGGTGCCCCGTTTCAGCCCGATGATCCGTTCCACCGTGGTCACGTGGTTGAAGCGCCAGCGGCGGAAATAATCTTCGAAATCAATGAGTTTTTCAGCAAGCTCGTAAAGCGCCCAATATTCGTCGGGCCGCGCGTAGACCGCCTTCCATGCCGCCTGAACCTGATCGTTGGCCTCGCGCCGTTCGCGCCAGCTTGAGCGTTCTGCGTCCGCACCGATGTCGAAACCGTTGCGCGCCAGAAGCCGCAGAGCTTCGTCATAGAGGCTGGGCTCGGCAAGAATATCTTCGAGACGGGCCGTGATCTGTGGCAGATCGGAATGCGGCTTGAGCATTGCCAGATTGCGATTGCCCGCCAGAAATTCGATGGAGCGATACTGCCAGGACTGGAAGCCCGAGGATTGGCCAAGCGCATCGCGGAACGTCGAATACTCGCTCGGCGTCATGGTGCGCAGCACGTCCCACGCGCTGTTCAACTGTTCGAAAATGCGCGCCACGCGGGTCAGCATCTTGAACGCGGGGCGCAGCCGGTCTTCGGCAATGGCCGCGCGCGCGGAGCGGATCTCGGTGATGGCAAGCTTCATCCATAGCTCGGATGTCTGGTGCTGGATGACGAACAGAAGCTCGTCGCGCGCTTCGGACAGGGGCTCCTGCGCATCGAGGATTTTGTCCAGATGCAGATAGTCGCTGTAGGACATGGGCGGCTTGATCTCCGCTGCCCTGTCGTCGTCGAGCTCCGGCTGGCTTGTCATGGTCAGTTCTTCTCCCGCAGGCGGAAACGCTGGATCTTGCCCGTTTCGGTTTTCGGCAGGGCATCCAGAAACTTGATGGAACGTGGATATTTGTAAGGTGCGATGGTCGCCTTCACATGGTCCTGAAGGCGCTTCACGGTCAGGTCGTCGCGCGCGACGCCTTCAGCCAGAACCACATGGGCCTCGACAATCTGTCCGCGTTCCTCGCTTTCAGCGCCGATCACGGCGCATTCCATGACGTCGGCATGGGCAAGCAATGCCGCCTCCACCTCGGGACCGGCAATGTTGTAGCCGGCGGAGACGATCATGTCGTCGGAGCGGGCTGCGAAATGGAAGCGGCCTTCTTCGTCCTGATAGAAGCTGTCGCCCGTGAGGTTCCAGCCGTTGCGCACATAGTCCTTCTGTCTGTCGTCGGCGAGATAGCGGCAGCCGGTCGGCCCCCGCACGGCCAGACGCCCCGTCTCGCCGCGCGGCAATTCGTTCATCTCTTCATCCACGATGCGCGCTTCATAGCCGGTGACCGGGCGGCCCGTGGTGGCCGGATGGCGGTCGTCGAAGCGGTTGGAGATGAAGATATGCAGCATCTCGGTCGCGCCGATACCGTCGAGGATCGGCTTGCCGGTCTTCTCCGTCCACGCCTCGAACACCGGGCCGGGCAGGGTTTCGCCAGCCGAAACGGCAACGCGCAGCGAGGAAAGATCCGCACCCTCGTCCATCGCCGCCATCATGGCGCGGTAGGCGGTGGGGGCAGTGAAGCTCACCGTGGCGCGATACTTTTCGATGATCTCGATCATGTTGGGCGGGGTTGCACTTTCGAGCAGCGTCGCCGTTGCACCGAAACGCAGCGGGAAGATTGCCAGACCGCCGAGCCCGAAGGTGAAGGCGAGAGGAGGCGAGCCGACGAACACGTCGTCGGGTGTGACCTGCAGCACTTCCTTCGCATAGGCGTCAGCGATGATCAGCAGATCGCGGTGGAAATGCATGGTCGCCTTGGGCGTGCCGGTGGTGCCGGACGTGAAACCCAGAAGCGCGACATCGTCACGGCCGGTTTTGACGGCATCGAACTGGACCGGCTTGTCGAGGGCGATGCGGTCGAGCTCGGCGTCGAAATTGGCGGTGCCGTCGAAGCCGACCACTTTCTTGAGGAACTTGCTGTCCTTTGCGCAGGCGACGAGCTCGTCCTTGATGCGTGTGTCGCACAGGGCGAGGCCGATCTCGGCCTTGTCGACGATCTTGGCGAGTTCGCCGGCACGCAGCATCGGCATGGTGTTGACGACGACCGCGCCCGCCTTGGTGGCGGCCAGCCAGCAGGCCACCATGGCCGGATTGTTGGCCGAGCGGATCAGGATGCGGTTGCCGGGCTTGACGCCGTAATCCTCGACCATTGCGTGGGCGAGGCGGCTCGTCCAGTCGGCCAGTTCCTTGTAGGTGCGGCGGCGGCCATTGCCAATCAGCGCCACGCGGTCGCCGAAACCGCGCTCCACCATGCGGTCGGTCAGTTCAACGCCGGCATTCAGATAGTCGGGATAATCGAAGCCATCGAGAAGGAAGGCCGGCCATTGGTCTTCCGGCGGGAGATTGTCCCGCGCAAAGGTGTCGGTATGACCTGTTGGTCCGAGCATGTTTCCTCCCTATTTCACCATTTGCCGTGCGATGACGACCTTCTGGACGTCTGATGCGCCCTCATAGATGCGCAGAGCCCTGATCTCCCGGTACAGGCTCTCCACGATATGCCCGCGGCGCACTCCGTCGCCGCCGTGGATCTGCACTGCCTTGTCGATGACCTGTTGTGCGCGGTCGGTGGCGAAAAGCTTTGCCATTGCCGCTTCGCGGGTCACGCGCGGCGCGCCCATATCCTTGGTCCATGCGGCGCGATAGATGAGAAGGGCCGCAGCATCCACATCCAGCGCCATATCGGCGATGTGGCCCTGCACCATTTGCAGATCGAAGAGCGGCGCGCCGAAGAGCTCGCGGCTGCCGGCACGGTCCAGTGTTTCATCCAGCGCGCGGCGCGCAAAGCCGAGTGCGGCCGCGCCGACTGTCGAGCGAAACACGTCGAGCACCGACATGGCGATCTTGAAGCCTTCGCCCGGCTTGCCGATCATGGCAGAGGCAGGCACCCGCACATCGTTGAAGGAAAGCCGCGCAAGCGGGTGCGGCGCGATCACGTCAAGGCGCTCTGCGACTTCCAGTCCCGGCGTGTCGGCGGGGACGAGGAAGGCGGAGATGCCCTTCGCGCCCGGCGCTTCGCCGGTGCGGGCAAAGACCGTGTAGAGATCGGCGATGCCGCCATTTGAAATCCAGGTCTTTTCGCCGGAAAGCACATAGTCAGCGCCAGCGCGGGTGGCGGTCATGTCCATATTGGCGACATCCGAGCCCGAGCGCGGTTCAGAAAGGGCAAATGCCGAGATCGCCTTGCCGGCGCGGGTCCTGTCGAGCCATTGCTGCTGTTCGGCTGAGCCGAACAGGCTGATCGCCCCGGTGCCGAGCCCCTGCATGGCGAAGGCGAAATCGGCCAGGCCATCATGGCGGGCGAGTGTCTCGCGTGTGAGACACAGCGTGCGCACGTCGAGCGGGCCGGGATTGGCCGTATCGAGCGCGGTGGGTTTGAGGAAACCGGCTTCGCCGAGCCGGCCAACGAGGTCACGGCAGGCAGCGTCCACATCGCCGTGGTCGACGGGGAGGTTTTTTTCGCACCATGCGTCGAGTTTTTCGGCCCAGTCGCGGTGGCGCTGTTCGAAGAAGGGCCAGTCGAGGAAGGAGCGATCAGGCATCAATCCCCCTTAAACACCGGTTTTTCTTTGGCTACGAAAGCGCGGTACGCCCGTTCGAAATCCTTTGTCTGCATGCAGATGGCCTGGGCCTGGGCTTCTGCCTCGATGGCCTGTTCAAGACCCATCGACCATTCCTGGTTAAGCTGGGTTTTGGTGATGCCATGGGCGAAAGTCGGACCGGAAGCGATGCGCGACGCCATGTTCAGCGCCTCGGCCTCCAGGGCTTCCGCAGCCACGAGCCGGTTGTAGAAGCCCCAGCGCTCACCCTCCTCAGCGCTCATGGAGCGGCCCGTGTAGAGCAGCTCCGCCGCCCGTCCCTGGCCGATGATGCGGGGCAGCATGGCGCAGGCGCCCATATCGCAACCGGCGAGCCCGACGCGGGTGAAGAGGAACGCCGTTTTCGCCTCCGGTGTGGCAAGGCGAATGTCTGAAGCCATGGCGATGATCGCGCCGGCCCCGACCGCCACGCCATCAACAGCCGAAATGATCGGCTTGTTGCAGGCGATCATGGCCTTGACCAGATCGCCGGTCATGCGCGTGAAGGCGAGCAGGCCCTTCATGTCCATGTCGACCAGCGGACCGATGATGTCATGCACATCGCCGCCCGAGCAGAAATTGCCGCCATTGGGCAGGAACACGACCGCGTCCACATCATCCGCGTAGGGCAGGGCGCGGAACGTGTCGCGCAGCTCCGCATAGGATTCGAAGGTGAGCGGGTTCTTGCGGTCGGGCCGGTCAAGCTGGACCAGCGCGACGCTGCCTTCCATTCGCCAAATGAAATGCTGTGGCTTTAAACCCGCCATGTCGCTCATACCCCGCCCTCCCAGTTGCTTTCGAACGATTTCAGGGTTCCCGCGAGTGCCCGTGCTTCGTCTTCGGGCAGATTGCCGAGAAGCTCATCGACCCAGCGTTCATGCGCCTCGGCCATCGCGGAAAAGGCTTCCTTGCCGGCTGGCGTCAGCCGGATGATGGATGTGCGGCGGTCGCCGTCGCGCTTGGTGCGGCTGGCCAGACCATCCGTTACCAGACGCTCGACAATGCCCGTCACATTGCCGTTCGAAACGAGCAGGAAGCGCGAGATGTCGCTCATCGCCATGCCTTCGGGGGCGCGGTCGAGGGCCGACAGCACATCGAAGCGGGGCAGGGTCGTGTCGAACCGGCTTTTGAGTCGTTCGCGCAGAACGGCTTCGATCAGACGCGAGGCACGCAGGATCCTGATCCACAGACGCAGGCGTTCCTTCGCCGGTGCCCCGGTTCTCACGGATGCCAGGGGAGCGCTTACCATGTTTCACCTCCAGAAATGGATATCGACTGGCCGGTGATCGATGAAGCCTCGGGGCTGACAAGCCACAAAGCCGCCGCCGCCACTTCACCTGGCTGGATCAGCCGGCCGTGGGGATTGGCTTCGACGAAGCCCTTTCGGGCCTCCTCGTGGCTGCGCCCGGTCTTCTCGACCACGCGCTCGATGGATTCTTCCAGCATCTCGGTTTCGACATAGCCGGGGCAGATCGCATTCACCGTAACGCCGGTCTTCACCAACTCGACGGAAAGCGCGCGCATCAGACCGATGACACCGTGCTTGGATGCGACATAGGGGGCGACATAGGCATAGCCCCTGAGGCCCGCGACCGAGGCAATGAAGATGATGCGTCCGCTGCCGCGTTTTGCCATGGGAGAAAGGGCGGGCTTCACGCTCAGGAACGCCCCGGTCATGTTGACGTCGAGGATGCGATTCCAGTCTTTGAGCTTCGTGCGGTGGGCCGGCGCGCTGGAGGCCGTGCCTGCATTGGCAATGACAATGTCGAAGGGGCCACACGCGGCTTCCGCCGTCTCATAGAGCGCCAGCATGGAGGCTTCGTCCGTCACATCGGCAGTCTGCGCGTGGATGCGTTGATGCTGTGCGGCTACCTTTTCCAGCGGTTCGGCGCGCCGCCCGCAGATCGTGACGTCAATGCCGGCTTCCGCGAGGGCAAGCGCGACGGCTTCACCAACGCCGGTTCCGCCGCCTGTTACGAGTGCGTGGCGTGAACTTGTCATTGTGCTGGCCTTTTCCTTGAAGTTCGGCGATGCCCCTCATCCGCCTGCCGGCACCTTCTCCCCGCGTGCGGGGAGAAGCACGAAGCGGCGACGTCTATGCCCCCTTCTCCCCGTGCGCGGGGAGAAGGTGAGGATGAGGGGCAGAGCCGGCATTCGGAAAACATCGTCACACCTTCCCTGTCATCTGCTCGGCCCGCTCGGCAAGCCGGTAGAGCTGATCGCGGCCTGGCAGATAGGGATCCGGCCACGTTACGCCCTTGTCGCCAAGGGTGGCGGCAGCATGCAGCGTCCAGTAGGGATCGGCCAGATGCGGGCGGGCGAGGCAGACGAGATCGGCCCGCCCGGCCATCAGGATCGAGTTCACATGGTCGGGCTCATAGATGTTGCCGACGGCCATGGTCGCCATGCCGGTCTCGTTGCGGATGCGGTCGGAGAAGGGCGTCTGGAACATGCGGCCATAAACGGGGCGGGCGCGTTTCGAGGTCTGGCCCGCCGAGACGTCGCAGATGTCCACACCCGCCTCCTGCAGCATGCGGGCGATCTCCACGGCCTCTTCCGGTGTCACGCCTTCATCACCCACCCAGTCATTGGCCGAAATGCGCACCGAGATCGGTTTGTCGTCAGGCCAGACGGCACGCACCGCATGGAAGATTTCCAGCGGATAGCGCATCCGGTTTTCACGGCTGCCGCCATACTCATCCGTGCGCCGGTTGGTGAGTGGCGAAATGAAGGAGGAGAGGAGATAGCCATGGGCGCAGTGCAGTTCGATCATGTCGAACCCGCAGCGCTCGGCCATTTGTGCTGCCGAAACGAACTGGTCGCGCACCATGTCCATATCGGCGCGGTCCATGGCCCTGGGCGTCTGGTTTTTCTCCGACCAGGAAACCTCGGAGGCAGCCAGAAGCGGCCAGTTGCCCTCTTTCAGCGGTGCATCCATTTCCTCCCAGCCGAGCTGGGTCGAGCCCTTCGGTCCGGAATGGCCGATCTGGGCGCAGATCTTTGCATCGGTTTCCTGATGAACGAAATCGACGATGCGCGTCCATGCGGCTTCGTGTTCGGGCTTGTAGAAACCGGGGCAGCCGGGCGTGATGCGTCCCTCGGGGCTGACACAGGTCATCTCGATATAGACGAGGCCGGCGCCGCCCTTGGCGCGCTCGCAATAGTGCACCATGTGCCAGTCGGTCGGGCAGCCGTCGACGGCCTTGTACTGGGCCATGGGCGAGACCACGACGCGATTCTTCAGCGTGAGACCGCGCAGCCTGTAGGGCGCGAACATGGGCGGGCGGGCAGCGTTGTCTTCCGCACCGGCCTGCTGCTGGAACCAGCCTTCGGCGTCCGAGAGCCATTCGGGATCGCGCAGGCGCAGGTTCTCATGACTGATGCGCTGCGAGCGGGTGAGCAGCGAATAGTTGAACTGCACCGGATCGAGATCGAGATAGCGCTCCACCTCCTCGAACCATTCCAGCGAGTTGCGTGCCGCCGACTGAAGGCGCAGCACTTCCAGCCGCCGTGCGTCCTCGTATTTCTCGAAAGCCTCTTTGAGCGTCGGCTCGGTATGGAGATATTCTGCCAGCGCAATGGCACTTTCGAGCGCCAGCTTGGTGCCCGAACCGATGGAGAAATGGGCGCTGGCGGCGGCATCGCCCATCAGCGCGATGTTTTCGTGCGACCAGCGCTCGCAGAGCACGCGCGGGAAGTTGATCCAGGCCGACCCGCGAATGTGGTTGGCATTGGTCATCAGGCTGTGCCCGCCCAGATGGTCCTTGAAGATCCGCTCGCAGACCGCGATGGATTCCTGCTGGCTCATCTCGCCGAAGCCGAATTTCTCCCAGGTCTCGGGTCCGCACTCGACGATGAAGGTCGCGGTGTCGTCATCGAACTGGTAGGCATGTGCCCAGACCCAGCCATGCTCCGTCTTCTCGAAGATGAAGGTGAAGGCATCGTCGAATTTCTGATGTGTGCCGAGCCAGACGAACTTGCATTTGCGAACATCGATGTCGGGCTTGAACACGTCTTCGAAGGTGGCGCGGGTCTTCGAATTCAACCCGTCTGCGGCCAGCACCATGTCATACTCGGCCATGAAGGGGCGGGGGTCGTCGATCTCGGTCTGGAATTCCAGCTTGATGCCGAGCTCGCGGGCGCGCTCCTGCAGGAGGATGAGCAGGCGCATGCGTCCGATGCCGCAGAATCCATGGCCGGTGGAGAGGGTGCGCACGCCCTTGTGAACCACGGCGATGTCATCCCAATAAGCGAAATGCTCGCGGATGCGCTCGGCGCTCACCGCATCGTTCTCTGCCAGATTGTCGAGCGTTTCGTCGGAAAGCACAACGCCCCAGCCAAACGTGTCGTCGGGCTTGTTGCGCTCGAAAACCGTGATGTCGTGCGCCGCATCGCGCAGTTTCATGGAGATTGCGAAATAGAGGCCCGCCGGCCCACCGCCGAGAATTGCGACTTTCATGCTCGAGCTCCTTCCTCCCAGGATCGCTCTACGCCTGGCTTTGTGAGCTTGGAGCATTGCACCGGAATGACGACATTTCAAGTATGAAATTTTAAGGTTGAAATATGTTCGTCACCCGCGCAGTCTACACCACGCATTGCCATGTTGACAGAGTGTGTGTGCATAGCCGGATAATACCTGTCCGCGTGCGCGAAGGGAGGATTTTCCGTGTTCTATCGCCAGGTTCTGGATTGGGACGATGCATACGCAAATGGCGCCAATATTCCGCAGGGTGATCGCTGGCCCGACGCCTGGGTGGAGCCCGCGCGTGCCTATCGTGAAGAGCTCTCCGCTGCCGGCCGAGCCGAGCTCGACCTCCCCTATGGCGATGGTGCGCGCAACCGCTTCGATCTGTTCCTGCCGGAGGGCAGGCCTGCCGGGCTGGTGGTTTTCATCCACGGCGGTTTCTGGCTGAAGCTCGACAAGAGTTTCTGGTCTCATCTGGCTGCCGGCACGGTCGACAGCGGTTATGCGGTGGCGATGCCTTCCTACACGCTGTGCCCTGAAAATTCGATTTCGGGCATCGTGCGCGAAATTGGTGCGGCGGTATCCGTAGCCGCAGAGCGTGTTCAGGGCCCGCTCGTCTTGACGGGCCATTCCGCGGGCGGGCATCTCGCCACGCGCATGGCGTGCGAAACCTCACCGCTGCCGGAAGAGGTGCGGGCACGGCTGCGCCATGTGCTTTCGATCTCCGGTGTGCACGATCTGCGTCCGATGATGAGCACGGCCATGAATGAAGGTTTGAGGATCACGCCTGAAGAAGCGCGGAGCGAAAGTCCGGCGCTGCTTCAGCCTCTGCCGGGTGTGCGCCTCACCTGTTGGGTTGGGGCTTCGGAGCGGGCCGAGTTTCTGCGCCAGAATGCCCTGCTTGCAAACATCTGGGTTGGGCTCGGTGCAAACACCGCAGCTGTGGAAGAACCGGACCGCCATCATTTCGATGTCATTGACGGGCTTGCGGATTCGGACCATCAGATCGTTCGCTGTCTGTTGACAGCGTAGCGCGATGGGCCAAGTCTGGCCGCAACCTGATTTGAACCATGCTCCATGGAGCCCCTATGAGACCTGTTTTCGTTCAACTGCGCTGCAAGCCCGGCAAGACCTATGAGGTTGCCGACGAGCTCTACAAGCGTGAGATCGCCTCGGAGCTCTATTCCACCAGCGGCGACTATGATCTTCTGATGAAGGTCTACATCGATGATGGTGTGGATATTGGCAAGTTCGTCAGCGAGAACATTGCCAATGTGCCGGGCATCCGCCGCTCGCTCACCACGTTGACGTTCAAGGCATTCTGAATCAACAAACGCCTTGGCGCGGCGTCCGGCTTGCGATACGAACCGACTGTCTAAATCGGTTCGCATATGGGAGGCGGTGGTGAAACGATCCAGAGTGAATGAGATTCTGCGCGAAGGCGAGGCGTTCATACGCTCCTTCGGCTATGTCATGCCGCCTTTTGCGGATTGGACACCGGACGAGATGAAAAGCCGGCGCGGGTCGATTGACGGCATCGTCGATGCCAGTCTCGGCTGGGACATCACCGATTACGGTGGCGGTGATTTCGACCGGCGCGGCCTGTTCCTCTTTACGGTCCGCAACGGCAATCAGGACGACCTGAAACATGGCCGCGGCATGCTCTATGCCGAGAAAATCATGATTTCCCGTCGCGATCAGCTCGCCCCGATGCACACGCACGCGCTCAAGGCCGAAGACATCATCAACCGCGGCGGTGGCACGCTCTGCATCGAGCTTTTTGCCTCCGATACCGAGGGCAATCTCGACCGGTCCGCGCCCGTCAGTGTGCCCACGGATGGGGTGATGCGTACCGTGGATGCGGGTGGTGTGCTTCGCCTTCAACCCGGTGAAAGCGTCACGCTTCTGCCGGGTGTGTGGCATGCTTTCTGGGGCGAAAAGGCGGATGTGCTGATTGGCGAGGTATCGACCGTCAATGACGATGTGACCGACAATATCTTTCACGAGGACATTCCGCGCTTCTCCAGGATCGAGGAAGACGAGGCCCCGTACCGCCTGCTGGTTTCCGACTATCCGGATTGGCTTTAAGGGAACCCATCCACTTCAGACCCGTTGCCATCGGACGCAGAAAATGTTTTCTGCCCGGCGAAGACACGGGATCTTGTCATGATTTTGAGCACCACTGGACGGACACCACTCGTGGATGCCGGACGTTGCAGCTTTGTTGCACTCGCGCTGGTAATCGCACTCGGCCTGAATTCACCGCTATCCGCGCAGGGATTGCAGAGTGAAAAGGCAATTGATGCAATCGTCGGATCGAAGGTGAAGACCGAAGAGGTTGGCGCGGGCGCAGCGAGCGAACGCGTCGTCGCGGCGATAGACGCCACGGCAGAAAACGCCGAACGTGTGCGCAAGACTTTCTCGCTTGATGAGATCGACATCGTTTTCCTGCCCGACCTCGAGGATGACGGCAATGACATCGGTGAGGCCATCGCGAAACACGAGAACGAGATCACGCTTCTGCGCGAGTCCATTGAGGGTAGCGCGCTTTTTTTTCACGCGGTGGATTCACGATCCATTCAGCTTCGGGATGTTGTCGCACTTGAATATGCAGACAATGGTGCGGTCACAATCTTCGTGAAGGGGGGCGCCAACGGCAATTGATTGCGCGGTGGGGCTGCGGATTTGCACTGCCCACACTTGCCGCGTGTCACGCTTTGGTTTCTTATGGCCGTGATTTTTTGTTGGAGAGTTGAGCGCGGACGCCTTGCCCCCACGGCATCCCGGCCAGCCTGTAAGTGGTCCGAGGAGACGCTTCATGAATGCTGAAACGAGTTTGAGTTCGGATGAGATCGGCAAGACCATCCTTGAAAAGATCAAGACCCACGCCCAGGACGATGTCGAAAATATTTCACTCGACACTCCGCTGGCGGATCTGGGCATTCATTCGCTGGAGCTGACCGAAATCATTTTTGACGTCGAGGACGAGTTCAACATCGAGGTCGAGATGAACACGGCCGAGGCCTGGGAGAATATGGAAACGGTCCGCGACATCGTTGCGGCCGTGCGTGAACTGGTGGACGCAAAGTCCTAGATGACGACGCCGCGTATCGTCATAACGGGCATCGGCGGGATCTGCGCGCTGGGAACGAATGTATCGTCCATCTGGGCGGAGATGCAGGCGGGCCGCCAGGCGATCGGCCCGATCACCACCGTCCCGCTTCATGAGCTCAAGGTTCGCATCGGCGCCGAGATCAGGGAACTGCCCGATCACGGGATCGATCGCAAACGCCTTGTTACCATGGACCGCTTCAGCCTTCTGGCAGCCATCTCGGCCAAGGAGGCGCTCACCCAGTCCGGTCTCGAAGTGAACGGTTCGAACACTCATCGTGTCGGTGCGGTGGTCGGAACGGGCGTGTGCGGGTGGGAAGCGATCGAAGACAGCTATCGCGCCATCCTTCTGGAAGGCAAGCCGCGGACAGGCATCTTCACGGTGCCGCGCGTTATGCCCGGTGCCGCTGCCGGTCAGGTCAGCATGACGCTCGGTCTGCGGGGCCCCGTTTTCGGCGCGACATCGGCCTGTTCCTCATCCAACCATGCGCTGATTGCTGCGGCGGATCAGCTTCGTCTGGGCCGGGCCGATGTGATGCTTGCCGGCGGTTCGGATGCGCCATTGATTTATGGCATCCTGAAGGGATGGGAGGCGTTGCGGGTGCTCGCGCCCGAGACGTGTCGCCCGTTCTCGGCAGATCGCAACGGTCTGGTGCTTGGCGAGGGTGCAGGCATTGCCGTACTCGAAACGCTGGAGCATGCGCAGGCGCGTGGCGCGACGATCCTGGCGGAACTCGCCGGCGGGGGAATGTCGGCCGATGCTTCCGACATTGTCGCTCCCACGGTCGAGGGTCCGGTGGCGGCGCTGCAAGCCTGCCTTGACGATGCCGGTCTCTCGCCCACGGATGTCGACTACATCAATGCGCACGGCACGGGCACCAAGGCAAATGACAGGATCGAAACCGAGGCAATCAAGCGCGTGTTCGGTGTTCATGCGTCAGATCTCTCCGTTTCTTCCACAAAATCCATGCATGCGCATTGCCTGGGGGCTTCGGGGGCGCTCGAACTGATCGCCTGCGTGATGGCGATCCGGGATGGGGTCGTGCCGCCAACGGCGGGATACCGCGAAGCCGATCCGGAATGCGATCTGGACGTTACCCCGAATGAAGCGCGAAAACGTGATGTGCGTGTGGCGTTGAGCAATGGATTCGCGTTTGGCGGAACCAATGCGGTGGTGGCCGTCAGGGCGATGGATTAGCTTCCGGACCCTCGATCATCGGGCTTGCCTTCTTAAACCTGATAATTTAAATCCAGTTATTATCGTGCGGCGGCCGAAAGGCTGCCTGAGCGGTGGCGTGCTGCCGAAAGCGCGCGACCTGGTCGGACAAGAGGGAGTCCCATGAATCGTAGTTTACTCATCGGAACGGCGATCGCATCGATCATGACCGTTCAGGCAAATGCTGCCCAACCCGAAGATGTGGTGTCGACCTATGCCGATATCGCGCTGGCGACCTATGAAGACAGCCTTGAAACCGCCAAGGCTCTGCGGGAAGCGGTGAAGCAGCTCGTCGCGGCACCGTCCGAGGAAACGATGGCGGCAGCGCGTGAAGCCTGGCTCGCGTCGCGCGTGCCCTATCAGCAGAGCGAGGCCTACCGCTTCGGCAATGCAATTGTGGACGAGTGGGAAGGCCGGGTGAACGCCTGGCCGCTCGATGAAGGCCTGATCGATTATGTCGATGCCAGCTACGGGACCGAATCCGACGCGAACGAGTTCTACACCGTCAATCTGATCGCAAACGACAAGGTCAGCGCCGGTGGTGCCGAAATCGATGTCTCGGAAATCACGCCGGAGGTGATTCAGTCCCTGCATGAAGCGGGTGGCATCGAAGCCAATGTAACGACCGGTTACCACGCCATCGAGTTCCTGCTCTGGGGCCAGGATCTCAACGGAACGGATGCGGGCGCTGGAAATCGTCCCTATACCGATTTCGACACGAACAACTGCACCAACGGGCATTGCGAACGACGTGCGCAGTATCTTCAGGCCGCAGCCGACCTTCTGGTCTCAGATCTTGAAGAGATGGTCGCGAACTGGCAGACGGATGGCGAAGCCCGCGCGGAGGTAACGGCGGAACCGAAGGCAGGTTTGACAGCTATGCTGACGGGGCTTGGGTCACTTTCCTACGGTGAACTGGCGGGTGAGCGGATGAAGCTTGGGCTTCTTCTCAACGATCCCGAAGAAGAGCATGACTGCTTTTCCGACAACACGCACAACAGCCACTATTACGATCTCGTCGGTATCCGGAATGTCTATTTCGGTTCCTATGAGCGTATTGATGGCTCGAAGGTCGAGGGGCCAAGCCTCGCGGATCTGGTTTCCGAAAAGGATGCCGGGCTTGCCGAAGAGGTCAAGGCACGGCTCGATGCAACTCTGGAAGCCATGTCGGCTCTGAAAGTACGTGCAGAGGGCGGTGAAGCCTACGATCAGATGATTGGTCAGGGCAATGAAGAGGGCAATGCAGTGGTGCAGGCCGCGATCGATGGGCTCGTCGATCAGACCCGTTCACTCGAGCGCGTTGTTGCCGCACTGGACCTTTCAGGGATCGAACTCGAAGGGTCCGACAGCCTCGACAATCCAGAAGCTGTTTTCGAGTAGAACCTTATTTTTGTGCCGGGCCGCTTGTCGGCCCGACACTGCACTCTGTAAATCCCGGCCATGAAAAACTTACTCCGTACCGTATTGATGGTCGGGCCAGTCGCTCCGGTGGCTTTCCTGACAGCCGCATTTGCAGACATGCCTTCAAAGAGCCTGCGCGATGATCTTTCCAGAGAGGATCTTCTGCGGGTCGAGAAAGTGGTGCAGCCTGCAAGCCAGTTTGAAAGCCCCGAGCGTTTCGAGCGGATGCCGGGCGGCGCAGCGACCTCGACCAAGCGGGTGAATGCCGACGCGTTCTCACATGCATCCGCAAACCTTGAGTTTTCGGGCCTTGAGCAATTCCTGCTCGGCAACGGACTGTTTCGCAAGGACTGGGTTTCCTCTCCATCGTCCACACAGGCTTCCGATGGGCTGGGGCCGCTCTTCAACGCCAGGGCCTGCCAGTCCTGTCATATCAAGGATGGACGTGGTCATGCCCCGGCCAATGTCGGCGATTCTGCCGTTTCGCTGCTCGTGCGCCTGTCCGTGCCGCCAGATGAAGAGCAGGCGCGGGCGATCGCCGATGGTCGTCTGCCGGCGGCCCCGGACCCCGTTTACGGGTTGCAGCTTCAGGATCACGCCGTTGCGGGGCTTAATCCGGAAGGGCGCATTGAAATCACGTATGAGAACGTTCCGGTCGAGCTTTCCGATGGCGAAATCGTCACGCTTCGCAAACCCTCGCTGAAAATAACCGATGCGGGTTTTGCACCCTTGCGGGATGACCTCATGATGTCTGCCCGTGTGGCGCCGCCGATGATCGGCCTTGGCCTCCTTGAGAGTATCCACGAGGCCGACATTCTTGCCTGGGCGGACCCTGAGGACGAGAACGCAGACGGCATTTCGGGACGTGCAGCGCGGGTTCGCGGCAGCGATGGCAAGTGGAAACTCGGCCGCTTTGGCTGGAAAGCGATTGCGCCGGATATTGCAGAACAGAGTGCGGGTGCCTTTTCCGGCGATATGGGGCTGTCGACACCGCTTGCGCCCGACCATTGGGGCGACTGCACTGCGGCGCAGACGGAATGTCGTGCCCTGCCTCACGGGGCGCAGGCCCGACTTGGGGACGAAGAAGTGCCGGAAGATCTGCTGGATCTCGTCACCTTCTATTCAAGCCACCTTGCCGTTCCGGTGCGGCGCAATGCAGATGATCCGGCGGTCCTTGCCGGCAAGAAGGTCTTTTATCAGACGGGCTGCATTTCGTGCCACCGTCCAAAATACGTGACACGCCGCGATGTTGAAGATCCGGCACTTCGATTTCAGCTCATCTGGCCCTATACCGACATGTTGCTGCACGATATGGGTGACGGGCTCGCGGACAACCGTCCCGAGGGGTTGGCAAATGGCCGTGAGTGGCGGACGCCGCCTCTGTGGGGCATTGGTCTGACCGGAACCGTTCACGAAGAGGCGACTTTCCTTCACGATGGCCGCGCACGCACGCTGCTTGAGGCCATCCTGTGGCATGGTGGCGAGGCGCAGGCTGCGCGGGACAGGGTTGTCGGGATGTCGAAGCAGGACCGCGACAACCTTGTCCGTTTTCTCGAATCCCTTTGACGCCGTTCAGGGAAGAGGCGCTAAAGGACGATCGTCTTTCTGGTCCAGGTTGAGTTCGGCGACGAAATCAAAGCGATCGCCCTTGAAATAGGAACGTGTGAGCTCGATCACGCGGCCTTCTTCCGTGCGTGAGATGCGTTCCAGAAAAAGCGCTGGCTCGCCGGCA
This sequence comes from Nitratireductor sp. GISD-1A_MAKvit, assembly GCF_040819555.1. Taxonomy (GTDB): domain Bacteria; phylum Pseudomonadota; class Alphaproteobacteria; order Rhizobiales; family Rhizobiaceae; genus Nitratireductor. The sequence continues at coordinate 445,935 of NZ_CP161920.1, forward strand.
TCGGCCTGCAGCAGGCGGGCATCGAACTCCGGCAGGGCACAGGCATGCATGCGTTGCAGCGCCCGGTGAGGGCGCGCTCCGGCGCGTGCCAGGGCCTCATAGAGGGAATCACCAGGCAGCGAAAGTTCCGGCAGAAGATCCGCGGGAACGATGGCGAGCTCCACGGCGAGTGGCAGTGTGTCGGCCAGTCTCAGCCGGTGCAGGCGCAGCACGCGGTCGCCCGGTGACAGACCGAGCGTCATCGCCTCATGGGGGGATGGATTGGCGTATTCGCGCTCCAGCCAGCGTGTCTCGGGTCTGCGGCCGTAGGACAGCATGTCTTCGGTGAAGCTGGTGATGGTGGCCAGCGGTTGCTCGAAACGTTCCGCGGAGTCAAGAACATAGGTTCCCGAGCCGCGCCGCTGCTCGACCGTGCCGTCCCGTACGAGAAGCTCGATGCTGCGTCTCACCGTGACGCGGGAGAAGGCAGTCGCCTCTGCAAGCGATCGTTCGGAAGGCAGGGCGGCGCCAGGTTTCAGCGCCCCGTTCTCGATCAGCCGGCGGATCGCCCCGGCAAGCCTGATGTAGCGAGGCGTCGCGTCCGCTGTTCCTGCCTGCATGATCTGAGAAAGCCGTTCGCCAACACTGTCCATATCCGCGCTGCGGGATCCGGCCATCATGTGTTTCAACCCCGCATGGCTAGAGTGGTATTATTCAGATAATGCCAATTATGCGCCTTCGCAAAGGTAGAGGCAAGACTCGAAGCGATCTGGATCGTTGTCGTTGGCCGAATTAGCGGAATTTTGCGTTCGGGAATGGATTTCGAGAGAAAACGTTGTATAACACATTTGGTATCATATTGGTCTAGTCGGCCGGGCGTTTGACAACCAACGGGGTGTTCATGACAAAACCAACCGAAACAGCAAGTCAGGCCTATCGTGAGATCGAGCGCTTCGCGACGGCCGACATGCTCTCTTCGATGCTCGACGGCCAGAAGGCCGCGATCGACGCGGTCGGGAAGGCGCTGCCGGCCCTGGAGGCTGCGGTGGAGGCCGCCGCAGCGCGCCTTGCCGACCCCGACAATCGCCTTGTCTATGTCGGAGCCGGAACATCCGGACGGGTGGGCGTGCTTGACGCGGTGGAGCTGTATCCCACTTTCGGCTGGCCGGAACACCGTTGTGTTCATCTGCTGGCCGGCAGCGATATCGCAACCCCCGAGGATCGCGAGGGCGCGGAAGATGATGAAGATGCAGGACGAAGTGCCATCGACGACGTATCCTGCAAGACTGGAGACGTCGTGGTGGGGCTCGCTGCCAGCGGAAGCACTCCCTACACGCTTGCCGCCGTGGAGGCAGCCGGAGCGCGGGGCGCACTGACCATCGGCATCGCCAACAATCCGGGCAGCCCGCTTCTCGAACGTGCCAACCACGCCGTGCTTCTTGAAACCGGACCGGAGGTGCTTGCAGGGTCGACGCGCATGGCGGCCGGCACCAGCCAGAAGATCGCCATGAACCTGTTTTCCACCGCGGTCATGATGCGTCTTGGCAAGGTCTATCGGGGCCGCATGGTGGATATGAAACCAACCAACAGGAAACTCGTGCAGCGCGCCGTCGACATGCTGATGCAGGTTGCGGAGTGTGACGAGGCGCAGGCGCGGGAAGCGCTCGGCAAGACGGGCTTCCATGTAAAGCCTGCGGTGCTGGTGGTGCGCGGCCACGCGCCGGAAGAAGCTGCGGCTCTTCTTGCCCGCAATGGCGACGATTTGCACCGCGCGCTCGCAGCAGCCGGCTGACCTTGCCCAGAACACTTAAAACCCAGGCAGAAAGACAGAAATGACAGACACTCCTTCCCTGATGTTTCAGGAAACCGGTGAAGCTGCAGAGGCCGTCGAGCGCCTCTTTGCCAACGAAGCCAGGACATTTGCCGAGCTCGGCAAGGTGCTTGCCGAACGTTCCCCTACCGTGGTGAGCATGTCGGCCCGTGGTTCATCGGATCATGCGGCGAGCTTCTTCAAATATCTTTTCGAGATTCATACCGGCATTCCAGTGGCATCCATCGGGCCCTCGGTCGCTTCGGTTTATGATGCATCGCTCAAGCTTGACCGCGCGCTGCACATCACCATTTCACAATCCGGCGGCAGCCCGGACATCGTGGCCGCTCAGAACTCGGCCAAAAAGGGCGGTGCGGTCACGCTGGCGGTGGTCAATGTGGCCGACAGCCCGCTCGCAAGGGAAGCCGACATCGTTCTTCCGATCCACGCCGGGCCGGAACGCAGCGTTGCGGCAACGAAAAGCTTCATCGCTTCGGCAGCCGCACTTGCCGGGGTGGCGCAGACAGCTTCCGGCGATGCGGCGTTAAAGGGTGCGCTCGACCGGCTGCCGGCAGCGCTTGGCGCGGCCTGTGAGGTAAACTGGGAGCCTGTCGTTCCGATGCTGACCAAGGCCGGATCCGTCTACACGGCCGGTCGCGGGCCGGGCTTTGCCATTGCACTGGAGGCCGCTCTCAAGGCGAAGGAAACCGCACAGCTCCACACCGAAGCCTTCTCTCTTGCCGAGCTCATGCATGGGCCGATGCAGCTGATCGACAAGGGCTTTCCCATTCTTGCCTTCGTGCCAGAAGATGCGGCACTGGCCTCCAGCACACAGTCGCTCGAAAAGCTTCGCGGATTCGGCGCACAGATCGCAAGCTTCTCCTCGCGTGACCTGGGCGAACGCACCATCGCCACTCCCTCGACAGGCTATGGCCAGATCGATCCGCTGGTTTCGCTGGTTGGCTACTATCGCCTGATCGAACGCGTTGCGCGTGAGCGCGGGCTCAACCCGGATACGCCTGACAAGCTCAACAAGGTCACCCAGACCATCTGAGTGGCGGCACCGTTTCGAACGGTGCCATGGGCAGGCGCATCATATCTCTGGCGCCAAGCTTCAACCTGCGTTAGCTTCCGGCACGTCACGATTTGCCGGAAGCACCCCCAATGACATTCATCCCCGAACCCTCCATCATTTTTCAGTTTGCGGTCGCAACACTGGTGATTTCCATCACGCCGGGGCCCGACATGACGCTGTTCGTGGGGCGTTCGCTCAGCCAGGGGCGTGCAGCAGGCTTTGCCTGCATGTTCGGTGCCATGACGGGGATCATGATTCACACGGCGCTGGTGGCACTGGGGCTTTCCGCCCTGATCGTCGCTTCGCCCGAGGCATTCCTTGCGCTCAAGGTGTTTGGCGCTGGCTATCTGATCTGGCTCGCTGTTCAGGCCATCCGCAAGGGCTCGGCCTTCTCGCCCGAAAAGAAGGGCGGCTCGGGACGCTCCCTCCTGAAAAACTGGGCCACGGGGCTTGGCATCAACCTGCTGAACCCGAAGATCATCCTGTTCTTCATGACGTTCCTGCCGCAGTTCGTTTCGGCAAGCGATCCTCACGCGCCCGGGAAACTGTTTTTCCTCGGCCTTCTATTCATCCCGCTTGCTCTGCCTGTCGTTGCGCCGATGGTCATTGCGGCAGACAGATTTTCTAGGCTTCTGCGAAAGAGCCCGCGCGTGACACGTGTCGTGGATTATCTCTTTGCCGGCGTATTTTCTGCATTCGCGCTGAAAATACTGACCGCACAGGCGCGCTGACGGCGAGGGTTCCCTACTCGCCGTGTCCGGCGATCATCATCGCTTCAAGCTTCAGGCGATCGGCCTTTTTCATGCGTTCGGAGGCTGATTTGAGCTGACCGCAGGCAGCAAGAATATCGCGGCCGCGCGGGGTGCGGATCGGAGAGGCGTATCCCGCCCTGTTGACCAGATCTGCAAACTCTTCGATCTGTTCCCAGTCGGAGCATTCATACGCACTGCCGGGCCATGGGTTGAACGGGATCAGGTTGATCTTGGCGGGGATGCCCTTCAGGAGCCGCACCAGTTCTCGCGCATCGTCGAGCGAATCGTTGACGCCCTTCAGCATCACATATTCGAAGGTGATGCGCCTTGCATTCGAAAGGCCGGGATAGGCGCGGCAGGCCTCGAGCAGGTCCTTCAACGGGTACTTCTTGTTGATGGGTACCAGTTCATTGCGCAACTCATCGCGAACGGCATGCAGCGAAATCGCCAGCATGACGCCGATCTCTTCACCCGTGCGATAGATTTCGGGTACCACGCCGGAGGTGGAAAGTGTGATCCGGCGCTTCGAGAGCGAAAGCCCCTCACCATCGGAGGCAATCAGCAGGGCCTGTTTCACATTCTCGAAATTGTAGAGCGGCTCGCCCATCCCCATCATGACGACATTCGTGACCTTGCGGCCTTCAGCCGGCACGATGGCGCCGTCCGGCGTGTCTGCGTCGGGGAAATCCCCAAGGCGATCGCGCGCGACGAGCAACTGGTCGAGTATTTCGCCTGGCGTGAGATTGCGCACCAGTTTCTGTGTCCCGGTGTGACAGAAAGAGCAGGTGAGCGTGCAGCCAACCTGGCTGGAAACACAGAGCGTGCCGCGCCCCTCTTCGGGAATATAGACGGTTTCCACATCCACGGGCCGGCCGGCGCCGCGTGCGGGAAAGCGCATCAGCCACTTGCGGGTCCCGTCCTGGGAAATCTGCTCTTCGACAATCTCCGGCCGGGCAATGGTGAAGTGCTCGTCCAGCGTGGAGCGGAGATCTTTGGAGATGTTGAACATCTGCGAGAAATCCGACACGCCGCGCACATAAAGCCAGTGCCAGAGCTGACGCACGCGCATGCGCGCCTGCCGCTCCGGCACGCCAATCGAGCAAAGCGCTTCGGCAAGCTCCTCGCGTGAGAGGCCAATCAGCGGCTGCTTTTCAGCAGCCGGAGCTGGGCGTAGCTCTGCACGCCCCTCGGGCGTCGATAGATCGAGTGTCAGTGCCATGGCGTTCTTGAAACGGGTTGCGGTGGCGCTCACCGATTACCGGGGCCACCTTTCATTTGCCGCGCTCATAGCACGCCTGAGGGCTGCCGTCACCCGTGGCGGACAGCAACCCTGCAAAAGGCGGGTTTACTTGCAGTCGCCCGTTGCGTTGATGGCGGCGGTCACACCGCTCAGTGAAAAGACGTAGGAGGTGTTGTTGCCGCGTCCTGATGTGGCGGAAACCTGCATCGTCGCGCCGGCTTTCATGGCTGCAATCATCTGCGGCTCTTCTGCCGAGTCCTGAAGCCAGGCGGAGCTTCCCTTGGTGAACATGGTAAAGGTCTTGTTGCCAATGGTGACGTTGACCTTCGAATTGCTCTGGAAATTGTAGCCAGCAATGAATTGCGGCTCGGATGCGATTTTTTGCCCGTCTTTCTGGCTGACGAAGAAGAAGATCTCGCCGTGGTTGAGGCTGGACGGCTTCTTTTCGCTTGGAACGCTCATCGCGTAGCAGACCTTTTTGCCATTGTCCGCCGTGTAGCTGTAGACGCCCCAATTGTTATGCTGCCCCACGGCAGTGGCCTGGGCCAGCGCAGGGCCAGCTGCCGCCATTCCGCAAATGAGCATCAATGTCGAAATCAGTACGCGCATCGTCTTGACCGTCTTTTTTGCCAGTGTTGAGTGACCGGTTGGTCTCGCTAGATCACTTTAATTTTACTTAATCTGGGTTACCAAAGCGTGAAGCGAATCGACGGATTCTCCCTGCGCCCTACCCCATGTGCCCGCTGCTGCCAAAAAAAGCGCGGCAACGGTGAAGTGCCCCTTCATGTCCGTTTGAAACGAATGAAAGAGGCGAGATTTTGACTGATTACGTTTCCAGGTCGGTCTCGTCCAGTGCGCGCCGGGCAGCGATACGGTGTGCTGGCGTAACATGACTGCGTACAGCGTTCAGGGCTGCCGCCAGCACCGCCATGTCGTCGGTGAAGCCAAGTCCGAAAATGAAATCGGGTAAAATGTCGATCGGCAACACGAAATAAGCGAGCGCAGCAAGCAGGATACCACGGACTTTCGGCGGCGTGTCCTGATCGAGCGCACAGTAATATCCCGCGACAATTTCCTCCATGAAGGGGACCTGGCGCGCGGCTTTCTTCAGCGTGCTCCAGAACCTCTCGCGCACGCGCTCTTCACGCTTTTCATTGTCACGTGGTTCCAGAATTTCACCGATCTTCGCTTCATCCATGGCGCTCTCCTTGGCATCAAGATGAGATCGGCGCTGTGTAAATTCAATAGATTCACCCGTTCACGTGCCTGCAAACCCGTTCATGGCAGCTGCAAGTTTGAGGTCCAGTTCCGTCACGCCACCGGCATCGTGCGTGGAAAGAACCACGTCGACGGTTTTGTAGACATTGGACCAGTCGGGATGGTGGTTCAGCTTTTCGGCAGCAAGGGCTGATCGGGTCATGAAAGCGAAGGCCTCGACGAAATTGGCAAACACAAAACGCCGCTGGATCGAGGCCCCATCTTCCGCAAGATCCCACTCATCGAGGGATTTGAGGGCGTCTTCCAGCGCCACGGGGTCCAGTTTCTCTCTTGCCATCGTGTCTCTCCATGATATCGCCTGTCTTGAACGCCGTTTCAGAAGATAGCGCCGAGACCATGAACGCAAAGCCCCGCACTTCCATCCTCTTTGTCTGTCTGGGCAATATATGCCGCTCGCCTCTTGCGGAGGGTATCTTCCGCAACGTGGTTGCCGAGCAGGGGCTGGAGGCGGGTTTCATGATCGATTCTGCGGGGACAGGAGCGTGGCATGCGGGAAATCCACCCGATCCACGATCCGTCGATATCGCTCGCCGTTCGGGCATTGATATATCCATGCAGCGTGCGCGGCAGGTGGAAGCGGATGATTTTGACCGTTTCGATCTTCTTCTGGGGATGGACCGCAACAACGTTCGCACCCTTCACGAGCGCGCGCCCGCTTCCGCGGCAGCCAGGATACATCTGTTTCTCGACTATGCGGAGGGGGAGCAGCTTGATGTTCCAGACCCCTACTATGGCGGTGCCGACGGTTTTGCGTCTGTTTACCAGATGATCCGAGACGCTTCCGATGCGCTGTTGTCCAGGCTGACCGAACGATCGTAATCTGAGCCGATCAGCGGCCAGGCTTCTTCAATGACATATGGTCCGCCTCCGACCGATGCACGGGACGACATAAGGACGAAGCGTCCGATCGTGAATGGCAGTGTGGCGAAGTTTCCGCGTGCCGAAAGATAGTGCGCCACCTCATGCGGATTGGCGTTCTTGAGACGCGCAAGCGTGACATGCGGGCTGAATTTGCGCGGATCGGCCGGAAGGCGCAGACGCCGGCAGATGCTGTCGATCTCACCCTGCAGGGCATGAAGGTCCGGCGAGGCAGAGACACCCGCCCAGATCGAGTGCGGCTTCTTCTGTCCGAAAGCACCGACACCGGAAAGCTTCAGAGTGAACGAAGGCCGCCGAACCCGATCGAGCGCGTTCGCGATCTCGTCGGCGGTGTGTCCTTCCACATCGCCGAAAAAACGCAACGTCATGTGATAGTTTTCAACGTCGATCCAACGGGCTCCCGGGAGGCCCCCGCGCAGGAGTGACAGCGACAGGGCCGCGTCACGCGGGATCTCGAGGGCGGTGAAAAGTCGCGGCATGGCAACCTCCTCGAATCGCAGTATCGAAGACAGCGAATCATCGATCACCTGGCTGGGCAAGCTGTTTCTTCGGGAAGCGTCAGGCGCCGTCCTTCTGTTGCTCGTCGAGCACATTCATGATCGTGGGCAGCATTCGCTCTATCATGTGCTGCACCCCTTCCGCATTGGGGTGCATGCCATCCTCCAGCAGCAGGGAGGGCTCGGCCGCAACCCCTTCCAGAAAAAAGGGGATGTGGGTCAGTTCGTGCTTTTGCGCAAGCCGCGCGTAAATCGGATTGAATTTCGCCGCGTAATCCTCGCCAAGATTGGGCGCAGCGACCATGCCGGCGAGGATGACGCGCTGGCCGCGTTCCTTCAGCCGGGAAATCATCCGGTCGAGATTGTCTTCGGTGGAAGCCGGTGGAATGCCGCGCAGCATGTCGTTCGCGCCTAGCTCCAGAAGCACGATCTCCGCTGTTTCGGGTATGGACCACTCAAGCCGCGATAGTCCGCCGCTGGACGTGTCTCCGGAGACGCCTGCATTGGCCACGGCTACATCATAGCCTTCTGCCCTGAGTGCATCTTCCAGCTGTTCGGGAAACCCTTCGCCCGGCCCGAGATTGTAGCCCGCCATCAGGCTGTCGCCGAACCCGACAATGTCGATGGTCTCGGCACGAACGATCGCTGCTCCGGGAACCGCCAGAACCAGCGCGGCGATGAGCGATGAAGTTTTTGTGAAGTGACCAAAAGACCGAAAAAATTTGCATGCCATGCGGGACAACCCATATTTGCCAAAACCGTGCACGTGTATGGTTCCAGCGCCATTTCCTCCCAATATAGGATATCTTTTCCGTGACAGAAGCCGTGATCGAACTTGAGAATGTGTCTCTGACACTGGGCCAGGGGGCGTCTTCGGTTCATGTGCTGAAGGGCGTGAGCCTTTCCGTCGAGCGGGGTAAGTCAACGGCGATCATCGGACCTTCCGGCTCTGGAAAGTCGACCCTTTTGATGGTTATCGCCGGGCTTGAGCGTGTCGATGGCGGCATGGTGCGGATCGGCGGAACACAGCTCAATGGGCTGAGTGAAGATGCTATCGCCGCCTTTCGTGGCCGTTCCATCGGCATCGTCTTCCAGTCCTTCCATTTGATCCCAAACATGACGGCGCTCGAAAATGTTGCCGTCCCGCTGGAACTGGCCGGGCACGCCGATCCGTTCGGTGCGGCCGAGGAGGAGCTTGCCGCTGTCGGTCTGTCTCAGCGTCTCACGCATTATCCCGGCGAACTTTCGGGCGGTGAGCAGCAGCGTGTGGCCATCGCGCGCGCGTTGGCGCCAGGGCCAGCCATCCTCATTGCAGACGAGCCAACCGGAAATCTGGATCAGGCGACCGGCCGTCAGATTGCCGACATGCTTTTCACCAAGGCAAAGGAACGCGGCACGTCTCTCGTTCTTGTAACCCATGATCCCGCTCTTGCTGCCCGTTGCGAGCGTCAGGTCGCGATGCGCTCGGGCGTTATCGAGCCGGCGGTCGAACCCGAAAAGGCCGCAATGGCATGAGCGCCGGTGACATGAGTTTTGGCCGTACGCTTGGTCTGGCTTTCCGGTTTTCCCTGCGGGAGATGCGGGGCGGGCTCTCGGGCTTTTTCATCTTTCTTGCCTGTATTGCGCTGGGGGCTGGTGCCATTGGCGGGGTGAACTCGGTGGCACGTGCGATCACCGGGGCAGTGGAGGCCGAAGGCCAGTCGCTGCTGGCCGCAGATCTGCGCTTCGAGCTGAACCAGCGCCGTGCGACCCCCGATGAGCGGGCGTTTCTCGCCGGTCTTGGCGATGTTGCCGAGAGTGCAAACATGCGCTCCATGGCCCGCCTGACCGATGGCTCCGATCAAACGCTGGTGGAAGTGAAGGCGGTTGATGGGCTTTATCCGCTTTACGGCGCTCTTGCGACTGAGCCGCCCATGACGCATGACGGCCTCTTCGCCGAAAAAGGCGGAGTGTTTGGCGCGGCTGCGCCTGCGCTGCTCTTCGAGCGCCTGGGAGTTCAGCCCGGCGACAGCGTTCTTCTGGGTGGCCAGGAGATCGAGCTGCGCGCCATTCTTACGGCAGAGCCCGATGCGGTTTCCGACGGTTTCGGTTTCGCCCCGCGCCTGTTGATTTCTCTTGAGGCGCTTGAGGCGACGGGGCTTGTTCAGCCCGGCAGTCTTGTCGAGCATGTCTACAAGGTGCGTCTCGCCGGCGGTGCCGGCTCTGCAGCGCTCGAAGCGGCTCAGGCGGAGGCCGCATCCCGATTTCCGGAAGCCGGATGGAGCATCCGTTCGCGCACCAATGCAGCGCCCTCGCTTTCGCGAAACATCGAGCGGTTTTCGCAGTTTCTCACTCTGGTCGGTCTGACCGCGCTGGTGGTCGGCGGGGTCGGCGTGGCCAATGCGGTTCGCGCCTATCTCGACAGCAAACGTGCCGTGATCGCCACCTTCAAGAGCCTCGGTGCCTCCGGCAGGTTCGTCTTCACGGTCTATCTGGTGCAGATCCTGATCATCGCTGGAATCGGCATCCTCGCCGGTCTGGTGATCGCGGCCCTGATGCCTTTCGGTGCCTCGGCGGTGCTGTCCAGCGTCTTGCCGGTGCCGGCTTCCGGGGGGCTTTACCCGGCTGCGCTTGGCGTTGGAGCGCTCTTTGGAGTGATGATCACGCTGGTGTTTGCCCTGATGCCGCTTGGGCGGGCACGAGATGTGCCGGCCACGGCCCTGTTTCGGGAGATGGGCGTCGATGGGCGCGGCTGGCCGCGCCCGGTCTACATCGTTCTTTCGATTGCTATTGCCGCTTCGCTTGCCGGCTTTGCCATCTGGTTTTCCGATGACAGGCGCATGGCATTGGTGTTTGTCGGCGCAACCGTGTTCGCCTTCCTCGTTCTGCGGGTCGTTGCGCTCGGCATTGAATGGCTGGCGCGCCGCAGTCCGCGTGTTGCCTCCACGCCGCTGCGTCTAGCTTTGGGCAACATCCATCGCCCCGGCGCACTCACACCCTCGGTCGTGCTCTCGCTCGGACTCGGGCTGACCCTGCTCGCAACGCTGGCTCTGATTGATGGCAATCTGCGTCGGCAGATTACCGGCAATCTGCCCGATGTCGCGCCCAATTTCTTCTTCGTGGATATCCAGAGCGGGGAGGTGGAAGCCTTTGCCGACCTGGTGAGCGAACAGGCTCCCGACGGAAAGCTGATCCAGGTGCCCATGCTGCGCGGTCGTATCACGGCGCTCAATGGCGTGAATGTGCGAGACATGGAGATCCCGCCAGAGGGTGGCTGGGTTCTGCGCGGGGATCGCGGCATAACCTATGCCCGCAACGCCCCGGAAAACTCCACCTTGACGCAAGGGGAATGGTGGCCAGCCGATTATGATGGCGAGCCACTGGTTTCATTTACGGCAGAAGAGGGCGGCGAGCTTGGCCTGAAGATCGGCGATACCATTACAGTCAATGTCCTTGGGCGCGATGTGACCGCGCGCATCGCCAATTTCCGTGCCGTGGAATGGGAATCGCTTGCCATCAATTTCGTGATGGTTTTTTCGCCAAACACGTTTGCCGGTGCGCCGCATGCCTGGCTTGCGACGCTGACCGATGCGAACGCCACGCCGGCTGCCGAATCGCAGATCCTCAATGCCGTTACCCGGCAATTTCCGACCGTGACCACCGTCCGTGTCAAGGATGCGCTCGATGTGGTCAACCGGCTCGTGGAGCAGCTTGCCACGGCCATCCGGGCCGCGGCCGCCGTGGCCCTGATCGCTTCTGTTCTGGTGCTTTCAGGCGCGCTTGCGGCGGGCAACCGTGCGCGGGTGCATGATGCGGTCGTGCTGAAAACGTTGGGCGCTACGCGGCGTACCCTTATCGCGGCCTTCTCGCTCGAATATCTCCTGATCGGACTGGCGACGGCGGTATTTGCGCTTCTTGCCGGCGGGGCTGCGGCGTGGTTCGTGGTTGCGCAGGTGATGGGGCTTCCATCGAGCTTCCTGCCGGAAGTGGCGGTGGCGACCGTAGTGGTGTCGCTGGTCATGACAGTCGGGTTTGGGCTTATCGGGACCTGGCGGGTTCTGGGGCACAAGGCAGCACCGGTTTTGCGCAATCTGTGAGCTCAAAAGCGTTAACCGTGAGGGTGAAGAGACGAGATTTCGCCCGTGAAGTGTTGCCGCAGGTGCATTTCCGGGCGTGACAGGTCTTGTCCTGAACACAAACTGACATCATATTTGTTCTACGCATGCTGGTATCCCGCCAGCGGCGCACGGCCCTGTGGCCGTCACCGGACGGGATTAAAGCCAGAAAGGGGTAATTATGGCTGACCTTCGTAACTATCAGGCCCGCGCAACGCCCGGCGTGCGCGCGGACGCGGCCATCGACGAGGGCCTGCGCGCCTATATGATTCGCGTCTACAACCTTATGGCGCTCGGCCTGGCAATCACCGGCCTTGCAGCCTTTGGTGCATTCAATCTCGCCATCGCTGATGGCCAGCTGACCGCTTTCGGCCAGCTCATCTATGCCAGCGCTTTCCGCTGGGTTGTCATTCTCGCGCCGCTCGCGCTGGTGTTCTTCCTGAGTTTCCGCATTCAGAAGATGAGTGTCGGCGCTGCTCAGACCACATTCTGGGTCTATTCAGGCCTGGTTGGTCTCTCCCTGTCGACGATCTTCCTCGTCTACACGGGCGAGAGCATCGTTCGCACCTTCTTCATCACCGCTGCCTCGTTCGGCGCGTTGTCGCTCTGGGGTTACACGACAAAACGTGACCTTTCGGGCATGGGGTCATTCCTGTTCATGGGTCTGATCGGCATCATCATTGCCTCGATCGTGAACCTGTTCCTCGGCTCTTCCGCGCTGCAGTTCGCCATTTCGGTGATCGGTGTGCTGGTGTTTGCCGGTCTCACGGCTTACGACACCCAGCAGATCAAGGAGATGTATTACGAGGGCGACGATGCCACCGTGTCCGGTCGCAAGGCGATCATGGGCGCGCTGCGTCTCTATCTCGATTTCATCAACCTGTTCATGTTCCTGCTTCAGTTCCTCGGCAATCGCGAGTAGCGTTTGCGAGGGCAGGGCACACAAGATGAGGGCGGCCTTCAGGCCGCCCTTTTGCATTCAAAGAGAGTTCCGATCCGGCGCACCGATTTTGCGTCAGGTAACGAGCCTGAGTTTCTTGTCGAAAATCGCGAGAACACGGGCCAGCTCATGACCGCGTTTCAGAATAGCTCCCGAGGCCGCAACCACGCTATAGGCACCTTGCTTGCGCGTGAGTTTTGGGTCTTTGACGATCTGGAAAAGCGGCACTTCGCTGCTGCGGCGAAAGACTGAAAACACCGCTCTGTCCCGGAGATGGTCAATCGCATAGTCGCGCCACTCTCCGGCCGCAACCATAAGGCCATACATGCGCAGAAGCTGATCGAGTTCCCGTCGTTCAAACGTCACGGGTATATGAGCGCGTTCCCTCCGCGCCTCGTGCAGGGGGATCAGTATCCCGGAGCCGTCCCCATCCTCCGCGCTGCCATAGTCGGTCATCGGTTTCACCTCATGACGGTTTGGTGACAAGCAAAGACTCGCCTGCCCGGCACGGAATTGCAAGTCCTGGCTGTCAGGTGCTGCCGAGTGACCGCGAACGTCGAAGACCGCAGCGCTATGAACGGCTACACCTTGTTGATGACAGGTGAGACAGATTGATGAAGGCGGGCTCATTTAGTTTACTGGTCCCGTTATCCTCTCAAATATCAGCAATTATTAGCCGGTAGTCACAAATCAGGACCGTCTGTCGGAATTGGTGATGGCCCGCCTTTTTCTTGCCATTATTTTTTCAAGCTCATGCCCCATTGTGTCGCGACGATCCGGGCGTTGCCTGAGACGGTTCGGTCCGGACACGGATCCCGAAAACCCCAAGCCCCCCCGCCCTCGGGGTCATGACCGGATCGAACCAACTCTGACGCGCAAGCGAGGCAATGGTCCCAAGAGATCAAAACCGGTGCTGAATGATTCAGCACCGGTTTTTCTTTTGGGACCCACTTTCCGAACCCACTTTGCGGGCCGCTACGGAGCCTCGGGCTCCAGAGCAACCGCGCCCAGAATGGCGCCGGGTCTCCCTTCGCGGTCGACCTGTTGAAGAAGCAAGGCGCAGCCATTGCCGTGCTGCACCAGATCGGCCCTTGGGCATCTCGAAGCTTTTGGCTCTTCCGTCCCACATGCCAATTGTCCGAATGCGATTGACCGCGTTGCGGTATTCGACCGTTCGGCCCCGGTTTTCGCCGGACCGGATCTCCACCATTGAGCGTGGTGCATAGTCGACAAAGACGAGGTGTGCGTTCAGGTGTTCATCGGAGTGGTGTTCCGGGCCTGAACCGACCTTGATCAGCAGGGTATCTCCACGGTCCTCCAGTGCGACGCCGACCTGCAGGCCCTCCGGTGTTCCGGCCATGTGCTCGAGATGCGCGCCGATCCGGTCGCGATCGCCTCCGTTCATACCGTGTCGACCGTTGACGATGACCTGCGGTGTGTAGACAGTGGTGTTTTGCAGCGTATGGGCATATCCCTTTTGCCGCGCGGTGTTTTCGGCGCTCCCCAGCCGGTCTCGCCAGCCCAGATAGTCCCAATAGTCGACATGATAGGCGAGCGAGATGATATCGTCACGCTCCGCCAGCTCGCTTAGAATGGCATCTGCGGGAGGACAGGAACTGCATCCCTGGCTGGTAAAAAGCTCCACCACGCCAATTGGATGCGTGGCCTCCTGTGCGCCCGCCGAGCCCCATGGCGCGAACAGGAATAAAACCACAGCCAGACACTGGCTGTGTGTTGTGAGCCGGAACATGCGTTCTCTGTCTGGAATTGAATGCGACCTTTATTTGCCAGTCGACACTATAGAAGGCGCACCCCCTCAAAAAGAAGTCACGATCCGGTGAGACATTTTCCTCGATGCTCCGCCAAAAAAAACCGCCGGCGTTTCCGCCGACGGTCTGGATTGATGCATTTGCCTGGTTGGTCAGGCGGCCAGGTCGCGCAAGACGTATTGCAGGATGCCGCCATTCTTGAAGTATTCAAGCTCATCCAGCGTGTCGATGCGGCACAGAAGCGGGACCTCTTTCACCGAACCGTCGGCAAAGGTGATCTTCGCGTTCACCGTGGCGCGCGGCTTGATGGTCTCGAGCCCGTCGATGGTGACAGTCTCATCGCCCTTCAGGCCGAGGCTTGACCAGCTCGTTCCTTCGTCGGCAAAGACGAAGGGAATGACGCCCATACCCACCAGGTTGGAGCGGTGGATGCGCTCGTAGCTTTCCGAGATCACAGCGCGGACACCGAGCAGGTTGGTGCCCTTGGCAGCCCAGTCGCGCGAAGAGCCATTGCCGTATTCGCCACCGGCGAAGACCACGAGCGGCACGCCTTCCTTGCGGTATTCCATGGCTGCGTCGTAGATCGACATCTCCTCCTTGGAGGGGTAGTGGATCGTGTAGCCGCCTTCGGTGCCGTTTTCGCCCAGCATGTGGTTGCGGATGCGGATGTTGGCGAAGGTGCCGCGCATCATCACCTCATGGTTGCCGCGACGCGTGCCGTACTGGTTGAAGTCGGCCACGCCCACGCCATTGTCCATCAGGTATTTGCCGGCTGGCGACTGTGCCTTGATGGAACCGGCGGGCGAAATGTGATCGGTCGTGATCTTGTCGCCGAACAGGCCGAGAATGCGTGCACCCTTGATGTCGCTCACATCGCCGGTCGTCTTCTTCATGCCGACAAAGTAGGGCGGGTTCTGCACATAGGTCGACTTGTCGTCCCATGCATAGGTTTCGCCTTCCGGCACCTGCACGGCCTGCCAGTTCTCGTCTCCCTTGAAGACCTCGGCATACTTCTTCTCGAACAGATCGCGGGTGACGTTCTTCTGGATGAACTCCTGGATCTCCTGGTTGGAGGGCCAGATGTCCTTCAGATAGACGTCGTTGCCGTCCTTGTCCTGACCGATCGGCTCCTTTGTCAGATCCTTGGTCACCGAGCCGGCGAGCGCATAGGCAACGACCAGCGGCGGGGAGGCCAGGTAGTTGGCCTGTACATCCGGCGAGATGCGGCCTTCGAAGTTGCGGTTGCCGGAGAGGACGCCGGCAGCGATGAGGCCCTTGTCGTTGATGGTCTTGGAAACCGGAGCCGGCAGCGGGCCGGAGTTGCCGATGCAGGTCGTGCAGCCGAAGCCGACGAGGTTGAAGCCGATCTGGTCGAGCTCCTTCTGCAGGCCGGAGTTCTCCAGATATTCAGCAACCACCTGCGAGCCCGGAGCAAGCGACGTTTTCACCCAGGGCTTCTGCTTGAGGCCGAGACGGTTGGCGTTGCGGGCGAGAAGGGCCCGCGCCGATCAGCACGCTCGGGTTCGAGGTGTTGGTGCAGGAGGTGATGGCGGCAATCGCCACGTCACCGTGGCCAAGGTCGTAATCCTCGCCCTCAACCTGCCAGCGCTGTTCCAGCGTGGACGGGTCTTTCTTGTATTCCTTCTCGAGCGATTCGGCGAAGCCGGAGGAGATGTTCTCGAGCGGGATACGGCCTTCGGGGCGCTTCGGGCCGGCCATGGAGGGGACGACTTCGCCAAGATCGAGCTCGAGCGTATCGGTGAAGACCGGATGCTCGGTGCCCGTCTCGCGGAACATGCCCTGCGCCTTGCAGTAGGCTTCGACAAGCGCGATGCGCTCCTTGGAGCGGCCGGAGACGTTGAGATAGTTCAGCGTTTCCGAATCGACCGGGAAGAAGCCGCAGGTTGCGCCGTATTCCGGGCCCATATTGCCGATGGTGGCGGCGTCGGCCAGCGTCAGATGGTCGAGGCCCTCGCCGAAGAACTCGACGAACTTGCCGACAACGCCCTTCTTGCGCAGCATCTGCACAACGGTCAGCACCAGGTCAGTGGCCGTCACGCCTTCTTTCAGCTTGCCGGTGAGCTTGAAGCCGATGACTTCCGGAAGGAGCATGGAGATCGGCTGGCCGAGCATGGCCGCTTCCGCTTCGATGCCGCCAACGCCCCAGCCGAGCACGCCGAGACCGTTGATCATGGTCGTGTGCGAATCGGTGCCGACGCAGGTGTCCGGATAGGCAATCGTCTTGCCGTCCTCATCCTTCGTCCACACGGCCTGACCGAGATATTCGAGGTTCACCTGGTGGCAGATGCCGGTGCCGGGGGGTACGACGCGGAAGTTCTTGAACGCCTTCTGACCCCATTTCAGGAAGCGATAGCGCTCGCCATTGCGCTGGTATTCCAGCTCCACATTGCGCGCGAAGGCCTTCGGCGTGCCGAACTCATCGACGATGACCGAGTGGTCGATGACGAGGTCAACCGGAACAAGTGGATTGATCTTCTGCGGGTCGCCGCCAAGCGAAACCATGGCATCGCGCATGGCTGCCAGATCGACCACGGCGGGAACGCCGGTGAAATCCTGCATCAGCACGCGGGCCGGGCGATAGGCGATCTCGTGACCGGCCGTGCCACGGTCGTCGAGCCACGCCGCGACCGCCTCGATATCGGACTTGGTGACCGAGCGTCCGTCTTCGTTGCGCAGCAGGTTTTCAAGCAGCACCTTCATGGAGAAGGGCAGGCGGGAGATGCCTTCGAGACCGTTTTTCTCGGCCTCCTTGAGGTCGAAATAAACATATTCCGCATCCCCCACCTGGAGGGTGCGGCGGCAATTGAAACTGTCGAGAGATTTGGTCACGGGCGATCCTATCCTGTTCTGCTATCCGAAACGGGAACGGACTCCTCGAGGCATCACGCGCAAAAGGTGCGGGTACGGTCATTTCCGCTGTCCGCCCCCAGCGTCCCGGCCGTTCAAGGCGGCGCGCGCGCGGGTATCGGCACAAAGAGTTACACGCCGACCGCTGGCGTGGTTGAGGCGGATATAGAGAATTTTGTAGAAGAGTTCTAGAGTGAGAAATGGCAAATCTGCCATGCCGTGAAAAATTCAGGACGACCCCATTGCCGGAGAACGACGACATGATGCGGCTTTCCGCCGAGGAACTTGGCGGTGAGCGTGGCGGCGAAACCGTGTTTGCCGGGGTGTCTTTCACGCTTGGCGAAGGCGAGGCGCTCACGGTCACGGGGCCGAATGGCGCCGGCAAGTCCACCCTCTTGCGCGTGGTCTGCGGCCTTTTGCCAGCCTGTGAGGGCAGGGTGCGCTTTTTCGGCGGCGGGGAGGCGTTTCCCGATGTGGCAGCGGCCTGTCATTACCTCGGACACCGCAATGCGATGAAAGCAGAGCTCGGCGTCGAGGAAAATCTGCGCTTCTGGCAGGATTTCATGGGAGAGCCCCATCTGCCTCCTTTCGAGGCACTCGAAATGGTGGGGCTGGGCGATATCGGCCATCTGCCGTTCGGCTATTTGTCCACGGGACAAAGGCGACGGGCCTCCATCGCGCGGCTTCTGGTCAGCTATCGGCCGGTCTGGCTTCTGGATGAGCCGACGTCCGGTCTCGACAAGGCATCCGAAGCGCAGTTCGCCGAGCTGATGGCGGTGCATCTGGAGGAGGGCGGAATGATCGTGGCTGCCACCCATCTGCCGCTCGGTCTGAAGGACGCGCGGGAATTGCGCATGGGGGAGGCGGCGGGATGAGGGCATTTGGCAGCCGCCGCTGGTGGCGGGGCGAATCAAGGTGCGTCATCCCGGAAGTCCGAAGGGCTATCCGGGACCCATTGGGAGAATGCCAAGGGGCGCGGCCCCGTTCCGCTACCGGCGCCGATTGGCGCTGTTTGCGGCTTCTTCGGAGACCGGCCGTGCTTCTCAATGGATCCCGGCTCTCCTTCCAGTCGGCCGGGATGATGAGGAGCAGGGACGAATGTTCTGCCTTTCAGACAGGTGAAATGCGCTTTCATCTCACTCCAATGCCGCCTTTGGTGGCACCATGCTAGCGCTTTTCCGACGCGAGCTGCAGATCGGCGTGCGCACCGGAAACGGTGCGCTGACCGGTGTGCTCTTCTTTCTTGCCGTTGTTGCCGTCATACCTTTCGGCGTCGGGCCGGATCTCAATCTTCTTGCGCGCATCGGCCCGGCGATCCTCTGGATCGGTGCGCTGCTTGCCGGGCTCCTCGGGCTTGAGCGCCTGTTCCAGGCTGATCGTGAGGACGGCTCTCTGGACCTGATGCTTCTGGCCGACAGCCGGCACATGACGGCGGTGACGGTGTTCGTGAAATGCTGCGCCCACTGGACGGTCAATGTCCTGCCGCTGGTGGTGGTGACGCCGTTGCTCGGCCTTTTCATGAATGTCGAACCGTTGGGCATTCTCGCAGCCACCGCGACGCTGGCCGTCGGCACGCCGGCCATCACCTTTATCGGTGCGGTCGGTGCGGCCCTTGCGGTGGCGCTGCCGCGGGGCGGGCTTCTCGTTTCGGTGCTGGTCCTGCCGCTGACAATTCCGGTGCTTATCTTCGGGGTCGCGGCGGCGCGCGGGGCGGTTGCCGACCCCGATCCATTTTTGCCGCCTTTCCTCATTCTTGCCGCGCTGATGCTGTTTTTTGCCGTCATCGGGCCGCTGGCCGCCTCCCTTGCCCTGCGCTGGGGGGGCGACTGATGTGCGGCAATCGATTCGATTGCGGAAGGGGAAAGGCAACGCTATGGGTTCAGGCATGACAAACGCCACGCCGCAAGCCTCAACGCTCTCCGCTCGCCTGACGGCGCTCGCCAATCCCACGCGGTTTCTCGCGCTGGCGGATACGCTTGTTCCGTGGCTGGGCGGTCTCTCGCTGGCCGTGCTGACCGTTGGTCTCTACATGGCTTTCAACGCCCCGGAAGACTACCAGCAGGGCATCACGGTGCGGATCATGTATATCCATGTGCCGTTCGCCTGGCTTGCCATGTTCTGCTATTCGCTGATGGCCATTTCTGCGCTTGGGACGCTTGTGTGGAAACACCCGCTGGCGGATGTGGCGCTCAAATCCGCCGCTCCCATCGGCGCGGCCTTTACCGCACTTGCCCTGTTCACCGGCTCGGTCTGGGGCAAGCCGATGTGGGGCACATGGTGGGTGTGGGATGCGCGGCTGACCTCCGTCTTCATCCTGTTCCTGATGTATCTCGGCATCATCGCCCTGACGCGGGCCATGGACGATCCCGGTCGCTCGGCGCGGGCTGCGGCAATTCTCACGCTCGTCGGGTTCGTCAACATCCCGATCATCAAGTTCTCGGTGGACTGGTGGAACACGCTGCATCAGCCGGCCTCGGTGTTCCGTCTCGATGGCCCCACAATCCACGCCTCGCTGCTGTGGCCACTGCTCATCTGCGCGTTCGGCTTCACGCTGCTTTTCGTTACGCTGCACCTGATGTCGATGCGGGCGGATATCTGGCGCCGCCGCGTGGTTGCCATGCGCCGGCTTTCGGCACGCGCAGCAGAAAGGGCAGCATCATGACCCACGCAGCCTATGTCTTCGCCGCCTATGGTATTTCGGCGCTGGTCATTGCCGGTCTCGGCCTTTGGATCCTGATCGATCAGGCCGGTCGCAAACGTGAGCTCAAGGAGCTTGAGGAGCGCGGCATTCGCCGCCGTTCGGACCGAAAGGCGCAGAAGAAATGAGTGTCACAGGCGCAAGGCCCGCGCGGGCGCGGTTCATGCTGTTTCTGCTGCCGCTTGTTCTCTTTCTGGTCCTCTCCGGAATCTTTCTGGTTCAGTTGCTTTCGGGCAAGGACACGTCTCTTGTCCCGTCTGTTCTTATCGGACGTGCGGCACCGCAGACCGACCTGCCACCGCTTGAGGGCATGAACCTGCCAGGTCTTTCATCGGATGCTTTCGACGGCCGGGTCACGCTGGTCAATGTCTGGGGATCGTGGTGCCTGCCCTGCCGTCAGGAGCACCCGCTGCTCATGCAGCTTGCCACGGATGAGCGTTTCGCCATTGCAGGGCTCAACTACAAGGACAAACCGGAAAACGCTCGCCGTTTTCTGGGTGACCTGGGCAATCCCTACGATGCCATCGGCGTCGACCGGAATGGCCGTGCGGCGATTGACTGGGGTGTCTATGGCGTGCCGGAAACCTTTCTCGTCGGGCCAGATGGCACGATCCGCTACAAACATGTCGGGCCGTTCACGCCCGAGAGCGTTCGCAACGATCTGATGCCGGAGATCGAGAAAGCGCTGGCAGAGCGCCCGGCCGGCTGACAGCCCACATCGTTTCCACTGGTCCAGACGAATTGCTGCACTGCAGCAAAGACGCCGTGAAACGCATGCTAATCTTGTCATCCCCATGGACAGGAGGCATGCATGACGACCCAAATCAATGCGCATTTCGAAAAACAGGCGCAGGCCTGCGATCGCATGGGTTCTTCCTTCACGGCTCGATTATGCCGTCTTCTGCCCGAAATTCTGGACCGCGCGACCGCCACGGGCGCACGTGTGCTCGATTGGCCGGGCGCGCCGGGAGAGGATGCGCTGGCACTGCGTCTGTGTGGCGGGCTCCATGCGCTTGTGCTTGCTGGGAAAGATGCGGGCCTTACGGACGTCTATCCGCCGAACGCGGCTTCGCCTGAGGCGCTTCGAAAGGCCGTGCGAGCCGCCATTGCCCGCCATGACGAGCGTCTTTGTGCCAATCTGGACAGCGCGCCTCAGACCAACGAGATCGGCCGCGCGGCTATGCTCCTGCCGGGTTTTCTCACCATTGCACGGGAAACCGGCCCTGCCGCTCGACCTTTATGAAATCGGGTCGAGCGCCGGGCTGAACCTTCTGTTCGACCGCTTTCACTACCGCTATGGCGATAGCGAATGGGGCGAGGTTGCTTCTCCCGTGAGGCTGGCGCCCGAGACGCGCGGGTCAGCACCGGATCTGTCGGGAGTGCTGGATATCGCCACGCGCAAGGGCAGCGACATCGCCCCCATCAACGTGTCTCGGGATGATCAGCGCCTGCGATTGACTTCCTATGTGTGGGCGGATCAGGAGGCGCGGCTTTCCCGTTTGCGCGCGGCAATCGAGCTGGCAAACGAGACGCCTTTCGCTCTTGAGAAAGTGGATGCGGCCGACTTCGTGGATGCCGCACTTGCCGACCGTTGGCCCGATCGCGCCACGGTGCTGTTCCACTCGATCATGTGGCAATACCTTCGCCATGAAACGCGGGCCCGTATAGAGACCGCCCTTGAGGCGGCTGGCCGGGCAGGTGGGTCACCCATCGCCTGGCTGCGCATGGAACCCTCGGACACGAATGAGCCATTCGCGCTCGTCTCGCTCACGCTGTGGCCCGCTGGCAAGCGCCGCGATCTGGCACGCTGCGACTTTCATGGCCGCTGGATCGAGTGGTTGCTCTAATGCATGTCGCTTTCAAATGAATTCATTTGAAAGTGTTACAGCGTCCTTTGCGCGTCTTATAAGACGCGCGGCGATCCAGACCGTTGATGGAGCATCGGAATAATCCGAAAACCGGGTTCCACTTTTCGGTCCGATGCTCTAGCGCGTTGCGATGGCCGCCGCCGCACCGGCCATCATCGAGGCGCTGGTGCGGTTTGCAATGCGCATGGCGCGCGGGCTTTTGAGCAGTCTCCGTGCCTGCGTGGCTGCCAGCACCCACACGGCATCCACCGCCACCAGAACAACCACCATGGTGAGTGTCAGCTCCGCCCAGCCGATCAGCGTTACCGAGGCGACGTCGATGATGGTGGGCAAAAGCGCCAGATAGAACATCATGATTTTCGGATTCCCGAGGGTCACTGCCATGCCGGTGAAGAAGAGGCGCAGGCGCGAACCGGCGCTGGGCAGAGCTTCGCCACCCGTTTCCACCGGGGCGGTCCACATCTTCCATGCAAGATAGAGCAGATAGGCCACGCCCGCATATTTGATCACCACGAAAGCCATGTGGAAGGTCTCCGCCACATAGGCGAGGCCTAAAATGGCGAAGGAGAGCCAGATCCCCTCACCGATCCACATGGCCGCCAGGAACGGCAGCACATCGCGCCAGCCGCGCGTGATGACGCGGGCCACCAGCGCCGCGATGCTGGGGCCGGGGGAACCGGCCGCGACAAGCAGGGCACCGGCAAAGATGATGAGGGCGGAGATATCCATTGTTCTACCTTCCTGAAAGCGCCAGGCGCAGGCCGAGCGCGGCAAAGGCTGCCGCAAACGAGCGCCGCAGCCACTTCATGATGGTCGGGCTCGACAGAACCCTGCCGCGCACGAGCGAGGCCATCTGCCCATAGAGCACGAAGACGACGAAGGTCATCGCCATGAAGATGGAGCCCAGCCACGCCATGTCGAGTGCGGGCAGGGCGCTTTCGGCGGGGATGAACTGGGGCAGGAAGGCCAAAAAGAAGATCGAGAGCTTTGGGTTCAGAATGTTGATCAGGAAGCCGCGGCGGATGATGGCCCGATGCGGGATCGCGCTGCGGTCGGCTTCGGCATTCAGCATGCCGTTCTCCTTCAGCGCACCCCACGCCATCCAGAGGAGATAAAGCACCCCGGCGAATTTCACGATCTGGAAGAGCATGGCGCTGGCATGCAGCAGGGCGGCGATGCCGAGAATCGCGGCTGCGATATGGGGCAGAATGCCGAGCGTGCAGCCGAACGCGGCTAAAACGGATGCCAATCCGCCACGGCCAAGCGCGATGGCCAGTGTGTAGATCACACCAGTGCCGGGAATGAGCACGACGACAAGCGCCGTGAGCAGGAATGCGGGATCCATTGGGGAGCTTCTCCACGAGAACGGGGGAGATTAGGGCTCCATGTATGGAAACTGTCAACCCGGATGGCGGGACGTGTTGACGGCTGAGCCTGGCACCCTCATCCTGAGCTTGTCGAAGGGCGAGGGTGCATGGCGCGAGATTGGTGTCCGCCTGACGCTACCGCGTGCTTCAACTGGCTATTGCGGCACTGCGCGCCCAAGCGGAATGATTTCCTTCGATGCAGGTTCGAAGGGCGCGCCGGTCCAATCCCCAGACCACCGTTCGACCTGGAGCCCGCTTTCGTGCAACAGCTCTGCGATGACATTCTTTGGCGTATAGCGGATGCGTGCCGTGGCCGTATGCACCTCACCGCTTTTCAGGACGCGATAGCTGTTTCGATAGCTGAGTATCTGCGTTGCGTCATCAAAGGTGGATTCATTCCACGCTTCGACCTGACCATGCCCGGGGTGTGTGAACCGGCGTAGTGTCGCTTTCGCTGTACGGGTCTTCTCGCCGGGGAAATCCGGATTGCGACTGTCGAAGATGAAATGGCCACCCGGTTTCAGATGTGTGGCGATCGTCTCAATCACCGCGCGCTGATCCGCTTCGGTGAGAAAAACCTGAAACGTATGGCCCGTCATGGCAATCAGATCGAAACGCTCATCGAGTCGGAGCGTGCGTGCATCGCCTTCGATCCAGTCCACTATTTTGCCCTCTGGTCGGGTCCGTGCAATGTCGAGCATAGCCGCCGCAGGGTCGACCCCGACAACGCGTCGGCCCTCGCTCAGGAGGGCGGCCAGTTCGCCGGTTCCGCAGCCGAGGTCGAGAACCGAGGCTGAGTTGCCGGCGAGTTTCCTGCAGAAAGCCAGATCAGGCCGCGCAGCACCGCGAAAGTCGTAGAACTGCGCGACGGCCGGATCGGCATAGAGTGGTTCGGTTGGGTCATTCATGCACCAACCTGGCCGGAAAACCCGTCAGCCTCAAGCCGCGCCGGCGCGGCTTTTCTCGAAACGTTTGCGCTCGTGCGGGTCGAGATAGAGCTTGCGCAGGCGGATCGACTTCGGTGTCACCTCCACCAGCTCGTCGTCCTGAATCCAGGAAAGCGCGCGCTCCAGCGTCATGCGGATCGGTGGCGTCAGCTTGACGGCTTCGTCCTTGCCGGAGGCGCGGACGTTGGTGAGCTTCTTGCCCTTCAGCACGTTCACTTCCAGATCGTTGTCACGGGAGTGAATGCCGATGATCATTCCGTGATAAACCTTCACGCCGGCGTCGATCACCATCGGGCCGCGGTCTTCCAGATTGAACAGCGCGTAGGCCGCCGCCTCGCCGTCGTCATTGGAGATCAGGACGCCATTCACGCGACCGCCGATCTCGCCCTTGTAGGGCTGATAATCGTGGAACAGCCGGTTCATGATGGCCGTGCCGCGCGTGTCGGTCAGAAGCTCCGACTGGTAGCCGATCAGGCCGCGCGTTGGGGCGTGGAAGACCAGGCGCTGGCGGTCGCCGCCGGAAGGGCGCAGCTCGACCATCTCGGCCTTGCGCTCCGACATCTTCTGTACAACGACACCGGAATGTTCCTCGTCCACGTCGATCACGACTTCCTCGATCGGTTCGAGGAGGTTTCCGTTCTCGTCCTTCTGCATCACCACGCGCGGGCGCGAGACGGCGAGCTCGAAGCCCTCGCGGCGCATGGTCTCGATGAGAACGGCAAGCTGGAGTTCGCCACGGCCGGAGACGTAGAAGGAGTCCTTGTCGTCGGCTTCCTCGATCTTCAGCGCCACATTGCCCTCGGCTTCCTTCAGGAGGCGGTCACGGATCACGCGGCTCGTCACCTTGTCGCCTTCGGTGCCGGCCAGCGGCGAGTCGTTGACGATGAAGCTCATCGTCACGGTCGGTGGATCGATGGGCTGTGCTTCCATCGGCTCGTTGACGGAAGGGTCGCAGAACGTGTCGGCGACAGTGCCCTTGGAGAGGCCGGCAATGGCAACGATATCGCCCGCATGGGCCTCCTCGATGGGCTGACGCTCAAGGCCGCGGAACGCGAGGATTTTGGAGATGCGACCGTTTTCCAGAAGCGTGCCGTCGTGATGCAGCACCTTCACGGCCTGGTTCGGCTTGATGGAGCCGGCGGCGATGCGGCCGGTAATGATGCGGCCGAGGAACGGGTTGGCTTCCAGAATGGTGCCGATCATGCGGAAAGGGCCGGGCTCGGTGGTCGGCTCGGGCACATGTTTGAGCATCAGGTCGAACAGCGGCGTCAGGCCCTGATCCTTGGGCCCTTCCGGGTCATAGTTCATCCAGCCGTCGCGGCCCGAGCCATACAGGATCGGGAAATCGAGCTGCTCGTCGGTGGCGTCGAGCGCTGCAAAGAGGTCGAACACCTCGTTGATCACTTCGTCGGCGCGGGCGTCCGGACGGTCGATCTTGTTGATGGCGACGATCGGCTTCAGGCCGACCTTCAGTGCCTTGCCGACAACGAACTTGGTCTGCGGCATCGGGCCTTCGGCGGCATCCACCAGAAGAACGGCGCCATCCACCATGGAGAGAATGCGCTCCACCTCACCGCCGAAATCGGCGTGGCCGGGCGTGTCGACGATGTTGATGCGGGTGTCGTCCCATTCCACCGAAGTGGCTTTCGCCAGAATGGTGATGCCGCGTTCTTTTTCGATGTCGTTGGAATCCATGGCCCGTTCGGCAACACGCTGGTTGTCGCGGAAGGAGCCGGACTGCTTCATAAGCTCGTCGACGAGTGTTGTTTTCCCATGGTCAACGTGGGCGATGATCGCAATATTGCGCAGTTTCATATGTGCTCTTTGGGGTCGATAGGCGCGCGAAAGGCATGGCGCGGCCAGTTGCGTTGCCGCGCTCATACAGGTTTTTTCGCAATTGCGAAAGTGCGCAGTCGTCAATGCCGGGCAAGTGCCGGCCTCGTTCAGCCCCAGTTGGCGCCTTCCAGCGCGTTGAGCGGAAACTTCAGATAGCGCTTGCCATCGGCCTCCGGTGCGGGAAGCTGCCCGGCATTTATGTTCACCTGAAGCGCATGCAGGATGAGCTTGGGCATGGGCAGCGTTTCGTCGCGCGCTTCACGAACGGCAACGAATTCGGCTTCCGTCCTGCACTTCGACATATGCGTGTTGGTGGCCTTCTGCTCGGCAACGGTGCTTTCAAAACGCGGCTCGCGTCCGCCCGGCTGGTAATCATGGCCGACGAAAATGCGGGTCTCGTCCGGCAGGCTGAGAATCTCCTGAATGGAATTCCAGAGCCGTTCGGCACTGCCGCCGGGAAAGTCGCAACGCGCGGTGCCGGAATCCGGCATGAACAGCGTGTCGTGAACAAAGGCTGCATCACCGATCACATAGGTGATCGAGGCCAGTGTGTGACCGGGCGAAAACATCACCCTTGCCGGCAGCGAGCCGATGGTGAAGGTGTCTTCGTCGGCGAACAGTCGGTCCCATTGCGAACCGTCCGCCTTGAAATCAGGCCAGTTGTAGATCCCTTTCCAGAGCTTCTGCACCTCCACGACCTTCTCGCCGATGGCGATGGGCCGGCCCGTTTTCTCTTTCAGATAGCTCGCGGCGGAGAAGTGGTCGGCATGGGGGTGCGTGTCGAGAATCCATTCAAGATCCAGCCCCTTCTCTGCGATGAATGCAAGCAGCCTGTCGGCATTCTGCGTCGAGGTGCTGCCCGATTTCTCGTCGAAATCCAGCACGGGATCGATGATGGCGCATTTCCCGGTTGCCGGATCGGCAACAACATACTGGGCAGAGGAGGTGCGCTTGTCGAAAAAGACCGTGACATCCGGTTTGGCGGAAGAGGTTTTGCTCGCCTTTCCGGGCTCCCGAGGCGTGTGTGTCTGGTCCATCCTGCTCTCCGTGCCTGCCTGCTTTGGTGTGTAGTTAATGCGGGCGCGAAAAATATGCAATTTTCCGAATTGCGACCATTTGAGCCTGCATTTCCACAAAACGGGACAAGGGAGCCAAACTGTACCGAAAAGCAACCAATTGGCGCAAAATCCGGGGGCAGGCGCCCTGCCTGGAAATCCCCCGGTGGAGGTCAGGCGAGCCCCTTCTTTTCCATCATCGCTTCAGGCGTGGGCATGCGACCGCGAAAGGCCTTGTAGAGCTCTTCCGGATCGGCTGAACCGCCGGCCGAATAGATGTGCCGGCGCAGTTTCTCTGCGGTTTCGGGGTCGAACGGGTCCCCCCGCTCTTCGAAAGCGCGGAAGGCGTCGGCGTCGAGCACCTCCGACCACATGTAGGAGTAGTAGCCCGCCGAGTAGCCATCGCCGGCGAAAACGTGCAGGAAATGCGGCGTGCGATGGCGCATGGCGATTGCCTTCGGCATCTGCAGTTTTTCGAGCGTTTCCGCTTCGAAACGCAGCGGGTCCTTCGGCGCCTCCGCCTGGCTGTGAAACGCCATGTCGACCAGCGCCGATGCGGTGAACTCAACCGTGGCGAAGCCGGCATCGAAGGTGCGGGCAGCACGCATTTTCTCCACCAGCGAATTCGGCATGGGCTCGCCGGTCTCATGATGGAGCGCAAATTTCTGCAGCACCTCGGGCACGGTGAACCAGTGCTCGAAAAGCTGCGAGGGCAGTTCCACGAAGTCGCGCGAAACCGAAGTGCCGGAAATCGACGGCCAGGTTACGTCGCTCAACAGGCCGTGCAGCGCGTGGCCGAACTCATGAAACAGGGTGCGCGCCTCATCGACCGAAAGCAGCGCTGGTCGTCCCTTCGGCGGTTTGGCAAAGTTCATCACGTTGTAGATGACTGGCATCTTGCCTGCACCGAGCCGATAGCCGGATTGCAGCGCGCTCATCCATGCGCCGGAGCGCTTGGATGGACGGTTGAAATAGTCGGCCATGAACAGGCCGCGCTTCGTGCCGTCACCATTGCGCACGATGAATGTGCGCACGTCCTCGTGCCATGCCGGAACGTCTTCGACTTCTTCGAAGGTCAGACCGAACAGCCTGTTGGCCACGTCGAAGGAGGCAGCGATGATGTTGTCGAGCGTCAGATAAGGCTTGAGAGCACTTTCATCGAAGGCAAAGCGCTCGGCGCGGCGCTTTTCCGCATAGTAGCGCCAGTCCCAGGGCGCGATCGAATGGTTCTGGCCTTCTTCGACGGCGAGGCGTTCCAGCTCTCTTTCATCTTCAGCGGCTTTCTCGCGCGCCTTGTCCCAGACAGGCTGCAAAAGCTCCTGCACGGCCTCCGGTGTCTTGGCCATGGTGTCATCAAGTTTCAGGGCCGCGTAGGATGTGTAGCCAAGAAGCTTCGCCTTTTCGGAGCGCAGAGCCAGTGTTTTGGCGATCACGTCACCATTGTCGGTGTCTCCGCCGTTTTCACCGCGTTTCGTGAAAGCGGTGAAAACTTTTTCACGCAGGTCGCGTCGCTTCGAGGAGGCAAGGAATGGCTCGGCGATCGACCGGGAAAGCGTTACGGCAAAGCGTCCTTTCTCTCCTCGAATCTCGGCAGCCTCCGCCATCGCGCTTTTCAGCGCGTCCGAAACGCCGTCCAGATCCCCCTCATCGAGCAGCAGTGCCCAGCCGCTCTCGTCGGCAAGTACGTTCTGACCAAATTGCGCGCCCAGGCCGGCAAGTTCCTCGTTGATGGCGCCAAGGCGTTCCTTGTCTTCCGCTCCCAGTTGCGCACCGCCGCGCACGAAGCGCTTCCATGTTTTCTCCAGAACCCGTTCCGTTTCCGCATCGAGGCCGAGTGCCTCACGGTTTTCATACAGCCGGTCGATGCGGGCAAAGAGCGCTTCGTTCATGAAAATCGAGGAAACATGGCGTGCCATGCGTGGCGATATTTCCCGCTCGAGCGTCTGTATGGTTTCGTTGGTGTGCGCGCCTGCGCGGCACCAGAAGATCGCGGAAACTCTCGAAAGGGCTTCTCCTGCAAGTTCCAGCGCCGCCAGCGTGTTCTCGACATCAGGGTCTTCGGGATTGCGGGCGATCCGTTCGATCTCGGCTTCATGCGCGGCGAGCGCAGCCTCGAAAACCGGGCCAAACGCAGCATCGTCAAATGCGGTGAAATCCGGCAGGCCCTGCGGCCCGGTCCAGGTCGTCAGCGGGTGGGTTGCAAGGTCGATGGGTGTGGATTTCTGCATGGTGTTTCCAAATGGTTGGCGGGGCGGCATGCAAGCGATGTATGCGCAGGACCCCGGGCTTGCAATGCCTGGAGTTGACCGGAATGGCGATCAAATTTATGTAATGCTTATATTAAGTTCGCCTTATTATAAGGATGTTGCGATATGGCACATCAGGTCAACCCGGAATCATTCGGATTCCTTGTTACCGACGTTTATCGCCTGATGCGGGTCGCGATGGATCGCGCCATTGCGGAAGCCGGCATCGGTGTGACACCGGGTGAGGCCCGCACGCTCGTTCACGCCGCGCGCGCCGGCACCGTTCGGCAGAATGTTCTGGCCGAGCGGATGGGTGTCGAGGCCATGACCCTGAGCGGCTATATCGACCGGCTTGAAGCGCGCGGTCTGGTGCGGCGCGTCAATGACCCCTCTGACCGGCGGGCCAAGCTCGTAGAGCTGACCGATGCTGCAGACGACGTTTTGAAATCCATTGGAGAGGTCGGAACGCAGATGCGCGAGAAAGCGGCCGGCGTGCTCTCCGAAGACGAGTGGGGCCACATGCTCGGTCAGCTCAAGGTCGTTCGCGACAATCTTGCCGCCTTATCCCAGAAGCCCGGGACCGGACGGACGAAGGAACGATTATGAACCTTCATTCCGACGCGTCTGACCGCGAGGCATCCGCTCCGTTAATGAGCGAGCGGCGCGTGAGCATTCTCGGCGCGCTTCTGGTTGCGCTCGGGCCGGTTTCCATGGCGCTCTTCACCCCGGCGATGCCCGAGATCGTGCACGCATTCGGCACGACGGAATCGGCGGTCAAGATGACCATCTCGCTCTATTTCGCCGGTTTCGCGGTTGCGCAGCTTTTATGCGGTCCGCTTTCCGATGGCCTGGGGCGCAAGCCGGTCACTTTCGGGTTCATTGCCATCTACATCGTGGCGAGTTTCATGGCTCTGATCGCTCCCAACATCGAAACGCTGATCGCGGCTCGTTTCATTCAGGGATTTGGCGCTGCGGTCGGGGTTGCGGTGTCGCGTGCTCTGGTTCGCGACCTCTTCACGCAGGAGAGCTCGGCCCGTATCATGAATCTGATCGGCATCATTCTTGCCATCGGGCCCGCATTTGCTCCCACGCTTGGCGGGCTTACCATGCAGCTGGCCGGCTGGCAGGCAATCTTCGTGCTGATGCTGATTGCCGGTCTGGTGATAGCGCTGGTGATCCATTTCTTCCTCAGGGAGACGGTGGAGCGCGATCTGTCGCGCA
The DNA here is from genome assembly GCF_040819555.1 of Nitratireductor sp. GISD-1A_MAKvit. Lineage (GTDB taxonomy): Bacteria > Pseudomonadota > Alphaproteobacteria > Rhizobiales > Rhizobiaceae > Nitratireductor. The sequence goes on from NZ_CP161920.1 coordinate 476,354, forward strand.
TCAGCCCCCGCGCGCTGATCCATTCCTACCGGCTGCTTCTGGGCAGCACCTATTTCATGCTCTCAAGTCTGGTCATCGCGGGGTCTGTCGGAGCGATCTACACGCAGGCCACTGTGCTGCCATTCATTCTGATGAGTCGTGTCGGCCTCACGCCGGCCGAATTCGGCATTGGCATGCTGGCACAGTCGGGAATGTACTTCGTGGGCGCGATTGCCGCACGCTATCTGATGAGACGCATTGGGGCTGACAGGCTCGTTCCCATCGGACTCACCGCCATCGGACTGGGAAGTGTGTCTTTGATCGTCTCGCTCACCCGGTTCGAGCCAACCTTTCTCGGTGTCATGGGACCCGTTGGCATCTATGCGTTCGGGATTGCCTTTGTCATGCCGGCGATGATGACCGCGGGCCTTGCGCCGTTCCCACGCATAGCGGGCTCGGCCTCTTCGCTCACCGGATTTCTGCAAATGGGGACCGGGCTGGCGGGTGGAAGCCTTGCGGCGCTGATCGGCGATCCGGTTCTGGCGATGGTGCTGATCATCCCCACCCTGGGCGCGGTGGCGATCGTTTCATGGCTGATCTGGCGCAGGCTTCCAGAGCCCGCGATGGCGACCGCGTTGCGTCCCGGCCCGCCCGGCCCAATCCAGCCGGTCTAATCCAGCCAGTCTAATCCAGTTCCGGGCGCTCGAAGTCGCCAGTCTGCGGGTTCATGACCCAAAGCTCGCCGCTTGATATGTCGAACCACGCGCCGTGAAGGGAAAGCCTGCCCTTGTCTTCGAGAATTTTCACACAGGGAAAGCTGCGCAGGTTCTGCACCTGATAGCGAATGGAGATGCGCTCCAGAGCCGTCTGTCGCTCAGCCTGCGTCATGAGTGAATTGCCGGCAACCGCTTCGGCAGCCGGGGCCACAAGCCCCATCCATTTACCGATGAAGTCGCCCGGGGAAAGCGGCTCGGCGGAAGGGTTGAGGGCGGCGCTGATGCCGCCGCAGCGACCATGCCCCATCACGACGATGTGCTTCACCTTCAGGCTCTGGACCGCAAATTCGAGTGCCGCCGAGGTTCCGTGATGCCGGTCATCCGGCTCGTAGGGCGGCACGAGGTTGGCCACATTGCGCACCACGAAAAGTTCACCCGGACCACAGTCGAAAATCGTCTCGGGCGCTGCACGGGAATCGCAGCAGGCAATCACCATGGTCTGCGGGGACTGGCCATCCTTGGCCAGCTTGCGATAGCGTTCGCTCTCGGAGCTGTAGCGGCCCGCCATGAAATTGCGGTAGCCGGAAATGAGACGGTCAGGAAGATGAGTCATAAAATTTCGAATAGCGGCAAATAGCCCAGCGGGCAATCCATTTTGTTCGGATTGGCCCCGGGGGTTGGCGCCATCACGCCTTTGCGGGCTGTGACAGCTGTTCGATGTCGATCCTCATTTCGGGATGCGTCAGAATCTGCCGGTCGGTCTCCAGCATAAGCTCGTTCGAGCCACGTCCGGCAGCATTGTTCAAAACCGTGACGACCGACGCCGTTGTCTTGGCGAGTGCTTCCGCGTGGGGCTCGCCAGCCAGCAGTCGCGCGAGATAGAGAGCGGCCGTCAGGTCACCCGTTCCATTCGGAGCTTTGGGAATGCTGTCGTGGCAAGCGCGCAGTACGTCATCCCTGCCGACCAGAAGATTGGCGAGTCGTTCGGGACTGCTGGCCGGAGCGGAAGTGATCAGCATATCCCGGGGAGGGGCACTTTGCGCGGCCTCAATCGCAGATGCCGTGCCGGTGATCTGGTGCCCGGTCAGCCATGCGAGTTCATAGCGGTTCGGCGTGGCGATGTCTGCAAGCGGCAGCAACCGGTCCCGGATGGCCACTGCGGTTTCTTCGGGAACGTAAAGTCCGTCCCTGTCTCCAAGAACCGGGTCGCAGACATAAAGCGCCTTGGCGTTGCGCGCCTTCAGCGTCTTCACCAACCCGGCAATCGCCTCTGCCTGATCGGGAGCACCCAGATAGCCCGTCAGAACCGCCGAGACCTCGCCGAGCCACGGGGCTTTCTCAAGATCCCTGATGAGATCTGCGAATTGCTCCCTTCCCGGAACGATGCGCGTCGCTGGCCCGTGGCCCGGATGCCAGGGCAATATGACCGTGGGGACCGCCCAGACTGGAAAGCCCAAAGCCTCAAGCGTGAAGACCGCGGCGCGATTTCCCACGCTGCCGCGCGCCACATGGCTCGAAATGACGATGACGGCACGTGCCGCTTTCTGAAGATGCTTGCTGGTCATTGTGTCCGTCAGTTGCCGATAATGCCGAAGACATAAAGAAGCACCCACAAAATCAGGGCGGTCAGAAAGGTTACGGCGATCGCTCTTCCAATGCGCGTTCCCCACAGCTCGATGGGGTCTTCCTTCTCCGCATCGCGGGCCGCAATGTGATTGCGCACACGGATCATCATCGAGCTGCCTTCGCTTTCGCGGTTGACGCGATCAAGGATGCGGCGTGCCTCCGCTTCCGCCTGCCTGTCCTTTTTCCGGTTCGACCCCATGTGAAAACCCATTGCAGTGAATGCGTGTCGACCGTACAGCATGGAGGGACTGATCGGAATTGGTTTCCTATCAGTGGCCCATGCTCTAATTTCACCAGAGCCAATCTCCGGAGGTGTTCCTGCATGTCGACCGCGAAGCGTATTGTCCCTGTTTCCCAGCGCGGCCTTTTCTCACTTCTGGTGCTGTGCCTGATCCTGCCATTTCTGGCGGGGTGTGGCTTCAACACCATTCCGACCCGCGAAGAGCAGGCCAAGGCGGCGTGGAGCGAGGTTCTGAACCAGTACCAGCGCCGGGCGGATCTCATTCCCAACCTGGTCGAGACGGTCAAGGGTTTCGCTGCGCAGGAGCGTGAAGTTCTGGAAGGTGTCGTCGAGGCACGCGCGAAGGCCACGCAGGTGCAGATCTCACCCGAAATGCTGAGCGACCCGGAAGCTTTCAAGGCATTTCAGGAGAGCCAGGCCGGTCTGTCAGGAGCGTTGTCGCGTCTTCTTGCCGTGGTCGAGAATTACCCGGATCTGAAATCCAGCCAGAATTTTCTTGCTCTGCAGGCCCAGCTGGAAGGCACCGAAAACCGCATCGCGGTGGCGCGGAGGGACTATATCGAGGCGGTACGCCTGTACAATACGTCTCTGAAAACACTGCCCTCAATGCTGTGGGCCATGTTCTGGTTCACGGGAAATGAGCCCTATGAAACCTTCACCATATCGCAGGACAATATGGATGCGCCGGCGGTCGACTTCGGCAGCGGCGGCTAACGGAGGCTGAATCATGGGGGCGGCTGTGTTGCGCGTGTTGCCTGCGCCGCGACGTCGGAGCGTCTGGCTGGTGCTTGTCGCCGGCTTCCTGGCACTCCTTTCCGTATCGGACGCCCTGGCGGCAGAGCTGCCGCGCCTCACCGGTCGCGTGGTCGACGATGCCGGCATAGTGGATGCGGCAACGGAATCCTCTCTCACCGCGCGTCTGGAGGCTTTCGAGAAGAAGTCCTCCGATCAGATCGTGGTCGCAACCATACGCAGCCTGGAGGGCGAGGCGCTTGAGCCCTTCGCCAACCGCCTGTTTCGCGCCTGGGAGCTTGGGCAGGCGGGGGAAAACAACGGTGTCCTGCTGCTGGTCGCGCTTGATGACCGCAAAATGCGCATCGAGGTGGGCTATGGGCTTGAGGGTACGCTGACAGACCTGCATTCAAAGCTGATCATTGAAAACACCATGGTACCGGCCTTCCGCGCGGGAGACTACTCCGCCGGAATTGCCGCGGCTGTTGATGACATCGTCATGGTTCTGGAAGGGAATGCTGCAGAACTGGAAGCGCGTGCCAGACGTGCGCACGAAGACGGGGATGTCACTCCATGGCCGGTCATCCTCTTTTTCATCGTCTGGGGCACGTTCTTTTTCGGTGGTTTTGCCATGGCGTTCCTGCCGCCGATATTCGGCCGCAAGATCGGGCCAGGGCGCTATGAATGGCTAGGCATGACAGTCAATTACAAAAAATCGAGAGGCTCGTCCGGTGGCCGGTCCTCCGGCGGCTGGTCGTCCGGCGGAGGCGGCGGTGGTTTTTCCGGGGGCGGGGGATCGTCGGGCGGCGGCGGTGCTTCGGGGAGCTGGTAGGATGACGAGACGGGAAAAGACGCTAACGGATGCCGACCACACGCGTATCGCCCGCGCGATCAGCGAGGCCGAGCGCAGCACATCCGGCGAGATATACTGCGTTCTTGCGCGAACCAGCGATCCGTATCTCTATCCGGCCTGCCTGATCGTGGCGCTGGCCATTCTCATCCTCGGACCCTTTCTGGCGCTGGCGCTCAGGCACTGGTGGATCGCGATCGATCCGGTGGTTTTTGCCGTGGCGCAACTCGCCGCGTTCGGCGCTGCCGCGGCTCTTGTGATCGCGTTCGAGCGGTTGCGCGTGGCGCTGGTTCCCAAACCGTTGAAATACCGGCGTGCCCATGCCAACGCGCAAAACCAGTTTCTCGCGCACAACATCCATGTGACCGAAGGCCGGACCGGCGTGCTCATTTTTGTTTCGCTGGCGGAACGATATGTCGAAATCGTGGCCGATCACGAGATCGATGCCCGCGTTGACCAGGGTGTATGGAACGAAGGTGTTGCACTCATGCTCGGTCATGCAGGGCGAGGCACACTGACCGAAGGATTTGTCGAAACCATAGCCTATGCGGGCAAGGTGCTTTCACGTGAATTTCCCGCAAAACGGCGGAATTCCAACGAGATTGAAGACCGTTTGACGGAAATCTGAGTGTTTTCCTTCCATTTGTGTGTGACCGTAAAGATGAGCGGTCTAACGCTTGCGCATGTCGACCCGACGCAGCTATGGTTAAAAAATCATGAAGACGCTGACGATCGACATCAGACGAGCAGAACCGAGCGACGCAGAGGCCGTCGCAGAGGTCCATGACGCCGCGTGGCGCAGCGCCTATACGGGCATCATTCCCTATCAGGCGCTTGGGCGCATGATCGGCCGACGCGGCCCGCGCTGGTGGACAAATGCCATCCGCCGTTCCGCCACGGTTCTCGTTCTGGAAATCGGCGGCGAGATTGCCGGTTATGCCACGCTTGGCCGCAACCGTGCCCGCGAGCTTTCCCAGGAAGGCGAGATCTACGAGCTTTACCTCCGTCCCGAGTATCAGGGCATCGGCCTTGGCCGGCGCCTCTTTCAGGCCGCGCGGGACATGCTGGAAGCCCATGGGCTCAACGGGCTCGTGGTGTGGGCTCTGGAAGACAACGAGACGGCGCTGGCATTTTATGCCGGAGCAGGCGGTCGGGATATCGCCGAAGGCGTCGAGGTTTTCGAGCACAGGGCGCTGCGCAAACTTGCCTTTGTCTGGGATTGAGACCAGCAACTGCAGCGGATGCGCCGCAGAATCACATCAAAATTTCGCACTGCACCAATCGCTGCATTGCCATGCGGCCTTTGACGCGATAAAGCGGCAGCCATCCTCTTCCGGGCTGCTCCGTCCGGCTGACCGCATTGGTCGCCATGCCGGTCTCAGGCAGCCATAAACTGCCAGAACAAAGGTTGCTTTCCCCATGCGCATAGACGCCATCTCCACCGGTGACAATCCGCCGGAAGACGTGAATGTGATCATCGAAGTCCCGGTTGGCGGACAGCCGATCAAATACGAGATGGACAAGAACTCCGGTACGCTGATCGTCGACCGGTTCCTCTACACGCCGATGACCTACCCGGGCAATTACGGGTTTGTGCCGCATACGCTTTCGGATGATGGCGATCCCATCGACGTCCTGGTCTGCAACACGCGTCAGCTCATCCCCGGCTGCGTGATCAATGTGCGCCCGATCGGCGTTCTCATCATGGAGGACAATTCCGGCCAGGACGAGAAGATCATCGCCGTCCCGTCTCCGCACCTCACGCGTCGTTATGAAAACGTCACCAACTACACGGACCTGCCGGAAATAACCCTCCAGCAGATCCAGCACTTCTTCGAACATTACAAGGATCTGGAGCCCGGCAAGTGGGTCAAGATCGGCGACTGGATGGATGCCGCGGCTGCCCGCAGGCTGATCGTTGAAGCCGTCGAGCGGGCCAAGGCCAGCAAATAGGCTCTGGCGGGACCCGGTGGCGGGTCAGCCGCCACCATCGCCGCCCGTTGTCATTGGCAGCATCAGGTCGCCGGCATCAACGACTGGTTGATCGGCGCCACAGGCGAAATCGAAGGCCTGCCCATCGGCGATGCGGCGGGCTTTTTCATTGGCATTTTCATTGCCGGTGGCGACCACATAGCCAACCACGCAGCCTTCGCGCGCCGAAACCTGGCCGACCTTCTCGACAACCAGAACCTCGATATTGTCGCCGTCGCCTTCACCATCATCCACGAACCAGCGGTGGATTGTCGCAAAGGGCCATTTGCGATCACCGTCGCTCATGATGCGCCATTCCACGGTGGGGCCGGTGGAATTGAAACCGGAGAAGCTTTCCCACTCCAGCTCGCCCTCGGGGGGAAAGCCGTAAAAGACCGATTCACGTGCGTCGCCATAATGGACGATCACGGGATATCCACGCCATCCCGAACAGACCAGGTTGAGCCAGTCGCCGGGATCATCCTCTTGGGGGGCGGAAAAAACCGCGCAATTTTTGTCGGTTTCGATCTTGGTATACGCACTTTTTATCTCGACGGCGTACGCCGCACCGGCCAGTGCGGCCATCATCAATCCGGTGAATGCCAGTCGCATGGGCAAGCCTCCTCCTGTCTGTCGAGAGCATACCCTCTTTTCCATCCGGATCCTATTGCGTGCCGGCCAGTGCGGCGAGGCTGACCATCAGGTTATGGGGGTCACCGCGAATTTCGACCGTTTTCAGGCGGGCGGTGATGCCGGTGGTCACGGAAACGCCGCTCGCGGGCACACGCAGCGCTTTTGCAAGCAGTTTCTCGAGGGCAGCGTTTGCCTTGCCGTTTTCGGGTACCGCGCGTACGCGGGCCTTCAGATGCTCGCGACCGTCGGCAGTCTGCCCTGCACCTTCAATCGCATCACGCAAGGACCGTGGCGTAAGGCGCACGAGGAGTGTCACACCACCATCGAAGCGTTTGCAGAATGCAGGTGTCGAGGGCACGCGTCAAAGCAGGGCGGGCGCGACCGTGGTCAGGATGAACTGGCGGACGAAAAAGAGGATCAGCAACAGAATGATCGGCGAAATGTCGATGCCGCCCAGATCCGGAAGGATTCGGCGAATTGGACGCAGGGCCGGTTCCGTGACGCGGAAGAGGAAGTTGCCGACCGATCCCACGAACGGGTTTCGTGGATTGACCACGTTGAAGGCATAAAGCCAGGAAAACACGGCTGAACCGATAATCAACCACCAATAGATGTCGAGCGCCATGATGATGGTCTGAATAAGCGCGAGCATGCTGGTCTCCTGGCCCATGATTTGCGTGGCATCCGGCGGCGTGAACACTCTGTGGCCTGCACCATTTGCCGAAGATTTGCGACATGTAGCCATTGCGCCGGGACGCGGCAAGCCTGAGGCGCGTTTTTACCGGAAGAGCCGCGTTACGCGGCGACATCGACACTGGTTCTGCCGAGGTGCCGTGAAGCGCGGAATGCCCTCTCCGAGGGCTTCTTGACAGCACGGCGGAGGCGTTCCTAAATGCAGTCAGAAGGTGGAACGGGGCTGTAGCTCAGATGGGAGAGCGCGTCGTTCGCAATGACGAGGTCAGGGGTTCGATTCCCCTCAGCTCCACCAACCGTCTGCTGTGTACGGCCCGGAGACATAGGTAACAGTTTGTACCTAAGACATGGGTGACAATCTCGTGCCGAACGGGTTGTCGATTGTTTGCAATGTTCTCTGCTCCAGGTCGATATATCCCAGATCATAGTGCATGAAGCTGATCAGCCAAATGCCATCATCCACCTCCTTGATTCCAAGCCTCTGACCGGCCATGACGGTCGAGACGTTGATCTTCTTTCTTGCCATGCAGATGCGACCGCATGCGGTGACGAGGATGTCCTTGTCGTGGAAGGGGTATTCCACATCCGGCAACCCCTGATAGGCTCTTGAAGCAGGCGTGTAGAGCTGGGCTGGCGTTTTCATATTGAGGGCTTCGTGTGGCCGTTCCTGGTTGAACTCGCTGACGAAGTCGTCGAAGCGGTCCTGTTGCTGGAGGGTGTTCATTCCAGGCGGTCGCGCGGTCTCCTGCTTGAGGGTCCGGTGCATGCGCTCGTGGCGTCCGTTCTGTTGCGGGTGACGGCCAGGGGGGTAACAAGTGCGGCCATTGCCGCGCTTGAACTCGCCCTTGAAATCGGCGCACCACAGATCATTCGGGAGAGGGGCTTGCGACAACGGCGTGCCCTCGGCCTTCATCCGCCGCCTGAGACGCGCGCGTTTGACCAGACCGTGCCGGTCGAGCACCGCATATACCGTGCTGATGGTGGGGGCTTGATCATCGGATATTGCCGGATCAGCTTGTCGCGGATCTTTGGCGCCCCCCAGGATGAATGTTCGCGCTTCAGACCCAGGATGCAGCGCTCGATCTGGACGGGAAGCCTGTTGGCCTGGCGATAAGGTCGCCGTGAGCGGTCGTTCAACCCGTCAAGGCCACACGCCTTGTAGCGACCGTAAATCTTGTAGCCGGTGACCCGGGATATGCCGAACTCCCGGTAAAGAGGCGCCATCTGCTCTCCTTCAAGCAGACGAGCAATGCATCTGGGACGTTCGTCCATTGGCTTGCACTCTTTTCACGGCATTCGGGATCCCCGAAATGCGAGATGTGTAAACCATATGTCCGGTATGAAGTGTCACCTATCTGCCGATAAGCTCATGGCCTGCATTGTAGTAGATGTCGACGCCGCTGATCGTGTGCGACCCAACGCTCAACTCGTCATAGGCGAGGAACGGACCGGCGGGCAGGGTTTCGGGGTCGATGAACAGTGTGCCCAGACCGGGAATGAATTCCGGCAGCGGCAGTGCATCGCTGACTTTGATATAAGGGTCTCCTGGAGGTGCAGCTTTCAACGCCTCCTCATCATGCGCACCACCGCAAAACGTTCCCGAAGTTGAACCGCCGCAACCACGTGAAAATTCTCCGACGTTTCGGGAACGCGGCGTCGGGTCCGTGCATCCAATGGTCGAAGGGAGCGACTGTCCCATTCTGCCGACCGGCCGCATGAAGGAGTTATACTGTGCTCAATACGATGGTTCCCCACGATCACAGCTGCGACGACGTTTCGGTCTCTGAGCGAATTCGCGCACGTTTGAGGGCCGCCGGCCAGACGTTCCGGGCCAATGACAACATTGCGGCGTTCATCGAGGATGGTGAGCTGGAAGCACTTTGCCTGGAAGTCGAGAACCGGATGAATGCGGTGCTCGACGCGCTCGTGATCGACACGGAGAACGATCACAACACGGTTGGCACGGCGCGGCGCGTGGCAAGGATGTTTGTCGATGAGGTGTTTGCAGGGCGGTATCGCCCGGCGCCGCCCGTCACCAGCTTTCCCAACGTCTCGCAGCTGAATGAACTGATGATCGTCGGCCCGCTCACGGTGCGCAGTGCCTGTTCCCACCATCTGTGCCCGATCATGGGAAAGATGTGGATCGGCGTCCTTCCCAGCAGGGAGGCTGAACTGATCGGTCTGTCCAAGTTTGCCCGCCTTTGCGACTGGATCATGAGCCGCCCGCAGATCCAGGAGGAAGCTGTGATCATGTTGGCCGATGAACTCGAAAGCCGTCTTCAGCCTGAAGGGCTGGCCGTCGTGATGGAGGCGGATCATTTTTGCATGCACTGGCGTGGCGTGAAGGATGAGCAGCCGGTGATGACGACGTCCATCATGCGCGGCGCGTTTTTGCAGAACGACGCGCTGAGACGTGAATTTCTCGGCCTGCGCAAAAGCGGCGTCAAGTGACACTGATCAGACGTTCTAGATCATGTCCGACAGGTCATGTCGGTGCGCTCGGCGCAGGCGATCGCTCGACCCCGCGGATCGGGATGAAAGGCACTGGTGTTATATGTTTCTCAGGAGGCAAGAATGTATGAAGCCGTAGAGCGGGGTGCATCTGCATTCACGGAGGATGTTCCGGATACCGAACTGGCCAGGCGTGCGGCCCAAAAGGACGGCGCCGCCTTCGAGGCGATCATGCGTCGCCACAACCAGCTCCTGTTCCGAACGGCCCGGGGCATCGTGCGCAGCGACGGCGAGGCAGAGGATGTCGCGCAGGAAGCATGGATGCAGGCCTGGCGCGCGCTTGCCGGGTTTCGGGCCGAAAGCAAGCTTTCCACCTGGCTGGTCCGCATCACCGTCAACGAGGCGCTGGGCCGGTTGCGCCGGAAGAGTGCGCAGATCATTCCATTGGAGAAAGCCATGATGTCGTCCGACAACGACACGCGGAAGGCGCTGACCGAAGCTCCGGATCAGGGTCCGGAGCATGCGGTCGAACGGTCCCAGCTCCGCGCTCTGATAGAGGCGCGCATCGCGGTCCTGCCCGAAACGTTTCGCTGCGTCTTCATGTTGCGCGCAATCGAGGAAATGAGCGTCGATGAGGTGGCGGAGGTGCTGGACATCCCAGCGGCCACGGTCCGCACGCGCTATTTCCGCGCTCGCGCCCTTCTGCGCGAAAGCCTCGCTCAGGAGATGGACTTCGCCATCGGCGAGGCGTTCAGCTTTGCCGGTGAGCGCTGTGATCGCATCGTGGCGGGCGTCATGGTTCGAGCCCGGGCGGAAGGTCTTTGTGAGTAAGGCCGCCCGCCGGCTGGTCAGGAAGCACCTTCGCCCTGTGGGGCGAGTGATACGAAGGGAGACATGGCATGGGCAATACGCCGGACACCGACAGGGGCCCCGACCTCACCGAGGGGGTGACGTTGGCTGACTTCAACGACCGACAGATGTTGCGTGGGCATGTGGGGAAGGCCTCCGTTCTGCTTGCACGTGTTGGTGAAGAGGTTTTGGCGGTCGATGCCAGTTGCACGCATTACGGTGGTCCGCTGGACGAGGGACTGATCACCGGAGAAACCGTTCGCTGTCCGCTTCATCATGCCTGTTTTTCGCTGCGCACCGGCGAGGCTCTGGCCGCTCCTGCCTTTGACCCATTGTCATGCTGGAAGGTGGAGCGTGATGGCCAACGCATTTTCGTTCGCGAGAAGGCGGCGCCGCCGCCGCGCGTGATAGCAAACACGGATGAACCGCGCGCCATCGTGATCATTGGCGCTGGAGCTGCCGGATTTGCTTGCGCCGAAATGCTGCGCAGAAGAGGCTATGATGGGACACTCACTCTTCTCGGGGCCGAGGAGGATGCGCCGTATGACCGGCCGAACCTGTCCAAGGACTATCTCGCCGGAGATGCGCCGCCCGAATGGATGCCGCTCAGGCCGGATGAGTTTTATCAGAAGAACGACATCGATCTGCAACTGGGGGAAACGGTTTCCTCCATCGACGTGCCGGCGCACCGCGTGGTGCTGGAGGGCGGGCGTGTTCTGGAGTTCGACCGCCTTCTGATCGCGACGGGAGCGGAACCGGTTCGCCCACCGATCCCCGGTGCTGACCTGCCGCATGTCTTCACCCTGCGCAGCTTTGCTGACGGACGTGCCCTTGCCGATGCGGCAGAGAGAGCGAAAACTGCCGTTGTGCTGGGCTCGGGTTTCATAGGACTCGAGACGGCGGCGGCGCTCAGGCAGCGCGGACTGACGGTGCACGTGGTCACGCAGGATGCCCGTCCGCTTGAGAAGGTGCTTGGGCCTGCGCTGGGAGAGTTTATTGCCGGGTTGCACGAATGCCATGGTGTCACTTTCCACATGCGGACTTCGATCAAGGCGATCTCCGCCAATGTGGTGACACTCTCTTCAGATGACACGATTGAGGCGGACCTGGTTGTCATCGGTGCAGGTGTACGCCCGCGCACCGCACTGGCGGAGAAGGCGGGGCTGTCGGTCGATGATGGAATTCTCGTCGATGAACGGCTCCAGACGTCTGTCTCCGGCATTTACGCAGCGGGAGATGCGGCGCGCTGGCCGGGCCCGCAGAACGGAGAAACGATGCGCATCGAACATTGGGTGGTGGCCGAGCGACAGGGTCAGGTAGCGGCTGCAAACATGCTTGGCGATGATAGGTCGTTTGACGACACGCCTTTCTTCTGGAGTGCGCATTACGACATTTCCATTCGCTATGTGGGCCATGCCGAAGACTGGGATGTTGCGGCCGTCGATGGCAATGTTTCGTCATGCGATGCCAGCGTCAGCTATCGGCGGGACGGGCAAACGCTGGCCGTTGCCACACTTGGGCGCGATGAAGAGGCGCTGGTTAGAAGGCGGCACCTGCCCGCCGCGGAATAAGGCCCGCCGGCCTCTATTGCGAAGGGTAGCGAACCCGGAGATCCGAACCGATCACGGCGCCTTCGGATATGCGAGCGCGTGTGCACTTTCCGATATCCATGATGTGGGAGACGCTCACACCGCGTGCGATGAGGTGGTCGGTGATAATCCGCCGGTGGCAGCGCCACCAGACCGCCTCCGCACACATGAGCGCACAACGATGCTTACGGCACAGGTCGAGAAGCTTGAGCAACGCCGATTGAAACCCATCAGTGAGGGCGAAATCCGCGTAGTTGTGAAAGCTCTTGTTGCGCCAGAAGCCGTTTTCATCAGGCGGAACTTCTACGACCTTGGACCTTAGACCGCCAAGGGGCGGGCAATGGATGTAGCCGATTCCATCAGACTGGAGGTGTGGCTTGAGTAACTCCGAATTATAGGACGGATTGGTCCGTGATCTCGGAAACCTGCGCACGTCGACAACCATGTCGATTGACGCTTCCAGAAGCATTGCCTTGAAGGTTTCCAGTGTCCGGTTCGAATGGCCGATCGTGAAAGCCACTGTTTCAGACTGGACCGCCTCATCCATTTTTTGAAAGCGCCGATTCCTTGTGAGCGGCGATGTGATCGGTCTCGTCGCGTCCGGCCTCCGAATTCCAGCTCACTGAATCACCGACATCGAACCTCGCCATTTTACTGTACTCCTTGACTGGACATTGCCGAGAACAACGCGTGGTGGATGAAGGATGTTCCATATGCGAAGTGTCGTTACCGTCCCGATCGCCGCGATCGAGAACCCAGATCACCGAACCACCTGTTTGAGACCGTCCAATGCGATCGGCAGTACTGCGCGGGCCGTGCTCGCCTCTGCGTAGACGGCATAGGCGGGATAGGTGAAGCGGGGAGCCCCCGCAACGAGTTCGAGTTCGCCGGTTTCCAGGTGTGGTTTGACAGCACCTTTTCGAAAGTAACCGCTACCTCCAGCGCGAAGGATGTAACTCAGGCCGAGAGGTCCAAGGCCGACCATCAGCCCGTGTGGGTCTGTTGCAAGTGTAGCCGAAGCCTGTGACGCTGCAAACTGTGGGCCCCAGTCAACATGGACATAGTGCGGTTCTTCCGACGCAGCTTTCTGCACGGTCCGCACGAGGACGAGTTCTTCTTCCTCGATCAGTTCAACCTTGAAACCCGTCAACATCGGCGGTGCGTAAAGCACGGCGATGTCGAGCACGCCGGTCCGCAATTGCTCGATCAACTGGTCCGGCAAGCCGACATTGGCGCGAATGGCGATTTCCGGCCGGTTCTGCTTCATCCATAGCAGCCAGTCGAGCAGCACCGGGTTCCACAGGCTGAGTTCGCCGCCCAAGGCTATGATGCCGGTCTTTCCGGCCGGGATTTTGAGTTGCTGGCGAGCGCGTTCCCACACCTGGAGAAAGGACTGTGCGAAGCGTTCGAACTCACGGCCGGCTGATGTTAGAACCGCTCCGTTCCGGTTGCGTATAAAGAGTTTGCGTCCGAGTTCATCCTCGAGCGTGCGAATACGTGCGCTCACCGTGGTTTGGGTGACGTGCAGCCGCTCCGACGCTTTCAGGAAGCTTCCAGTGTGCACGATCTCCAGAAACGTTCGGGCGCGATCAATATCCATCACGATCTCCAATAAGTGCAATTTATTTGCACTCATACAGCATTTAATTCCGTTTGCCTTTGATTTTTGAAAGGCGCAGCCTGAGCGTGGTTCACGAGGAGTCCGCCAATGCAGCATTCGTCAAAGCCCCCGCAATATGCGTCCCCGCCATGCTTCATGCATGAGCTGTCCGCCAGCGGTGGCGGTGAACATGTCGGCTCGAAGGACTGGATGGAGGTTCGACGCTGGCGAAAGGAACAGCGTAAGCTTCTGATTGCCGCTCGGATGGCAAAGAGTCAAATCCAGCGGCAGGCGTGTTCCGACGCGATCGTTCGGAAACTGGACAGGGAGATCAAACAGTTCGCAGGCAAGGTGATCGGCCTCTATTGGCCGGTACGAGGAGAACCGGACCTGCGCAACTGGGGCATCGACGCCATTGATCGTGGCGGGCGGCTGGCGCTTCCGGTCGTCACTGAAAAGGGGGCGCCGCTTGAATACCGGCTATGGGCCCCCGGTGATCCTCTTGAGCGGGGTGTCTGGAACATTCTCGTGCCGGCAGGGGGTTCTGCAGTGCAGCCTGATGTCGTCATCGCGCCACTGGTGGGGTTTGATGCAAGGAGCTACCGGCTCGGCTATGGCGGCGGTTATTTCGACCGCACTCTGGCGGCGATGTCCGCGAAGCCGCGGACGATAGGCGTCGGTTATGCCGACTGCGCGCTAACGAGCATTTTCCCGCAACCTCACGACATACCAATGGATGAGATCATCACGAGTTAACCGCTAAAGACAGGCAGTCGATTTTCGGACAAAGCGACGTGTCCTCGCCGATTCCCCGAGACCACCGAGCCTGTCGCATGAAAGAGGGTCCTGCACATGTCTGCGAATGCACATGAGAAAGAGTTGGAGCGAGCCGCCGACACGCCACCATTCGTTCGCCGTTGGTTATTCTCGACCAATCACAAGGATATCGGAACACTCTATCTGATCTTCTCGATCCTTGCGGGCATTCTCGGCACTGCTTTGTCGGTCGCCATTCGCATGGAGTTGCAGGAGCCGGGCTTGCAGATATTTGCCGCCTCCGAAACCTTCAACGTGTTTGTAAGCGCCCACGGGCTCGTAATGATATTTTTCGTCATCATGCCGGCGCTCATCGGTGGCTTCGGCAACTGGTTCGTGCCGATCATGATTGGCGCGCCGGATATGGCCTTCCCGCGAATGAACAACATTTCGTTCTGGCTGCTTGTCGTCTCGTTCCTGCTTTTCCTCATGTCGCTGTTCGTGCCGGGTGCGCCCGGTTCGTTTGGCCATGGAGGCGGCTGGACGCTGTATCCGCCTTATTCCGTGTCCGGGCAGCCGGGACCGGCGGTCGATCTCGTCATTCTTGCGATCCACCTGTCGGGCGCTTCGTCGATCCTTGGGGCGATCAATTTCATCACGACGATCTTCAACATGCGAGCCCCGGGCATGACACTGCACAAGATGCCGCTTTTTGCATGGTCGATGCTGGTTACGGCATTCATGCTCCTGCTGGCGCTACCGGTGCTGGCAGGCGCCATTACCATGCTTCTGACCGACCGAAATTTCGGCACGGCTTTCTTCGATCCGGCAGGGGGTGGGGATCCAGTCCTCTACCAGCATCTGTTCTGGTTCTTCGGACATCCGGAAGTCTACATCATGATCCTTCCGGCATTCGGCATTATAAGCCACGTCATCGCGACCTTCGCCCGTAAGCCGATATTTGGTTATCTCGGCATGGCATACGCAATGGTGGCGATCGGCGCGATCGGCTTCGTGGTTTGGGCGCACCACATGTACACCTCTGGCATGTCTATCGACAGCCAACGCTATTTCGCTTTCGCATCGATGGTGATTGCGGTGCCGACCGGCGTGAAGGTCTTCTCCTGGCTTGCCACCATGTGGGGCGGCTCCATCACCTTCCGTGTGCCGATGTTGTGGGCGACCGGCTTCGTTCTTCTGTTCACGATCGGAGGTGTGACCGGCGTGGTTCTTGCCAGTCCCGGCGTCGACCGAATGTTGCATGACACCTACTATGTCGTTGCGCATTTTCACTATGTTCTGTCACTGGGTGCAGCATTCGCCATTTTCGCGGGCTGGTACTACTGGTTTCCGAAGATGACCGGTTACATGATGAATGAGACGCTTGGACGATTGCATTTCTGGCTCACCTTTATCGGCGTTAACCTTGTCTTCTTTCCGCAGCATTTTTTGGGCCTCGCCGGAATGCCTCGCCGCTATGCCGACTACCCCGAGGCCTTCGCCGGTTGGAACTACATCTCCTCGGTCGGATCTTATGTTTCAACGGCAGGTCTTCTGGTTTTTCTTTTCGCTGTAGGTGAAGCCTTTTCCCGCAAGCGCCCTGCCGGAGCCAAACCATGGGGCGCGGGAGCGACGACGCTCGAATGGACGCTGACCTCGCCGCCACCGTTTCATCAGTTTTCGTCGCTCCCGCGTATAATGTGACAGGAGGCATGAATGAACGAGGTTATGGATGGAGCAACCAGCCTGCCCGGGGTCATTCTGTTCTGGTTGTGGTGGGTTTTTCTAACGTTCCTCGAAGCTGCGACACGGGTCAAAGATACCGAAGATCAAACACAGCCGACACAAGCCATGGCAGATGCCGCAATCGAGGATGGGACGACCCACACTGGCATTGCCAGAATTCTGCGCTTCGATCCTGCATTCGACCTCGACATGTTTCTGTGCGGTGCGCGTCATGCCTACGAGACCATTGTGGACGCTTTTGCGGCGGGGGATATGGAGAAACTTGAACCTCTGGTTTCGAAAGAGGTTCTGGCTGTCTTCGCGGAAGACTACGTCGCGCGCACCAGTCGAGGAGAGAGTGTCGACCTCACTCTGATTAGCGTCGAAAGCATCGACATTGTGCAGATGAACGTGGCCGAGACTTCGATGGAAGTGACACTACGCTTCCACGCGCAAATCATCTGGGTCGAACGCAGCGCCGAAGGCCTGATCGTCAGTGGGAATCCTGCGGAAATAATCGACGTGGCCGAAACCTGGACGTTCGCCCGCCCCATCCCCGTCCCCGGTAAAGCATGGGTGCTCGTGGCCACCAGCGGTTGAACGGATCGGGAAGTGAGGGGCGGGTTCCGTCTGCGTGCTTCAGGCGCACCCACAGCCTCTTGAAACAATGGGTTGAGTAGCTAAATCTACTATATGTTCAACGTGTCTCTTTCATTGAAGATCAGGATGACGCCGCAAGCCCATGGGTTTGCCGGGGCGGCTTTGCGTTGATGTAAAGGCATCGGCTCTTTTCCGCTCCGGGTTCCTCGCACAGATTCCCAAAGGTGTTCTTCCGGGTCCTTCCGGTGTTGGAGAGAGACATGTTCATAAATGCCAAACCCCTGTTTTGCAGGCGGTGCGGTGGTTTTTCGCCGCGCGCAGCCATACGCTGTCTTCATTGCAAAACCCCAGTCAATGCTGCTGTTCGAACCTTGCGGCCCTTCTGGCAGGGATGCAAGCGATCCATGCGCAGGCACCAAACACATCGCTTCGACATGGTGCGGATGTGAACCGCCTTCCAGCCATATTGACCCGTATTGTGTTGCCGGTGCTGTGCGCGACGGCGGCGATTGCGTCATACATGTTGCATCCTCAGGCGCTGACATGGCTCGGTCTCGACGTGTCGGAGAAACCGATTCGTGTTCTAACGGGCGGGGCCGCCTATTTTTCGGCCGCCTGGCTGGGTGGCCGGCTCGTGGGCCTCGCACTGGAGCGCGCCGGTCGCAAACGTCGTCAGGTGCCAAAGCTTCTGCTTGAACTGGTTTCAGCGGCTCTTTTCATTGCCGCGACCATTGCAACCGTGATGCTGGTGATCGGCCAGAGCTGGAGCGGTGCCATCGCCGGTTCGGGCCTTGTGATCGCCGTCATCGGCTTTGCTTTGCGGAGCACGCTTGCCGATGTCTTTGCGGGGATTGCGGTCGGGCTGGAGGCCCCCTACCGGATAGGTGACTGGGTTTCAATCAACGATCGGACAAGAGGGCGGGTGATCGAAATCGGCTGGCGAACCACCCGGTTGTTCACACGCAACGACACCTATGTGATCCTTCCGAACAGTCAGATCGCCCAGCAGGCATTGACCAACTACAGTGCGCCCAATCGCAAGTATCGCGCGCAGGTTGAGGTCGTACTCAGTCATGAGCTTCCCGTTGCGGTGGCGCGGGAGTTGCTGACCGACGCGGCGGCCCGCTCGCCGATCATTGTCAATGTCCCGAAACCGGATGTGCGGGTCGCTTCCTACGATACCGAGGGCATCCGCTATCATGTTCGTTTCTGGGTGCCCAGTTTTGCGGATGATATCGATTGTCGTGACGCCATCTTCGGGCAAATCGACGCCGCGCTGCGCGATGGCGGCCCTGCCGCTACCGGCCACGGGGTTTCGGTTGTTGAGCGAACGCGAAACCGGGCGCGCGCCGCTACAGAAAATCGACGCCTGACCGTCGACTTTCAGGCGTCGTGGAGGGTTGCTGTTCGAACAGCGCAACTGCTGCCTGGCAGCAAAAAGACTGACATCGCCAACGCGCTCGATGCACGTGAGAGATCGAGCATCAGCGCGATTGGCGGTGGTTTTCACACACTGTTGTGGAGGGCGTTCTGGAGCTGTTGATGTTGGTGCTCTGAGTGGGCCTGGAACCGACATTCCTGCCGCAGTGCTTTGCGACACAACCGATATAAATAGGCTCTGCTCGGCTTTGATAAGGCTTGAGCGGCTCGCCCGGGATTATCGGATTGCCCACGCAACTTCGCAGTGCAGATAGCACAAATGAGGTCAGGATGATGTTTCTGGCAAGTGAATTGGATGTTCGTATCGCTCAGAACATGGTGATAACAGGCGGGACGAGGCGCTGCGAGCGCATGCCATGGGAGCGATCTGATACGGTGTCTTTGACCGCCAGCCTGACGGTTGCGCCGGAAAGCGCCATCTATCGTGTCACGCCGGGGGTGTCTCAATCGGCTTACCGGACTCAATCCGGTTCCGTGCGCGGATCGAGCGCCAGGGCAACCGACGAAGTATCAGGAAGTGGAACGAATTTTTCCCGGTCTGCTGCTGGCAAATCCCGGCCAGATTTGATGCTGAGCAAGACGAACAGGGCGTATAGGACTGCCAACGTGGATTCGAATAAGAAGAACGATGCCGGTCCGTGAAGCGACATGAGCGCCGCCGCGAGAAGCGGGCCGATGGTTGCGCCGATTGAATAGACCATCAAAAGGCGGCCGGATGCGGCAACGTAATATTTGCGTTCCAGTCGGTCGAAGGTTTGAGCGACGCAAAGCGGATAGACGCTGCTTATCGCACCCCCGAATGCCAAAGCCATGACGATAAGAACGGCTAGCGGGAGATCGCCGACAAGCGCGCTCGACAGTACCCCCCATGACGCGCCGACTGCGATCAACATACAGGACATGACAATTCGCCTGTCAAACTTGTCCGCCAACATGCCCACTGGAACCTGAAGACCCAGCCCGCCCAGCACGACGGTGCTCATGAATAGGGCCGTATCAGAAACGCTCAAGCCGATCTGGCGTGCGAAGACCACACCCAGGGCGTAGAACGATCCGACGAGGATGCCTGCGACGCCGGCTCCCGCCAGGCTGATCCACGATACCTCATACAGTCTTCGTACGCCGAGCACGCGCAGCTCACCCAAATTCGGCTCTCCAAGACGTGTCATGGCGATGGGGACAAGCGCCAGTCCGGTCAGTGCGGAGGCCAGCATCAGATGGTCGCTGGAGCCGTCCGGGGCCAAGTTGATCATTGTCTGTCCCGATGCAACCGCCAGGTAGAAGACCAACATGTAGGAGCCGAGGACGCGTCCCCTGGTCTCGTTGCTGCTGCGCTCATTGAGCCAGCTCTCAATTGCCGTGGTCATGCCCGCGATGCAAAAACCGTTGATCACCCGTAGGGTGATCCAGACGATAGGCGTCGGGAAGAAGCCGTAGGCAAGACAGATCGCGGCGGTCAATGCGGCGAATGCCGAGAAGGCTCGGATATGTCCAATTCGCATAATGACCCGTTTCGCGCGATAGCCGCCGAGCGCCAAGCCTAGATAATAAGACGCCATCACGACGCCTGTCAGACCCACCGGGTAATCTGCAGCCTCCATCCGTAGTGGTAAAACCACGCCAAGCAAGCCGTTCCCAGCCATGACGAGGATGGTGCCTCCCAAGAGGGACTTTACGGGAGTCAGCGATTCTACGAGGTTCCGGGACATCGTTTGAAAATGCTCTTGCCTGCGCCCGCATAATTGACGGACAGGTTGTCGCACCACCAGTATCAGAAACGAGCTTGTTCAGACAGTTGGCGGAAGAAGTGCCTCGCCCAAAACCGCTATTCAGGTATTTGCTGTCAATGAACACAAATCAGTTTTCGCGAAGATCCATCCGCATCCAGCCAGCGTCGTTTTGGGTCGCTTGGCCCGGCACCGCGAGTCCATGCAGATTGGGGAAACTGGCAAGCGTTCTGCGCAGACACGCAATGCGAGTTTGCTTCGCAGTCATACTTGCCAGCCCCTTGTGCAGAGCACAGATAAAGAAAATTCTCCTGTCGCGCCGTGAGCGACTGTATCATCATATCTAGGCAGCAGGTTTTACCACCTGCAGCCCAAAACCGGCCGGACTTTCCCGCGTGGCCCGTTCAGCGTAGCGATCCAGATGCGGCGGTGCAGCCCGACCTCCGTCATCTTCCCAGCGCGCCAGGCATTCCAAGCTGGGTTCGTGTGCATGGCCAATACGGGCTGCAGATTCGTACGTTTTCGGAAACAGTTCGCCGAAATGTTCATTGCGCATCATCGTGTCATCGATCCTTTCATGTTTGTCGTGGCGGCGGTTTGCCGGTCTGTTCGGGAATTGTATTCGCGCGTTTCGCGAGATCACGAAGCCGGAGAATTGCTCGACACGCTCTGGCGCTCGACCTCTCGTGATACCGGCCGCATTCTCAATTCGCGATCGTCGAAGTCGTTGACGATGCGGGGAATTTCGTTTCGCGAAACGCCAATATCATCGAGCAAACTGTCGTCCATGGCCCGCAGAGCCGCGATCATCCTGCGGCGTTGCCAGTTTCGAACGGCTTTTTGAGCCAACCTGCGCAACCTGCCAGATATTCCGTCTCTGTTTGACTGACCTAACCTGTGGGTCACGGGAGACAAGGAAATGTCGGGATTGGTGATTTCAGTGTGCATGACGCGTTCTCCAGAATGAGGAGGTTGAACCAACACGTTTGCGTCCTACCGTCGAGCCGTCCATTATTGGGCGGGACCCGGTCGTTCGGCATAAACGTTACTCTGATGATCGATGTTAGATCAGGAAGATCCCCGATGCGCAGACAGGCAACCGCCTTGTCCCGCTCGGGGTCACCGGCGGTTCAGATTATTTCCTGCAGGGAGCAGGAACCTCATGCGGAAACGGAACTTGGTCATGAGTCTTATGTGGGCTTGGCGGCACACCTTATCAAGTGCACAAGGTGTGCTGTGACGTTCTGGCCATCCGCTGTCGTCTGGAGGATTGCGAAAAACGAAGAAGCCTGAGCTCCTCCCTCAACGTTGGCCGGCTTTCCGCGTAAAGCACGTTACTCTCCGCACCCGCTGATCGCGTTGAGTTTGTTCGACGCGCCGGCAGTATATATCGGTTGGTGGTTTGCCGTCAGGGCCGGAACGCGGTCGCGATCCATTATACAACTCCATTCATTCTCGAATACCGGCGCGGGCCCTGCACTCCGGTCTCGTCGGCTTCACTGCCGACCTCGCCCGTCAGACGGTGGCGCACAACGTGACGATCAACAATCTCCTGCCTGGTGTCTTCGACAGCGACGCGCAACGCGAACACATTCGCGGCATGCTTGCCGACACCGGCAAGACCTTTGACAAACTGTGGGAGGAGCGCGTGCGGTCCAACCCTGCCGACCGATATGGCCGTACGGAAGAGACCGGTGCTTATTTCGCCTTCTTGTGTGGTGCGCATGCCGGTTACATCACCGGGCAAAACCTGCTGATTGATGGCGGTGGCCGCCCGGGCACAATTTAGGCAAGATCTTCTACCGCCTGTGCGAAGGCGGATCCTGACGGAAAAAGAGGACGCACTGCAGCACGAGGAGACCGCAATGCGCCGGTCCTCTCATTCTGCTGTCACGCGTTTCCACAAATGGCTT
Organism: Nitratireductor sp. GISD-1A_MAKvit; assembly: GCF_040819555.1. Classification (GTDB taxonomy): domain Bacteria; phylum Pseudomonadota; class Alphaproteobacteria; order Rhizobiales; family Rhizobiaceae; genus Nitratireductor. The sequence goes on from NZ_CP161920.1 coordinate 498,445, forward strand.
TTGACGGATGTCCTGTCGAGAACCGCCCCCAGCCCCGGCAGGTTTCCAAGGCCCATCTTGCCGTCTTTGACATTGTCTTCCCAGGGGTTTTCGAGAATTGGCCTGTAGTCAGGCTCTTTCGCGTAGTCGGGAAAGCACTCGAGAACCATGAAGTTGGGAATGCATGCGGAAAGCTGTGCGGAGATCGCGGTGGCAAGGGTGCTGCCGTAATTGTGTGGAGCGACACGCGCATTGTATATCTCCGCCAGCGCTGCAATTTTCTTGCCTTCCATGAGGCCGCCCGTGTTGCAAAGATCAGGCTGGACAATCGATACCGCTCCGGTTTCCAGCAATAAGTGGAACCCGTAACGCGTGTAGATGCGTTCCCCCGCCGCCAGCGGAATGGAAGTCGCGCGTCCCACCCCGGCGAGCGCGCCGGGCAGCGCGGGATCGACCGGCTCCTCCACGAAACAGACATTGAACGGTTCCAGCCGCCGCATCAGCGGCAGCAACTGATCGGTGGTGAGGCCGCCTCCGAAATCGAGCATGATGGCCGTGTCTTCACCGACCGCGGCACGAAGCTTTTCGACACGATCGATGACAAGAGCGGCTTCGCCCTGGCGCAGGGTGCGGCGTGCCGGGTGGCGAATGACCGTAATGGGGTCTGCCATGCCGAGCGGATAGAACTTCAGCCCGCGATAGCCGCGTTCGACAGTGCGCAGACCCGCCTCTGCAAACTCGCTGCCGCTGTTGCAGCCGAGCCACCAGCCATTGGCGTAGACCCCGAGCTCGGTCTCGACGGGGCCTCCGAGCAGTGAATAAACCGGAACACCGAGCGCCTTGCCCTTGATGTCCCAAAGCGCGTGGTCGATGGCGCTGAGACCGGCCATCGAAATTGCGCCACCGCCCTTGGTCCAGAACCCCTGATCGTAAATGTCGTTCCAGATCAGCTCAACGGGCGAAGGGTCGCGACCGATCACCAGGCGTTCGAGCATCGCTGCCAGCATTTCGGCTGCCGCCGTCGTGCCGAGGCCATAGGCGATGCCCGCTTCGCCCAGCCCCATGATGCCTTCATCCGTCTCCAGCTCCAGAATGACGGCGCGGCGAAAGCCCGTGGGGACAACATAGATATTGGCAGCGGTGATTTTCATGACACTTCCAGACAGATTGCTTGCGCCCGACTGTCCGATGTCGCGGCCGGCTTCACAATGGAATTGTGGTCAGAGGCCTGTGCCCGGGTGGAATAGGCAGGAGCCCGGAATGTCATCCCAGCATCTTGGCGAGCGCGCGCTCTTCCTGCTCCATCTCTGCGATAAGCCAGTCACGCACCATCTCGACAACGGGCCGGATTGCGCGCTGACTTGACGATACAAGATGATAGCTGCGGTCGGTGAGAATGACCCTGTCGCTGGCGCTGACCAGCATGCCGTCGATGACGAGACGCGAAACCACCGAGGTCCATCCGAGCGCCAGCCCCTGACCGCTGAGGGCGGCCTGAAGCACGACGGAATAATCGGAAAAGGAAAGCTGATTCCACGTGGCGGGAATTCGTCTGCCCGCTTCCGAAGCGAATTCCTGCCATCCGAACCAGTGGTCGGGCAGATTGATCAGCGTGTGCGGCGAAACCGGCGCATCGAAGGACCCGCGCTCGCGCACATAGCCCGGTGCACCAATGGCAAGAACCCGCTCTGGGGCGAACCAGCCACCAAGCTTGCGCGCATCGTCCCCCACAGCAACGCGCAGTCCCAGATCGCAATTGTGGAGCGGGCCGCCCACACTTCCCGGCAGAAGCTGAAACTGGAGATCGGTGTTGGGAAATTCTTCCCTGAAACTGCTGTAGCGTGGCATTAGCCAATGGGTCGCCATGCCTGAGGAGATCGACAGCATCACCACTTCTCGGGTTCCGTCGCGGCCCTCGATCTCGTCCAGAACATCCTCAATGGAGTGAAAGGCGCGGGTGGTGACACGGCTGAGTTTTTTGCCGGCTTCTGTGAGCGTGAGATTTGGCCCTGACCGTATGAAAAGCTTCTCGCCGATATGTTTCTCGAGTGACGCCACAGCGTGGCTCACGGCCGGTTGCGTGATGTTCAATTCGTCCGCAGCCTTCGAGAAATTCGAATGCCGGGCAGCGACTTCGAAAACAAACAGAGTGCTGGGTGAGGGAAGGTGGCGACGCAGTACCATAAAAACAGCTTATACTGAGGATGAATCTTTTCAACCTGTTTGATCGTTATGTTCCATGGCAACGTGGCACCCAACTGATCGCAAGAGCGGCAACAAATAATAAGCGGAACGCCATGCTTGCGCACGATGGGACCGTCGCCGGGCTTTATTTCCGAGAAAAGAGTAGAAGGTCCGGCAATGGGTTTGGACACGCAACGGCTGCGAGCGGAGACACCGGGCTGCAGAGCTGAACTGGTTCATTTCAACAATGCGGGCGCCAGCCTCATGCCGCAGCCGGTCATTGAGGCGGTGGAGCATCACTGGGCCGAGGAGATCATGTCGGGGGGCTATGAAGCTGCCGAAAGGCACGCCGGCAAATTGCAGGAAACCTACCATGCCGTGGCGCGGCTTGTCGGGGGAGCGGCAGACGAAGTCTCCTTCTTCGACAATGCCACCCGCGCCTGGCAGGCTGCCTTCTTTGCCATGGACTGGCAGTCGGGCGACCAGCTGATCACCGGCCAGTCGGAATACAACTCCAACATGATTGCCTTTCGCCATGCCGAAGAGCGTTTGGGGATCGAGATCATTCTCGCTCCAGACACGCCAGAGGGGGTGGTGGATGTGGTGGCCCTCGAAGGGCTGATCACCGATCGTACGCGGCTTATCGCCATCTCGCACATGCCGACCAATGATGGTCTGATCAACCCGGCACGAGAGATAGGTGCGGTTGCGCGCAGGCACGGCGTACTGTTCTTGCTGGATGCGTGCCAGTCGGTAGGACAGATGCCGATCGACGTGAAGGCGCTGGGCTGCACGATGCTTTCGGCAACAGGGCGAAAATATCTTCGGGGTCCGCGCGGGACGGGGTTTTTATGGGTCGACGGCAGGGCGCTGGATGCGCTTCGGCCCCATGCGCTCGACATCCAGTCGGCGCAATGGACGGATGTGGATCGATTCCAGATGGCAGCGGGTTCCCGGCGCTTTGAACTCTGGGAACGCAATGTCGCGACCCAGCTGGGGCCTCGGCGCCGCATGCCAGTATGCGCTGGAGATCGGCGTTGAGAACATCTGGCACCATGTTCGGGGCCTTGCGGCCGGGATGCGCGGAATGCTGGCGGAACTGCCAGGCATGACCGTTCAGGACCGTGGCGTGGAGAAGAGCGGGATCGTGACGTTTTTTCACGAATCCGTGCCGGCCGAGGTTCTGGTGGGTGCGTTGCGCGACGAGTTTGGCATCAACACCTCGGTTTCCAACACCCAGTTGACCCGCAGGGCGCTGCGCGCCCGGGGCGTGACGTCACTGGTGAGAGCCTCGGTACATGCCTACAACACGCCGGAAGAGATAGAGCGGCTTGGAGCATCGCTGATGGCTCTGGCCGACGGGAAACGGAATTACAGGGAATTGAACGCAGGTCAGCCGGTTTGATCCGACCTGCTTCGGGGAACGACAAAACAGAGAAAAAGAGGAGAACGGCCATGACTTTCAAGCCGACAAGACGAACAGTGCTTACCGGGATGGGGATTGCCGGTGTAGCCGGCCTGTGTGCCCCCGGACTGATCCGCCCCGCCCGTGCGGCGAGCGGCGAACTCAACATCTGGGCCTATGACGGATTCATTACCGGCGCCTTCCGCAAGCGGTTTGAGGACGAGACCGGCATCCGCCTGAACATCCGCACCGTCACCGATCAGGGTGAGCAGTTCAACCTGATGGCTGCGGAGGATGGCAAGTTCAGCGCCGATATCGTGACCTGCGCCGGGCATCGTTTCTACCAGTTCATCGATGCAGGCTTCCTTGCGCCCATCGACCGCGCAAAGCTCGGCAACTGGAGCAGGATCGAGGATGAATATGCGAGCGCATCATGGGTCTCGCGTTCGGGCGAGCAGTGGGGTGTGCCGCTCGTGGTGGTCTCCACCGGTCTTCTCTACAACACCGAGGAGATCGAAGCGCCGGAAAGCTGGGATGTGATGTTCAACGAGGCCAATGCCGGGCGCACGGCCTATCAGATCCAAGATTTCTTCCAGATCGCCATGAATTATCTGGGCTATGACGGTTCGGCCGCTTCCTACATGAACACGCCGGAAGTGGCGCAGCGCGCGGTCGACGCGACACGGGATTTCCTCATCGAGCACAAGCACATGGTGCGGCGATACTATGAAGCGGCGACCGAGATCCAGCAGATGATGGTGACGGGCGACGTGGCGCTGGCGCAGGCGGGTTCTGGCCCCTCCTCGCAGCTGATCATTGACGGTTTCCCGGCAGCCTACACGATCCCCAGGGAAGGCGGTCTGGCCTATGCCTATGGCTTCAACATCACCAAGGATGCGGCCAATATGGACAACGCCTACACCTTCCTGAACGCACTGTTGGCGGATGCGGAAAATGGTGCGGAGATCGTGCGATCCACGGGCCTCTCCTCCACCATCAAGGGCACCGAAGCGCTGTTGACGGATCAGGAGAAAGAGGCGCTGGCGCTGAGCGCAGAGGAACGCAGCCGCCTTTCCTGGGTGGATGTGGAAACGGCGCCCTTCATCTTCGATCTGATCGACAAGGCGGCAGAAGAAATCCGCGCCGCCTGATCAGCGCCAAAGAACAGCCGGCTGCCTTTCTGGCGGCCGGCATCGAAGACGAAAACGAGTATTCATGACCCGCCTGCTCATTCATCTGCGACGGTTCTCCGTCTATCGCGGCCTGACCGATCTCTACGCCCGCTCACCACTGGCGCGGCTGTTGATCGTCAGCATCGTGCCGCTTCTGTGGATCCTCGGCACGACGGTTGCGCCGCTGGCGCAGATGGTGCTTGTGAGCTTTTATGAAAGCTTTCCTGTGCGCGACGGTGAGACCGCACGCTGGACGCTGGCAAATTATGCGAGTTTCTTCGAGCGCCCGCTATACCTCACGGCGTTCGTGCGCTCCTTCGTCTTTGCCACCGTCGTGACGTTTCTGACGTTGCTCGTTGTCTTTCCCATCGCCTATTACATCGCCAAGGTGGCACCGAGTGGCCGCCGCACAAGGCTTTTGCTGCTGGTCATCGCTCCCTTCTGGGTGAGCGAAATCATTCGCAGCTTTGCCTGGATCGTGATGCTCGCCAATCGCGGCGCGGTGAATTCGTTTCTCTCCTTCATCGGCATCCCCGGCACGCCGGTGGAACTGCTCTACAACAATGTTTCGCTGACCATCGGCGTCATCTATCTCACTTCGCTGTACATGCTCCTGCCGCTCTATGCGGCGCTGGAAAAGATCGATGACAACGTTCTGGAGGCGGCGGCCAATCTCGGCGCGCCCGGGTGGCGGCGCTTCCTGCGCATCGTTCTGCCTCTGTCGCGCGACGGCGTGGTGGCCGGCTGCTCGCTCGTGTTTTTGTTGGTGATAGGGCTCTACGCCATGCCGCAGCTCCTGGGCGGACCGGGCAACACGCTTTTTGCAACAACGATCGGCCAGATTTTCGCCAAGGCCGGGGCCTCCTGGCCACAGGGTAGCGCCTTCAGCATCATCCTGACAGGAACGGCACTCGCCTATGTCGGATTGTTCGTGGCGATCTTCCAGCGGCGCGGCCGGGGGAGGGCATGAGCATGAAACTGCGCAATCTCGCCCTGCCCGGCCTCTTCTGGCTGTTTGTCGCCTATCTCTTTCTGCCGCTTCTCGTCATGGGGGCGATGGGCTTTCGCGATTCCAACTTCGTCGCCTTTCCGATCCATAGCTGGACCACCAAATGGTATGCCGAGGTGCTGGTCGACCGGGATGCCATGGAAGCGCTTTGGCTTTCGGCCAGGGTGGCCGTCTTCTCCACGGTGATATCGGTCGCAGTGGGCCTGCCGGTTGCCTTTGCAGTTGCCCGGACGTCCGGAATAGCGCGCGGTCTGCTGATAGCGCTCATTCTGTTGCCGGCATTCCTGCCGGTTGTGGTGTCCGCGATTTCGCTGCGCATTTTTATCGGCCGGATCGGCCTCGAAACGGGAACGGCGGCGATAGCGTTCGGCCATGCGGTTGGTTCCGTGCCCTTCGTCGTGATCATGGTCCTGACCCGTCTCAACACGATGGGCCGCAACATGGCCGATGCGGCGCGCAATCTGGGGGCCGACGATCTCATCATTCTCGTGCGCATCGTGCTGCCCTACCTGTCGCCGGCGCTGCTTGGCGCCTTCATGTTCTGCCTGCTGCTTTCGTTCGAGGATTTCGTGCGCTCGTTCTTCCTCGGCGGGTTCGAGCAGACCTTCCCGGTTCTCTTGTTTGCCCGGCTGCGCTTCGGTTTCGATCCCGGCCTTGCCGCCATCTCGACAATCGTCCTCATCGCCACGACCGGCTTCGGGCTCTATGCCGAACGCTTTGTCCGAAAACGCAGCCTGCGCAGCGAAACCTCCCTGACTTCCGGTGCCAAGAATGACTGATCCCGCAACCGCCATCGAACTGAAGAACATCTGCAAGGCCTATGGGGCGCTGCGGGTCATCGACGATGTTTCGCTCACGATTGAGCGGGGCGTGTTCATCACCCTGCTGGGGCCGTCCGGCTGCGGGAAGTCCACGCTGCTGCGCTCCATTGTCGGCCTCGCAGAACCGGACAGCGGCACCATTCTGGTTGACGGAAAGGACATCACCAGTGCAGCGGCGCACAACCGTCCGGTGAAGATGGTGTTTCAGGATTACGCGCTCTTTCCGCACATGACCGTGGCGCAGAACATCGGGTTCGGTTGCGAAATGCAGGGCATGGAGAAGAGCGCCATTGCGCGCCGCGCTACCGAGCTTCTGGAGCTGATCCGTCTGCCCGGCATCGCCAATCGCTATCCCGATGCGCTTTCTGGCGGACAGAGACAGCGTGTTGCGCTGGCCCGTGCGCTCGCGCCCGATCCGGCGGCACTGCTGCTTGATGAGCCGCTCGGCGCGCTCGATCTGAAACTGCGGCAGGACATGCAGCGTGAACTCAAGGCCATCCAGCGGCGCACGGGCAAGACATTCGTTTTCGTCACCCATGACCAGCAGGAAGCCATGTCCATGTCGGATCTGGTGGCTGTGATGAACAAGGGCAAAATCGAACAGCTCGACAGTCCCGAAAACATCTACGCCAACCCCGCGACTCTCTTCATCGCCGACTTTGTTGGCGCGACCAACCTCTTCAAGGCGAAGGTCGAGGCGATGGAAGGCGAGGACCTCGTGCTGGCGGTGGGCGATGCACGCTGGTGCGTTCCCATGGCGCGCGTGACATCGCAAGGCAAGCCGGCAGTGGGCGGCGCCGTGTCGGTGGTGATCCGCCCGGAGGCTTTCGACATCGGAGCAGGCCAACGAATGGACGATATCACCCTCTCAGGCCGTGTGATCGACCAGACTTATCTGGGCGACAGGGTGCATCTGAATGTCGAGACGGCGGATGGGGCATCACTGCTTGTCGATGCCCGGCCACCGGTGCCTGCCCGATCGAGCGCAGACATCACGCTGCGCTGTCGGCCCGACAATCTCGCAATCATCGCCGAATGAACGGCGCAAGAAACAAACTGAGTGTGAACTGGAGATGTTCTGATGGAAATGATCGATGCCAAGCGCGTGCACGAACTGCTGGATTACGAAGGCCTGTTCGCTGCGCTTGAAGCTGCGCACAGGGGCGGCATGCCCAAACAGTCCGACCGACTGATCTATCAGGAGCCGAACCCGCAGGGCCAGCCGGACATCTTCATCATCCTGCCGGCCTGGGAGCCGCAGGAAGGCATTCTGGCAAAGCTGGTGACCTCCTTCCCCAACAACAAGGCCCGGCACAATCTGCCGACCGTGAACTCGATCTATGTCTTCATCAATGCCGACACCGGTGTTGCCGAGGCGGTGATCGACGGCGAGGCGGTGATCTTCCGCAAGACCTCATCGGATTCGGCCTTTGGCTCGAAGCTTCTTTCGCGTGAGGATGCAGAAAATTTCCTGATGATCGGCGCTGGCGGGCTGGCACCCTTTCTCGTCAAGGCTCATCTCGCGGCCCGACCGAACCTCAAGCGTGTCACGCTCTGGAACCGCACCACGGCCAACGCCGAAGCACTTGCAAAGACGCTCGCTGCAGAAGGGATCGAAGCGGAGGTCGCTTCCGACCTCGACGCGGCGGTGAGTGAGGCCGACATCATCTCAAGCGCCACCATGGCCAACGAGCCGCATCTGAAGGGCAAGCTCCTGAAGCCCGGCGCACATGTGGATCTTGTCGGCTCCTTCACACCGGAGATGCGTGAAGCCGACGACGATGTTCTCAAACGCGCTTCGATCTTTGTGGACCACCGCCAGACCACAACGCGCTCCGGCGAGTTTCTCGGCCCGTTCGAGCGCGGCATCATCACGCCAGACGATGTGCGCGGCGATCTCTTCGAGTTGTGCCAGAGCAAGGTGAAGGGCCGCCAGTCGGCGGACGAAATCACTATGATGAAAAACGGCGGCGGCAGCCATATCGACTATTACGTCGCCAAATATCTCATGGATCGGCATCACGGCCGGCCGTTCTCGACACGCTGTTCGAGCTGATCCCGTGGCGGCGGCCAATGCGCCGCCGCCGCATTCTGACTGATGATCGTGAGGTGAAGACAGGGGGAGTGTCATGGAACTGCCGCGACGTTTGATCCCTTCCGTTTCCGGCCTGATTGCCTTTGAGGCGACGGCCAGACATCTGAGCTTTTCGCAGGCCGCCAAGGATCTCTCGCTCTCGCAGGGCGCCGTTTCAAAACGGGTGCGGCAGCTGGAACAGATGCTTGGTGTGGCACTTCTCGCCCGCAACAATCATCAGGTTCACCTGACAGAAATGGGGCGGCGTTATCTTCCCCAGGTCCGCACTCTTCTGGGGCAACTGGAGAGTTCTACACGTGCGCTGATGCAGGGGGCGGATGGCAAGGCCGTCATCACCATCGCGGCACCGGTCGGTCTTGCTGCCTGCTGGCTTGTGTCGCGCCTTGGCGCTTTCCAGAACCGCAATCCCGGCCTCAACATCAATCTCGTTACATCGAAGCCGCTACTGGAAGCCGATGACGAAGCAGTGGACTGCGCCATCGTGCAGGGCATGCCGCAATGGGGGGGCGGCGCATGCACGCCCCTTTTCGAGGAGGAGCTGCTGCCGGTGGCGAGCCCGCATTTCATGCGCACGAGGCGGCCCAACTCTCCCGAGGTTCTGCACGAGTGTACGCTCCTTCACCTGATGGACCAGCCAGACCTGTGGGTTGAGTGGTTTCAACAGGCCGGATGTGCCCGGCCGGGTATGCCCCGGGGGCCGCAGTTCGACCAGTTCCCACTTCTGATCATGGCTGCAATGCATGGCCAGGGCGCGGCGATCGTTCCCCGTTTCATGATCGAGCGGGAGCTTGAGGCGGGGGATCTGGTGGTGCTTTTCGATGTGCCGCTGCGCAGCCGCAGGGCCTATCACTTCGTGACGCCGGCACGGTCGGCGAGCGACCGGAATGTACTCGCCCTGCGCAACTGGATCATGGACTGTGTGGCAAGCGACGCAGGCTGCAGCGAAGCAGCCTGAGAGCGCCCGCCGTTCTTGTCTGCCTGCCTTGCCTGCCCACCTTGCCTGCCCACCTTGCCTGAACGGCACTGCCCTATTCCAAAAAGCGATTTGAGTGCTCCTTCTGGCAAGGGCAGACTTTCTTCGGGAAGCGCGGCAATCCGGATACCTGTCCAGCGAAGATGGGGGCGGATGATCAGCCGGGCGACAATCTGAGGAGAACACGCATGCCCGGTAAACTGAGGAAAGTTCTTTATGCCAGTGCCCTTGCCGTCACAGCCATTGCGGCCAGTGGGACAGGCGCGTCCGCAAAAGAAGACATCAGCTTTCTTGTGGTCGATTACGATGCGCCCGGAATGGGCGACTGGTGGCAGCTTCTGGTTTCCACCTACGAAGAAAAGACCGGCAACAAGGTTGTTCCGCGCAACACGCCGGCAAGCGAGTATTACGAGCAATTGCTCATCCAGGCCGCCAGCGGCACCGGCGCAGACATTCTGACCGTCAATCCAAACAACATCGGAGAGCTTCTGGCCGCCGGCCAGCTCATGCCACTGACAGAGTTTCTCGAAAGTTCCGGGGTGAAGGACCAGATCGTCGAAGGCGGTTTCGATGCGCTGACGGTGGATGGCGAAATCTACGCCCTGCCGATCACCGGTCGCACGCTCGAACTGATTTACAACGCCTGCTATCTGAAGGAAGCCGGGTTCGAGCATCCGCCCAAGACCCCGCAGGAATTCCTCGATTACGCGAAGAAGCTGACGGTTAAGGACGATTCGGGGCGCGTCACGCGGTATGGCGCGAACATGGTCAATGCCAACGAAGATCCCACCTATGAGATGCTTCTCATGTGGAGCATCGCCAATGGCGGTTCGTTTGCCGATGCGGAAGGCAATTTTACGCTTGATTCCGAGCCTGTGATTGCCGGCCTGAAGCAGATGAAGGCGCTGTATGACGCTGGCGTTGTTCCCAAGGGAATGACGGAGACAGACCAGCGCTCGCTGTTTGCCACCGGCGGGACCGCCATGACCATTGACGGGCAATGGCAGTTTCCCTTCATCGAGAAGAACAACCCGGACAATTTCGACTGCTACAAATCGGCGCTTCACCCCTGGGACGGGCCGGGCACCGGTGGTGTGAACATGGCGCTGGCGGTCAATGCAGCAACTGCAAATCCGGACGCCGCCAAAGCCTTCATCGAGACAGCCGCGAGTGCGGAAATGCAGTCCACCTTCTCCGATCACAGCCCATACATCCCCTATGGGGTGAACGCGCTGACCGACGCGCAGAAGGAAGCGCGCCCCTATCTGGAACCCTGGATCAAGAGCAGCGGAAATGCGCACCCGGTGGCCATTCCCGGCCACGCCGACCAGTTCAACGAGATATGGCCGATTGTCGTCGATGCGGTTCTCCTGACCCTCAGGGATGGAAAGCCCGCCGAGGAGAGCCTGGCGGAAGCGCAGGCGAAGCTTGAAGACTGCTGCGCCCGATAGGCGCGGCAGATCGTGAGAATGCAGTCTTCGGATAACAAGAGAAAGGGCGGGCGACTGGTCGGCAAGGGCAGCGCTCTCGCCACTTTCCTGACAGAGGGAGGGGGCTTCCTTCTGATTATGCTCCTGCCCGCCCTGCTGGTCCTGGGGTTCGTGATCGGCCTGCCGATGCTGAAAGCGCTTGTGCTCAGCTTCGACACGATCAATTTCCGCAGGCCCGCAGCGGCGGGCACTTTTGGTTTTCACAATTACGAGAAGCTTCTGTTCGATGCGCAGGTCTGGAATTCTGTCTGGAGATCGGCGCTTTATATGGGTGGCACGGTGGTGGGGTCGATCGTGCTGGCACTCTCGGCCGCATTGCTGACGCGGCGTATCGTGCGGTTCCGGGCGCTGGCGCGTCTCACCTTTCTCATCCCGTGGACGGTTCCAGCCGTGGTTACCGCGCTGGTCTGGGGGGTGATGTATGAAGGCAATTTCGGTGTCATCAACCGGCTTCTGGAGCCTCTGCCCTTCATCGGGCGGGTCGACTGGCTGATTGACCGTCAGACCGCATTGCCGGCATTGATACTGGCGCAGGTCTGGAACGAGTTTCCGGTCGCCTACATCTTCTTTCTGGCAGGGCTGCACTCCATTCCGGACGAACTCTACGAGGCCGCGCAGATCGACCGGGCAAGTGCCTTCAATCAATTCCGCTACATCACGCTTCCGCAACTCAGAACGATTACGGCGGTTATCGTCATTCTGCTTATGATCATGGGGTTCAAGTCGTTTCCCATCATTTTCATTCTGACCGGTGGCGGGCCGGCAGGAGCAACCGAGACCATGACCGTGCTCACCTACAACACTGCCTTCCGCAAGCTCGATTTCTCCTATGCGGCCACGCTCGGCATTCTTGCGGTGCTGATTTCGCTGGCCATGGTGCTTGCCTATCTGCGCGTGATGAAAAGGGCTGAAAACGGCTCTGGCGGAGCTGTCTGACGATGGCAAGGGCGACTGGAAAATCCATCGGAACCGAGGTTCTGCGTGCAGCAGCGCTGGTGCTGTTGGGCATGGTGGTGCTGTTTCCCGTCTACTGGATGGCGGTTATCGCGCTGACACCGACCGGGTTCAGCCGCAGCCTTTCAGGTCTTTTCCCCGAGCAGATCACGCTGGAGAACTTCGTGCTTCTCTTTTCGGAGCGTCCGATGCTGCGCTGGATAGGCAACAGCATCTTTGTCGCCTCTGCATCGTCGTTTCTTTCGCTTGCCTTCGGGGCTTCCTGTGGCTACGCGCTGAGCCGCATCCGGTTTCGCGGGTCGGGCCTGATCCTGATTCTGGTTCTCGCCACACAGATGATGCCGGCGACCAGCATCGTGGTGCCGCTCTACATTCTGTTCCGCGATTTCGGTCTTCTCGACACGATGCAGGGAATGGTGCTCGGTCACATATCGCTCGTTGCTCCCCTGGCCATCTGGATGAGCAAGGGTTTTTTTGACAGCATCCCTGCCGATCTTGAAGGGGCAGCGCGGATCGACGGCTGTTCTCGCCTTTCCGCCTATTGGCATGTGACCCTGCCTCTGGCGTTGCCCGGACTTGCCGCCATCTTCATCTATGGTTTCGTGACAAGCTGGCACGATTTCCTGTTTGCCAAGACGCTTATCAACTCGCAGTCGCTCTGGACGGCGGCCACGGGAATCTCGTCCTTCAGGGGCGAGTATTTCACCCTGCACGAATTGCAGATGGCCGCAGCCCTCGTCTTCGCGTTTCCGGTCATCATCGTCTTTCTGGTCATGCAAAGACGCATCGTTTCCGGCGCGCTGGCTGGCAGCGTGCGCTGAGCGAAAACACCCCTCGGAGGAAGCAATGGCGACCGTTTCATTCTCGACAGTGGTCAAGAAATACGGAGAGGCAGCGGTCATACATGGGGCCGATATCGATATCGCAGATGGCGAGTTCGTGGTTTTCGTCGGACCATCGGGCTGCGGAAAATCCACCCTCCTGCGCATGCTGGCGGGGCTGGAAAGCATCTCTGGCGGAGAGATCCTCATAGGGGGTGAGCCGGTTGGCCACCTTCCACCAAAGGATCGCGATGTCGCCATGGTGTTTCAGAACTATGCGCTATACCCGCATATGACGGTCGCGCAGAATATCGGGTTCCCCCTGAAGATGGCCGGGATGGCACGGGCCGAGCGCGCCCCGAAAGTGGCTGAAGCTGCAGCGCTTCTTGGGCTGGAAAACATGCTTGAGCGATATCCGCGCCAGCTCTCGGGCGGGCAGCGCCAGCGTGTGGCAATGGGCCGTGCGATCGTGCGCCAGCCCGCCGTGTTTCTGTTCGATGAGCCTTTGTCCAATCTGGATGCTGCCCTGCGGGTGCAGATGCGCCGGGAAATCAAGCTGCTCCACCAGCGGCTCGGTTCGACGATGATCTTTGTTACCCACGATCAGGTGGAGGCGATGACCATGGCGGACCGGATCGTCGTTCTGCGAAATGGGCGGGTTGAACAGGTTGGGACACCGGATGAGATCTACCAGAGGCCGCAAAACACTTTCGTCGCCGGATTCATCGGCGCACCGCCCATGAACCTGATCCAGGGATCCGTTGCGATGTCGCAAAATGGCCCTGTCTTCATACCGGAGGCGGATCCGGAACTGGGTATTTCCTTGCCGGATGGCGCGCAACAGCTCTCCAGCACATCATTTCTGGGTATCCGCCCCGAACATTGTGCCGTTGTTGGCAGTGGAGTGGCCAAGAGCCTGCAGGCGCGGGTCACCTTCGTGGAACGCAGCGGTCCCGAAACCCACATGACCATGGCGCTTGGCTCAAACCAGAAGGTCTCGATCATTGCGGCTGGTTGGGAAGAGCGCAGATACGCCACGGGTGAATTGGTCCAGATGGGGTTGCCAGCCGAAGCGCTGTGCCTGTTCGACGCAAACGGTCGCTGCATTCTCGGAGCGCAGGGAGTGACCCCGAAACCCACGAGCGTACAGGCGCATTCCTGAAGCCCTTGCCACCTCCGGTTTCGGTGCCTACCCTTCGCGCAAGGCGGAGTGGTTCTCATGGTTTTGGCGCGGTCTGCAGTGTGGGCCTGGACTTTCGCAATCGTCATCTACTTCGTGCTCGGCACGATTGCGGTGCGCGCGGAAGAGACTGCCGAAAAGCTGGGCAGGGCGACCCCGGTCGCCTCGATCTGCCGACTCATAAAGGCAGAATCCAAGAAGCACGGCCTTGCCCCGGAGTTCCTGGCACGACTTTTGTGGAAGGAAAGCCGTTTTGACCCGAACGCGGTCAGCCCGAAGGGTGCGGAAGGCGTGGCCCAGTTCATGCCGGGTACGGCCTTGCTACGCGGGCTTGACGATGCCTTCGACCTCCAGAAGGCGATACCCGCCTCTGCAGCCTATCTCGCTGAGCTGAGAAAGAAATTCGGCAATCTCGGTCTTGCGGCAGCGGCCTACAACGCGGGAGAGGCGAGGGTGGCACGCTGGCTTGCCAGAGGTGGATTTCTGCCGCTCGAAACCGAAAACTACGTGATGGCAATCCTCGGTGCGCCGGTCGATACATTTTCGGACCGCAGGCCGGTGGCGAAGGTTTCTCCGCTCGATCCGCACAAGCCATTCGAAGCGGCCTGTCTTGAATTGCCGGTCTCCGCACGGTCGGTCGCATCCATGTCCGGCGTTCACAGACAGCCCTGGGGTGTTCAGCTTGCGGGGCATTTTCGAAGAGATGTCGCGATCCGGCTCTGGCAGAAGGTCCTGCGTCGCCATCGGGGGCTTCTCAAGGATTATGAGCCGGCTGTGACGCGCATAAGATCGGCACGGGGCAGGCGCGGCATATTTGCCGTTCGTCTCGGGGCGGCAAGTCGCTCCGAGGCGGTGGCGGTATGCAGTCGGTTTCGGCGCTCCGGACTGCCTTGCGTCGTTCTGCGCAACAGATGATGTGCCATTGCATTGTATGGTGTGAGGCGCGCAGGGACAAAGCATGCGAGAAAATCGAAACGAAGAGGGCCCGGATGGTTGTCCGGGCCCTCGTCAAATGTATTTCACGAGCTTTTAGCTATCGTTGGAGGCTGTACGGCTCACAAGCTCGGGGCGGCCATCGGCGCCAACAACATAGATTTCGCGATAATCCTTGCCGTTCGAAGTAAACTGGTGCTGAAGAACGGAGCCGGCTGGCGTTTTGTCGAGCGTCTGCTGAGAAGGACCATCAAAAGTGATGCTTCCCTTGATCGGCTCAATTGCAAAAGCCGGAGCGGCAACAAAAGAAGAAATAACGACTGCGGAAAGAACTTTTCTCATTTTCAATACTCCTGAGAATTTCAAATAAGTGCGTCGCATTACCGTCATCGACTGGGTGATACGACTTTTCGCTTGGGTGTATTCCCTTGCTGGTTCCTCATCTAGTGAGCCGCGGCCCGTTTCGTCAGATCTCGGATCCGAAACAGATCGTTCACAAAAGCTGGAATGTTACGATCTCTCCTGGCCCCGGGTGGAAGCTCGCTGGCGCTGTCGTCGCAAAGCATCCCCAGATGGTGTTATTCTGGACATTCGTATTGACACATAAACAGATGTTCAATAAGCCTCGGTGTGAGGAAACGTCCATCTGGGAGAGTGGTCAGAAATGTCTGCCAATGTTGCGCTTACCGGTCTTGCCCGGGATCTCGAAGATCGGGCCAAATCCGGCAAGCCGATCCGTATCGGCCTTGTGGGGTCGGGCGAAATGGGCACCGATATCGTCACCCGTGTTGCACATATGCCGGGTATTGAAATCGGCGCCATTTCGGAGCTGAACCTGCCTGCGGCCAGCCGTGCCGTCGATATTGCCTATCAGGAAGAGGGGCACGCGAAAGAGGCTGACACGCAGTCGGCCATGACCGCGGCCATGGAAGCCGGCAAGGTGGCCGTGACCAACAATGCCGATCTCCTTTTGGAAAATGACCTGATCGATGTCGTGATCGATGCGACCGGTGTTCCTGCCGTAGGCGCAGAGATCGGCCTTCGTGCGATGGAGCACGGCAAGCACCTCGTCATGATGAATGTCGAGGCTGACGTCACCATCGGCGCCTATCTGAAGAGCGAAGCCGACCGGCTGGGTGTCACCTATTCGCTGGGTGCCGGCGACGAGCCGTCTTCCTGCATGGAGCTGATCGAGTTTGTCTCGGCCATGGGGCATCCCATCGTCGCTGCCGGCAAGGGCAAGAACAACCCGCTCAACATCGATGCGATCCCGGACGACTATGCTGAGGAAGCCGCGCGCCGCAACATGAATGTGCGCATGCTGGTGGAGTTCGTCGACGGTTCCAAGACCATGGTCGAGATGGCCGCCATTGCCAACGCCACGGGTCTCGTTCCCGACAAGCCGGGCATGCATGGTCCCAAGGCGACGCTGGACGAACTGTCCTCCGTGCTGGTGCCGGAGAAGGATGGCGGCGTGCTGTCGCGCGTCGGCGTGGTGGATTACTCCATCGGCAAGGGTGTTGCGCCCGGCGTCTTCGTCGTCGCCGACATGTCGCATCCGCGCGTTTCGGAGCGCATGGAAGATCTGAAGATGGGCAAGGGCCCTTACTTCACCTTCCATCGTCCCTATCATCTGACCTCGCTGGAAGTGCCGCTCACCTGCGCCCGCGTCGTCCTTTACGGCAAGCCGGACATGGTGCCGCTGGACAAGCCGGTGGCGGAAGTCTGCGCCGTTGCCAAGAAAGACATGCAGCCGGGCGACACGCTCGATGCGATTGGTGAATACTGCTACCGCGCGTGGGTCATGACGGTGCCGGAAGCACGCGCTTCCAAGGCGATACCCTGCGGTCTTCTTCAGGGCGGCACGGTCACCAAGCCCATCAAGAAGGGCGAACTCATCACGTCCGACAACGCTGCACCGCCGGCCGGTTCCAAGATCGCCGAGCTGCGCGCGCGTCAGGACAAGCTCGTTTACGGCTAGACAGGAGTACGAATATGTCGGCCACGGCCAAGAAGGGCGCCGCTAAGAAAGACGGCGCCAACCAGCCTTTCATCTACAGGCACTATGATCAGGAAAAGCTGCGCGATGCGCTGCGCAAGATGTATCTAATCCGCCAGTTCGAGGAAGGCGCTGAAGAAAGCTACATGCGCGGCCTGATCCACGGCACGATGCACCTGTCCATCGGACAGGAAGCAAGTGCTGTCGGCATTTGCCTCGGGCTTTCCGACGAAGACCAGATCACCTCCACGCACCGTGGCCATGGCCACTGCATCGCCAAGGGTGCTGACGTTTCGCGCATGTTCGCCGAGTTCTTCGGCAAGACCACGGGTTATTGCCGGGGCCGTGGCGGCTCCATGCACATCGCCGATGTGTCGACGGGCAATCTCGGTGCAAACGGCATTGTCGGCGGCGGCCTGCCGATTGCTGTCGGTGCCGCGCTCACGGCCAAGAAGATGAAGACCGGCAATGTTGTCGTCTGTTTCTTCGGAGACGGTGCAAACAACGAAGGCGCGTTCCACGAGGCGCTCAACATGGCGGCCATCTGGAAGCTGCCGGTCATCTTCGTTTGCGAGAACAATGGTTACGGCATGTCCACGTCCGTCGCCCGCGCGACGGCGGTTCCCAACATTGCCGACCGTGCTTCCGCCTACGCAATGCCGGGCGTGATCGTCGACGGCAATGTCGTGTCCAACGTGGCCGAGGCCATGCATGAGGCGACCGAGCGCGCGCGCAATGGCGAGGGACCGACGCTCATCGAGTGCAAGACCTATCGCTATCGCGGCCATTCCAAGAGCGACCGCAACCGCTACCGCACGAAGGAAGAGATCGAAGAGTGGATGACCGAGCGCGATCCGATCGAGGCGTATGAGGCCGAACTCGTCGAGTTCGGTGTCATCGACCAGAACGGCATCGAGGAAATCCGCGAATCCGTCCGCAAGGAGATCGAGGCCGGCATCGAGTTTGCCAAGGAAAGCCCGATGCCCGAAGTCGCCAATCTTGAGAAATACGTCTACACGGAGCAGGGCCTGATGGACGCGCAAGTCGAGACAGCCACGCGTGAACTGAGCTACGCGCAGGCCATCCAGGAAGCCATGGCGATTGCCATGGAGCGCGATGAGCGCGTGTTCCTGATGGGTGAGGATATCGGCGTTTATGGCGGTGCCTTTCAGGTCACCGGCGATCTGGTCGAGCGCTTCGGAACCGACCGTGTGATGGACACGCCGATTTCAGAGCTGGGCGGCGCAGGTGTGGCCGTCGGCGCAGCCGTGACCGGTATGCGTCCGATTTTCGAGTTCCAGTTCTCCGATTTCGCCACGCTCGCCATGGAGCAGATCGTCAACCAGGCAGCCAAGATGCGCTACATGCTGGGCGGTGCCGTTTCGGTGCCGGTCGTGATGCGCTTTCCGGCTGGTTCCGGCACGGGTGCTGCCGCACAGCACAGCCAGAGCCTCGAAGCATGGCTTGGCCACGTGCCCGGCCTGAAGGTCATCCAGCCGGCCACCCCGCACGATGTGAAGGGCATGCTGCTTGCAGCCATCGAGGATCCCGATCCGGTGATGATCTACGAGCACAAGCTCCTCTACAAGATGAAGGGCGAGGTGCCGGAAGGCTATTACACGGTGCCGATCGGCAAGGCCGAGGTTCGTCGCGAAGGCGCCGACCTCACCATCGTGGCCACGTCCATCATGGTGCACAAGTCGCTGGATGCTGCCAAGCAGCTTGCCGAAGAGGGCATCGACGTCGAGGTCATCGATCTGCGCACGATTCGCCCGATGGATCGTCAGACGATCATCGACAGCGTGTGCAAGACATCGCGTCTGATGTGCGTTTATGAAGGCGTGAAGACGCTTGGTGTTGGTGCGGAAATTTCCGCCATGATCGCCGAGAGCGAGGCTTTCGATTATCTCGATGCGCCGGTTGTTCGTCTGGGTGGTGCGGAGACGCCGATCCCCTACAACCCGGAGCTGGAGAAGGCGACGGTTCCGCAGGTCGATGGCATCGTCAAGGCCGCCCGCGATCTCGTGACGGGAGCGCGCTGACATGGCTGTTGAAGTCATCCTGCCCAAGGTCGACATGGACATGTCGACCGGCCGCATCTCTTCCTGGCTTGTCGAGGAAGGCGCGACCGTGAAGAAGGGCGAAGTCCTGTTCGAGATCGAGACCGACAAGGCGGCCATGGAGATCGATTCTCCTGCCGCCGGGATCGTTCGCAACATCACCGGCAAGGAAGGCGTCGACATTGCCGTCGGTGAGGTGGTCGCTTGGATCTATGAAGAAGGCGAAGCCGTTGCCGATGCGCCGGCTGCCGCGCCGGCCGAAGCCGTGGCCGAAACGCCGGCCAAGGCAGAAGCACCGACCCCGGTTGAGGCTACCGCGCCGGTTTCTCCTGCTCCGGCAGCAAATGCGGAAGCGTCGGCAGGCGTTCGCGCCTCTCCGCTTGCACGCCGTATGGCGAAGGAGGCCGGGCTCGATCTTTCGGCGATTTCGGGCTCCGGTCCGAAGGGCCGGATCGTCAAGGCCGATGTGGAAGCGGCTGAAAAGGATGGTGGCGCGAAAGCCGCCGAGTCAGCACCCGCTGCCGCTCCGGCACAGCCGGCCATGTCCGACGATCAGGTCATGAAACTGTTCGAGGAAGGCTCCTACGAACTGATCCCGCATGACAGCATGCGCAAGACCATCGCGCGCCGTCTGGTCGAGGCGAAATCCACCGTCCCGCATTTCTACCTGACGCTCGACTGCGAGATCGACGCGCTTCTGGCGCTGCGCAAGCAGCTCAACGATGCCGCGCCGAAGGTGAAGACCGAGGATGGCGAGAAGCCGGCTTACAGGCTGTCGGTCAACGACATGGTCATCAAGGCCCACGCGAAAGCGCTTGCCATGGTGCCGGAAGCGAATGTCTCCTGGACCGAGAGCGCCATGGTGAAGCACAAGAGTGCCGATGTGGGCGTTGCCGTGTCGATCCCGGGCGGACTGATCACGCCGATCATCCGCCGCGCCGACGAGAAGACCCTGTCGGCCATCTCCAACGAGATGAAGGATCTGGCCACGCGGGCGCGCTCGCGCAAGCTGAAGGCGGAAGAGTATCAGGGCGGCAACACGGCCGTTTCCAATCTCGGCATGTTCGGCATCAAGGACTTTGCCGCCGTCATCAACCCGCCGCATGCGACCATCCTTGCGGTTGGTGCTGGCGAGCAGCGGGCCGTGGTGAAGGAAGGCGAGGTGAAGGTTGCAACGGTGATGTCGGTGACGCTTTCGACCGATCACCGGGCGGTGGACGGGGCGCTTGGCGCCGAACTCCTCGCCGCCTTCAAACAGGTCATCGAGAACCCGATGACCATGCTGGTGTAATCGGCATTCCCGGCTGGCTGAGGGGCTCGTGGCCGGGAAAGCAGGGGAGCGCAACGTTGTCTTTGAAGGCAGCGCACGCTTTTTGGGGAGTGGGGCAATTCAGGTTCCCCGACCAGATGAGGCAGGGAACCTGAAAGACAATACGCCGAAACGGGTGGCTTTGACCGATAGGTGTTGAGCCGGCCCCGTTGCGATCTCAGACTTTGACCGCGCAACTTGGCGCTGCCTGGATCATCACGGGCAGCGCCTTTTCTTTTGGTCGAGCTTTCGGCCTTAAAACTCGCCAACCGTCTCGTGGATGAAGCCGCGCTTCACCAGCTCCGCCTCGATGTCGTTCCAACTTGAGCAGATGGCGTGAGCACCCGCCGAAGCGAGTTTTTCAGCGTGACCATCGAATGTGTGGCTCCCGCCGGTGAAACCGATCGCGGTCATGCCGGCCGCAACGGCGCCCTGCACACCGAATGGCGAATCCTCGATGACGACCGAGGAGGAAGGCTCGCCACCAAGCTTCTCTGCCGCGAATAGAAAAATATCAGGAGCCGGCTTGCCATTCTTCACCATCGATGTGCTGAACACATTGTCGGCAAAGAACTCCGAGAGGCCGGTAACCGCGAGGCTGAGTTCAATGCGTTCCATGGACGACGACGACGCAACGCAACGCGCGGTTTCGAGATTGCGCAGGAATGGCAGGATGCCACGCGTCGGTTCCAGCTCGGTTTCAAGAAGCGCTCTGGTTTCGGGCCAGATGTCGTCGGACGCGTGCGGTGGGAACGCAAGACCGGTCAACTCTTCGATGCGGACAATGATGTCGGCCTGTTTCATGCCGATGCACTGGGTGACCGTCTCGCGGCCCAATGCCAGGCCGTGCTTGTTGTAGACGCGTTCATAAGCGATGGCTGCGAGCGGTTCGCTGTCGACGAGGACACCGTCGCAATCGAATATGATCAGGGGCTTGCTCATGGAAACTCCGGAGTTCTGGGAGAAGGTTGATTTCTGAGGGCGTTGCTGCCGCGCTCAGGCGACGGAATCAGGAAAGATGGAAGGTGCCTCGATGCTCCTGCGACCGGCTTCTATTGCGTTTCGCATGGCCAGTCGACCTTCAACCAGATCCGGCGCGATCCAGTTCGGCTCGGCTCCGAGAAACCGGTCGAGAAAGGCAACGGCATTTGAGGGCATTTCGCGCGTGTTCTCGCGATACGACCACCAGGTGCGCAGGTCGTCTGCACAGCGGTCGAGCTGTGGCGCCCTGCCGAACTCCTGCTCGAAGATCGCTGCAATCGCGCATACGCAGTAATTTGTATAGAGAAAGCCCTCTGGCCAAAACTCAACGATTTCAGCCTTGCCGGTGCGGTTTGTGGTACCGCGGCCGGGACCTGCCGTTGCCGGCCCTCGCAGGATCATTTCCTTGAGGGCAAGTCCCGCCGCATAGACGATGAAATCGGCGCGGTCGAGCCGGGCGAATGCCTTGCGGGCATCCACCATTTCAACCCAGTCGAGAAACACGCGGGTCAGCGTTTCCTCGCTGATCTCAAAGGTGACACCATAATGGTCGGAGACGGCCTTTGCGTTGGCGCGAAACGTCGCCCGAAACCAGCGTAGCTGACGCAGCCGATGGCGCAGGTCGGGCATGACGGCAAGTTCGTTCTTGAAATCGAGATCCACCGGTGAACTCCTTCGCCGGAACTATAGTATGCTGCCGCCGGGTGCCAATCAAATTTGCGGTGGCGCGCTGGCGCGAAGGAATATACAATTTGACATTTCAAAAAACAAATGTTCTTAGTTTTGGACTGATGGTGTGTGAAGTGCGTACGCTCGGGATGAGCGTTTCGGGAGGAGTCGCCTGATGGCACTGTGGCAGTGGGGGCTTCTGCTCCTCGCGGTCGTCTGGGCTTTGCAGTCCTACGGCGTGTGGATGCAGATGCGACACTATTCGGATGTCTTCAAGGGCATCACCGGGAAATACACGGACGGCTTTGTCGGAACGGGTGCGTTTCACGGCCGCTTCCTGAAGCGTGGAGCGATTGCGATTGTCGTGATCGCGCCGGATCTTTCCGTGCGCCGCATCCTCACCATGAGCGGACGCTCCGTGTTTGCTAAATTCAAGCGACATGAGGAATTCGAGGGCATGGCCCTTGATGCGCTGCGGGCTGAGCCGGCTATCTTCGGAGAAGACAAGCCCGGCCTTACTGCGGCAATCACGCAGGCGGTGGCGCAGATAGACCGTACGCGTGCGGGGGATGAACCGCCGCTGCGGGACTCTCTGGCCGCAACCAACGCATGACATTCGGGACTGCACGCTCACCGGGGCTCAATTACGGGCGTGAGCAGAAGAGAGAGGGAGGACAATGTCTGTCATTTCACTAATGGCCCAGCATGCCGACACGGCAGTGCAGGGGCTTCAAATGGCCGGGACGGTGGCAGGCGATGCCGCCCTCACCGGCAAGCTTGCTGCCAAGGCTGCAGCCAACGACCTCGTCGTGCTTGCACAGGCGGGCAGCGACATCTCCGTTGAAGAATTCCGGCAGAAGCTGGATTCCGTCGCCCAGGAAGAGCAGCTCGGCTGGCTCACTGCTGCCGGCAAATATTTCATCGGAATTTTCCAGAAGGGCGGCGAGGTCTTTGCCGGCTTTGTCACCGGAATCATCCCGACTCTCGTTGTGCTGATGACGGCTTTCTATGCCATCACCGAACTGGTGGGCGAGAAGCGCGTTCATGGGCTTGCCCAGAGCGCCGGCCGCATCGCTCTGACACGCTACACGGTTCTTCCCGTGCTGGCAGTCTTCTTCCTCACCAATCCGATGGCCTACACGTTCGGATCGTTCCTCGAGGAAAAGCACAAGCCCGCATTCTACGACGCTGCGGTTTCCTATGTGCATCCGCCGCTTGGCCTGTTCCCGCACATCAACCCGGGCGAGTATTTCGTGTGGGGCGGTATCCTCGTCGCACTGCTTGAGCTTGAGAGCCAGGGCGTGGTGCCCGGTGGTTACCACATCACCGTGGCCATCTGGTACGCGCTGGTTGGCCTCGTTGTCATCCTGCTCAAGGGCATGCTGACCGAGAAGATCACCGCCATCATGGCACGCCGCCAGGGCGTTGAGCTCTAGGGGAGGGGCAGGACATGGCTAAAACATACAAAGCAGTAAAGATCTCGAAGGGCTCCTCCGGCTGGGGCGGTCCTCTGGTGATCGAGCCGACGGCTCAGCGCAACAAGGTGGTGTCCGTCACGGGTGGTGGCATTCATCCGGTCGCACAGCGCATAGCCGACATGACCGGCGCCGAGGTTGTCGACGGTTTCAAGAGCCCGCCCATCGAAAGCGAGATGGCAGTGGTTGTGGTCGATTGCGGTGGCACGGCGCGTTGCGGCGTGTATCCCCGCAAGCGCATTCCGACCGTCAATCTCACGCCGGTCGGCCAGGCCGGGCCGCTTGCCCAGTTCATCACAGAAGACATCTATGTCTCTGGCGTCACGCCGGAGTCCATCGAGATGGCTGATGGCAGCGAAGTTGCGACGGTTGCCGGCGGCGCTTCAAGCGCCGGTGATGCCTCCGAACAGGCAAGTTCGGCCGCTGCGGCCGTGGAACCCACCAGCGAAGGTGGCCTTGTGGGGCTTATCAGCAGTGTCGGTCGCGTCATGGGGCGTGTTGTCGGCATCTTCTTCAATGCCGGCCGCCGGACCATCGACCAGGTGGTGCGCAACGTGCTGCCCTTCATGGCATTTGTGACGATGCTGATCGGCCTGATCCTCTACACGGGCATTGGCGACATTCTCGCCCAGCCCATGGGTCCGCTGGCCAACAACATCATCGGGCTGCTCATCATCTCGGCCATCTGCGGTCTGCCGTTCCTCTCGCCCATTCTCGGGCCGGGCGCGGTCATTGCGCAGGTGATCGGCGTGGCGATCATCGGTCCGCAGATTGCCAATGGCACGATTTCGCCAGCCATGGCTCTGCCGGCGCTGTTTGCCTACAACACGCAGGTGGGCTGTGACTTCGTGCCGGTGGGCCTCGCACTGGGTGAAGCGAAACCGAAGACGATCGAAATCGGTGTTCCGGCGGTTCTGATCAGCCGCCAGATCATGGGTCCTGTTTCGGTGGCGCTTGCCTGGGCGGTCAGCCTGGTGGTGCTTTAAAGATCGGGAATGGCGGTCGTCTTCCGGCGGCCGCCGCTCCCACAACAACAGTTTGCATGGAGTTTTCTTGTATGTCGGTGTTTCTCAAAACGCGCATTACCGCGGTCGGTCCGGAAGTCGCGGATCTGGCAGAAGGCGGTGTCCTGATTCTTTTCGCTGACGGTGCGCCGGAGGAACTTGCCGAGGTCTCGGTGCTTCATGCGGTGGAAGAAGGTCCGAGCGATGCCGGGCCCGTTGCCGGCACGCGTGTTTCCATCGGCGAAGCGGTGACCGCCGAGATTACTGCCATGGGCGAAGCCGCATGGAACAAGGTGCGCGAGATCGGTCATGTCGTGGTGAACTTCAACGGCGCGACGGCGGTTGAGCGCCCGGGCGAGATCTGCGCTTCCGTTGTGGAGCCGGACAAGCTTGTTGCCGCGCTCAAGGCTGACACCATCATCACAATCGGCGCCTGACGCCGCAACGAACTGAAAAGATACGAGATCGGTATGGAACGCTCGACCATCGTCAGAGTGCAGGACGGCCTGCACGCCCGTCCAGCCACCCGCTTTGTGCGCCTCGCCAAGGGGTTTGAGAGCGACGTGGAAATCGTCAAGGGTGAAAAGGCCGTGAGCGCCAAAAGTTCGGTGAAGCTCATGTTGCTGGGCGTGAAGGAGAATGACGAAGTCTCCATTCGTGCCGATGGCGCTGATGCTATCGAAGCTGTCGACGCACTCATTGCCTATCTGGAAAACCCGATGTCGGGAATCGAGGAAGGCGCTGCGGAGAGCGCGCCGCAGGCTGCAGCACCGGTCGAACCGGCACCCGCGCCCACCACGGTCGAGCAGTCAGAGGCCCCCGCCGATGGCAGTCTGCATGGCATCGCGGCCAGCGCCGGTCTTGGGCTGGGCCCGATTTTCGCGCATTTTCCGCAGCAGATCGAGCCACGCAACGAGACCCTGCCCGCCAGTGAAATAGAGCCGGAGAAAAAGCGCTTCGAGGAGGCCATTCTGCGCCTTCAGGAGAAGCTCGATCACTCTCTGGCGTCCGATGGCATGCAGGAGAGCGATAGAGGGATTGTTGCCGCTCTGCGCGACATCGCTTCCGATGATGCGCTGCGCGACGAAACCCTTGCTTCGATCGATGGCGGTCTCGACGCGGTTTCCGCGGTGATTGCGGCCTCTTCGCGCCTGGCTGACGATTTCCGCAAACTGGAAGATGCCTATATGGCAGCCCGGGCCGAGGATATGGAATCCATTGCCCGGCAGATTTGCCTGACACTGCTTGGGCAGGAAGATGCACGCCTCGACGACATTCCCGAAGGTGCGATCCTTGTGGCCGAAGATATCGGTGCATGGGACCTGGCGCGTGCGCCGCTCAAGCGGCTTGGCGGCGTGGTCTGCGGTCATGGCGGTGCGACCTCCCATGTGGCGATCATCGCCCGCACCCATGGCATCCCTGCAGTGCTCGGTCTTGGTGAAGCAGTGAACCAGCTGCGCGATGCTCGTGAAGCGGCAATCGACGGCCACAGCGGTCAGGTCGTCGTCGAGCCGGACGAAGCAACCCGCGCACGCTTTGAGAAAATGATCAATGCGGCCACGCGCGAGAAGGAGGCGCTCAAGGGCCTACAAGGATGTGGTGCCGCGGCGGGCCGACGGCACGGTCATTCAGGTGGCGGCAAATCTCGGTTCGCTCGAAGAGGTGGAAGCTGCTCAGGAAGCCGGCGCAATGGGCGTTGGCCTGTTCCGCACCGAGCTGCTGTTCATGCGCCACATGCATCTGCCTTCCGAGGACATGCAGGCGGAAACCTACGCCGAACTTGCACGCGCATTCCCGGAGTACCCGGTAATCGTCCGCACGCTGGACATCGGCGGCGACAAGCCAATTTCCGGCGTCGAATTCCCTGAAGAAGAGAATCCTTTCCTCGGCTGGCGCGGCATTCGCATGTGCCTCGACCGTCCGGACATCTTCAAGGTTCAGCTCCGGGCCCTTCTGCGCGCGTCAGTCCATGGCAATCTGCGGGTGATGCTGCCCATGGTTTCGGATGTCGAAGAGGTGCGCAGGACGCGCGCGCTCATCGATGAATGCGCCGCCGAGCTCAAGGCCGAAGGTGTGGCATATGGCGAGTTTCCGCTAGGGGTCATGATCGAGACACCGGCTGCCGTCTTCGGTGCTGCGGCATTGGCAAAGGAAGTTTCGTTCTTCTCCATCGGCACCAACGACCTGACACAATATGTGATGGCGGCGGACCGTCTCAACCCCGCAGTTGCCGGTTTGAACGATGCCGCTCACCCGGCGGTGCTGGCGGCTGTCGAGCATGCAGCAAAGGCTGCCGTCGAGGCCGGCATCGAGATAGGCATGTGTGGCGAGGCGGCTGCGCGCGAAGACCTGATCCCCGAATTCGTGCGCATGGGGCTGACCGAACTGAGCATGAGCCCGGCATCCGTGCAGGCAACCAAGAAGCAGCTCTCGCAGATGTTTGACAGCGCAGCCTGAGGCCGGGCCGAAACTGCGGCCCTACGGCAGGTGTTCGAGCAGGCTGGCGAAAACGGCTGTCAGATCTTCGATGGGCTGATCTGCTTCGAGGCTGCGGGCCATTCGCCCGCAGCGCGCAGCGACGGCCATCACGGCTGTTTCGAGCAACTCGGCAGGTTCAAGGCTGGCATCAAGGTCAGACAGCGCCGATGCAACCAGCCCTGGAGCGAAAATGGCGACCGCGTCTTCCAGACTCTGCTTTGCCGGTGATGGTGCCGGCTCGTTTAGCGCATGACGGCAGAGTTCTTGCAGAAGTTCTGCAAGGAGGCCTGCAAACAGCGGTCTCAACGCATGCGGTCCCGTGGCCCTGCGCAGGCGAAACAGGATGTGCCCCTGCCGTAGACGGATTGTTTCATGGGCCTGGGTGAAGGTCGTTTCGCGAAGGAGGTGTGATGCGGCGCTTTTTCGTCGCGCGGCCACACGTCTGGCGATCGGATACATGTGCTTGCGAAAAGCACGCTCGCCATTCTCGCCATTCGCGTTGAAATAGTCTGTTAATGGCAACAGGACCAGTTGGTCTTGAGTGTTTCCCGGACGCGCTGTGCGCGAAGCGGTTTCGGCCAGCGTCAGCGTGTCATCGACAACGCTGACAGCCCGTCCAAGCAATCCTTCCAGATCGGGTCGGTGTCGCTCACGGTCCAGTTGGTCATACTGGTCGTGGCGATGCGCCCGCATAAAATCGCGGATGTCTCTCAACCGGTCGCGAAGGTGTATAGTCAAGTCTTTCGAGGTATCGCGAAGCATTTGGCAGTCCCAGGAGATCAGTTTTCTACCGGCGGGCATTGACCGGATGGCGACATCATTGTTTTGGTCTTTCCGGAAACCAAGCGCGATGCTTGAAACCGTCCAGGGGACATTAGCAGGAAAACCAAATGAGCAAGGCGAAAATGCACAAGCAGCCTGCACGACGGCCTGCCGGTACGACCAGTTCCGGCGAGATCGCCGTTTCTCCCGCCAGGGGAAGTGTGACCAGCAAAACCGACCGGCTGCGCGTGCGTGCCGCATGGATGTATTTCGTCGAGCAGAAAACGCAGAACGAAATCGCCGAGATTCTGGGCATTGGGCGTGTCAGCGTGGTGCGCATGCTCGCGGACGCGCGCGCCCGCAACGAGGTCAAGATCACCATCGAGGGTGACCTTGCCGAAATCACCAGCATGGAGCGCGCGCTTGAGGAGCGGTTCGGTCTGGAACGCGCTGTCGTGGCGCCGCTCTCAGACCCTGATGCCGACCCCATTCCCGCCATCAGCGCTGCTACGGGAAGCCATGTTTCGGATGTGATGTCATCCGATATGTCGGTGGGGGTGGGCTGGGGGCGCACTCTTTTCGGCTCGCTTCCGTTCATCCGGGCGCGGCCACTCGCCGATTTCAAGGTCATTTCGCTGCTTGGCGGTGTTGGCGTTGCTCGCCGATTCAACCCGGCCGAATTTGCCTGGCGGTTTGCGCGTGCGTTCCAGGGCGACGGGTATCTCATTCCTGCGCCTGCGGTGGTGGACAGTGTCGAGACCAAGGCAGCGCTGATCGAGCGTTGCGGTTTACACGAGATCCTCGCATTGGCCGACACGCTGGATGCGGTCATCATCTCTGTCGGCGGTCTGGCATCGGCCACCACATTCTACCGTGGGGGCTATCTCTCGGAGGCCGTGCGCGAGGCGCTGGAAAACCAGGGAGCCGTTGGAGACATTCTCTACCATTTCTATGACCGGGACGGGCAACTCGTTGACCACCCGATCAATGAGCGGGTGATGTCGGTCGATGTGGACCGGCTGCGCCGCGCGCCCATGCGCATTCTCACCTCTGGCGGTGAAGACAAGATCGAAGCGCTGATCGGCGCCATGAAACTGGTGGAGCCCACGGTTTTCATTACGGATGAAGAAAGTGCCCGCAGAATGCTGTCGTTGGCGTAAGACCGGGCGGGGGGTGCCGCGGTGACTGAAATCCTTCTCTGCTCTATGTGAAATCTTCTTCAAGCCGTCTATAAACGGTTGGGATTTCATGTCCTTTTGATTATGAGGCTGACAGGGCCCATGGGGAGAACGCAGTCAACGATGGTAGACAGGTTTGCGCGGCGCTTTCTGCCTTCCTTTTCGGTCTTACGCAGCTTCGCTTCCGCAGCGCGTCACCAGAGCTTCACGCTTGCAGCGGAAGAACTGAATCTCACGCAAAGTGCTGTCAGCCGCCACATACGAGACATGGAGACTGCGCTGGGCTTCAGTCTTTTCCGCCGCGTGGGGCGCCGGGTGGTGCTTACGCCCGCCGGCAAGAATCTTGCCGATGCCCTCGACGATGATCTGAGCCGAATCACCCAGACACTGCACCGGGCAATCGCCGCCGGCATGTCGGGCGCCACGCTCAATGTGGCCAGTCTGCCGACGTTTGCCGCACGCTGGCTCATACCGCGCCTTCCGGAATTCGAGAAGCTGCATCCCGGCATCGGGATCAATCTGACAGCCCGGATCAATCCCTTCGATCTCGCGCATGAGCGGTTCGATGTGGCGATCCATTTCGGGCGCGAAAACTGGCCCGATGCACGTCTTACAAAGCTGTGTGACGAAGCGATGATCGCAGTTGCATCGCCGCGGTTCATTGAAACGCACAATGTGACGGGGGCGGAAAGCCTTCTCGATGCGCCGCTTTTGCACCTGCAAAGCCGGCCGGGGGCATGGTCGGACTGGATGCGCGAGGCCGGTGTTGGTGATGTGCCGGCGCTACCTGGCAAGCAGTTCGATCAGTTCACCATGGTGATTGCGGGCGCAATGGCCGGTCTTGGGGCAGGACTTGTTCCGGCCTATCTTATCGAGGAGGAGCTTCGCTCTGGCATTCTTGCGCAGATTGGCGATGCCGTACTTGCGACCCAGAACAGCTATTTTCTCGTGCAGCCTCTTGGCGTTGAGAACCCGTCTGCAGATGCTTTCGTGTCCTGGGTGATAGCGCAGGTCTGAGGCCCGACGGCGACGCCGGATATGCTCAATCTGCAAGATTTTATGGGAGATACATGATCGTCGATCATGAATGCAGTCCGATTTTCCGTTTTCAATCGGCTTCGGCTCTTCCTACATTCCAGCCAGGGGCCGGTCCGGCCGCGCGGCATTCTGCTGCGATTTTCGTGATGAATATTATGAGGGAGCGAAGCACCCATGAACGTCAAGAATGAAACAAGCGAGCTTTTGAAGCGGCTCGGCGTCGACGAGAAAGCTTTTACGGGTGGCGATCTGACCGTGCGGACGCCGGTGACCGGCGAGGAAATTGCCGCAGTCACTTCGATTTCGGCTGACGCTGCGGGTGCTGCCATTGAACGTGCACACACGGCTTTCAAGGCATGGCGCAATGTTCCCGGCCCGCGCCGTGGCGAACTGGTGCGTCTGCTGGGCGAGGAACTGCGCGCCTCCAAGGACGATCTCGGCCGTCTGGTTTCCATCGAAGTGGGCAAGATTCGCTCCGAGGGTCTGGGCGAAGTTCAGGAGATGATCGACATCTGCGACTTTGCAGTTGGCCTTTCGCGTCAGCTTTACGGCCTGACCATCGCCACCGAGCGCCCCGGTCACCGTATGATGGAGACCTGGCATCCGCTTGGCGTGGTCGGTGTGATCTCGGCCTTCAACTTCCCTGTCGCGGTCTGGTCGTGGAATGCGGCACTGGCGCTTGTCTGCGGTGACAGTGTGGTGTGGAAGCCGTCTGAAAAGACGCCGCTGACGGCACTCGCCTGCGAGGCCATCTTCAAGCGTGCCGTCGCGCGCTTCGGTGACGATGCACCCGCCGACCTGCTCACCGTGCTGATGGGCGACCGCGCCGTCGGTGAAGTCATGGTCGACCACCCGAAAGTGCCGCTTGTCTCGGCCACCGGCTCAACCCGCATGGGTCGCGAGGTTGGTCCGCGTCTGGCCAAGCGTTTCGCCCGCGCGGTTCTGGAGCTTGGTGGCAACAATGCCGGCATCGTCTGCCCCTCGGCAGATCTCGACATGGCGTTGCGCGCCATTGCGTTCGGCGCCATGGGCACTGCGGGACAGCGTTGCACCACGCTGCGTCGCCTGTTCGTGCATGAATCGGTCTATGATGAGCTTCTTCCGCGCCTGCGCAAGGCCTACGAATCGGTCTCCGTCGGAAGCCCGCTCACGACCGATGCGCTGGTTGGTCCGCTGGTCGACAAGGCCGCGTTCGACAACATGCAGAAGGCGCTCGAAGAGGCGAAGAAGCTCGGCGGCAAGGTTGTTGGCGGCGCGCGTTTCGACAGCGGCGATGCGGACGCCTATTACGCGCATCCGGCTCTGGTCGAGATGCCGGAACAGGCAGGTGTCGTACTGGAAGAGACATTTGCCCCGATCCTCTATGTGATGAAGTACAGCGATTTTGACGATGCGCTGGAGCAGCACAACGCCGTCGGTGCTGGCCTTTCATCCTGTGTGTTCACGACGGATATGCGCGAAGCCGAGGAATTCCTCAGTGCACGTGGCTCGGACTGCGGTATCGCCAACGTCAACATCGGAACTTCCGGCGCTGAAATTGGCGGCGCGTTTGGCGGCGAGAAGGAAACCGGCGGTGGCCGCGAATCCGGCTCGGATGCATGGAAAGCCTATATGCGCCGCGCCACGAACACGGTGAACTATTCCAAGGAACTGCCGCTCGCACAGGGCGTCTCGTTCGACATCGAGTAGGGCGAAAACCACGGCAACAAAAAGGGCGGCTCCGGGCCGCCCTTTTCATATTCGGCTGCTGGCCGGGATCATTCCATGCCGAGCGCGGCCTTGTAGAGGTCGATCATTGCCTCTTCTTCCTGCCGCTCCGCCTGGTCTTTCTTGCGCAGCCGCACGATGCTGCGCACAGCCTTGGTGTCGAAGCCGTTCGCCTTCATCTCGGCATAGACTTCCTTGATGTCCTCGGCGATCGTCTTCTTGTCTTCTTCAAGACGCTCGACACGCTCTATAAAGGCGCGAAGCTGGCCCGCGGCCACTGTATCGGCGGTCTCGGTCGTGATGTCGTCGGCCATGCAAAACTCCGGTCGATTGTTCGAAAGGCCCGCGAGTCGGGGCGTTTGATTATGGCAGGTTCGATGCCTCAGCTGCGCCCGGTGGTCAAGGCATTTGCTGTTCTGGAACCGTCTGCTGCTGCCAGCCGGGTGTTTCCTTAATGATCCTTCGGCCGGTTTTCCTCGAATGCCGCCTTCTGCTGAGCCGTCGCTTCGGTCTGGTGTCTGGCGCGCCATTCGTCATACGGCATTCCATAGATGATCTCGCGCGATTCTTCCTTGGACAGTGCGATGCCCTCTGCCTCTGCCGCATCCCGATACCAGTTCGACAGGCAGTTGCGGCAAAAACCGGCCAGATTCATCATGTCGATGTTCTGGACATCGGTGCGTGCACGCAGATGCTCGACCAGACGGCGAAACGCGGCGGCTTCCAGGTCCCGTTTCTTTTCATCGTTCAGCGTGGTCATGGCGTCCTCCTTTACGGCTCGTCGTTCCGCGATCCAAAATGCATGGTCCTGTGCATATCGGGCCGCGCGTTGATGGCTTCAAGCATGGGGGCGAGTTTCTCCGCCCAGGCCGCCGCGCCTGCCTCATCGGCAATCAGATCCTGACGGATCTCGATCAGCGCGTAGGGAAAACCTCTCATCGTCGCATGCGTGTGCATTGTGTCCCCGGGATAGGACCCGTCATAGGGCTCATTGTCCCCGACGGTGAGATCTCCCTGTGCCCGCAGCATCTCGATCAATGGTCCTGCCGCGCGGTCGTCCCTGTCCCACAGAACGCCCACCTCCCATGGTCGCCACCGGCCGAGCAGGAAAGGCGTGAAAGAATGTATCGAGATGAGCACCGGGGCCTGTCCCGTGGCGTCCTCGACTTCTTTCGCTGCAGAAGCCAATGCCCTGTGATAAGGCAGGTAGTAGCAGTCGATGCGGGTTTGCCGTTCTGCGGCGCTCAGTGGATAGTTTCCTGGTATGATGGTCCCGTCATAAAGCTGGCGGACGAGTGTCGGATCGTCGAGGCCGCGATTGGGATCGATCAGGAGACGCGAGAAACCACAAAGAATTGCCGGTACGTGCAGTTTCGCTGCGAGAATGCGCGTTACGGCCTCCACGCCGATATCGTAGGCGATATGGCGTTCCAGTTCGGTGGCCGGAATGCCCAGCGTGCCGTAATGGTCTGGCAGAGCGCGGCGGGCATGATCGGCGACAAGCAGGAGCCCTTTCGCCGAATCACCGGGCAGAAACTCGAATGGCGATGTGAAGGCGATGGCGCTCATGAAATGAAACCGGACAGCCGGTGCTGTAATTAAATGCCGACTGATTGCCGGGTAACTCCGTAGTTTCACGATGCCGCCTGTCGCGCAAGTCTATCGATGAAATGATACGGTGGAAGCCGATGTCGCGTTGACAGGCGCCCGGACATTGCCGAAAAGGAAAATATGCTCAGGTCGAATTCAATGTTGTCAAAAATACTTCGACGGGCGTCGCTCGCAAAACACCGGATGGTTGGGCTGTCAGTCGTTTCGGCCGGTCTGGTGTTTGCGGTCCTGGCGCCAACACCTGCATTTGCCGATTTCCGGGTTTGCAACTCGACCCAGAACCTCGTCGGTGTGGCGATCGGATACCGCACCGCTTCCGGCTGGATCAGTGAGGGGTGGTGGCGCATCGAGAAATCGAGCTGCAAGACCCTGATCGAAGGTCCTTTGGAATCCCGATATTATTACCTGTATGCGGAAGACGCGGCGAGCGGTGGACGCTGGGAAGGGGAGGTGCAGATGTGCGTTGCACTGACCGAATTCAAGATTGCCGGCACCAATGATTGTTTTGCGCGGGGCTTCCAGCGTGCCGGATTCCAGGAATATGACACCCGCGAACAGGAAAACTGGATGGTGGATTTGACCGACGGACCGGCAGAAAACAGCACGTTGACGAATTCGGATGCTTCGCAATGAGGCGCAATCGCAAGGTCAAGATTCTCGCCACGCTCGGTCCTGCCTCCTCCGAGGAAGAAAGCATTCAGCGGCTGTTCGAGGCAGGTGCAGACGTGTTCCGCATCAATATGAGCCATGCCAGCCATGATCTGATGCGCACGCTGGTGGGGCGAATCCGCTCCGTGGAAAAGAAAGTCGGGCACCCTATCGGCATCCTTGCCGATCTTCAGGGACCGAAACTTCGCGTCGGCACGTTTGCGGACAAGAGTGTCGAGCTTTCGGTTGGACAGGCTTTCACGCTGGATGCAGATCCTGCGCCCGGCAACGACAAACGGGTTCATCTGCCTCATCCCGAAATTCTGAAATCCGTGGAACCCGGCCACCGCCTTCTGATCGATGATGGTCGGCTTCAGCTCAAGGCCGTCAAGAATGATGGCAAGGCAATCACCTGCGAAGTGGTTGCCGGCAACAGGATTTCTGATCGGAAAGGCGTGAGCCTTCCCGACACGGACCTGCCGATGGGCGCGCTGACCGCCAAGGATCGCAAGGATCTCGATGCGGTCCTGTCTTCCGATGTCGACTGGATTGCGCTGTCCTTCATTCAAAGACCCGAGGATCTGGCCGAGGTGCGCAAGGTCGCACGGGGGCGTGCTGCGCTTCTTGCCAAAATCGAGAAGCCGCAGGCCGTGAAGCGTCTGGCGGAGATCATCGAGCTTTCCGATGCATTGATGGTTGCACGTGGCGATCTCGGGGTCGAGATGCCGCTTGAGGCCGTTCCGGGCATCCAGAAGCAGATCACGCGCGCCTGCCGCCGGGCGGGCAAGCCTGTCGTGGTGGCCACGCAGATGCTTGAGTCGATGATCTCGGCTCCGGTTCCCACACGTGCCGAGGTTTCGGACGTCGCAACCGCCGTGTTCGAAGGCGCGGATGCTGTCATGCTTTCGGCAGAATCGGCGGCGGGCGAGTATCCCGTGGAGGCCGTTGCCACGATGGACTCCATTGCCACCAAGGTGGAGCAGGATCCGACATATCCGACGATAATCAACGGTCAACGCACGGAGCCCGAGCCAACGGGTGCGGATGCCATTTCCATGGCCTCACGCCAAATTGCCGAGACACTCAATCTTTCGGCGATCATTTCCTACACCTCCTCAGGTACAACGGGGCT
The DNA here is from genome assembly GCF_040819555.1 of Nitratireductor sp. GISD-1A_MAKvit. GTDB lineage: Bacteria > Pseudomonadota > Alphaproteobacteria > Rhizobiales > Rhizobiaceae > Nitratireductor. The sequence goes on from NZ_CP161920.1 coordinate 533,512, forward strand.
GCGTGCCGCACGTGAGCGCCCACATGTACCGATCATCGCGCTTTCGCCGGTTGTGGAAACGGCCCCGCCGCCTGTCCCTGGTATGGGGCACGCACTGCGTGGTTACGGAGGATGCTGCGGATCTCGATGACATGGTCAACCGTGCCTGCCGCATCGCCTACGAAGAGGGCTTTGCCAAACCGGGCAATCGCGTGATTGTGACCGCCGGTGTGCCGCTTGGAACCCCCGGCGCGACCAACATGCTGCGCATTGCCTATGTCGGATCGGACGGTCTGGGCGGGATCTGAACCCTGTTGAGACATAAGCATGACCGGCGAGCCTGGCTCGCCGGTGGCTGCCGTGTGTAGAGCCCCCGCCTGTTCTCCCGCGTTCAGCTTGCGAGGGGGGAGAGGCGCCCCTGACGCCGGTCAGATGCCCTGGCCGTCCAGCTCGTCGGATATCTCGGCTATTGCGCTCTGTGCGCTTCGCAGCATGGGATAGATCTCCAGAACCTTTTCATAGGCGGCAAGGGCCTGCTCATCGCGCCCGCTTTGTTGCAGAATGCGAGCCAGGCCTGCCAATGCTCCGAAATGGCGTGGCTCCAGCTCCAGGGTTCGCGAGATGTCGGCCATGGCGCGGGCATGGTCATTCATCATGAAGTGCACCGTGGCGCGGCGATTCCATCCTTCCGGGTATGTGGGAAACAGAAGGGTAACCTGATCGAGGAAATCCAGAGCGACGGAAAACTTCTCCGCCTTGATTGCATCGTTCGCCCAGCCCATCAGGAGATTGGCTGTGTCGCTGTCGGAATCGGACAGGGCCCTGCCGATGCGCAGGGCTATGCGACGAGCGGCCTGCTCGTTTGGTTCTTTTTTGAGGGTTTGGAAAAGCGCATCAAGGCGCGTCTGACTTTCCTCTGCCGCTTTAGGCAGTGATTCGCCAGGGCGAGGCTCGTCCTCGGCCTGAGCGGCCGCCAGACTCGCCAGAAAGGCAATCGAAAAGGCAATCAGGAATCGCACCATGCCGCGATAATAAGCGCGGCTGGTGAAAAGGAAAACTGAATTTCGCGTGAGGTCCGCCGAAACCGGCGGATCAGCCCTGCCGTGCCTTGAAGCGCGGGTTGGACTTGTTGATGATGTAGATGCGGCCCTTGCGACGAACCATGCGGTTTTCGCGGTGACGGGTCTTCAGCGCCTTGAGCGAGTTTTTGATTTTCATCGTTCTTGTCCGTGGTTGGCCGTGCGGCCCGAAATGAGAAGGCGCGCTGTCATGCGCGCCACAAGTCGATGGGCTCATAGACGAGGATCGCTGTCCATGTCAACCTCCAGACCGGTCTGCGCCGCCACAAAGCGGCGGTTCGGGCCGGAGAATTCAGATTTTCAGGCAACGTCTTTCCCGAAGGAAACTCACATGGCACGACACGGATATCTTTTTTCCATCGCCCTCGCCGCGCTGGTTGGCCCGCTCTGGCTTGCTGGCGCTGCAGCCCAGGAGCCCGATTGCGGAAGTCCGCAGACACAGCTCGACATGACACAGTGTGCGAGTGAGGATTACCGCATCGCCGATGCCGAACTGAATGCGCGGTACGGCGCGGTCATGCGCCGCTACGAAAGCAACGAGGAGGGGCGTCGCATGCTGCAGGATGCGCAGCGTGCCTGGATCCGGTTTCGCGATGCGGAGTGCGCCCTGGCCACGCTCAGCGTGCGCGGCGGATCCATTGAGCCGATGATACGGGCGCAATGTCTTCAGGAACTGACCGAAACGCGTGCACGGCAACTGGAAGAACTTGCGCAGTGCGAAGAGGGAGATCTCAGCTGCCTGTGAGCCGAGTGAAATGCCCCATCTTTCTGCCGGCCCGGATATCGCTCTTGCCATAGAGATGCAGCATCAGACCGGGTTCGGTGAGGAGGTCGGGTGCGCGTAGAACCTCGTCGCCGATCAGGTTTTCCATGATGCAGTCGGAGTGTCTTGCGGTGCTGCCCAGCGGCAGGGCCGGCCACCGCGCGGATATGCTGGTCGAACTGCGAAACCACACACGCCGCTTCGGTCCAGTGACCCGAGTTGTGAACCCGGGGGGCGATCTCGTTGACCAGCACCTTGCCGTTGTCGAGAACGAAAAACTCGACACCCAGCACTCCGACATACTGGAGCGCGGAAAGAATGTCCCTTGCCGCCTGGCAGACTGCAGCCGAGGTTTCGCGATCAACCATGGCAGGCACGGTGGAGCGATGCAGGATCCCGTTGCGATGTTCGTTCTCTGCGGGATCGTAGGTGGCCATGCTGCCATCCTGTGCACGCGCGGCAATCACGGAGACTTCCCTGCGAAAGGGAACAAGCGCTTCCAGGATCAGCGGAACATTGCCCATATTGGCATAAACGGGTTCGTCGCCGACCGATTGGTTGGGCCGAAAGACCCGCTGACCCTTACCATCATAGCCTAGGCGGCGCGTCTTGAGGACGCCGCCGGAAAAGCGTTTCAGGCCCTGAGCCAGGTCTTCGTCGTTGTCTACCGATATGAAGGGGGCGGTGGAGATACCATTGGAATTCAGAAAGATCTTCTCCGCCAGCCGATCCTGCGCTGCTTCCAGTGCCTCGGGGGGCGGAAAAACGGGCACTTCTTCGGAGAGGGAAGAAACAGTTGCCACCGGCACGTTTTCAAATTCGTAGGTCACCACATCGCACGTTTCGGTGAGGCGGCTCAGCGCCTGTGCGTCGTCGTAGGCAGCGTGGATAAAGGTGTTGGAGACCTGTGCTGCAGGACTATCCGCCGAAGGGTCGAGCACGACAGTGCGGTATCCAAGTCGAGCTGCGGAAATTGCCAGCATCCGGCCGAGCTGGCCGCCACCGAGGATTCCGATGGTTGCGTCTTGTCGAAGTGGTCCTGCCATGGTCAGTCCACCGGGTATTCTGCAACCTGCGCCGCCTGTTCGGCGCGCCAGGCATCCAGTCTTTCTGCGAGTTCGATATCCTGAAGTGCAAGCACCGCAGCCGAGAGAAGAGCGGCATTGATTGCGCCAGCGCGACCGATGGCCAGTGTGCCGACGGGGATGCCGGCTGGCATCTGCACGATGGACAGAAGCGAGTCCTGGCCGGAAAGCGCCTTCGATTCGACGGGCACGCCGAACACGGGAAGTGGTGTCATCGCGGCGGTCATGCCGGGCAGGTGCGCGGCCCCGCCCGCCCCGGCGATGATGGTCTGAAAGCCTTCATCCCGCGCGCTCTTGGCAAACTCGTAAAGACGATCTGGCGTGCGGTGTGCCGAAACGATCCGCGCCTCATACTCGACACCCAGCTGGTCCAGCGTATCGGCGGCATGGCGCATGGTCGCCCAGTCGGATTGACTTCCCATGATAATCGCTACTCGAGCAGACCGGTCAGCCATCGAAACCTCTCGCAATCAAAAAACAGGCTGTAATCAAAAGCGAAGCCCATCGCAACCTTGAACGGGCGATCACCGGAGTTCAGGCGATGATGTCGGGTATGATGCTGTCTTCGAGTTCCTGAAGCCGGTCTTTCAGCGCCAGCTTCTTCTTTTTCATGCGCTGAATGCGAAGCGGGTCCGTACCCGTGGCGATCATTGCATTGATTGCGGCATCGAAATCCGCATGGTCCTGTTTGAGGCGGGCAAATTCCAGCCGAATTTCCGCCTGTTCCTGTTCAGATGTCACCACAGCCAGCCGACCCAAATGTGCGAAAACATTTTGCAAGCGTTCGGGAGAGCGCCCGGACAAACGTGCAAACCGCTCGATGCCGTAGGGGTTGTCCCGCCAGCGCGGGCGCTTATACCACATTTCGATGTTACGGGAAATGCTACTAGACTGCGTTCGACAAGCCACATTTGTAATGGCACACTGATTGGATCGCCGGTCCATGGGGCGGGTAAAAGGGTCGGCGAGTTCTCGAGGAAACAAAGGAGAACCCTATCATGTCTCTTGAATCCCATCTTGCAGAGTTGAAACGCAAACATGGCGAACTGGAGCGTGAGCTCGACAATGCGAAGCTCCATCCCTCTGTTGATGAACTCGATGTGGCTCAACTCAAGCGGCGCAAGCTGGCCATCAAGGACGAGATGGAGAAGCTCAGAGCAGGTGTAACGCGTCATTGAAATCATGTGCGGTCAGGCGGTTGCCTGATAGCGCGACATACTGACAGCACAACTTGAGATGCATGGCCTCCGCCTCGGTATCTGGCCGGGTGCGGGGGCCTTTCCTTTGCATGATCACAAGGATTTCTCCCGCCGGCTCCCTACCCTGACCTGATTGTTGAAGCCTAACTGTCGGATTCGGACGCCGTGTCCTCGGCATCGCTGCGCGGGTCGAGCACTGCTGCCTGCGGTGTAACGGCACGCTCGGAGGGCAGGGTCTTGAAGGCTTCTCGCTCATCGGCCGGAATGGGCGCCCGTCGCGAGATGCGCAGCAATGCATAGAGTCCAAGGCCAATATGCGCCACCGAGGTGGTCAGGAACAGGCTTTCAGGCTGCAAACTCTCCATCAGGAAACCGCCGATCAGCGGTCCCATCATGGTCCCGGCGCCGTATAGAAAGAGAAGCCCGCTGGCCACTTTCACGAAATCTTCCGGCGCGGCGTAATCGTTCGCATGGGCAACGATGATGGAATACATCGTGTATGCGAAGGCGCCGTAGACCGCAGTCATGATGATCACATAGGTTCCATCGCGCGGGGCCGTCAGAAGAATGAGCAGGCCAACGATACCCGAGCCGAAGGCTCCGCCTGCGATCACGTAGCGCCTGTCCACACGGTCGGACAGCCGGCCGGCTGGAAGTTGCAGCGCGGCCCCTGCCAGAACGGCGATGCTCATCATGGTGGCGATCTGCAAGGTTGAAATGCCGATCAGCCCGCCATAGACCGCGCCCAGCGTGCCCCAGGCGCCATTTGCCATTCCGATGAGCAGGCAGCCGACGAACGCAACCGGAGAATTGTGGTAGAGCGCTTTGAGATCAAGCGAGGCCTGAGCCAGCGGTTCGGGGCTTACAGCCTTGGAAACGGCCGTGGGAATGAGCGCCATGCAGAACAGGATTCCCGTGGTCATGAACAGGATCGTGCTCGACACATTGCCGAAGGCGACGGTCATTTGCCCGGCAGTCAATGAAGCATAGGTCAGCATCATGTAGATGCCGAAGACCGTACCGCGGTTTTCGTTGGTGGATTTTTCGTTCAACCAGCTTTCGATCACCATGAACGCGCCGGCCATGGTGAAGCCGGTAAATATGCGAAGGATGATCCATCCGGCCGGATCCACCCACATGCCGGTCAGAAGCGCGATGATGGCGCCCGAGGCGGCGAAGGCGCCAAATGCGCGCACATGCCCGGCACGCCTTACAATGCGTGGTGCAATGAAGCAGCCGGCCACAAAACCCGCAGCCCAGGCGGCGCCGAGCGCGCCGAGCGATGCGGTGGGAAAGCCCTCGATCTGGCCCCGTAGCGGCAGCAGGAGGCCGTGCAACCCCGAGCCGGTGAGCAAGAAAGCCGTACCGAGCAGTAATGCGATGATGGACCCGAGTGGTGACAGCATTGGTGCTTCCGAAGAATTGCGTGAATGAAAGGGCGGGATGTCCGACACCATCCATGCCATCGCCATCCAATCATGGCGTCAGCAAGGCCGGCGCCTTGTCCTGAGAGCTTCTTCGAGACACGCGGATGACACTATGTGCGAATAAGCGGCGCGGCGGCATCGCAAAACCGTCTTTCCAGATCTCGTTTGCGCAGTCGGGCGCGTTTCAACTCCGGCGAAACAACGCTTCGGCCGCGGTCTTCGTTGCCCCCTTGCACTGGATCTCCTGTTCGAGCCGGACAATCTCTTCCTTGAGCCGGGTCACGCGGTTCGTGAGTTCCTCCACCGAAAGCAGCGAAAGATCCTGCCCGATCTGATGTTCTGAAGCAGCTTTGACGTCGTCTTCGTCGAATATGCCCATCGCGCACACTCCCTCTGTCTCCCCGCGGCCAACGCTCCGAGTGCTGGCAATCGGTTCATCGCGGGTTCCCGCTCTTGATCCGATTGCACCACTCGCCGATTGTGTTGGCGGTTGTTTCTCAAATCAACAGGGGCATGATGAATAAAACAGCGCTTCCAGAAAAGATGACGGTGGTGGCAATCCAGGAGCCGGGCGGGCCGATGGTGTTGAAACCGGAGCATCGTGAAGTCCCGAAGCCGGGTGAGGGAGAAATCCTCATCCGGGTGCGTGCGGCAGGCATCAACCGCCCCGACGTGTTCCAGCGCAAGGGGCTTTATCCCGCACCCCCCGGCGCTTCGGATCTGCCCGGGCTTGAAGCGGCCGGGGAAGTGGCAGCCGTCGGGGAGGGTGTCAAACGCTGGCAGGTTGGCGACCGCGTCACCGCACTGACGCCCGGCGGCGGATATGCAGAGTACTGCCTTGTGCATGAAACCAACGCCTTGCCGATACCGCACGGATTTACCTTCACCGAGGCGGCGGCCATTCCCGAAACCTTCTTCACCGTATGGCACAACGTTTTTCAGCGAGGCGTCCTGAAGGAAGGGGAGACCCTGCTTGTGCACGGCGGCTCCTCCGGCATCGGTACAACAGCCATTCAGGTGGCGACAGCGCTTGGATCCAGGGTGATCGCGACAGCGGGATCGGTGGAAAAATGTGCAGCCTGTTCTTCTCTTGGCGCGGTTCGTGTCGTGAACTATCACGAAGAGGATTTCGTCGAGGCCGTGAAGGAGGAGACAAACGGGCACGGTGCCGATGTGATACTCGACATGATCGGAGGCGACTATATTGAAAGGAACCATTCCGCCGCTGCGATGGATGGGCGGATCGTGCAGATTGCCTTCCTCAGGGGCGCGCGTGCGACCGTCGATTTCTCTCAGATCATGCGCAAGCGTCTGACCCACACCGGCTCCACGCTGCGGCCAAGGTCAGTGGCGTTCAAGGCGCGCATTGCGACCGATCTGGAAGCCCATGTCTGGCCGCTTCTGGCGGCCCGCCGTGTCGCGCCGGTGATGGACATGATCTTCCCGCTTTCGGAAGCCTGGAGAGCCCATGAGCGTATGGAAGACGGCGCGCATATCGGCAAGATCGTGCTCGACGTGGCCTGATCGCAGGCCGAGTGCTGCTGAGAATGGAAAGCCCCGGCACGAGCACCGGGGCTTTCCCGCCCTGGGAGGCTGTTGTCAGTTCGTGGCTTCGAGTTTGCCCAGATTGACGAAGATGGTCTCGCCGGACGAGTCGTCCACCCCGTCATTGTCGGTCACGAAGAAGGCCGTTCCTTCCGCATCGATGGCGAAACCCTCGACCTTGTCGACCACATAGCCGTTGGTGGCGGCTCTCATGTCGGGCAGCAGGTCACGCACGAGTGTCTTTTCGACCAGAGGCAGGTCTGCATCGAGCGCTGCCGGATGAAATCCGTGCAGCGAGACACTGTAGAGCTTCTTGATCTTTGCCGCAGAACCGATCTGGTTGTCCCGCTCGACGATATAAAGCTTCCCGTCATGGGCCGTGATTTCGGAGAGGCCGACCCAGCCCTTATCCGTCTGGTCTAGCGGATAGCGCACCGCAGCCCATTCTGCGGAGGCAGGTCTGTAGCTCAGCAGCTTGACCTGACCTTTCGGATCGTCTGCCCATTCCCGCTGAATGGCTGCTACGATCATCCGGTCATCGCCTTCGCCGACCACCGTGACACCTTCCATGCCAAAGCGTTTCTCCACAGCCAGAAGTTCGGATGGCAGCGCGATTTCTTCGGTGATCTCGCCGGCGGCATCGACGCGAAGAAGAGCGTGCGGAGTCAGGCGGTCGGTGCGTCCCTCCGAGGCGAGCCAGAACCCGCCTTCACCGTCAAGGGCAATGCCTTCGAGATCAAGTTTCTGCGCGGGCTGGCTGTCTCGGGTCACAATGGTCTTGGCAATGATCCGGGCAGGGCGCTCCGTCGCGTCGATGGTGAAAATTGCCGGCTGACTGGCGTAGAATGAGTCCGACACGGCGTAGAGAATGCCCGGCTTCCCGGCATCGGCCACCAGTCCGGAAAGCGCGCCCCAGCCAAACGGCACGCCGTTCCCGTCCAGGGCAGATTCGATGGTCGGATAGACCGGTTTGCCATTGCCCAGCCGATAAACCATCACGTGGGAACGCGCACCGCCATCTTCCACAAGGTCAGCCTCGTTTGCCGTAACGAGAAGGTTGCGTTCGGGTATGGCGACAAGACCTTCCGGCCCGATGCCCGAGGGCAGCACCTGAACGAACTCCGGCTGCCCACCCGTGTCGCGGTAAACCGCCACCAGTGATGCGCGCTCCAGGGCCACGAAAATGTAGCGCTGGTCGCCAAAGGTTGCCACTTCCAGGCCTTCCGGCTCGGTGCCCTTGGCATCTGAGCGCTTGTCGGGGTAGTGGCCCACCGCGGCGGCGCGGAATTCGAGCTCATTGCCACTGTCGTACAGCACATCGCCTGACCTGCTGAAGATCGTGAAGCCGCGTGAGCCACCTTCATAGTCGCCCTCATTGGCTGTCACGAAGCGATCATTGTCGAGCCATTTCACGGCATCCGGTTCACGCTTCAGGTCGCGGACTGTTTGATCGAAATTGATGGCCCCATCGTCCAGCGTATCGATGTTTTCAAGTGTCACCTGACCCGCTGGGAAGTGACCTGTCACCTCGCCGCTATTGGCGGAGACCACAACGATGTGATTGTTTTCCTGGAGAGTGACGACGATCTCACCTGACTCGTTGAAATCCGCGAATTCCGGCTCGGGGTCTTCCGCCGCGATCTCGGACAGACCGTTTAGAGAAACGGTCTTCATGCTCTCGCAGTCAGGCGAGCCTTCGGTAAGATCGAAGATTTTCAGGTCACCCGCAGGCAGTTGCGGGATCACACCGTCATTCAGGTCCTCGTCCCGTTCGTTTTCGATGGCAACGGCCAGCAAGCGCCCGTCGGGGCTTGCCGCGATCGAATCGGGCTGTCCACTCAGATCGCAGGATGCCGTGGCGGCCCTGGTCGCCATGTCGATTACCACGAGATGACCCGACGGGCTGGTGTAGCTCTTCGAGGTGTTTACGGCTGCGATGGCCTTGTCGCTGACCACGGTCACCGAAGTCGGTTCGCCCTCCAACTCAAGCATGCTGCCAGGTTTCGGATTGCGCGGATCGCTGATGTCGATGAAACCCACACCACCCAGAGGACTGTCGGAGTAGACCAGGGTCCTGCCATCCTCGCTACTCGCGATGATCTCCGAAGAGGTTTCGCTCGTTGCAGGGGCACCGGCCGGCAGGTTTTCTGCGACGGGAAATGTGGCGATACGGTTGAATGTCATATCCGCGTGTGCGGGCAGTATGGTGGCCGTGCCGGCAAGCAGGCCCACAATGAATGCTTGATGTCGCATGCCTGAAATCTCCCTCAAAACCCTTAGGCAGGGCACAATCGAGAGCCTTGATTTCAGGCTGATGACAGTTCGGTTACGGTTTGGTGACGCCCCCCGTTTCCTGACTTGCGCATTCTGTTGCGTCAGACGGGCGTTTCAGTTTATAACGCGGTCGATATTTCCCAACATCGGTGGTTGCTACCACCGCCCGCGCCAGGGACGCGGGCGAAGGAAGAGGATTCTTGAAAAATGGCCAACACGCTTCTCATGCCCAAGGCCACCGCCGTCTGGCTGGTCGACAATACGGCGCTGACCTTCGATCAGATCGCCGAGTTCTGCAAACTTCACCCACTTGAGGTCAAGGCGATTGCCGATGGTGACGCTGCACAGGGCATCAAGGGTATGGACCCGGTGTCGAACGGGCAGCTCACCCGCGAGGAAATCGCCATCGGTGAGGGCAATTCCAACCACAAGCTTCGGCTTTCGGAACCGAAGGTTCGGGTTCCGGAGACCAAGCGCAAGGGGCCGCGTTACACACCGGTCTCCAAGCGGCAGGATCGTCCCAACGCGATTCTCTGGCTGGTGCGCAATCATCCCGAACTCAAGGATGCGCAGATTTCGCGCCTTGTGGGCACGACGAAATCGACCATTGAAGCGATCCGCGAGCGCACGCACTGGAATTCGCCCAATCTTGTTCCCATGGACCCGGTGACGCTGGGCCTGTGCTCGCAGATCGATCTCGATCTGGAGGTCCAGAAGGCTGCTCGTTATGCCCCGGCTCCGGAGGAAACCGGTGAAACGCTGCTGCCGGCGTCCCAGACGGAAGACCTTCCGCTCGGAGAGGGTGGAACCTACCAGTCCTCTTCCGATGATGAGGAACTCGATGCAGATGCCGTCTTCGCAAAACTGTCGTCGATGAAGTCAAGCGACAGCGACAACGAGAATGAAGACGACGACAACAACTGATTGAGTTTGGACGGGCTCGCCGGTATCCGGAGAGCCCTTTTGATCAACTGGCGCAGGCCCTGCCGATCATTGCTTCGTGCATTTCCATCCGACGGTAGAAGTCGGTGAGCTGCTTGCCGCGTTCGGGGCGGAAGTTCCGTCCCGACGTGCTTATGTCCGCGATACGGTCTATGCGAAACGTGCGGAAGTCACCGCGCAGCTCGCACCATGCGACCAGCGTCCACACCTTCCCCCAAAACCACAGGCCGAGTGGCCGGACATCGCGCTCTGACGAGCGTCCGGCCTCGTCGCGATAAACAAGCGTAAGCACGTCGCGCGTCTCTACCGCGCGCTCGAGCGCGTCGATGGTCTGACGGTCGGTGTCGCTCACCACCCAGCGGGGTGTATGAATTTCGGTTCTTGAGAGCCGGTCGCGCTCGGGTTCTGGCAGTACGGTGCCAATTTTGATCAAGGCTTCCTCGGCAGCGCGCGCCATAGCGGCGCCGCCAAAGGCACGCACCATGCGCGCGCCCGCAACCAGAGCCACGATCTCGTCCCGCGTGAACATGAGCGGAGGGAGTTCAAAACCTTCGCGCATGAGATAGCCGACACCTGCCTCGCCATCGATGGGCACGCCGGTCGACTGGAGGTCGGCTATGTCGCGGTAGATGGTGCGCTCGGAAACCTCGAGACGCTCGCTCAAAAGACGCGCCGTAACCAGGCGCCCGCCCCGCAAATGCTGGACGATCTGAAAAAGTCGGTCAGCACGGCGCATGCGTATTTCTCCTCACGCAAAAATTCCGAAGCTGTTTCCGTCGGGGTCGAGACAATACACGAAACGGCCGGCAGGAATAGTGATTATGGGGGATACCAGTTTGCCACCATTCGTTGTGACACGCTCCATGGCGTCTTCAAGCGGGGGTGGCACGGCAAGATGGATCGTGGGGCCGGTTCCCTCGGGAGCAGGCCTGCCGGGATAGAGATGCCCTGCAATGGAATCTTCCGGGTTCCGCGTATCGAAAATGGCAAACGGGTTAGGGCCATCTTCGCGCAACACGAGATCATTCTGCACCACCGCGGCATAGAAAGCGCGGGCACGTTCAAGATCGGTCACCGGAATTTCTGCCCAGACCACTGCATTCAGTGGCAACGTGTTCGACATGTTTCTCAACCCTCCATTGTCCAGAAGGTGAGAATGACACAGCCCTCCTGACAACATTCCGTCAGGAGGGCTGCAAAAGCTTCGCTGAACTGCCGTGGTGGTGGAACAGGGCTTTGCCCCGCCCCGTTTCAAAGCGGCTTGCGGGAAGGTCTGGCACGTAACGGCCCCCTGTTCCTGGCAGGAGAATTATTTCTCCGTCGAGCTGACAGCGTGTTGTCAGGAAGTCTCGACTTTTGTTTCCACCGTGTAGTTCAGAGGCAGACGACCACCATCGGCATAGATGGTCTGTCCTGTCACATAGCTCGAATCGTCATCGGCCAGAAAGGTTGCCACCGATGCGATTTCGCCTGGTTCTCCGATGCGACCGAGAGGTGTTCGCGAGAGCATCCGGTTGCGGGCGGCCTGGTCGTTGTTGACGCTCGCGAGCATGTCGGTGGAAATCGAGCCGGGGCCGATGGCATTGACGCGGATTCCATAAGGCGCAAGGGCAAGCGCCATCACGCGCGTAAGCTGGTTTACACCGCCTTTGGATACCGAGTAGGCGATCTGTTCGGGGATGGCGAGAACCGCATTGATCGACGACATGTTGATGATCGTGCCTGCCGCGCCGCCTTCTTCCACCTTTTCAACCATATAGCGAGCCACGGCCTGTCCCGTAAGGAACGTGCCCTTGAGGTTTGTGTCGAGCACCCGGTTGAAATCCTCTTCCGTGAGATCGAGGAAGTCCGCCGCGTGTACGATACCCGCATTGTTGACCAGAATGTCGACATCGCCGAAGGCGTCGATTGTTTCGGCCAGAAGATTGTGAACGTCGAGCCGTTTGCTGACATCCGCTTTCACGAATCGCGCATCGCCCAGCTTCTCAAGATCGGACAGTGCCTGGGCTCCCTTGTCCGAGCTCAAATCGGCAATGACGACCTTCACGCCGTGGCGCAGGAAGCGCTCGGCAATCGCATAGCCAATGCCGCCCGCGCCGCCAGTTACGATTGCCGTCTTACCGTCGAGTGCCATGTTGAAACCTCATGCAGAAATCGGGCGGACCCTGCGCCGGAGGCGCCGGAAGGTCAAGAGCGGCACGGCTGCCGGCCAAGGTTCAGGCTTCCGTTTTGGAAAGCGCCTCGCCGATTTCATCGAGAATTGCCGGGTCGTCAATCGTCGCCGGCATGGTCCATTCCTGGTGGTCGGCAATCTTCTGCATGGTCGCGCGCAGGATCTTGCCTGAACGCGTTTTGGGCAGGCGCGTGACCGACACCACCTTCTTGAACGCCGCCACGGGGCCGATGCGCTCGCGCACCATGGCGATGAGCTCGCGCTCCACGGTGCCTATGTCGGTCTCGTGTTTTCCGTGCAGCACAACGAAGCCGCACGGCACCTGTCCTTTCAGCGGATCGGCGATGCCGATCACCGCGCATTCGGCGACGGCGGGGTGTTCGGCCACCACCTCCTCCATGCCGCCGGTAGAAAGCCGGTGGCCCGCCACATTGATAATGTCATCGGTGCGCGCCATGATGAAGAGATAGCCGTCTTCGTCTAGAAGGCCGGCATCCGCCGTTTTATAGTAGCCGGGAAACTCTCGCAGATAGGCATCGCGGAAACGCCTGTCGTCGTTCCAAAGAGACGGCAGTGCGCCCGGCGGCAGCGGCAGCCTCACAACCACATTGCCAAGTGTTCCCGCAGGCACCTGATGACCCGCATCGTCCAGTACCTGAACGTCGTAGCCTGGCATTGGCACGCCGGGCGAACCATGTTTTACCGGCAGCATTCCGAGCCCGACTGGGTTCTGGCTGATCGGGGCACCGGTTTCCGTCTGCCACCAGTGATCGATTACGGGAACGCCGAGCGTCTTCTCGGCCCACTTCACCGTGTCGGGATCGGCCCTTTCTCCCGCAAGGAACAGCGTGCGGAAGCCGGTGAGATCGTGCGGTGCAAGCATTTTCGCGTCGGGGTCCGCCGTGCGAATGGCGCGAAAGGCGGTGGGGGCGGTGAAGAGCGCCGCCACGCTGTGCTCCGCAATCACGCGCCAGAACACGCCGGCATCGGGTGTGCCGACCGGTTTGCCCTCGAACAGGATCGTGGTGCAGCCGTGGAGCAGAGGCGCGTAGACGATATAGGAATGCCCCACGACCCACCCCACGTCCGAGGCTGCCCAGAACGTCTCGCCGGGTTTTATGCCGAACTCGTTTAACATCGACCATTTGAGCCGCACCATGTGCCCGCCATTGTCGCGCACCACGCCCTTGGGCCGTCCCGTCGTGCCCGACGTGTAAAGGATATAGAGCGGGTCGGTGGCAAGCACCGGCTCGCATTCCACCACGCGGCCCGCTTTGCGTGCGGCCCCCACAAGCGCCGCATAGTCATGATCGCGGCCCTGCGTGAGGTCGCAGCGCTGTTCCTCTCTCTGTAGGATCAGGCACGCCTCCGGTTTGGCGGCGGAGAGGTTGATCGCTTCGTCGAGCAGCGGTTTGTAGGCGACCACGCGGCCGGGCTCCAGTCCGCAGGAAGCCGAGATGATCGCCTTTGGCGCTGCATCGTCGATGCGTGCAGCGAGTTCGCGCGCGGCGAAACCTCCGAAGACCACCGAATGCACCGCGCCAATGCGTGCACAGGCAAGCATGGCGAACACCGCCTCCGGCACCATGGGCATGTAGATGACCACACGGTCGCCCCTGCCGACACCGAAATCTCTCAGGACGGCAGCCAGTGCCGAAATCTCGTCTTTCAGTTCACCATAGGTGAAACTCTTTTTCCGGCCGCTGATGGGACTGTCATGGACGAGGGCGGGCTGATCTTTTCGCCCGCCCTCGACATGCCGGTCCACCGCATTGAAACACGTGTTGCAGGTCGCGCCGGGAAACCAGTGTCCATAGACACCGGCCTCAGCATCGAAAACCCTGTCCCAGGGGCTGAACCAGTCGATCCCGGCGGCAGCCTCTGCCCAGAATGCCTCGGGATCCTGTTGCCAGCTTCGGTAAACCTCGTGATAGCGCGACATCACCCCGCCTCCTCCCTGCGGTTTGAGCCTCTTTTGAAAGAGGTTAGCGGATGGGGAGGCTGCACGTAAATCAGACTTGCGGCGAAGGACGCTCTTTTGACACGAGGCAGGCGGGGAGGCACAACAGGGCATGTCTTCGCGAATCGGGCCTTCATGACCAAGATCCTGCTTCTTCTCATCCTGGCGATGATGATCGTGCACATCATCAAACCGCTCGGGCTTCCGGGTCTTCGCCGGCGCGCCGATTTCTGGAAGCTGGCTTTGATCGCGCTCGCTGCGGTCTCACTCACCATCCTTCTGCGCGGGGGAGAGTAGAGCTTCTCTCTCGCCGCAAAGAAAAGGCCCGCCGACAATTGCCGACGGGCCGTGACAGGCTTTGTCGATGCCTGATTGATCAGGCCGCTTCGAGACCCTGCTTCCACTGGCCGGTGGCGGCGAGACTGTTCATCTTCGCGCGGTGTGCGAAGGCCTGTTGCGCGGCGGCGACGTTTTCCTTTTTGCCGCCCCATGCCTTCAGGCCGGCAGCCTGAAGCGCGCGGCCATAGGAGAAGGTCAGCGCCCAGGGCATGTCGAAGCCGGCATTCATGAGCGAGAGGTGCGCAGTCGCCTCTTCATCCGACTGGCCACCGGAGAGGAAGGCGATGCCGGGCACGGCGGCCGGAACGGTTGATTTCAGGCAACGCACGGTCTTTTCGGCCACTTCCTCGCGGCTTGCTTTGCGCGCGTTCTTGCCGTCGATCACCATGTTCGGCTTCAGGACCATGCCTTCAAGCGAAACGCGAGCGTCGTAGAGTTCCGCGAAAACGGTCTTGAGAACCCACTCCGTGACCTCGTAGCAGCGGTCGATGGAGTGATCGCCCGGCTTGCCGTCCATCAGCACTTCCGGTTCCACGATCGGCACGATGCCGGTTTCCTGGCAGAGCGCTGCATAGCGGGCGAGCGCCTGTGCGTTCTGTTTCACGGCACCCCAGTTCGGCAGGTCGTTCGAGATGGAGATCACGCCGCGCCACTTGGCGAAGCGTGCACCAAGTCCGTAATATTCGATCAGGCGATCGCGCAGGCCGTCGAGACCCTCGGTGATGGTTTCGCCCTCGAAGCCGGCCAGCGGCTTGGCGCCGCCATCGACCTTGATGCCCGGCACTGCGCCGGAGGCCCTGATGACATCGACCAGCGGCGTGCCGTCGGCAGCCTTCTGGCGGATCGTTTCGTCAAAGAGAATGACGCCGGAGATGCAGTCCTTCATCGCCGCCTCGGCACGGAACATCATCTCACGATAGTCACGCCGGTTCTCTTCCGTCGATTCCAGCCCGATCGTGTCAAAGCGCTTCTTGATGGTGCCGGAGCTTTCATCCGCCGCCAGTATCCCCTGTCCCGGGGTCACCATGGCGGCCGCAATATCCTCAAGCCGTTCGCTCATTTCAGGTCTCCTGTCTGTACATGACCGGGCGATAGCAGATGCAGATGACAAACGGAATGCGCCCTGAAGACCCCTAATCGATTGAAATGACAGACTATTCACATTTTGCTTAACGGGCGTTCGAAAGCGCCTCCACACCGGGCAGTTTCTTGCCTTCCATCCATTCAAGAAAGGCGCCGCCGGCCGTGGAGACATAGGTGAACTCGTCAGCCACCCCGGCATGGTTGAGCGCAGCAACCGTGTCGCCTCCGCCGGCCACGGAAACGAGCAGCCCCTCGCCGGTTCGGTGACCTGCGTGTTTTGCCGCGGCAACGGTCGCCACGTCGAAGGGTTCGATCTCGAATGCGCCCAGCGGGCCGTTCCAGACCACCGTGTCGGCACGGTCAAGCCACTCTTTCACCTTTTCGATGCTCTTCGGGCCGACATCCAGGATCATCGCATCCGACGGGACGTTTTCGATCTCGACCGTCTCGGTCTCTGCGCCTGCCTTGAATTCACGCGCCACGACAGCATCCACGGGCAGGACGATCGCACAGCCGCACTCGGCCGCCTCGATCATGATCTGCTTGGCGGTCTGTGTGAGATCGTGTTCGCACAGGGACTTGCCCACTTCGGTGCCGCGTGCTGCGAGAAACGTGTTGGCCATGCCGCCGCCGATTACCAGCGCATCCACCTTCTTGACGAGATTCATCAGGAGGTCGATTTTGGTGGAAACCTTTGCACCGCCGACAATCGCGAGCACGGGCTTGGCCGGTTTGCCGAGGCCTTTCTCCAGCGCTTCAAGCTCCGCCTGCATGGTACGGCCGGCATAGGACGGCAGCAGATGCGCAAGCCCCTCCGTGGAGGCGTGAGCCCGGTGCGCGGCGGAGAAGGCATCGTTCACATAAAGATCGCCATTCCCGGCAAGCGCCTTTGCAAAATCCGGGTCGTTCCTTTCCTCACCGGCATGGAAGCGGGTGTTCTCAAGGAGCAGAATGTCCCCATCGGCCATCTCGGAGATGGCGTCCGCTGCCGGAGCACCGATGCAGTCCCGGGCAAAGTGCACACGATGGTCGAGCACGCTCTCCACCGCATAGGCGATGGGTTCGAGTGAAGCTGCCGCATCGGGCTTGCCCCCAGGCCGGCCGAAATGTGCCATGAGGATCACCTTCGCACCCTTGCCCGACAGTTCCTGAATGGTCGGCGCAACGCGCTCGATGCGGGTGGTGTCTCCGACCTTTCCGTCCTTTACCGGCACGTTCAGATCGACGCGCACCAGCACGCGCTTGCCTGCAATGTCGTTGAGATCGTCAAGGGTCTTGAAGTCCGGCATGGCGCTTGGCTGTCTCCTGTGAATGGTCCTGACAACGACGCGAGGTCGGCCGTCCGGGCCGCTGGTGGAAAGGTGATACAAGAATTCGCTGGCGACCATACAGCGCCGCGCGCCGCACGCAAGATGGAGCGAACAATTATGAGCCGGCGTCCGGCCGTTGTTTCCTGCGAAACGCCCAGCGCAGCAGTTCTCGCAGGCTGAGCAGTCTGGGCAGGCGCGCTTCCGGCACCTGCGGCTCGACTGACAGGCCGATAGCCGAAATGCGCCCGTCGTCATCGACGTCGCGAACGATCAGTTCGATCTGACCGAGTGTCGTCCGATCGCCATATTCCGCGCGTCCGCCAAGCCGTTCACGCATCAGGTCGGCAATCCGCTTCTTCTGGTCTTCCTCGCTGAGGCCCGGTGCATAAGCCGCCTCGATATCGGAGGCAGGGCGCTCCGGGTCGACCGCGAATGCGCCGAAAAACTCCGCATCTTCCGGATCCATCTCAACGGGGCTGGCAAACAGGCGGTCGAGGAGACGCGGATAGCGGTCGGGCACGAAGATATAGACGTGGTCACCAGCCACCAGCCTCCCCGCATATTGATAGGTCATGGAGCGCCCGTTGCGCACCACGAGCGACGGTTTCGCCCAGCGTGGTATGCGTTGACCGCGCTCGACAGGGCTTCCGGCCACCACGCGATAGGCCAGAAGTTCATGGCGGGCGGAGCCTGGCAGTTCCAGTTCGACCTTGTTGAGCGGTCCCATGCGCGGCGGCAGCGTCAGGCCCAGCCGGCGCGCCAGTGGCCCCACCGTCCAGCCCTGCACGATCAGCGAGACCAGAACGATGATGAACACGATGTTGAACAGGGGCCGGCCGTTGGGCAGTTCGTCGATCAGCGGCGTGATCGCGAGCAAGATGGAGACCGCGCCGCGCAACCCCACCCAGGAGACGAAAGCGCTTTCGGCCGGTGTAAACCGGAAGGGCATCAGGCACAGCGTTACCGCCAGCGGGCGGGCGACGAAGATCAGGAAGAGGCCGATGAACAGTGCGGGCAGGGCGATCTCGGCAAACTGCGACGGTGTTGCAAACAGGCCCAGCACGAGGAACATGATGATCTGGGCCAGCCATGTTACGCCGTCCTGAAAGCGCTTCAGCATGGCGGTCGAGCGCAGCTTGGCATTGCCGGCGATCAGGCCCGCCACGTACACGGCAAGAAAGCCCGAGCCACCTATGGCGCCGGCCAGCGCGAACACAAGCAGTGAGAGAGCGAGAACGAAAATCGGCAACAGCCCCTGTTCCAGCCGCAGCCGAATCACCAGCCGCACGATGCTCCAGCCGCCGACAAGCCCGGCCAGGAGGCCGATACCCATTTGCTGGAGAAAGCCAAGTGCCACATCGGCCGCAAGTTCGCCCGTCTTGATGGCCTCGCCGCCGGCGATCAGCCCGACGAGCGAAAGTGTGAGAAAGATGGCGATTGGATCGTTCGATCCGGATTCGACTTCCAGGGTCGAGCGAACCCGTTCGCGCACGGAAATGTTCCCAACCCGGAGCAGAAAGAACACTGCGGCGGCGTCTGTAGAGGCGACCGTGGCACCAAGCAGAAAGGATTCAAGCCAGCTGAAGCTGGTCACATAATATGCCGCGACGCCCACAAGGCCTGCGGTCAGCAAAACGCCGATGGTTGCAAGCGTGATGGCGGGGGCCGCAGCTTGCCTGAAGGCGGAAATGGAGGTGCCGAAGCCCGAATCGAAGAGAATCACAGCCAGCGCCAGAGAACCGATGAAATAGGCGATGGCGGCATTGTCGAAATCGAGTCCGAGACCATCCGTTCCCGCTGCCAGGCCGATTCCGAGGAAGATGAGAAGCAGCGGAGCACCGAAACGGAAAGCGATCAGGCTGGAAAACGCGGCAAACAGCACAAGGGTCGTGCCCACCAGCGTTATGAGATAAATGCCCTGATCCATCCGCCTCTCGTGATCCCGCCTGCGTCAAGTGTCTGTTCTGTTTCCATAAAACGTGCGGCGGAAGTGAGACGCAAGAGCCACGCCAAAAGAAAAACGCCCGGCGTGGTGACCGGGCGGTGCAACGCGCTGTCTGTGGTGGTTAGAACAGTTTGATGACCGCGGGTATGCGGCTGTAGTCTTCGTCGGCCCGCACCCGTATGAAGCCGGCAAGAACATTGTCGTCGGAGAGGATGAATTCACCGATGGTTTTGTCGTATCGAAACTCGGCCTTGTCGCCTTTCAAGACCAGGGAGTAACGGGCAAGACACTCGTCGGTATTCCAGAAGCCGAGGCAACCATCTTTCTCGGAGCGATGCCTGACCTCCAGCGAATAAAGCCCGGAGTGCTCCTTTATGAACTTCTTGTCCTTTTCCGTAGCGGAGTTTCCAGCCACAAGCTCAATGTCGATGCGCATTTTCTGCATGATGGCGGTGAAAGCGATCTGCTGACGTACGAGAGGGTCGGTTGCAGAGCTCAAACCCTGCCGGATGGCATATGCGCGGATCGTGGGATTTTCGGAGCAGGATAGCTCCTCGAATGCGAAAAGACGATCGAGTGGATCTGCTCCGTCTTCTGCCAGCTTGTCGCGGAAATCCTTCATTTCCTGTGTTGAGAGGCTCTTGTACTCCTCGCAGGCTGAAGCGCCAGCGGCCCCCAGTAACACCACACCGAAAGCCGCAATCAGACGGCCGATCCAACGCTTCATGTCTGTTTTCCTTCTACCACCGAAATGATCAGTCGATTTGCCGGTCCTTTGGTTTCCACTTCGCCTATCGCAATGGAACAGCCCGACCATAACTCTGCCGCTTGTTTCAAAGGCAACCGTTTTTCATAGCCTCTGAAACCGGCCCCGGGGATATCCCGGTTGCGGCTGGAAAGTTGAACTGCGTCTCCGTGCCCGATCACGTCCGCTTTGAAATCCGCGTGGCCGCACAGCGTGAACAATTGGCCTTCAAAGACGCCGAAAACCTTTTCTCGTGTAGTGGCACTGTTTTTCGGGGCGGGGGGCTCTGCCATCGAAGGTGCAGCGTTCGATGCGGGCACTTCCTCGGGCCGCGTCGTGCTGGCCGGGGGCATGGGAAGCGTTCCAGGGGGCGGATCCGTCGGCTCGTCAAGGGAGGTTTCGGGCGTGGGCACGTTCACATCCTGTGGTGGGGGCGGTGTCTGTCGCAACCCGGGGGCTCGTGCAAGCGCATCGATTTCTTCGCGCATTCTTTGTTCCAGATTGGCCATGAGCTGGCGTTGTTCGCGAATCTTTTCGGCATTCTGATCAATCGCCCGGGCGTTGCGGTCGGTTTCCCGAGCGCTTTTCTCGATCGCATCAATGCTTTTGTGAATGATCTCTGTCTGCTGACGTGCAAGTTGCGCCTGCTGTTGCTTCTCGCCGCTGCGCCACCAGTCCTCAAAGACCGTCTGGGCGACCATCAGCGCCAATGATGCAAGAGCACCGAAGACTGCCGATGCTTTCAGCCAACCGCGCCACATTTTCCGTTTCCCCGACGTCAACCCCTGTGGAATTCAGCACAAGCGCGTAGAAGGTTCAACCGAAGATGGATGACGACGGAACAAAAAAATCCCCGTCATTGGACGGGGATTTGTCAGTCTCGGTGTTTTTCTGATGGATGTCAGATCGTCTTGCCGAAGGCCACGGCCGTATCGGCCATCCGGTTGGAGAAGCCCCACTCATTGTCGTACCAGGACATGACGCGAACCAGATCGCCCTCGATCACCTTGGTCTGGTCGAGCGCGAAGGTGGAAGAGGCGGGGTTGTGGTTCAGATCGATGGAGACGAGCGGTTCGTTGGTGTAGGCGAGGATGCCCTTCAGGCCGCCGTCGGCGGCGGCGACGAGCGCCTGGTTGACCTCTTCTACCGTGACCTTTTTCTTCGGCACGAATTTGAAGTCGATGACCGAAACATTCGGGGTCGGGACGCGGATGGAAACACCGTCCAGCTTGCCGTTGAGCTCCGGCAGGACGAGGCCGACGGCCTTTGCCGCACCGGTCGAGGTCGGGATCATCGAGACGGCCGCTGCACGGGCGCGATAGAGATCCTTGTGCATCGTGTCGAGCGTCGGCTGGTCGCCCGTATAGGCGTGAACCGTGGTCATGAAGCCCTTCTCGATGCCGAAGGCGTCGTTCAGCACCTTGGCGACCGGTGCCAGGCAATTGGTGGTGCAGGAGGCATTGGAGACCACGCGGTGCTCGCTGGAGAGCTTGTCATGGTTGACGCCATAGACAACCGTCAGGTCGGCGCCGGAAGCCGGAGCCGAAACCAGCACGCGCTTGGCGCCGGCATCGAGATGCAGCGATGCCTTGTCCTTGGCGGTGAAGATGCCGGTGCATTCCATCACGATGTCGACACCAAGCTCGCCCCACGGCAGCTTGGAGGGGTCACGCTCGGCAAACACCTTGAAGGAATCGGAGCCGATGTTGATCGTGTCGCCGTCGACCTTCACCTCGGAAGGGAAGCGGCCATGGACGCTGTCATAGCGCAGAAGATGCGCATTGGTCTCGACAGGGCCGAGATCGTTGATCGCGACGATGTCGATGTCCTTGCGGCCCGACTCGTAGATCGCGCGTACGACGTTGCGGCCGATACGGCCAAATCCGTTGATGGCAACTTTGACGGTCATGAACTTTCTCCGGCGAATGGGTGGTCGTGCGCTGGCACGGAAAGAGACGCCGTTTCATAGCGGCGTCAGCGTCAAGAATCCAGATGGCGGGGCAGGCATTTGCCCGTCCCGCACCCGGATTTGGCAGCAATCGGCCTCAGCCGAGATTTTCCAGCCGCTTCTGTGCGGCGTTGGCAGCAGCTTCGGCAGTGATGCCGAAATGCTGGTAGAGCTCCGGTGCTGGCGCACTTGCGCCAAAGCCGGTCATGCCAATGAAGATTCCATCCGAACCGATGATCGCATCCCAGCCCTGGCGAATGCCGGCTTCGATGGCGATTTTCACCGGGGCATTTCCGATCACGGCCCTGCGGTAGTCATCGCTCTGCTGCTCGAACAGTTCAAAGCAGGGCACAGAAACGACACGGGCCGGATGGCCGGCAGCATCCAGCGCCGCCTTGGCAGCCATTGCGACTTCCACCTCCGAACCGGTGGCAAAGAGCGTCACCCTGGCGTCGTCGTCGGAGCCGGCGAGCTCATAGGCGCCGCGGGCGCACAGATTGTCGGCCTCGTGCCTGGTGCGCACCGGTGTCAGGTTCTGGCGCGAAAGGGCGAGCGTGGAAGGTGCCTTGCGGCTCTCGATCGCCACCTGCCAGCATTCCGCCGTTTCGATTGCGTCCGCCGGGCGGAACACGAGATGGTTGGGGATTGCGCGCAGCGCGGCCAGATGTTCCACCGGCTGGTGGGTCGGGCCGTCCTCGCCAAGACCGATGGAGTCATGCGTCATCACGAAGATGGAACGGATCTGCATCAGCGAGGCGAGGCGCATCGCCGGGCGGGCGTAGTCCGAGAAGGTCAGGAAGGTGCCGCCATAGGGGATGATACCGCCATGCAGCGTCATGCCATTCATGGCGGCTGCCATGGCGTGTTCGCGGATGCCGTAATGGGCATAGCGGCCGGAGAAATCCTCGGCGCTGATCGGTCCTGTCTGGCTCGTCTTGGTGTTGTTGGATCCGGTCAGGTCGGCAGAGCCGCCAATGGTTTCCGGCAGCACGGCGTTGATGGCCTCAAGCGCCATTTCCGATGCTTTTCTGCTGGCAACCTTGGGCGGCTCGGCAACCAGCTTTTCCCTGTATTCGAGCATGGCTGCCGAGAAGGTTTCCGGCAGATCTCCGCGCATGCGGCGCTCGAATTCGCCGCGCGTCTCCGCGTCAGCGGCAGCGAGGCGGTCCTCCCAGGCCTTGCGCTCCTTTGCCGAGTGCAGGCCGGCCAGACGCCAGTCGTCAAGAATGTCGGAGGGAACGACGAACGGCTCCGCGTCCCAGCCGAGTTCCTTGCGTGCTCCGGCAATTTCTTCCGCGCCAAGCGGAGATCCGTGCACTTTCGCAGTTCCGGATTTCGTAGGCGCACCGAAGCCGATGGTCGTGCGGCAGGCAATCAGCGTCGGTTTGTCGGAGGATCTTGCGGTTTCGATCGCTCCGGCAATCGCATCGGGATCGTGGCCGTCACAACGCAGCGTGTTCCAGCCCGAGGCCTCGAAACGGGCGCACTGGTCGGTGGAATCGGTGAGCGAGGTAGAGCCGTCGATGGAGATCTGGTTGTCGTCGAAAAGAACGATCAGCTTGTTGAGCTTGAGATGCCCGGCAAGTGTCAGCGCTTCCTGGCTGATCCCCTCCATGAGGCAGCCATCGCCGGCGAGCACGTATGTGTAGTGATCCACCAGGTCATCGCCGAAGCGTGCGTTCAGAATGCGCTCGGCGATCGCCATGCCCACGGAGTTGGCGAGACCCTGGCCAAGCGGGCCGGTTGTCGTCTCGATGCCGGCTGCATGGCCAAATTCCGGGTGGCCGGCCGTGCGCGAGCCGAGCTGGCGGAAATTCTTGATCTCGTCGATCGTGACGTCTTCGTAGCCCAGCAGATAGAGCAGCGAATAAAGCAGCATCGACCCGTGGCCGGCCGAAAGGACGAAGCGGTCGCGGTCGGCCCAGTTCGGATTCTTTGGATCGTGCTTCATGAAACGGGTGAAAAGGACGGTGGCGATGTCGGCTGCGCCCATGGGCAGGCCGGGGTGGCCCGATTTGGCCTTCTCCACCGCATCCATGGAAAGGAAGCGGATCGCGTTGGCCATCCGGTCGTGTTTGTCGCGTGAGATCATGATTGCTCGCTGGTCCGCTTAAGGCAGTTGTCGGGGCGACCGCTTGGGCAGTCGTGGCCCCTTGGAAAAAGCAGGCGACACATAGCAGTTGCGGCCTTGAAGTCAACAAAGGGACGGTTTCCGCCCAGGGCGTCGCCTTTGCGGAATGCCGGTTTTGCTTCCACTCGGTAACACCAATTTGGGGGATTAGCCGCGCTCGTTTGTTGACGTGACCTTCACACGGCGCCTAATCTTTTCCGCGTAACTGGTTAGTATGGCCAGCGATTCGCGACCGGGGCACTGCGGGATCTTCCCCATCATGTCTCGATGACACGTGTCGCAGCGTGGCGTTGGCCGAATGAGAGTAAGCAAGATTGCCTGTGTCAAAACATTTTCGGAGCCCGTTTCCCTGTGCCGCTTATGCGGCTGGTGCGATCCGAGAATGCAGGACTGGGGTTGGCGGCCATGAGTGGTGAGAACACTCTCAAGGAGGTGATCGGGCGCCTGGACAAGGCCTTGTCCTCGCTTGAAGATGCCGTGGATTTTCGGCTGGAGCGGGATCGGCAGTTCGCCGATGCTGACGCTGAGGTGCAGCGCATGAACGCCGACCGGGCAAGACTTGCTCAGGAAATCGACAGATCCGAGGCGCGTGCGCAACGTCTCGAAGAGGTGAACCGCGAGGTCTCGCGGCGTTTGGTCACGGCGATGGAGACCATCCGCGCCGTGCTGGATCGGTAGGGCGGGCGATGGCACAGGTTACGGTCACGATCGACGGCAAGTCCTATCGAATGGCCTGCGACGAGGGGCAGGAAGAGCATCTTGTCAATCTCGCACAGCGCTTCGACCGCTACATAACCCATCTGAAAGATTCCTTTGGCGAGATCGGTGATCATCGGCTGGCGGTGATGGCCGGTATCATGGTGATGGATGAACTCACCGAGCTTCAGAAACGTGTTCGCGGCATGGAAGGGGAAATTTCCACGCTGCGCCGAACCCGCGATGAAGCCCTGAGCAAGGCGGATCGGAGCGATTCTGCCGTTACCGGCGCGCTCGGCGATCTGGCTGTCCGTATGGAAACCCTTGCCGACAAGCTTGCCGGGAAACCCAAAAACGACGCATAAGCCTGTTTTTCCGATTATCGGTGCCGGCAGGTCGATCAGATGAACAAAGCGAAAAACAGCGATACGCGCATCCAGCTCGCAACGGTGGGAGCGGCGCAGGGGCTGCGTGGCGAGGTGCGGGTCAAGACCTTCACCGGAGATCCGATGGCAATCGGCGATTATGGCCCGCTTTCGACACAGGACGGGCGCATGCTGACCGTCGACAACGTGCGCCCTGCCAAAAATGTCGTGGTGGTGCGCTTCGCCGAAATTGGCGACCGCGCGGCCGCCGAAGCGTTAAATGGCACTGCCCTCTTCGTGGAGCGGTCGGCATTGCCTGAGGATCTTGAAGACGAGGAATATTACCACGCCGACCTGATCGGCCTCGCCGTCGTCGAGGGCGAGGGCGGGCGCATTGGCAAAGTGCGTGCGCTGCACGATTTCGGTGGCGGCGACATTCTCGAAGTCGCGCTGGCGGCTGGCGGCTCGGTCATGATCCCGTTCACCCGCGCCGCAGTGCCCCAAGTGCGCATTTCGAAAGGCGAGATCGAGGTCGATCGCGTGGCGGCCGGTCTCGTGGAAGACGAAGACCCCGACATGCCGCAAGAGGGAGAGGGCACGTGACCTTTCGCGCAACGGTCCTCACTCTTTACCCGGAGATGTTTCCAGGTTCGCTCGATCTGTCTCTGGCAGGCAAGGCGCGCGATGCCGGGGCGTGGGCGCTGGAGACGATCCAGATCCGCGATTTTGCAACCTCCAGACACCGCAATGTGGACGACACGCCT
The DNA here is from genome assembly GCF_040819555.1 of Nitratireductor sp. GISD-1A_MAKvit. Lineage (GTDB taxonomy): Bacteria > Pseudomonadota > Alphaproteobacteria > Rhizobiales > Rhizobiaceae > Nitratireductor. The sequence continues at coordinate 559,264 of NZ_CP161920.1, forward strand.
GCCGGCGGCGGCGCGGGCATGGTCATGCGTGCCGATGTTCTGGCGCGCGCCATGGATCACGCTGCACCGGCGGACGATCCGCGGCCGCGTCTCCTGATGAGCCCGCGCGGCAGGCCGCTCGATCAGTCGCGTGTGCGAGAGCTGGCAGCCGGTCCGGGTGCGGTCATCCTGTGCGGTCGCTTCGAAGGCGTGGACCAGCGCGTCATCGATGCCCGCGACCTGGAGGAGGTCTCCATCGGCGACTATGTGCTGTCCGGTGGCGAGCCTGCGGCGCTGGTCCTGCTGGATGCGGTGATCCGGCTTTTGCCCGGCGTCATGGGCAATGATGCCTCGGGGGAAGAGGAGAGCTTTGAAGGCGGGCTACTGGAGCATCCGCAATACACACGGCCGCAGGTGTTTGAAGATCGACGGATTCCGGACGTGCTTCTGTCGGGCAATCACGCAAAGATCGCTGCATGGCGACGCGCGGAAGCTGAAAGGCTGACACGGGAGCGCCGTCCGGATCTCTGGGAGCGCCATGAAAACCGCGATTGATGGGGCTCTCATGTTGATTCTGCCTCGAATGTCGTGTATGTGCGCCGCAAGTAAACGGCCATGGCCGGTTTGGATCCAACCAAAGAACACGTGAATTCGCTCCTGTTCCTCCTCGTGGAGGGCACTCTTCAGGCGGTCTTGAGACTGCCCCTGGGATGAGCGCTCTGACGGTTCGTGAAGAACAAGAGGACACAGAGATGGACATTATCCGTCAGCTCGAGGCCGAGCAGGCCGAGAAGATCGCGGCACAGCGCCAGCTTCCCGAATTCCAGCCCGGCGACACGGTTCGCGTTCTGGTGCGCATCACCGAAGGCACGCGCACCCGCGTTCAGGCCTATGAGGGCGTCTGCATTGCCCGTTCCGGTGCAGGCTTTCAGGAAAACTTCACCGTCCGCAAGATTTCCTACGGCGAAGGCGTCGAGCGTGTGTTCCCGGTCTACTCTCCGCTCGTCGAGGGCGTCGAGGTGGTCCGTCGCGGTAAGGTTCGCCGCGCGAAGCTCTACTATCTGCGTGATCGCCGCGGCAAGTCGGCTCGCATCACCGAGAACACCAGCGTGCGCGCTCGCCGCCTGAACGACGCCGTGCGTCAGGGCCGCGGCCGAAGAGAAGGCTCGCATCGAGGCCGAGAAGGTTGCTGCGGCTGAGGCCCTTGCAGCCGAGAAGGCCGCAGAAGAAGCGGCCAAGGCGCAGGAAGCTGCTGCTGCCGAGAACAACGCCGAATAGTCTCATTTGGCAGATCAATCAGAAAAAGGCGCGCTTCGGTGCGCCTTTTTTGCGTTGGCAGGCCTCTCACTGTCGCCATAGATTCGATCCTGCCCCTTTCACTGAAATTCGCTCTGCTTTAAGGAGAGACAATCACCCGGCCAAACACCGGCCTGCCACAGGGAGATTGTCCATGACGTTGCGTACGTCCTTTCTGGCTGCATTCGTCGCAGCTACCAGCTTCACATTGTCCGGTTTTCACGCTTCTGCGGAGGATCTGCCAGACCTTCAGGGACGCGAAGTCGTGGTCGTTACCGAAAACGCCTATCCGCCGCTCCAGTTCATCGATCCGAATTCGGGCGAGCAGGTGGGCTGGGAATACGACGCGGTCAACGAGATCGCCAAACGGCTCAACGTCAAGGTCACGTACCAGAACACCAGCTGGGACGCGATGATCCAGTCGGTGGCCGACGGGCAGTATGATATGGGCATGACCGGCATCACCATTCGCGATGACCGCAAGGAAAAGGTGGATTTTTCCGATCCCTATATGCGCTCGGAAATGTACATGCTCGTGCGCAGCGACGAGACAAATTTCACGGATGCCAAGAGCTTCGCCGCCTATGAGGATGGTCTTGTGGGCGCACAGCCGGGCACCTCGCCCTTCTACACTGCCGTCTATGAGGTGCTCGACGGTGATGAAGCCAATCCGCGCATCAAGCTGTTTGAGACCTTCGGGGCATCGGTTCAGGCGCTGCGTGCGGGCGATGTCGATGTGGTTCTCACAGACAGCACAGGCGGACAGGGATATGTGGATGCCTCCGACGGTGCGCTGAAACTTCTCGGCGAGCCGCTTGGATCGGAAGATTTCGGTTTCATCTTCGCCAGGGGGTCCGATCTTGTCGCGCCCATCAATGCGGCCATTGCATCGATGAAGGCGGACGGCACGCTGGACGCGCTCAACAGGAAGTGGTTCCTCGAATACAAGATGGGTGAATAGGGCGTGGCCGAACTGCGTTCTGCCGGTTGTCCCGGCTGCCTTTCTCTGCGTTACTGAAACCGATGGGGGCGTCCGGATCCAGACCCGCTGTCAGGCGCGATTTTCCCTGGTGGCTTGTGGCCGCCGGGGTTATCGCGGTGGGTGTGGCCGTTCTCGTTGCCACAAGCGAACTCTACACCCAGGTCTTCACAATCGTTTCAAGGGGCATCGGCATCACTGTCTTCGTCACGGTGGTGGGTTTTGCGCTTGCCACTGCACTGGGCCTCGGCATCGCCCTGATGAGCCTTTCGGGCTCTTTGCTGCTTCGGCAGATCGCACGGTTCTATGTCGAGATCATTCGCGGTGTGCCGGTTCTCGTCCTGCTTTTCTGGATCGCTTTTGCCGGTGTACCCATCGTCGTGACCGGTTGGAATGCGGTGACGGCATCATTGCAGGAAGCCGGTGTGCTCGCCGAACTCAGGGTTCGCGATATCTCGCTTCTGTGGCGCGCCATCATTGCTCTTACCATCGGCTATTCCGCTTTCATCGCCGAAGTGTTCCGCGCCGGCATCCAGTCGGTGGACGAGGGGCAGGTGGAAGCGGCCAAGGCGCTTGGGCTCTCGCGTTTCCAACGCTTCCGTCTCATTATATTGCCCCAGGCGATCCGCACCATCCTGCCACCACTCGGCAATGACTTCGTGGCCATGATCAAGGACTCTTCGCTCGTCTCGGTGCTCGGCGTGGCCGACATCACCCAAATGGGCAAGATCTATGCATCAGGCTCTTTCCGCTTTTTCGAGACCTATTCCATCGTTGCCTATATCTACCTGATCCTGACGGTCGGTCTTTCTCTTGCCCTACGGGCACTGGAGCAGCGGATGCGAAAGAGCCAGATACAGCGGTAGGCGGGGCGCGGGGAACCATCGGGCCCCGGGAGCATTCCTTTCTGATGAATGCTCTGATCGCCGAATTCACGCCCGACACAACCCTGCCATGGCAGGTTATCGCCGTGCGGCTTTCGCTCGCGGTACTGCTTGGCGGCGTTCTGGGTTTCGAGCGCGAAATGGCCGACAGACCTGCCGGGCTTCGCACCCATATGCTTGTCTGCCTCGCCTCTGCCGTGTTTGCGATCATCGCACTCGAGATTGTCGCGATGCCCGTTTTCAGCGACGATCAGGTAAAGGCCGATCCGATCCGCCTCGTCGAGGCCATCACGGCCGGCGTGGCCTTCCTTGCGGCAGGTTTCATCATCTTCAAACGTGGCGAAATCCGTGGGCTGACCACGGGCGCCGGCATGTGGCTTGCCGCCGCTACCGGTCTTGCAGCCGGGCTGGGACTCTGGCTCATCGCGGGGCTTGCCTGTCTTCTCGGGGCACTTGTTCTGGCGCTGATGCGTCGGCTCGAAACACAGCTCGACCTGAAAGAGCCCAACAACGATGGCGAAGGTCAATCGAGCCCACAGGACGGATAGATTGCCGATCCCATGAAAGGCTGGTATTAGCCCTCTCATGGAAGCACTTTTTGGAAACCCGGCTTACAAGAGCTTTGTTCTGCAGGACATCAAGCGCCTGCCGAGCCGCTTTTTTGCGCGGGTTTCCGGCTCGCTTCTGAGCCGACTGCCTTAGGCGGACACGCCAACCGGCTCGACATTCCCACCTCAACTTTGCGGGAATGCAACGAGACACAAGATTAGCCGGCCAGCCTTCCATTTCGCTCCGCTAGGGATGAACAAAATGACCAAAGCACGCACGCTCTACGACAAGATTTTCGACGACCATCTGGTCGACCAACAGGACGACGGCACCTGCCTGCTCTATATCGACCGGCACCTGGTGCATGAGGTAACCAGCCCGCAGGCCTTCGAGGGGCTGCGCATGGCCAGCCGCGATGTGCGCCATCCGGAAAAGACACTCGCGGTGGTCGATCACAACGTTCCGACCTCGCCCGACCGCAAATTCGGCATCAAGAACCCCGAAAGCCGTATCCAGGTCGAAGCGCTGGCGAAGAACGCTGCCGATTTCGGCATCGAATATTATGACGCCAATGACGAGCGTCAGGGCATCGTGCACATTGTCGGCCCCGAGCAGGGCTTCACCCTGCCGGGCATGACCATCGTCTGCGGCGACAGTCACACCTCAACCCATGGCGCGTTCGGTGCGCTGGCGCATGGTATCGGCACGTCCGAGGTCGAGCATGTGCTCGCCACGCAGACGCTGATCCAGCGCCGCGCCAAGAACATGCTGATCGAGGTGGATGGCAAGCTGCCGGAAGGTGTGACTGCAAAAGACATCATCCTCGCCATCATTGGCGAGATCGGCACGGCCGGCGGCACGGGCCACGTCATGGAATATGCTGGTGAGGCGATCCGTGCGCTTTCCATGGAAGGCCGCATGACCGTCTGCAACATGTCGATCGAAGGTGGCGCCCGCGCCGGCCTCATCGCGCCGGACGAGACCACCTATGCCTATATCAAGGATCGCCCGCGCGCGCCAAAGGGCAAGGCCTGGGACATGGCGCTTGCCTACTGGGATTCCCTGCGCACGGATGAGGGCGCGGAGTTCGATCGCGTCGTCAAGCTCGACGCCGCCAATCTGCCGCCCATCGTCACCTGGGGCTCCTCGCCCGAGGACGTCATCTCTGTCACTGGAGCCGTTCCGAACCCGGATGACATTCCCGAAGAGACCAAGCGCCTCTCGAAGAAGCGCGCGCTCGAATATATGGGCCTTACGCCGGGCACGAAGATCACCGACATTGCCGTCGACCGTGTCTTCATCGGTTCCTGCACCAATGGTCGCATCGAGGATCTGCGCGAGGCAGCAAAGATCGCCGAGGGCCAGAAGGTCAAGGACGGTCTGAACGCCATGATCGTGCCGGGCTCCGGCCTCGTGAAGGCACAGGCCGAGGCCGAAGGTCTCGACAGGATTTTCAAGGCAGCCGGTTTCGACTGGCGCGAGCCGGGCTGCTCCATGTGCCTTGCCATGAACGACGACCGCCTGAAGCCGGGCGAGCGCTGCGCGTCCACCTCGAACCGCAATTTCGAGGGCCGTCAAGGGTTCAAGGGCCGTACGCATCTCGTATCGCCCGCAATGGCTGCCGCTGCCGCGATTGCGGGGCATTTCGTCGATATCCGTGAGTGGCCGCGGCAGGGCTGAGCCCCGCCGCTTCCTGCCTCACTGACAGTCAGGAATGGCTGCAAAGGGCACGCCGGCCCTGCCGGAAAACGTCCGACAGTTTCATCGTGCCGGTCAAGGGGACCAGCGGGGCGTCTGCGCTGGCGCGCAGAAAGCCCTGCAGGGTGGCGACGGCAGGATCCAGAGGGCCTGTCTTGCAGCCTCCCGTCACAGCCACGCTGATCGATCCTTTTCCGTCGGTGGCCGCAGCTTTTTTCGCATCCCGCGCTTTCCTCAGCGCTTCCTTGAACCGGCTGCGGTCGGTTGGGGCAATCATTGCCAGTTCGTAGCGATCTGCCGATCCGGAATGGCTTGGGCCATTCGCATCCTGCTGGACCCTGGCGATGTCGAGAATGAAGGTCTCATCGATTGCCCATTCCCTGCGTTCGCTTGGAAGCTGCATCACCAGCACCGCATCGCCCTTCTGCAGACGCAAATTCCCATCGATTTTGACTGCAATTCCGAGTGTGGCCGGATCGGCATTCAATGGATCAAAGTCTTCCGCGTTGGCCGAGCCTGCGACGAGACTCGTTGCAAGGGCGGCCAGTGCGCAGTGTCGCAGAGCGGCGCGGTTGATGAATTTTGGGGGAAACATGGAGATATTCCTTTCGAAAAATGTCGATACGGGATAAATAATTATTGTAATACAGTAATTATTGCAAGCGGGAGAATATGGAATGCACGACGTGGCCGAGTTGCGCCGTCTTGGGCGGCTGATGCAGCACATTGTCCTTGGTGTTGGTCTATTGATCGCTCTTGCGGTTATCTGGCTGGTGCTGGGCGTTTTCGGGGAGCAGGCTCGTTTCGAGGGACTCGTTCGAAATGGCCTTTCTCTTTCCGGTCCACTGACCTTTACGCCCTCGGCCGTGGGTGCCACGATAGTCCTGATGGCTGTTCAGTTCGGGTTGCTCGCCGCTGCGCTTTATTGCGTCTGGCGGATGTTCGGTGCTTTTGCAGCAGAGGAGCCGCTTTCGGTTGAATCGGCCCATTGGCTGCGTCGCGCCAGCCTTGCATTCGTGGCTGTAGCGGGAGGAAGCATCGTATTGCAGGCATTGATGATCCTGGTTCTGACCCTTGGCAATCCACCTGGTCAGAAGGCCCTGTCGATAGGGTTCGGAAGTTCCGAACTGCTCGCGCTACTGATCGCCTGCGTCATGTATATGGCGGGGCGGCTCATGGCGGTCGCGGCAGAGGTGCGCGCTGAACAGCGCGACTTTGTGTGATCGCCATGCCGATAATCGTCAATCTCGATGTCATGCTGGCGCGCCGCAAGATGCGTTCAAAGGAACTTGCAGAACAGATCGGCATCACCGAACAGAATGTCTCGCTGCTCAAATCCGGCAAGGTGCGCGGTGTCCGCTTTGAGACGCTGGAGAGGATCTGCCGGGTGCTCGATTGTCAGCCCGGCGATATTCTGGAGTATCAGCCTGAAGAGGATAAGGGCTGACACCCTCCCGTCGGGGCGGCTGCCGGCCGCCCTGTCGCGGCACGTTTCTGCCTAGTACGGGGTCAGAGAACGGGTATCCGTGATGAGCCTATATGCGACCATCTGCTCAGGGGAGAGCACGTAAAGCGCGCGCGGCGGGGTATCGAGCGCATGCAGCCAGAGGGCCGGATCGACACCCATCTCGTCCAGGTGGCGGGAAATTCTTGCGGTCACCAACTGGGCATCCGAAAGGGCCTGCCGGGGATCGGAAAGGCTCCCGGGGCTGTGGAACTGATGAACGGCGATGGTCGCATCGCGGCTGACATGGCGTTGCCTCCCCCCTGCCAGCACCAGTGGGCAGGAAGAGGCGCAGGTGGCGCCGGCCTCGACACGCGTCGACAACCCATACTGCCGAATCAGCTGCGCCATGGCCATGGCGTCGTTGAGCGCGCCCCCCGGAGAATCGAGTGTGACGGTGGTGACTGGATCAGCCGTTGCGGTCAGCACATCACGCAGGCGGCTGGCGCTTCCGGGCTGGATCACGCCTTTGAGCGAAAGAACGCCGTTTGAACCTGCCGTGAAAGTGAGGCTGGCGGCGGAGGTCTGTGCCGGACGTCGTTGCGGGGCCGTTTCCTCAACCGACCGCCGCCAGAGTGGGTGGCCGTTTCTCGCCCCATCCGAACCGTGAAGCCGCTGGACCGTGTGATCCATTGCCGCGTCCAGGCTGGCCTGTAAACCGCCATGCCGGTCGGTCAGCTCGCGCAGTTCCATGCCCAGCACAACCGCCGTGCCAAGCGCTGCGCCCACGACGGCGGCGCGCAGGACGGATCCGTCAAGGGGCGCAAATGCGCGTCTTCTGACGAACGTCCGATCGACGGATGCTGCAAGATGATTGGCCATGGATCGCGATCAATCGCAGGGGGACACAAGAACCGGGAGTTCACCCTCCGAAAGGCCGTACATATAGCTGCGGCCCTTGATCAGAACGCCAGCGCTGCAGGGCGCCGCGCGGCGCAGATAGAGCTTGCCGCCGCTGCGTTCCAGATAGGCCGTCTGGCGGGGCGCCTCGATCCCGAGCGCGCGATAATCGTCAGCCAGGTGCCCCTTGCCGACCAGAATGCGCTTGAAGCCGGCGCGGCTGTGGATCACCAGATTGCCAAAGGCGTCGGAATAGACCCGGCCACCGCCTGCGTCATGAACGCCGCCGGCGAGTACCGGTGCTGTCGATACTGCAGCCACAAGGGCCGCTGCCACGATGAGAGGTCGTAAAGGCATGCGCCATCGCTCCTTGAAACTTCGTGGCCTCCTCATTCTCTCTACATTAATGTTTTCTTTACTATTGTCACGTGGAGCATGGTTCACAAACATGCCGATTGACAGACGTGGTTAATTTCGGGGAAGGGTGCTGCATGGGCGAGAATCATCAGATCGACATCAATCCGCTGCGTCTCAAGGATGCGCATGTACTGGCACCCCTCTTGGCGGCCTACACCCAGTCGCTCAAGCGTGGCGCGCCGCGCCGCCCCGACGAATATTACGCCGAAACGCTCCTGCAGGACCGCGCGGTCGAGGTGGTCGGCGCCAGCCTCGACGGTGCGCTTGTGGGCTTTGCGCTGTTCTATGATTTGCCGGACCCGGTATCGGGAATGCGCCACGGCCTCGTGGACCATCTTTTCGTGCATCACGACCACCGCCGCAAGGGCATCGGCAAGGCCCTTGTCGATGTGATCGCGGACCAGGCGGAGGAGCGCGGCTGGGCGCGTCTTGCGCTCAATGCGCCGCGTCAGCCGGAAGAAGGGCGCAAGCTCTACGAGGCGCTCGCCGCCCCCGCCGACTGGACCACACACGTCATTCGTTTCGATCAGGCAAGCGATCGCTCTCCGGAATCGGAACCGCAGTAGAGGCATCATGAACTTTCAGGAACCGACCCTTCCGTGGCTGCGCAGGTGCGGCCTCGTCAGTCTTTTGTTTGCCGTTTGTGCCGCTGCGCTGGCTGGCTGTGTCGCCACACCGAATGAGCGGGCGGCAGGCAAGTCGAAGCTTGCCTTTACCGGTCCGGTAAAACTGTCATGCGATGACGGGATGCAGATGACCATCACGCCACGGAGTGGTGGCATATCCGTTGTCAGTCCGCGTGGCGTGGAGCTCGATCTGCCTGCTTCACCGCCGGGTCAGAGCGTGCGATTCGGTGAGGGGCTCTATGCCGTGGTGATAGAGGGTGGCGAGGCGCTCTGGATGGTCAGCGGCAAGGTGCCGATCACCTGCCGTCGCTGAATTTTCCGGCGTTTGGAAGATAAGCCCAACTTCAATCGTTTGAACCCGTGCAGTGCGGCTGGCCGAGTGTCGTGCTGGCGATATATTCCTGCCGAGGATCGCCTTTGCGGCTTTGACGCACTGCAAAAACCGCATTAGAAAGCCACAGCCGCAGGGCGCGAGTTCGGGACCCGATGTCGCTCTCGCAACAGCCACCCCGCCGCGCCGGTATCGAATTGGGGAAGCCATGAGCAAAACCGCAACTGTAAAGGCAAGGCCGCTTTCGCCTCACCTTCAAGTCTATCGCCTCATTCCGACAATGCTTATGTCGATCGTGCACCGCATCACCGGCGGCGCGCTTTATTTCGGCATGGTGCTTTTCGTCATCTGGCTTGCCGCCGCTAGCGGCTCGAAGGAAACCTTCGACACCGTCAACGGCATTTATGGCTCCTGGTTCGGGCCGTCTCGTCCTTTTCGGTTTCACCTGGGCCATGATCCATCATCTGGTCGGCGGTCTTCGCCATCTCGTGTGGGACACGGGGCGCGGCCTTGAAAAGGCGACGGCCACGAAAATGGCCAAGGCCACAATCGCGGTCTCCATCGTCTTGACCATTCTGGTCTGGATCATGGGCTATGCCGTTCGCGGAGGGTTTTGATCATGAGTGACATGCGCACACCGCTTAACCGCGTTCGCGGTCTTGGCTCCGCAAAAGAAGGCACGGATCACTTCTGGCGCCAGCGCCTTACGGCCATCGCCAACATTCCGCTTGTCCTCTTCTTCATCGGCTTCGTCATCGCCAACAATGGCGCATCCTATGAAGAGGTTCGCGCGACCATCGCCAATCCGGTCGTCACCGTGCTTCTGGCGTTTGCGGTCCTGTCGGTGCTCTATCACATGAAGCTCGGCATGCAGGTCATCATCGAGGATTATGTCCACGCTGAGGGCAGCAAGGTCGCGCTCCTGATCGGCAACATCTTCTTCACTCTCATTCTGGGCGTCGTTTCTCTCTTCGCCCTCGTCAAGATCGCCCTCGGAGGCTGAACCCGGTTATGGCAAAGGCAACAGAAAAGAAGGCGGCAGACGCCTACACCTATGTCGACCACAAGTTCGACGTCGTCGTCGTCGGTGCCGGTGGTGCCGGCCTGCGCGCCACGCTCGGCATGGCCGAGCAGGGGCTGAAGACGGCCTGTATCACCAAGGTCTTCCCGACCCGCTCGCACACGGTCGCCGCACAGGGTGGCATCGCCGCTTCGCTCAAGAACATGGGCCCCGACCACTGGCAGTGGCACCTTTACGACACGGTGAAGGGCTCCGACTGGCTCGGCGATGTCGACGCCATGGAATATCTCGCCCGTGAGGCGCCCGCCGCCGTCTACGAGCTCGAGCATTACGGCGTGCCCTTCTCGCGCACCGAGGAAGGCAAGATCTATCAGCGCCCCTTCGGCGGCCACATGCAGAACTTTGGCGACGGCCCGCCCGTGCAGCGCACCTGTGCGGCGGCAGACCGCACCGGCCACGCCATCCTGCACACGCTCTACGGCCAGTCCGTCAAGAATCACGCCGAATTCTTCATCGAGTATTTCGCGCTCGATCTCATCATGTCCGACGATGGTGTGTGTACCGGTGTCGTGGCGTGGAATCTTGAAGACGGCACGATCCACCGCTTCTCCGCCAAGATGGTGGTGCTGGCGACGGGCGGTTATGGACGCGCCTATTTCTCCTGCACCTCCGCCCACACCTGCACGGGCGACGGCAATGGCATGATTGCCCGCGCCGGCCTGCCGCTGCAGGACATGGAGTTCGTGCAATTCCACCCGACCGGCATTTATGGGGCGGGCTGCCTCATCACCGAGGGTGTGCGCGGCGAGGGTGGCTATCTGGTCAACTCCGAGGGCGAGCGCTTCATGGAGCGTTATGCGCCATCGGCCAAGGACCTTGCCTCCCGCGACGTGGTTTCGCGCTGCATGACCATGGAGATCCGCGAGGGCCGCGGCGTTGGCAAGAACAAGGACCACATCTTCCTGCATCTCGACCATCTGGACCCGGCGGTCATTCACGAGCGCCTGCCCGGCATCGCCGAATCGGCCCGCATCTTCGCCGGTGTCGATGTGACGCGCGAACCGATCCCGGTCCTGCCGACCGTTCACTACAATATGGGCGGCATCCCGACCAATTACTGGGGTGAGGTGCTGAATCCGACGAAGGACGATCCCGACAGGGTCGCGCCGGGGCCTGATGGCCGTCGGCGAGGCGGCCTGTGCCTCCGTGCATGGTGCGAACCGTCTTGGCTCCAACTCGCTGATCGACCTCGTGGTCTTCGGTCGCGCTGCCGCCATCCGCGCCGGTGAGGTTGTCGACCGTGAGGCTCCGGTGCCCGCACTCAACGAGGCTGCCTGCGAAAAGATCATGGAGCGCTTCGACCGTCTGCGTCATGCTTCCGGCTCCACGCCCACGGCGGAGCTGCGCGAAAAGATGCAGCGCGCCATGCAGGAAGACGCCGCCGTGTTCCGCACGCAGGAATCGCTGGAGCAGGGTTGCGAGCGCATCACGCAGGTCTGGGGCGAACTCCCCGACGTCAAGGTTTCGGACCGTTCGATGATCTGGAACTCCGACCTCATGGAGACGCTTGAGCTGGAAAACCTGATGGCCAACGCCATCACCACGGTCTACAGCGCCGAAGCGCGCAAGGAGAGCCGTGGCGCTCACGCCCGCGAGGACTACAAGGACGGTGCAATGGGCGGCCGCAATGACGAGGACTGGCGCAAGCACACGCTGTCCTGGGTCGATGAGAGCGGCAAGGTCACGCTCGATTATCGTCCCGTCCACACCGACCCGATGCTGAAGCCGGAAGACGGCGGCATCGATCCCAAGAAAATCGCGCCCAAGGCGCGGGTATACTGATAGCTGAGGAAGTCATGGTTGAAATCACCCTTCCCAAGAATTCCCGCGTCAAGGAGGGCAAGGTCTGGCCGAAGCCCGAAGGCGCGACCAATCTGCGCGAATACAAGATCTATCGCTGGTCGCCGGACGACGAGGAAAATCCCCGTCTCGACACCTATTATGTCGACGCGGACGATTGCGGGCCGATGGTTCTCGACGGGCTGATCTACATCAAGAACAAGATCGATCCGACGCTGACCTTCCGCCGTTCCTGCCGCGAGGGCATCTGCGGCTCCTGCGCGATGAACATCGACGGCACCAACACGCTGGCCTGTACCAAGGGCATGGATGAGGTGGCGCAGGATGCGGTCAAGATCTACCCGCTGCCGCACATGCCGGTGGTCAAGGATCTGGTGCCGGATCTTTCCGTGCCCTATGCGCAGCTTTCGTCCATCGAGCCCTGGCTGCAGACCATCACGCCGGAGCCCGCGACCGAGTGGAAGCAGAGCCATGAGGACCGCACCAAGCTCGACGGGCTGTACGAGTGCATCCTGTGCTTCTGCTGCCAGACCTCGTGCCCGAGCTACTGGTGGAATGGCGAACGTTATCTCGGCCCTGCCGTGCTTCTTCAGGCCTATCGCTGGCTGATCGATTCGCGCGATGAGAAGACGGGCGAGCGTCTCGACAATCTGGAAGACCCCTTCCGGCTCTATCGCTGCCACACGATCATGAACTGCACGCAGGCCTGCCCCAAGGGGCTGAACCCGGCAAAGGCCATCGCCAACATCAAGAAGATGATGGTCGAGCGCCGCGTCTAGAGCAAATCCAGGAAAAGTGGGAACCGGTTTTCCGTCCGGAATTGCATAAAAACAAAGAGATAGGGCAGTTTCGCTTTCGGGGAAAAGCGGAACTGCTCTAGAACACTCTCGTTCCTCCCTGCTCGTCGATACGCCGAGCAGGGAGGATTGCTGGTCCCTCTCTCCAGTTTCAATCACCTCACGCAAGCGTGTAGCGGCTTGATTTGAATTTGGCGCCCGGCGCGGTAGCTCTGTGGCGAACACAGGAGAGACATTGATGTTGCGACGTTCCCTTTTGGCCGCGGCCTTTTCCCTCACTGCCATGGTGGCGGTTTCACAGCCGGCGATGGCTGAAAAGCGGTCCGCCATTTTCGCCGGCGGCTGCTTCTGGTGCGTCGAGGCCGATTTCGACAAGGTTCCAGGCGTGCTGGATACGGTGTCGGGCTATGCCGGCGGACGCACCGAAAACCCGACCTACCGCAACCACACTTCTGGCGGGCACCGCGAGGTGGTCAAGATAGACTTCGATGACTCGGTCGTCAGTTATGACCGGCTGTTGGAGATTTTCTTTCGTTCCGTGGACCCCACCGATGCCGGTGGCCAGTTCTGCGACCGGGGCAACAGTTACACCACCGCAATCCATGCCCTTGACGATGCGCAGAAGGCTGCTGCCGAGAAAGCAAAACAGGAAGCGAATGCCGCACTCGGCGGCAAGGTCGTCACACCGGTTCTGGGGTCCGTCAAATTCTGGCCTGCAGAGGATTACCACCAGAACTATTATAAGAGCGACGAGCGCATCCTCTCCCGCTTTGGGCTGGTGAAAAAGAAGGATGCCTACAAAGGCTACCGCAAAGGCTGCGGCCGCGATGCGCGTGTTCGCCAGGTCTGGGGCGAGGCGGCGTTTACGGGGATCAAGTGATCTGTGAGCTATACGGACTTGCAACTCCCGGTTTAATTTATCGATTTTTCGCAGGAAACTATGGATAATAAGCCTTAGAGCGCCCATTTGATTCGGGGGAGAGGTAGTTGGCGTCGCTTCAGGAGATGAGAGACGAGCTTAAAGTCCTTATTGAAAGAGCTAGAGAGGCTGCTGAGTACGCGGAAAAGCAGAGCGTGCTGGATGCTGTGGCTGTCGCTGCTCAGACGCACCGGCTGGATTTCGCATCGGTTTTGCTTTCGATTGTTGGTATTCTACTGGCAGTGGGAGGGCTATTTGCGTTTTTTGAAATTCGATATCGCGCAAAGATCGCCGCCGTAGAGACCGCGCGCATAGAGTGCCGAACTATCGCAAAAAGCTTGCTGAAGGGATATGTTAACGACGAACTGCCGAGCGAAGTACGCAGGCTCGTTGAGTTGATAAAGCAAGAAAGCGACGGAGAAGGTGACGACTATGGAGAACAAGATACGGATACAGTCCAATCTTGATGTCCTACAGAAGTTCGCTTCATCCTATCCAGTTAATGTGGAAGGTGCGGCAAACGCTATCGGCGTGCGTGTTTTCTATGACGAACTGCCGAGCGGGATCTCTGGAAAGATCCAACGTGACGAGCAGGGAAAATACTACATCGTAGCGAACCGTTTGGAGCCTGAGGTGCGTCAGCGTTTTACCATCGCTCACGAACTCGGGCACTATATCTATCATCGTTCGTTGATAGGTGACGGGGTTGCGGATACTCCGGCATACCGGGCTCCCGACCTGACGATTTATGATGAGACGCCGCTTGAGCGTTTTCATGAGGCGCAGGCAAATCAGTTCGCTGCTAATCTTCTTATGCCTCGTAGGCTGATTAGAATAGCGGAGGCCGCGCATCCAGAGGCTGACGTGCAAGAATTGGCGCGGCTATTTCGAGTATCCGAAGATGCTATGCGTATCCGGAAGGGATTGCCCACCAGAAAGCAGGAATCTCTACGGGCCCCTTGGGCCCGCAGATTAGAGGCCGCTTTAATAATAGTGTAGTTTTCTATCCCGCCGGACGCTGCCGCGCCGCATTAATCCGCTCAAACGCAATTTCCCCCGCCACATCGTTGGTCGGGCGCTTCTGTGCCTCGGCGCGGGTGAAAATGTCGGCGAGCGTTTCGGGTATCCTCGCCACTTTCGCCATCGTGGCCTCACGGTCATAGCCGCCGGGCGCGAGCTCTGCAGCGACATTCAACAGTCCGCCCGCATTGATCACATAGTCGGGTGCATAGAGCACACCGCGCTCCATCAGGAGCCGGGCATCTTCGTGCCTTGCCAGCGGATTGTTGGCAGCGCCCGCAACGATTTTCGCGCCAAGCGCGGGGACCGTTTCGGCAGAGAGCACGCCTCCCAGAGCGCAGGGTGCGAACACGTCGGCTTCCACGTTCACTATGGCGTCCAGAGCAACCCGTGTTGCGCCGAATGCGCTTTCCGCTTCATCCATCCGGGTCGCATCGATGTCGGTGACCGAAAGCTGCGCGCCTTCGGCATGAAGCTTTTCGCAGAGGGTCCAGCCCACCGAGCCAAGGCCCTGCACCGCGACATGCACATCTTTCAGCGCGTCGATGCCACGATGCCGCAGAGCCGCTTTCACACCGAGAAACACCCCGTGTGCCGTAACGGGTGAGGGGTTGCCGCTGCCGCCGAGCGTCGTGCCCGTCACATTTGGCGTGCGCTCGCGTAGAAAATCAGCATCGGCAACGGTGAATCCGACATCTTCGCCGGTAAAGAACTGGCCTTCAAGTGCGGCCAGCATTTCCGCATAGGCTTCGAGCAGGGCAGGGGTCTTGTCGGTTTTGGAATTGGCGATGATCAGCGCCTTGCCGCCGCCAAACTCCATGTCCGCCACGGCCGACTTGAAGGTCATTCCGCGCGACAGGCGTAAGACGTCGGTCAGCGCGGCCTCGAAGGTCTCGTGCGGCCATACACGCGTGCCACCGAGGCCGGGGCCCAGTGCGGTGTTGTGGATCGCCACGATGGCGTTGAGGCCGCGCTCCTCGTCGCGGCCATGCCAGACGCGTTCGTGATCGTCGAACGCGTCCAGCTTTGCAGCCTCAGCCGTAATGTCGGTGATGGTGAGTGTGTGCTTTTGAGCCGCGGTCTTCAGTGTCCGCGGCGTTTGGGTCTGCAGCATGTCATTCCTCCCGAACGACTTGTTTCGTAAGGAAATTTTATCCGCATTGCCCGAATTTTGATTGCGAAGTCTCGCCATCGAACGACCTTCCATTGCGTCGGCCGACGGTTTTCATCGCGAAAGTGTCGTCAGCCGTATCTGGCGTCCAGCGTTATCTCGATGGCGCCAAGCGCCTTGGAGACCGGGCAGGTCGCCTTCGCCTTCTCGGCGATTTCCACGAATTTAGCCTCATCGAGATTGGGCACTTTGCCCACAAGCGTGAGGGCGCTTTTCGTGATCTCGAAGCCGCCTCCTTCGGCTGGCTGGACGGTCACGTCGGAGCGCACGTCGAGCTTGTCTGCCGGAGTGCCGCTCTCTGCCAGCATATGCGACAGCTGCATGGCGAAACAGCCGGCATGGGCACCGGCGATCAGCTCCTCGGGATTGGAGCCCGTCTTGCCACTCTCGTCCTCGAAGCGGGCCTTGAAGCCCAGAGGCAGGGCGGAAAGCGCACCACTCTGGGTATCGAGGCTGCCTTCGCCCTCTACCAGAGAGCCCTTCCAGGTAACATCCGCATGCCGTTTCATAGCCATGGTCTTCTCCTTGTGGACATAGCGCTTTTGAACGGAAAGGCTAGATCGCCTCGCCGCGCAGCAGTCTCGGGGTGCCCGGGGTCAGACCCGAGGCCTGCTGGATAAAGTAACGCTTCATGGCCGGCATTCGTTCAACGAGGCCGAGCCCAAAACTGCGTAGCGCTCGCACCGGGCCGATATCGTTGGAGAACAGCCGGTTCAGGATGTCGGTTGTCACGCCCATCTGCACCGTGTCGAAACGCCGCCAGCGCTCATAGCGCTGCAACACGTCGAGCGCGCCGATATCCTCGCCCAGCCGTTCGGCCTCCACGATCACTTCGGCGAGCGCTGCCGCGTCCTTGAAGCCGAGGTTCAGGCCCTGTCCCGCGATCGGGTGGATGCCATGGGCGGCATCGCCCGCCAGCGCAAAGCGCGGCTTTACGAATTCGCGTGCCAGCGTCAGTCCAAGCGGCCAGGCGCGCCGCGGGCCTTCCACGCGGATTTCGCCCAGCTTCAGGCCGAAGCGCAGCTCCAGCTCCTGTTCGAAGACGAGATCGTTTTCATTGACCAGCCGTTCTGCATCCTCCGTGCGTTCGGTCCAGACGATGGACGAGCGGTTGCCGGTCAATGGCAGGGTGGCAAACGGGCCGGCGGGCAGGAAATGCTCCTCGGCGCGACCATTGTGCGGGCGCTCGTGGGCGACGGTGCAGACAATGCCCGACTGGCCGTAATCCCACTTCACGGTCTTGATGCCGGCCATGTCGCGCAGGCGCGAGCGCACGCCATCGGCGGCGACCAGAAGTCGTGTGCGGCAGGTCGTGCCATCTGCAAGGCTCACCGTCACATGCCCGCCCATATTGGCAAATCCGTCTACCGCGACCCCTTCGATGATCTCGATCCCGCTTTCGGCGGCGCGGGCCCGCAATGCACCGTTCATCACCCGGTTCGGCACCATATGGGCGAAGGGCTCGCCTTCCCCTGCCTCTCCCCCAAAGGTGAGGAAAACCGGCCGCACCACGTCGGCGGTGCGCGAATCGGTGATTTCCATTTCGGTGATGGGCTGCGCCTCCGGCTCTATCTCCGTCCAGCAATCCAGCCGCTTGAGCATCCGGCAGGCAGCAGCGGCAATGGCCGAGGCACGGCCATCGCGCTGCCAGACGCCCTCGGGCGCTGCATCCACCAGCGCCACCTTCAGGCCGGGCTGTGCGCGGGCGATGGATACGGCGGTCGCCAGACCCACATAGCCGGCTCCTGCAATCAGGATGTCCACTTCGCGCTCGGATGTCTGTTTCGTATTCCTGGCCATCGCGGCACCTCATTCATCTCATCGGTCTTGCGTGTCTTTGCCCCAACCGGAGGCCCTTGACTTGGTTCCCGCCTTCGTCTTGGACATCATCAGCCATATCATTTGCTGCCGGAGGGAGCCCGTTCATGTCGTCGGCCATGCAAGACCTGCTTGCCATACTCGATCTTGAGACGCTCGAACACAATCTGTTTCGTGGTCGCAGCCCTCAATCGGCGTGGCAGCGCGTTTTCGGCGGGCAGGTCATCGGGCAGGCGCTCGTCGCCGCCCAGCGCACCGTCGATGCCGCGCGCCATGTTCACTCGCTCCATTGCTACTTCATGCGGCCCGGCGATCCCGCGGTGCCGATCATCTACGAGGTGGACCGCATCCGCGATGGCGGCAGCTTCACCACACGCCGCGTGGTTGCCATTCAGCATGGCCACGCCATATTTTCGCTTTCCGCCTCCTTCCAGAAAGAGGAGCCTGGCCTCGATCACCAGATCGAAATGCCCGAAGGCGTCACCCCACCAGACGAGCTGCGCACCCAGCGTGAGTTTCTTGCCGAGTTCGGCGAACGCGTGCCGGAAAATATCCGTCGCTACTGGGCGCGCGAGCGTCCCATAGAGGTGCGCCCCGTCATCATCGAACACTATACCAGCCGGGACAAGCTCCCGCCGCGCCAGGATGTCTGGATCCGGACCACCGGCCCGGTGCCGGACGATCGCGCGCTGCAGGCGGCTGTGCTTGCCTATCTCTCCGATATGACGCTGCTCGACACTTCGACTTTCGCCCACGGCCGAAACGGTTTCGATCCGGATATCCAGATGGCCAGTCTCGATCATGCCATGTGGTTCCATCGTCCCTGCAAGCTCGACGACTGGCTGCTTTACACGCAGGACAGCCCCTCGGCACAGGGCGCGCGCGGCTTCTCGCGCGGCAGTCTCTATGCATCCGACGGAACGCTTGTCGCGTCGGTTGCGCAGGAAGGACTGGTACGCCTGCGTACGAAATAGGCATTATATTAATTTTGCTCATAAATTAATCAAATAACCGCGCCCGTAACCCTTGAGGTTTCAGGTGAGGCCGCCGATTTCTTATTATTTTTAGGGACTTGCGTTCTTGTAGGTCAAACTGGCACGGCATTTGATTCACCTATGCTGTCGCGGTCCGCATGGCGGTTCGCGCGATGCAGGCAACCCGCGGGATCCCGCAACAGCAAAGGTGAACTGCCATGAAAATAGTGATGGCAATCGTCAAGCCCTTCAAGCTGGAGGCCGTGCGCGAAGCGCTCAACGGTCTTGGCATCCAAGGCCTCACCGTCACGGAGGTTAAGGGCTATGGACGACAGAAAGGACACACGGAAATCTATCGCGGCGCAGAATATGCCGTGACCTTCCTGCCCAAGGTCAAGATCGAGGTGGCGGTCGATTCCGACATGGTCGATCAGGTGGTCGAGGCGATCGTCGAGACCGCCCGCACCGGACAGATCGGCGACGGCAAGGTTTTCGTCCACGATCTCGACAGGGCGGTGCGCATCCGTACCGGCGAATCCGGCGTCGAAGCCCTTTAGGCGGCAGCACATTCCGATGGAGAATCAGATGAAATATCCAAAACTGAAGAGCGCCGCAGGTCAGTTGGCGCTGGGCGGGTTTGCGCTTGCAGCCATGTCCAATCCTGCTTTGGCTCAGGATGCCGCCGAGGCGGCTCCGGAATTTGCCTCGGCTTCAGAGACAGCATTCATTTTCAACACGCTGCTCTTTCTCATGGGTGGTTTTCTGGTCATGTGGATGGCGGCCGGCTTTGCCATGCTTGAAGCGGGCATGGTCCGCACCAAGAATGTCTCCATGCAGCTTTTAAAGAACGTCGCGCTCTATTCCATCGCCGGCATCATGTACTGGGTGGTGGGTTACAGCCTGATGTATGTGGATGTGTCGAGCTATATCGGCACCTTCGCCCCTTATGGCTGGCCGGCGGCCGGCACCGCCAATGAGGGCGACTATTCCGTCGCTTCCGACTGGTTCTTCCAGATGGTTTTTGTTGCCACCGCCGCTTCCATCGTTTCGGGCACGCTGGCCGAGCGAATCAAGCTGTGGCCCTTCCTCATCTTCGTGGTCGTGCTCACCGGCTTCATCTATCCGATCGCGGGTTCGTGGAAATGGGGTGCCGGCTGGCTCGACGCCATGGGCTTTCAGGATTTCGCCGGCTCCACGCTGGTTCACTCCGTGGGCGGCTGGGCGGCTCTGGCCGGAGCGCTTCTGCTTGGTGCGCGCAATGGCAAATTCGCATCCGACGGCAAGGTTTCGCCCATTCCGGGTTCCAACATGGCGCTTGCCACGCTTGGCACGTTCATTCTCTGGCTCGGTTGGTTCGGCTTCAACGGTGCCTCGCAGCTTGCCATGGGCTCCAATGCCGATGCGTCCGATATCAGCCGCATCTTCGCCAACACCAATCTGGCTGCCGCTGCCGGTGTCGTCGCTGCGCTGATCCTCACGCAGATCCTCTACAAGAAGGTCGATATCACCTTCGTCTTGAACGGCGCTCTGGCGGGGCTCGTGTCCATCACCGCCGAGCCGCTCACGCCGAGCCCGTTCATGGCCATCGTCATCGGCGCTGTCGGCGGCATCATCGTGGTGCTCACGGTGCCGCTGCTCGACAAGCTCAAGATCGACGATGTTGTGGGCGCGATCCCGGTGCACCTCATCGCTGGCATCTGGGGCACGCTCGCCGTTCCGCTCACCAACAGCGATGCAAGCTTCGGTGTGCAGTTGATCGGCATTGTTGCTTATGGGGTTTTCACGTTCGCCGTGTCCTTCGTGGTCTGGATGATCCTCAAGTCGACCATGGGCCTGCGGGTGAGCGCCGAAGACGAAATGAACGGTCTCGATGTGGCCGAGGTGGGCGTCGAAGCCTATCCCGAGTTCATGCCCATGCATGGGCGCTGATCGCCTGACTGCTTGCCTGACAACCGGTCCACGGGCCGGTTGCCTTCCTGAGGGGCCCGGTTCGCCGGGCCCTTTTTTCATGCTTTGAGAATTTACGGCCCACCTCTCCATGGTTAATGCCGTCTTAACCATCCGCTCGTTAGGGTCGAGGGCGAGTCATCACGGCGCGTTTCGCGTCAGAAGCAACGCGCGAGCGGAGAATTGTGCGCATGAGTTCGGGGTCTTCGGCATTCCTGGCGGTGGATGAAAACAGCTACGGCCTGCAGGCTTTCCTGCGTCGGCAGGCGGCACGCGCGGGCGGACTGGCGCTGCTCGCCTTCGTGGCGTTTGCAGTGGCGGCGCTCGCCACCTGGAACGTTGCCGACCCAAGCTTCAGCCATGCCACCGCCAATCCTGTCACCAATGCGATGGGGTATCCCGGAGCGGTTTTTTCCGATCTTGCCATGCAGTTTTACGGCCTTGCCGCGCTCATTGGCCTTGTGCCTGCCGTCTGCTGGGGCGCGCTGCTCCTGCTTGGGCGTCAGATCGATCGCGGCGTGAAGCGTGCCGGTGCGTGGTTTCTGGGGGCGGTCCTGGCTGCTGGCATCGTTGGTGCTTTTGCCCCGCCACCCACATGGCCCCTGCCCACCGGCCTCGGTGGGGTGCTGGGTGACATGATTCTCTCCCTCCCGGCAAAGTTCATCGGTTCCTATCCGCGAGGTTTCACGGGTTTCGTGATTGCAGCGCTGCTGACTGCTCCGGCTGGCTGGCTGCTTGCATTCGGCGCAGGCCCTTGTCTCTCGGCCCGAGTTCGAGAATTTCGCCGAGGAGGAAGAGGAAGCACCTTTCGAGACGTTCGACGAGGATGACGAAAGCGGCGGTTCGGTCATTCTTGGTTACATGGTGCACTGGTGGCTTTCCTTCTGTGCCTTCTTCCGTCGCAATCTCATGCGTTCCGGCATGCGCAGCACCCGCCAGGCCCATCTGGCTGAGAGTGATGAGGACAACCAGTTCGACGACTTCGACATGGATGCACGTGTCGAACCGGGTTTCGAGGAGGCGCCGGCAGCGCCGCGTGTGCGGGTCGAGCCGGAGGTCGATGCGCCGGCACCACGTCCGGACGCCGCAACGCAGCGCCAGGCGGTGGCTGCTCCCGCGCCGAAGCGCGTGGAAAACCCCGCCCCGCGGCCTGCAGAAGGCGCACGTGTTCGCCGCGAGGCACAGCCCTCTTTCCTCGACAGCGGAACATTCGAACTGCCCGAGCTGCATCTCCTTGCAGAGCCGAAGACCTCCACAAAGGATCCCTCGCTCTCCAGGGAAGCGCTGGAACAGAACGCCCGACTTCTCGAAGGCGTTCTGGAGGATTTCGGCGTCAAGGGCGAGATTATCCATGTGCGCCCCGGCCCGGTGGTCACGCTTTACGAGCTGGAGCCCGCACCCGGCATCAAATCCTCGCGCGTCATCGGCCTTGCAGACGATATTGCCCGCTCCATGAGCGCCATAGCAGCCCGTGTGGCCGTGGTTCCGGGCCGCAACGCCATCGGCATCGAACTGCCGAATTCCACGCGCGAGACGGTTTATCTGCGTGAGCTTCTTGCCAGCCGCGATTTTGAGGCGAGCAAGGCAAAACTGGCGCTTTCGCTCGGCAAGACCATCAATGGCGAAGCGGTCATCGCTGACCTTGCAAAAATGCCTCACCTTCTGGTGGCGGGTACCACCGGTTCCGGTAAGTCGGTCGCCATCAACACCATGATCCTGTCGCTGCTTTATCGCATGACGCCCGATCAGTGCCGCCTGATCATGATCGATCCAAAAATGCTGGAACTGTCCATCTATGATGGCATCCCGCATCTGCTCACACCGGTCGTGACCGATCCCAAGAAAGCCGTCGTCGCGCTCAAATGGACTGTGCGGGAGATGGAAGACCGCTACCGCAAGATGTCCAAGGTCGGCGTGCGCAACATCGAGGGCTTCAACCAGCGTGTCGTCGCCGCCAAGAAGAAGGGCGAGACGATCAAGCGCACCGTCCAGACCGGCTTCGACCGCGAGACGGGTGAGGCGATCTACGAGAGCGAGGATCTGGATCTCGAGCCGATGCCCTTCATCGTCGTCATCATCGACGAGATGGCCGATCTGATGATGGTTGCCGGCAAGGACATCGAGGGCGCCGTGCAGCGCCTGGCGCAGATGGCACGCGCCGCCGGTATCCACGTCATCATGGCCACGCAGCGTCCCTCGGTGGACGTCATCACGGGCACGATCAAGGCCAATTTCCCGACCCGCATCTCCTTCCAGGTGACGTCGAAAATCGACAGCCGCACCATTCTGGGAGAGCAGGGCGCCGAGCAGCTTCTGGGCATGGGCGACATGCTCTATATGGCCGGTGGCGGGCGTATACAGCGCGTCCACGGTCCGTTCGTCTCCGACGGAGAGGTCGAGAGCATCGTCAATCACCTGAAAATGCAGGGTGTTCCCGATTATCTCGATGCCGTTACCGAGGATGATGAGGAAGGCGACGGCGGATCCGGCAATTCGGGTTCCGGTGGCAGCGGCAACCTTGGGGATTCCGAGGATCCATACGATCAGGCAGTGGCCGTTGTGCTGCGCGATGGCAAAGCATCGACCAGTTACATTCAGCGCCGGCTCGGCATTGGTTACAACCGAGCGGCATCTATTATCGAGCGCATGGAGGAAGAGGGCATTGTCGGCCCCGCCAACCATGCCGGAAAGCGCGAGATACTCGTGCCAACAGAACAGGATGAGGTGTGATTGGGAGAGCGCGGGAACCGGCTCTGCGGGGGTTCGTTTCACAACAGCCAAATTTCGGCCCTACTGAATGGCTAATTCAAATGGGCAAAAGTGGAGATCGAACACGATGATTTTTCGGGTAACCGACTTTCTGGCGAAGCGCGCTGCCATCGCGGTGATGGCAGTCGGCGCTTTGTGTGCCACACCCCTTGCAGCTCATGCGGCACAGAGCGATCAGATCGCGGCGCATTTTTCCAGCGTCCGCACCATGATGGGCGAATTTGTGCAATTCGGTCCGCGCGGCGAGCAGACCGGCGGCAAGTTCTATATCGAGCGTCCCGGTAAGATTCGCTTCGACTATGAAGAGCCTTCCGGCTTCCGCGTGACGTCCGATGGCAGTTCCGTGGTCATCATGAACAAGAAGCTCAACACGGCGGATCTCTACCCTCTGTCAAAGACGCCGCTGAAACTGCTTCTCGATGAACGCATCGACCTTTCCGGCGACAGGGTTCAGACGGTGCGTCAGGATGACGACCTGACGACCATCAAGATGGCCGACAAGTCGATCTTCGGCAATTCCACCATCACCATGATGTTCGATACGAACTCCTACGACCTGCGGCAATGGACCATCACCGACGCGCAGGGCAAGGACACAACAGTGATGATTTTCAATGTCGAACAGGGCGTGACCTTCGATCCCAGTGTCTTCAAGATCGATTATCGCCGCGTCGACGAGATGAGCCGAAACAGCCGCTGAATCATTTGAGGTGTCGCTGGCCGCACGCCCATTTATGCCAGTCCTGCCGATGTTGGCCGCCCGTGGCTGGCCCTCATCGGCAGGACTGCTGGCACTTGCTTTCCTGAAACCGTTCGGTTTCGCTCCCCGCAGGACCTTTTAACCGGGGGAAAGCGCATGGATGACAGCCTAAACCTTCCGCTGATTCTGGGGGCGGCTTTTGTGGCCGTCGCAAGTCCCGGGCCGGGCACCCTGGCCATTGCGAAAACGTCAATGAGCGCCGGGAGACGAAGCGGACTGGCACTCGCCTCCGGCATGACAACAGGGTCTCTTGTTCTCGGTATCTGCGCCGCTCTGGGCCTTGGCGCTTTGCTGGCGGCCAACCAGGTGTTTTTCGAGATGTTCCGTTATGCGGGATCAGGATACCTGCTCTATCTCGCATACAAGTCCGTCAGGTCCATGTTCTCCAGGGGAGCAGACAGCGGGCCCGTCGCGGCGCCGGTGTCTCTGCGCTCGGCGTATTGGACCGGGCTCGCGATTCATCTCACAAATCCCAAAGCGATCCTGTTTCTTGGTGCTCTTTATGCGCTGGGGCTTCCTGCGGATGTTTCCCCCTTCTGGTTGGCGGTCGTCGTCGTGGCTGTGAGTTCGCAGACCATGGTCATTTTGCATGGCTACGCACTGCTGCTTTCCATACCGGGGGTTATGAAGGCGTATCTCAGGTTAAAGAGGTGGTTTGAGGGACTGTTCGCCCTGACCTTCGGAGCGGCCGGCCTGCGCATTCTTCTTTCGAGGTAAAGATCGGCGCATGGACCGGTCTCACGGGCTGTGGACAGGCTGGTCTTTTCCCTTCCTGCGTGCCGTTGCGCTTGTCTTCGTTCCGGGTTCCGGGCAGGTTTGCGCTTCCTGCAAGCAATCGTCCCGGAAACTCCCATGCCCTTCACCATCGCTACCTGGAACATCAATTCCGTTCGTCTGCGCATGCCGCTTGTCGAGCAGTTTCTCGAGCGCTACAGCCCGGATGTCCTTTGCCTGCAGGAAACCAAGTGTGCCGACGACCAGTTTCCCGCGGCTGCATTTCGCAAGGCGGGCTACGAGCACATGGCGATCCATGGCCAGAAGGGATATCACGGTGTTGCCACCATCGCCCGCCGCCCGCTGAAACTCGTGGAAAAGCGGGAATTTTGCGGCATGGGGGACAGTCGCCACATTTCGGTTTCGGTCGAAGCTGGGTCCGGCCGGTCCGTGCTTCTGCACAATTTCTATGTGCCCGCCGGAGGCGACGAACCGGATCCGGAGATTAACCCGAAGTTCCGTCACAAACTCGACTTTCTGGCCGAGATGCATGCGATCAGGGCGGAGGAAGACGGCAATTCGGGGTCAATTCTCGTCGGCGATCTCAACATCGCGCCACTCGAAACGGATGTCTGGTCACACAAACAGCTTCTCAAGGTGGTCAGCCATACGCCTGTAGAAACCGAGGGCCTTGAAAGGCTGCGTCGGGAAGGCGGCTGGGTGGACCTGATGCGCCAGAAAATTCCACCGGAAGAAAAGATCTTTACCTGGTGGAGCTACCGCGCCAGGGACTGGGCTCTTTCCGATCGCGGCCGCAGGCTGGACCATATCTGGTCTTCGCCCGGTCTTTCGCCCGCTCTCAACCGGATCGAAGTGCTGCGAGAGGCGCGTGGATGGGACCGTCCATCGGATCATGTGCCTGTCATTGCCGGGTTTGATTTCGACTGAACGGGTTTTCCCGAATTTGACTCCATTTTCGGGAAAACGGGTTCTTTTCGGGAAGAACGCGGTCGAACGAGCGCGTTTCGCGCCGAATCAATCGGGCAGCCGCGCAGCGATTTTTTCCAGCCGCTCGATCATCGATTGCAGGTTGTCGGCAATTCGCCGATGCAGGCGCATGGCTGTTTCAGGGAACTCTTCGAGAATGCGGTGAAAGCTGGACCGGTTGATCCGGATCAACCGCGTTTCGTTCTCGGTCATCGCTCCGGAGATGCGGCGGCTTTCGGCAATGAGAGCGAATTCGCCGATCATGTCGCCTGTTTCCAGGCGCTCGAGAATCTGACGCTGATCGTCATATTCGGTATACAGAACAACGCTTCCAGAGGCGATGACGAACGCGCAGTCGGCAAGGGCGCCTTCGGCAAAGATCTCCCGTCCGGCGGAAAGCGATATGCTTTCGGCGCCGAAGGCCAGGAGGCGCAACTGCTCGCGCGTGAACCCTTCAAAAAGACCCACACCGGACAGAACGCGAATGTCATCGTCCAGCGCCATTGACGTCGTCCCCGACCCGTTCCCGGCGAATCACGAACGCCTTCATGGCGCAGTCTCACGGAACGAGCTTATAACCACCGCTTTCTGTCACAAGAATTTCAGCTTTGGAAGGATCGCGCTCGATCTTTTGCCGCAGACGGTAGACATGGGTCTCGAGCGTGTGGGTGGTGACGCCGGAATTGTATCCCCAGACCTCTTCGAGAAGGACATCGCGGGTCACCACTTTCTGTTCGGCGCGATAAAGGTATTTGATGATTGCGGATTCCTTCTCCGTCAGGCGGATCTTGCCGCCGTTCTCGTCGATGAGAAGTTTCTGCGAGGGCTTGAACGTGTAGGGCCCCCACGGCAAAGGTGGCATCCTCACTCTGCTCGTGCTGGCGCAGCTGCGTGCGGATGCGGGCGAGAAGCACCGCAAAGCGGAAAGGCTTGGTGACGTAATCATTGGCACCGGCCTCAAGGCCCAGGATCGTATCCGAATCGGTGTCCTGCGCCGTCAGCATGATGATCGGAGCGCGATAGCCGCCCTTGCGCAGAAGCTTGACCGCTTCACGCCCATCCATATCCGGAAGTCCCACATCCATGATCAGCAGATCGACAATCGCGTTGCGGGCGGACTGGATGCCCTTGGTTGCCGTGTCTTCCTGAAGAATGTCGAATTCCTCATAGAGCGACAACTGCTCGACGAGTGTGGTTCTCAGGTCTTCGTCATCATCGACGATTAGGATGGTGCGTGACGTCATGATTAGATCCACTATCCAGGAAAGAGGCTGCTGATTCAAACGGAATTGCAGTTTCGACCGTTCCGGCTTTATGCAAAGCCTAGCAGTGCGCAAACACCATGGCGAACATTTGTTCCAATCAATTTAACGTAAGCTGACAGAGGGGTTTTCCTCAAGATGCAGTGTAAAGCCGGCAAACCTATTGGGCTGATCGAGGTTCGTCGCAGGCCGGGAAAGCCCACCGAGGGGTTGATGACGGTGGGGCCTCTGGTCGTTCGATGTGCGCTCGGGAGAACGGGCACCTCGATGCTGAAACGCGAAGGGGACGGCGCCACACCGATAGGCGATTTGCGACTGCTTCATGGATATTTTCGTGCAGACAGGTCGCCTTCCGGCCCTCCCGGCAGCCGGTTCCGGCTTGCCCCCATCGACGCGCGCGACGGGTGGTGTGACGCGCCCGGCGACCGCAACTACAATCGACCGGTGCGGCTTCCCTACCCGACCAGCCACGAACGGATGGCACGCCAGGACCGCCTCTACGATGTCTGCATGGTGTCTGACTGGAACATGCGCCCGGCGATCCGCAATCGGGGGAGCGCCATCTTTTTTCACATTGCCAGGCCCGGTTTTCCTCCCACCGAGGGCTGCATCGCTGTCGCGCCTCTGGCGATGGCGCGCATTCTGCCGCTGATCGGCCCCCGGACGCGAATCAGAATCCATCGCTAGCCCGACCGCAACTTCCCTGCCGATCAGTCGCAGGCCGGCTCGCGCGCCATGGCGTGGTATTCCTCGTTGGGGTGCATGTCGACGGCGGCGGCCATGCGGTTCGACATGTTGAAGAAGCTGGTCACGGCGGCGATGTCCCAGATGTCGCGTTCGGAAAACCCGGCATCGCGCAGCGCCTGCCGGTCCGCTTCTTCGATTTTTGCCGGGCTCTCGGTCAGCTTGACGGCGAAATCCAGCATGGCTTTCTGACGTGGATCCAGCTTCGCGGCGCGGTAGTTCATGACCATGAGCTCGCCCAGCACCGGGTCGCCGGAGAGCTGGCGGACGGCCGCACCGTGCGCGGTCAGGCAGTAGAAGCAGTGGTTCACGCTCGACACTGCAACGGCGATCATTTCGCGCTCAAGCTTCGACAGGCCCGACTCGCTCAGCATCAGGTCGTTGTAGAACTGTGTGAAGGCTCTGAGCTTGTTCTCGTCGAAAGCATAGGCACGCAGAACATTGGGAACGAGACCGAGCTTCTCCTCGCATTTCTCGAAATAGGCGCGGGTTTCGTCACTCAGTGTCTCCAGCGGGGGAAAATGCAGTGCCGTGACTGGTTTCGTCATGATGCGGACACCCTTTCGGTAGGAATGGAATTTATACAGGGTGGCGACGGAATGACGGGTCGTCAAACCGCTTTTGTCTGAATACGATGGGCCAGTTTGGTCAACCAACAGGGATTTTCGGCATGGTAGCCAAAGCAAAGACCTCCAAGGCTGCAAAAAAGAGCGCGCCGAAGGGGGCGCTCCTTCATGAGATCATTGAAGCACGTACGCCGGCGGAGGACCTGCGCCCCTATGACAATGCCGCGCTGTTGCGCGCGGCAGAAGAGGCGGATGCGGCGATCAGGGCTCACAAGCCTGGGACCAGCGTGGTCCGGATTGACAGCGCAACCGGGGTGGAGCGGCTTGGCCGCGCGGTGAGCCTTCTGACCGTCGTCAACGACAACATGCCGTTCCTGTTCGATTCGGTTCTGGGTGAACTGAGCGACATCGGCGCCGAGGCGCTGCTTGTGGTACATCCGGTTCTTGTGGTCAGGCACAACAAGAAGGGCGTTGAAGAAATCATCGGCGATGCCGCCAACACGAAGGTGGGCGCCGATGAAGACAAGATCAGCCTGATCCATGTTCATCTGCCCAAGATGTCGGACGAACAGTGCAGTGAACTGGAAAACCGTCTCAATGAAACGCTGAAGCAGGTGCGGGCTGCCGTGGTCGACTGGAAGCCGATGCTTGCCCGGCTCGACCAGCAGATCACCGAACTGCGCTATGCGCCGGTGCCTCTCGAAAAGGATGCGGTTGCCGAGGCCATCGCGTTTCTTGAATGGCTGCGCGACGACAATTTCACCTTCCTCGGCATGCGTGAATTCCGGTATTCGGGCGGCGAGGAAAGCGGTACGCTGGAACGGGCGAACAAGAAGGGTCTGGGCATTCTGGCCGACCCCAACGTGCTTGTTCTGCGGCGTGGCAATGAGGTGGTCTCCACCACCCCGGAGATCCGTGCCTTCCTGCACGGTCCCGATCCGTTCATCGTCACCAAGGCGAACGCCAAATCGGTGGTCCACCGCCGCGCCTATCTCGACTATATCGGCATCAAGACATTTGACGAAAAAGGCAAGCTGACGGGTGAACTGCGCATTGTCGGCCTGTTCACCTCCACCGCCTACACGCGCTCGGTTATGAAGATCCCGTATCTGCGGTCCAAGGCCGAGGCGGTGATTGCAAAATCCGGTTTTGCCCCGACCGACCATTCGGGCAAGGCGCTGATCAACGTGCTTGAATCCTATCCGCGCGACGAGCTTTTCCAGATTGGTCTGCCGATCCTGCGCAAGCATGCGGAAGCGATACTGGCGCTCGGCGAGCGCCCGCGTGTCAGGGCGCTTTACCGTATCGACCAGTTCGACCGGTTCGTTTCCGTGATCGTCTTCGTGCCGCGGGACCGATACGATTCACAGGTTCGTATCGAGATCGGCAACTATCTCAAGACCGTCTTCAAGGGGCGGGTATCAGCCTATTATCCGGCCTTCCCTGAAGGCACACTGGCACGTGTGCATTTCATTATCGGCCGGTCCGGCGGGAAGACGCCGCGCATCGATACGGAGACGCTTGAGGCGGGCATTCGCAAGATCGTGCGAACCTGGGACGATGCCCTGCAGGAGGCTCTGGAAGAGACCGGGGCTGATCGCAGACTCGCAGGCGTTGCAGCGGCTTTCCCTGAGAGCTATCGCAATGGATTTTCCGCTGAAACGGCCCTGATCGATGCCGAGCGCATGGCAAAACTCTCGGACGACAATCCGATTGCGATCGATTTTCATCGCTATGAGGACCAGGGAGAAACGCAGGCTGCGCTGAAGATCTATCACCACGGAACTCCGGTTCCGCTGACGGAGCGTGTCCCCCTGCTCGAAAACATGGGATTTCGTGTTATCTCGGAGCGCACTTTCGAGATCGGCGACGCCGATGACGAAGGCAGCGCGCAGATATTCATCCATGACATGGCGCTCGAAAACGCTTTTGACGGGGCGATTGACCTTTCCGACAAGGGGGCGCTCTTCGAGGAACTCTTTCTCTCGGTCTGGCGCGGAGAGCACGACAATGATCGCCTGAACGCGCTTGCGCAGACGGCGCGCCTGCGCGTCGACGAAATTGCGATCCTGCGCGCTTACAGCCGGTTCCTGCATCAGGCGAGCATTCCGCAGAGCCAGGACTTCATCGCGGCAACGATGAACCGCTACCCGCTTATCGCGCGCAAGCTGTTTGAGCTTTTCGTTCTGCGCTTCGATCCGGCGAAGGCCGGTGATGCGGGGACACGTGACGAGACGCAGGCGGTCAAAAACGCGATCGAAGCGGATCTCGATGCGGTGCCGAATCTGGACGACGACACGATCATCCGGCGGCTGTTGAACCTGATCGAGGCAACGCTGCGTACGAACCACTATCGGCCAA
Source organism: Nitratireductor sp. GISD-1A_MAKvit (assembly GCF_040819555.1). Lineage (GTDB taxonomy): Bacteria > Pseudomonadota > Alphaproteobacteria > Rhizobiales > Rhizobiaceae > Nitratireductor. The sequence goes on from NZ_CP161920.1 coordinate 590,057, forward strand.
AGAGCGATGAAACGGTTCGCTCACTGGCGCTGAAATTCGATTCACGCGCCATCACGGGGCTGCCGCAGCCGCGGCCTTGGCGCGAGATTTTCGTCTATGGGCCGGAAGTGGAAGGTGTTCACCTGCGGTTTGGACCGGTGGCGCGTGGCGGTCTGCGCTGGTCTGACCGGGCGCAGGACTATCGCACCGAGGTTCTGGGTCTCGTCAAAGCCCAGCAGGTGAAGAACGCCGTGATCGTTCCCGTGGGTGCGAAGGGTGGGTTCTACCCGCGCCGGCTGCCGGAGAACGGCACCCGTCAGGAGGTCTTCGAGGCAGGACGCGCGGCCTATATCAATTTCATCTCCAGCCTTCTGTCGATCACCGACAATCTGGACGGTGACAAGGTGATGCCACCCGAAGGCGTTGTGCGCCATGACGGCAACGACCCGTATTTCGTGGTGGCCGCCGACAAGGGAACGGCGACCTTCTCCGACACGGCAAATGCGATCAGCCAGGCGCATGATTTCTGGCTCGACGATGCTTTTGCCTCAGGCGGTTCCGCCGGCTATGACCACAAGAAGATGGGCATCACCGCGCGGGGCGCGTGGGAAGCCGTGAAACGGCATTTCCGCGAAATGAACCGTGACATCCAGTCGGAGCCTTTCACCGCCGTTGGTGTTGGTGACATGTCGGGCGACGTGTTCGGCAATGGCATGCTGCTTTCCACCTGCACGAAGGTGGTGGCGGCGTTCGATCATCGGGACATCTTCATCGATCCGGATCCCGACCCGGCAGTTTCCTATGCCGAACGCAAGCGTCTCTTCGACATGGGACGTTCAAGCTGGCAGGACTATGACACGAGCAAGCTCTCCAAGGGCGGCATCATCGTTTCGCGTGCGCAGAAGTCGATCACGCTCAGCAAGGCGGCAGCCGATGCCATCGGGCTCGACAAGACGACAGCCTCTCCGACCGAGATCATGACCGCGATCCTGAAGGCGCCGGTCGACCTGCTCTGGTTCGGCGGCATCGGCACCTATGTGCGCGCGCACACTGAAAGCAATCAGGAGGTGGGAGACCGCGCCAATGATTCCATCCGCGTGACCGCGCGTGAGGTGGGAGCCAAGGTGATCGGTGAGGGCGCCAATCTGGGCATGACACAGCTGGCACGCATCGAGTTTGGCCAGCATGGCGGGCGCTGCAACTCCGATGCCATCGACAACTCTGCCGGCGTGAACTCCTCCGACGTGGAGGTGAACATCAAGATTGCTCTGGCGGCAGCCATGCGCTCAGGCGCGCTGGCGCGGCCAGCGCGCGACAAGCTTCTGGCCGAGATGACGGATGAGGTTGCCGAGCTGGTTCTCGCCAACAACTATCAGCAGACGCTGGCGATCTCGCAGGTGCAGAAGCGCGGCATGCCGGAAATGCCGCATCAGGCGCGCATGATGACCCTGCTCGAACAGCGCGGGCTGCTTGACCGCACGGTGGAATTTTTGCCGGGGCCGCAGGAGCTGGCCGACCGGGAAAGCCGCGGTGAGCCACTGACCCGCGCCGAAGTGGGCGTGCTGCTTGCCTATGCGAAGATCGTGCTGTTTGACGAGATCGTTGCCAGCAAGGTGCCCGACGCGCCGCATCTGGAGGAGGACCTGTTTGGCTATTTCCCAAGCCGCATGGCGAAGAAATACGAAAGCGAAATCCGTTCGCACCGGCTGAAGCGCGAAATCATTGCCACGGAACTGGCCAATGACGTGATCAACCGCGGCGGACCGAGCTTCGTGACGCGACTTCAGGACCTGACAGGGCGACCGGCAGCCGACATCGTCGCCGCCTTTGCCGTGGTGCGTGAGGGATTTGAACTGCGCAGAATCTACAGGGCCATCGACGCGCTGGACAACCAGATCGATGGCATGGCGCAGCTCGACCTCTATCAGATCGTCTGGCGTCTGATCTATTCGGCGACCTCCTGGCAGCTCAAGAACGACAGCGAAAAGGAAACCGTCGGCGCGCGGATCGACCGGCTGCGGGCAGCGCGCAAGGCGCTGGAAGGCAAGCTGATGCCGATGCTGCCGGCCTTCATGCGCGAGCGTCTGGAAAGCCGGCGTGCGAAGCTCGTGGCTATTGGCGCGCCGGAGGATCTGGCAAAGAAACTGGCCTTCCTTTCGGTTGCGGAGATGGTGCCGGATATCGAGCTGGTGGCGGAGAAGGCGGGTGCGCCTCTGGAAAAGGCCGCGAAAGCCTTCTTCGGTGTTACCGACGCGTTCCGCATCGGGCGCATTGAGGATGCAGCGCACACGATCGTGCCCTCGGACTATTATGACGGGCTGGCGCTTTTCCGCGCGACCGACATGATCAGCGCGGCGCGACGCGGCATGACGATCGCGGCACTCACCAAATATGGCAAGGAGGACGATCCGGCCGAACAGTGGGTTGAGGCCGGCGGCGAGCATGTGGTTCGGGTCCGCGACAGGCTACAGTCTCTCGTGGAGGGCGGTGAGATCAGCGTTTCGCGCCTTACCGTGGCCTCCGGCCTGATGAGCGATCTGAGTGTCTGATCTTGCCGGGGTTCCGAACGACGCCGGCATGAGCCTGCCACCGGCGGAGCACGGATCCGTGCCCCGCCGCGGCATCTGGGGCTGGATGTTCTTCGACTGGGCGCAGCAGCCCTTTCACACGCTCATCATCACCTTTGTCTTCGCGCCCTATTTTGCCTCTGCCGTCGCGCCCGATGCGGCGCGGGGGCAGGAATTATGGGGGTTCGCCACCGGCATTGGCGGGCTGGCCATCGCGCTTTCCTCGCCGGTTCTGGGGGCCATCGCCGATGCGACGGGGCCGCGCAAGCCGTGGATCTTCGTGTTCTCGGTGATCGGGGTTCTGGCCTGTGCCTCGTTATGGTTTGCCGCGCCGGGGGGCGGGCATGTGGGGCTGGTTCTGCTTGCCGTGGCGCTTGCCGTGTTCGGCATGGAGTTTGCGGCCGTTTTCAACAATGCGATGATGCCCGATCTCGTGCCGCGCTCGGAGCTCGGGCGGCTTTCGGGGTCGGCCTGGGGGCTCGGGTATCTCGGCGGGCTCTTATCGCTGGTGCTGGTGCTCGGCTTCATGGCGGCGCAGCCCGATACGGGCCGCACGCTTCTGGGGCTGGAGCCGATTTTCGGGCTCGATGCTGGGGCGCGTGAGGGCGACCGGGCGGCGGGGCCGCTGACGGGCTTATGGTACACATTGTTCGTCTTACCGATGTTCCTGTTCACGCCCGATGCGCCGCGCCGCAGGGCGGCGACGGGGGCGATACGCGAAGGGCTTGGCCGGCTCAGCGCAACGCTGAAGCGCCTGCCAGGCGAACGTAGCTATTTCAGCTTTCTCCTCTCTTCCATGTTTTATCGTGATGCACTGAACGCGCTTTATGCCTTTGGCGGCATCTATGCGGCAGGGGTGCTCAACTGGTCGATCACGCAGATCGGGCTGTTTGGCATTCTTGCCAATGTCACCGGCGCGCTGGGTGCGTGGCTCGGCGGGCGCATGGACCGGCGCTTCGGGCCGAAGCTGGTGGTGAGCGTTTCAATCGTGGTGCTGACACTGTGCGCGCTTCTGGTGATCTCCACCACGCGCGATGAGCTTTTCTTCATGCCGGTCAGTGGGGCTGGCGCAAGCAGTCTGCCCGACATCGCCTTCTTCGTGGCGGGCGCTTTCATCGGTGCAGCGGGCGGGGCCATACAGGCAGCCTCGCGCACGCTTCTGGTGGATCAGGTTGCGCGCGAGCGGGTGACGGAGGCCTTCGGGCTTTATGCGCTTTCAGGCAAGGCGACGACCTTTATCGGACCCTTCGCCATCGCGCTTGCCACCGGGTACTTCGCCTCGGAAGCGTTTGGATTTTCCGTCGAGGATGCGCAGCGGCTCGGCGTGACGCCGATCCTCGTGCTGTTTCTCATCGGGCTGGTGCTTCTGCCCTTCGTGAAGAGCCGGCATCAGGAGGCGGGTGCCTCCTGATCCTTGAAAGCGCCTGCGTCAGTGACGGAAGTGGCGCATGCCGGTCATGACCATGGCGATGCCATGCTCGTCGGCGGCGGCGATGACCTCGTCGTCGCGCATGGAACCGCCCGGCTGGATGACGGCGGTGGCGCCGGCTTCCATGGCGGAGAGAAGCCCGTCGGCAAAGGGGAAGAAGGCGTCGGAGGCGACAACGGAGCCCTTTGTCAGCGGCTCGGCATTGCCGGCAGCTTCTGCTGCGTCTTCCGCCTTGCGGGCGGCGATGCGGGCGGAATCGACCCGGCTCATCTGGCCGGCACCCACGCCCACGGTCGCGCCGTCGCGGACATAGACGATGGCGTTCGACTTCACGTGTTTGGCGATGCGGAAGGCGAAGACGAGATCGGCCATTTCCTTCTCGCTCGGCGCGCGTTTTGTCACGACCTTGAGGTCGAGATCATCGACCACGCCATTGTCGCGCGACTGGACGAGCAGGCCGCCGGCAACGGTCTTGACGGCGAGGCCGGGCGCGCGCGGATCCGCAAGCCCGCCGGTGACGAGCAGGCGCAAATTCTTCTTGGCAGCGACGATGGCGCGGGCTTCTTCAGTCGCGTCCGGGGCGATGATGACCTCGGTGAAGATCTTGACGATCTCGGTGGCCGCTTCCGCATCGAGCGGGCGGTTGAGCGCGACGATGCCGCCGAATGCGGAGACGGGATCGCAGGCGAACGCCTTCTCATAGGCCTCGCGCAGCGTTGCCCCCTCGGCCACGCCGCACGGATTGGCGTGCTTGATGATGGCGACGGCGGCCGAGCGATCCGGCGCGAACTCGGAGACGAGTTCGAAGGCGGCATCCGTGTCGTTGATGTTGTTGTAGGAAAGCTGCTTGCCCTGAAGCTGGGTCGCGGTGGCGACGCCGGGGCGGCTTTCGCCGGTGACGTAGAAGCCTGCCTTCTGGTGCGGGTTCTCGCCATAGCGCATCACTTCGTTGAGCCTGCCGCCGACAGCGCGGAAATCCGGTGCGTCGATTTTGAGCGTTTCGGCGAACCAGCCGGAGATGGCCGCGTCATAGGCGGCGGTGCGGGCAAAGGCTTTGGCGGCCAGTTCCTGACGCAGGCTGTAGGGCAGGGCGCCATCATTTTCGGCAAGCGCTTCAAGGATGCGGGCATAGTCGGCGGGTTCGGTCACCACGGCCACATAGGCGTGATTCTTGGCTGCCGCGCGCAGCATCGCCGGGCCGCCAATGTCGATGTTCTCGACCGTGGTCGGGTAATCGCCCCCACCGAAACGCACCTCTTCGAACGGATAGAGATTGATGACCAGAAGATCGATGGCAGCGATGTCGTGCTCTTTCATCGCGCCGGCATGGTCCGCATCGTCGCGAATGCCCAGAAGGCCGCCATGAACGCCCGGATGCAGTGTCTTCACGCGTCCGTCCATGATCTCGGGGAAGCCGGTGAGTTCTGAAACGTCGCGCACGGCAATGCCTTCGCCGGCGAGCGTTTTGGACGTGCCGCCGGTGGAAACGATCTCGACATTGTGGCCTGAGAGTGCGCGAGCGAAATCGACGATGCCGCTCTTGTCGGAGACCGACAGAAGCGCACGGCGGACGGGAACGAGGTCGGGTGCGGGAATGTTCTTGGCGGCAACGGACATGCAAGGCGGCTCCGGCTTTTGGGAAGAATGTGGGGGACGTACCGGCAGGCGGGGTGCAAATCAAGCTTGATGGCCCCTCAATGGCACGATTGACGCGCCAGCACACAGGCTGAAGGCCCTCAAAGGGCCCGGTGCGCGGGCCCGGATGGTGGACAGGCTCGACAATCCGGTATCCCTGTGGCAAAGAGGGCGACGCGAAATCACGATATGATCCTGTATATTTTGCGGATATCTTTTATTATACCGCATATTTTGTTGACATATTGCCTAATTTCTGCAAATTGTCTGGCTACTGCATATTCAGGATGTTTCTCGATGGATCAGATCGACCAGAAAATCGTGACCCTGCTTGCCGAGGATGCGCGCCGCTCACTCGCCGACATTGGTGGTGTGGTGGGGCTTTCCGCGTCGGCAGTCAATGAACGGATCCGGCGGCTGGTCGCCAATGGCATAATTCGGCGTTTCACGGTCGATGCCGATCCGGCGGCGCTGGGCTGTCCGGTGCTGGTTTTCATCTGGGTGTCTCTTGTGCAAAACGTCAATGAAGAGGCGTTTCGCGTGTTTGCCGCTGCCCACAAGGCGGTGGAGGAGTGCCATCACGTCACCGGCCCCTGGTCATATCTCATCAAGGCCCGAGTGCCTTCGCTCGCAGATGTGGAGAGCGTCCTGGAAGACATGAAGAAGCACGGCTTTCTGGCGCGCAGCGAGTCTGTCGTTGCACTTTCGACGGTGGAGCCGGGATCGTTCGCGCCGATTGAAAAGGGCTGACGCCATGGAGGCGCTGCTGTTCGGCAAGAGCCTGTTGCTGGGGCTCGCCGTCGCGGCACCGCTTGGGCCCATCGGGGCATTGTGCGTGAACAGAACGCTGGAGCACGGCCTGTGGGCCGGTGTTGCAGGCGGGCTCGGAACAGCACTTGCGGACGCTCTTTATGCGGCGCTTGCGGCCATCGGCTTTGCCGCGTTTGCGGCGGCCCCTTGCAGTGGTTGAAGTGCCGCTCAAGCTTGTCGGCGGCGTGTTTCTGGCGTGGCTCGGATGGAAGAGTTTTTCGCCTGCACCGATGCGGGAAGCTGCCGAGGCGCGGACAGGTGATCTCTTCGAAACCGCCGCCGCCACTTTTTTCCTGACAATCACCAACCCGATGACCATTCTGGCATTTGCGGCCATGTTTGCCGGTCTGGGGCTGGCGGAGTCTCCGCGTCATGTGGATGCGGCAATTGTCGTGACCGGCGTTTTCCTTGGTTCGCTCCTGTGGTGGTTCATTCTGAGTGGCGGCGTAGCGCTGGCGCGGACGCGGTTGCCCGACAGCCTGTCGCGACGGGTCTCGCACCTTTCAGGGGTGATCCTGTTCGCCTTTGCCGCGCTTGCTATCGGTTCTGTGGCGCGCGGCTATTTCTGACCACCCGTCCGCGGCGTCCATTCACGCGGTGTCTTGCCGGTGATGCGGCGGAACTCGCGGTTGAAATTGGATTTGGTGTTGAAGCCGCTTGAGAGCATGGCTTCGGTGACATTTGCACCATTCTCCAGCGCGCGACAGGCGTGCTCAATGCGGTGACGGTTGATGTGCCGCGAAACGTTCTCGCCACTCACCAGATTGATGGCCGTGGAAAGCTGTTTGATCGGCACATGCAAACGTCGGGCGAGCCGTGCGAGCGTGAGGTCGGGATCGAGATAGAGCCGGTCGGTCTCAAGAAGGGCATCCAGCCGCTGCACAAGCTGGGCCTCTTCCACACTGGGGTCAGGCGGCTGTTGGTCCTCCCGTTCGGGCTCGGCCTCCCCGATGGCGCCCGGCGAGACGGCAAGGAGACCAATGGCGAGCAGGGCGGCAGATGAAAACACGCTGACGATCAGCGGCGGCAGCCAGTTTTGCCCTGCCATGAAGGCGAGGGCAATGAGGGCGTCGCTGAGCGCCGAAAGAACGAGCGCCAGACCGATGCCACCCCAAAGGCGTGCTGGCAGACGGCCGGCTTCGAGCCGCGCCAGCGGCAGATCATCGCCACTGCGATGCAGTCTCGCAAGGATGGCAAAGCCGTAGAGAACGAATATGGCGGGCACGACCGTATCAAGTGTATCGGGGGCGAACAGGACACAGAAGCCGGCGAAGGCCGGAGCCGCAAGATGCACCAGGTCGCGTGGGAGCGAAAACGCCCGCACAGAGCCGGTCTGAAACGCCAGCCAGGTGAGCGGTGGCACGAAGGTGGCCGTGACCGGCTGAAACGGCAGAAGCACCTCCATGCCGTAGTGCTGGCGAAGAGACACGATGAGGCTTTGCAGTGCGCAGGCGGCAAGCAGCGCCATGAGAAATGGCGGGCGCTCGCCGGAAACCGCGATCCGCGCGAGAAGCGCAACGAGCACGAGGGCGACGATCATGGGAATGGGAAGAGCCAGCATGGGTGGTGTCTGCGCGTTTCCAGCAAGGGGTTGCGTTGTGGCATTGCCTCCGGCCAGTGGCAACACTGACCTTGCAGTTGCGGAAACCTTGGTTCGAAAACCGGTTCCGCGCGACCTGAAACCGGTTTTAGGACGCGTTCTGCCCCGTGCTCGTGCAGGTCTGCGTCATCCAGTTGAAAGGATGACGGATATGAAAAAACTGCTTTGTGTATTTCTCATGGGATTGGGCATGTCAGGTGCAGCGATGGCTGACCCCTATGCCGGATATGACCGGTTGACGGTAAAGGCCGATCACCGCCCGCCGGTACTGGCGGCCTCCGTGTGGTATCCGGCTGGCAGGCCGACCTATCGGGGGCTTGTGGGGGACAATGCCGTGTTTGAAGGTACCTCCGCCTATGTCGGGGCTGCGGTGGCGGAAGGAAAGTTTCCGCTGTTCGTGCTTTCGCATGGCTCCGGCGGCAACATGGATGCCATTTCCTGGCTTTCCTCGGCACTCGCGCAGCGCGGCGCAATGGTACTGGCGGTGAATCATCCCGGCAGCACGTCGGGCGATTCTTCGCCACGCCGATCGATGCGTCTCGATGAGCGGGCAGCAGATCTGGTTGCTGCGCTGGATACATTGTTGGAAGAGCCGGCCTTTGCCGACCGTGTGGACCGGTCGCGCATTGCGTCGCTGGGTTTTTCGCTTGGCGGTGCGACGGCGCTGAACCTTGCGGGTCTGCGGTTCGACCGCGATGCCTATGGCGGCTACTGCAAACGGATGGGCCAGAAGGCTCAGGATTGCGTGTTTCTCGCCAAGGGTGGTGTCGATTTCGACGCGCTTCCGCAAGGCTTCGCTGCCGACCTGCGTGAACCCCGCATAGGACGGGCAATCGCCATCGATCCGGGCATGACTTATGCGGCCACGATGGAGAGCACCGCGCAGATCGACATGCCCGTGCTGCTCATCAATCTCGGAAAAGAGCATTTGTTCAAGGCTGCGGATGTGGGACCGGCGGGAAGCGATCTGGCGGCCAGGCTGCCCGATGCAGTGTTGAAGACGATTGCGCCAGCGCATCACTTCACGTTTCTGGCGGAGTGCAAGCCGAGGGGCGCCCTTCTGCTGGCAGAGGAGAAGGACGATCCCGTGTGCGACGACCCCGAAGGGGCTGACCGGGCGGTGGTGCACAAGGCGATTGTGGATGAGATCGCAGCGTTTGCCGGGCTCTGAACGAAGCTTTCTATCCGCCGCCGTTGATGGCATGTGTCCTGCGGAACTGCCAGCGGATCTCTGGATGCTCGGAAGCGGTGGTGTGAAGCACGATCTGGCGGCTTCTGCGGGGGCCGCCAAGGCCTGCAAAGAAGATCGATTCTTCGACAACCGGCACGAGGTCATCCACGGTGAAGAGCCAGGTATCGGTGGCCTCTCCCGCCAGAATGTGATGCCCTTCGGGATCCCGGTAGATGTCGATGTCGGGATGGATGTGGAAGCGCACCGCCACCGCGTCTTCGCCCACCGCGGTGGAAGGTGAGCCGTCGGGCCGGCAGACGCGGTCCACCCCTTCCAGAAGGGCACCGTTTTCGGAAAGGGAAAGGCTGCGCTCGTGAACCAGACCGAAACGCGGGACATAGCCATCATGGCTTGCGGTGAAGCGATGAATGCCGGCGGCATCATCGCGCCGGCACTCGACGTTTCGGGGGCCGGCCACCAGCGGTGTGCCGATCAGGTCGCTCCATTTCGAGGACAGGCTGAAACGGGCCCTGTGAAGTGTCGTTCACCGTTATGGTGGAATGGGCGGCTGTGGTGCGGGCGAGCGGGCGATAGCTTTCGTCGCCATAATTGTCGACCCCGCTGTTGACCACGAACTGATGCCGGCCCGAGGACATCTCGAACGACAGGCAACCGGCATGGGCAAGATGTGAGAGGTCGGGCGCTGGTGGCGGAGCCGTGTCGGCAATCACGGTGGTTGCGCCCAGGGCGAGCCGTTCATACCCCGAATGTGGTGTGTGCAGCAGAGGCGCACCACCGGTATCGTCGTAGCGCAGGATCGCTGCCACACTGTCGTGCTGGGTGACGCCCATGCCATTGAAGCGCGCCACGGACCCATCGCGATGCCGGAAGAAGCGCAGCGCCGGCAACATGCGCTCGACGGCATCGATGAGGGCCTGCGGGGGCTGCTCCGCCTGATTGGTGTAGGTTTGCCTGAGTGGCAGAAGGTCGGTCAGAAGCTCCATTATGGCGCGCGGATTGCGCGAGACATGGCCGCCATCGGCAAGGATCTGCCGCTCCAGCTCGTGGGCGAGGTTTCGGCTTGCGGCCTTGACCGCCGTTGCCGGGGCGGGCAGCGATAAAGCGCAGAATGCAAGAGCGACGCGCGCGCGCAGACGGTCCTCTCCCTCCGGCATTTCAGGAGCAACGGTGCGCAGATACCGCATCTGCACGGCGAGCATTTTCAGAAACTGGCGGTAGAAAGGGAGGTCGGCGCCCTGAAGAACAACCGAGGAATGCTGCAGCCAGGCGATCAGCCTTCTGGCGGTGACCGCCGCATCCCAGGGTGCCCCGGACACGCGCTTGCCATACAAAGTGATCCACTCTTCCACCAGCGCGCGGGCATTGGCCGAGGCGAGATCGCTCTGGGCGGCGCGCATGTGGCGAAGCCAGCGGAAACCGTGCAGGGCTTCCTGCCATGGGCGGTCGCTGACGGAGACGCGAAAGGGAGACTGGCCGCGCGTCTCGACGAGCTGGCCGGCAAGCAGGAACTGGCCGTGATAGATGTCACGCGCGACCTGCGGATCGGCAATGCGCAGATCCGGCGGGGCGATGAGGATACGTTCGGGCGTGCGGCCGGAATAGCGCCAGCGATAGGAAGGGCCGGCGCGCAGCCGACGCTTCAGGCGCGTCCATGCCTGCCGCGCAACAAGACCCCACAGCTGGTGGGAGGAATGTTCCCGTGCCTGACCCAATGATCGACTTTTTCTTCCGTTCACCCAAAATCAGGAGAGACTCTAGATGATTCAAGGATTTATGCGAAGTTGAAATATTTCAGGCCATGATGATGGGCCGCCCTTCAGCGCCCGCGCACGAGCCGCGCGGCGAAAAAGCCATCCAGCCCCTGTGTGAGTGCGGCTTCGCCGAAACTGTCGGCGGGCGTGGTGCGCAGGTACCCCTCGGGCGTGACGAAGGGGGCGATGCCCGCCAGCTCGTCGGGTTGGATGGGATCGAGCGCCACGTCCGGCGTTTCGGCAAGGAAAGCTTCGAGCATCGTCTCGCCTTCGGCGGGATCGAGCGAGCAGTTGGAAAAGACAACCCTGCCCCCCGGTTTGACCAGCGTCACGGCATGGTCGAGCAGGGCACGCTGCAGGGCGGCAAGCTTCCCGATGTCTTCGGGTGTCTTTGTCCATGGCACATCCGGGTGTCGGCGCACCGTGCCGGTGGAGGAGCAGGGCGCATCGATGAGAATGGCATCGAACGGGGTTTCGGGCTCGAATTTGCGAATGTCGGATTCGACAATCTGCGCTTCCAGGCGAAGCCGCTTCAGGTTCTCGGCAAGGCGTTTCAGCCGGCTTTTCGAAAGGTCGACTGCGGTGATGTCTGCGCCGGCATGAACGAGCTGCGCCGTTTTGCCGCCGGGGGCGGCGCAGAGGTCTGCTACACGTGCACCGGCGATGTCGCCGAGGAGTTTTGCCGGCAGGCTGGCGGCTGCGTCCTGCACCCACCATGCGCCTTCCTCGAAGCCGGGCAGCGTGTCGACGCCGGCTTCAAGCTTTGCAATGCGCACCGAGCCCGTGGGCAGGACGATGCCGCCCAGGGCGTCGGCCCAGTGTTGCGGATCGTCCCTGACGGTGAAGTCCACCGGCGGTTCAAGCCGGTGCATGGCGAGTATGGCGGCGGTCTTTTCCGCGCCATAGGCGGCTTCAAGCCGCTCGGCGAACCAGTCCGGCGCCTCGCGTGTCTGTGCTAGCGCGGCGGGGAGCGCGCGTGCCTTCACACGGATCAGATTGCGCAGCACGCCATTGACGAGGCCGGCAAAGCGGGCAAGGCGCGGGTCGCTTTTCGCTTGGGTTACGGCGAGGTCGACGGCGGCGCTGTCGGGGACATCGAGAAACAGGATCTGCGCCGCCGCGACGTGCAATGCGTGAGAAAGCGTCCGGGCATTGGCGGGAAGCGGGCGCTCCAGACGGCGGGCAAGCAGGGCCTCGATCGTGCTGCGATGGCGCAGCGCGGTCATCAAAATGGCGCGGACAAGTGACCGGTCGCGCGCATCGAGCGCGCGGAAGCCGGGCTGGCCATTGGCGGGATCGGTGAGCCCGTCGAGCGAGGCATGGGCATCCACAACGGCGGCGAGCAGCTTTGTGGCCACGCGACGGGTTTCAAGACCGGGTTTGTCGAGGGGCTCGGGGCTGGGGCGGTTCTTGCCGGTGGCGCGGCGCGCGGTCGGGCGGCTCACGACCACGGGCCTTTTCGCACCTTGGCGTCACGGCCCCAGCGGGGCTCGGATTTCGGCTGCGGCCGGCGCTCGGTCGCTTCGGTTCGCGCTCCCCACGGACCGTGGCTTTCCTCGCGAGGCTGCGGTTCCGGCGTGGCGCGCATTTCTCCGGCCATCGCCTGAAGCGCGGCGATGCGGTTGTCCGTGTCCGGATGGGTGGAAAACAGGTTGTCCATGCGCTCGCCCGACAGCGGGTTGATGATGAACATGTGCGCGGTGGCCGGATTGCGCTCGGCATTCTGATTGACCACCTGCTTTGCGCGCCTTGCGATCTTGTCGAGCGCGGAGGCAAGCCAAAGCGGGTTGCCGCAGATCTCCGCGCCGCGCCGGTCTGCCGAGTATTCCCGGGTGCGGCTGATGGCCATCTGCACCATCATGGCCGCGAATGGTGCGACGATCATCGCCACGAGAATGCCGATGAAGCCGAATGGGTTGTTGTTGTCGCGGTTGCCACCGAAGAAAAAGGCGAAATTGCCGAGCATGGAAATCGCGCCGGCGAGTGTTGCGGTGATCGTCATGGTGAGCGTGTCGCGGTTCTGCACATGGGCAAGCTCATGCGCCATGACGCCGGCCACTTCCTCATAGCTCAGCCGGTCGAGCAGACCGGTGGTGGCGGCCACCGCTGCGTTCTGCGGATTGCGGCCTGTGGCGAAGGCGTTGGGCTGGTCATTCTGAATGAGATAGACGCGCGGCATGGGAAGGCCGGCGCGGGCGGCCAGATCGCGCACGATGCCATAATATTCCGGCGCGTTGCGTTCATCCACCTCGACGGCGTTGTGCATCCGCAGCACCATCTTGTCGGCATTCCAGTAGCTGAACAGATTCATGGCCGCGGCGATCAGGAAGGCGATCATCATGCCGCCGGTGCCCCCGATCATATAGCCCACGCCCATGAACAAGGCCGTCATGAGGGCCAAGAGCATTGCGGTGCGTATCGTGTTCATCGTCGTCTCAAGCTCCAGAATGAGGCAGCGCCGGCGTTTTCCACGGCGCGACCGATCGCTTATATGATGGGTAACGCGGTTCGTGTATTCAATATTTCTGCGTTTTCGAGAGGAATTTGCCGTGACAGACGAGATGGACAGACAGGAAGACACGCCGGCAAGGGCACTCTCGCCGGCAGCCAGACGGGCATTGGCGGAGGCCGAAGCAAGGCGCAGGGCCCACGAGGCCAAGGCCGCCAAGGCCCCCAGGGAACTCGGTGGACGTGGTGGACACGACCCCGCCCGCTACGGGGACTGGGAAGTGAAGGGCATCGCCACCGATTTCTGATACCGGGTTGCATAGAATGACGTTGAGGAATATATTCCTTTAATGCCCATTCTGCACCCCAAACCGATTGCTGCACTCGTGCTTGCCATTCTGCTAAGCGCTCAGCCTGTCGCCTTTGCCGCCCGAAGAGAGATGATCTCCGGACCGGTGGAAGCGCGCGTCGTCCGGGTGATCGACGGCGACACGTTTGTTGCCGAGGCGCATGTCTGGCCAGGTCAGCGCATCACTGTCAGCGTGCGTATTCGCGGCGTCGATGCGCCCGAAATGCGCAGCCGCTGTGCGGCCGAAAAAGCGGCAGCACGCAAGGCGCGTGCGGTGCTCGACCGTCTGCTGGCGGAAGGATCCGTGTGGATCAGCGACATCAGCGGTGGGAAATATTACGGGCGCGTGCTTGCCGATGTGACGACGGAGCCGGGCGGGGATGTGGCTTCGCGCCTGCTCGATGCCCGGCTGGTTGCGGCCTATGGCGGTGGGCGGCGCGTTTCGTTTGTGTGTTGAGGGTGGCGTGATTTTCTGATGCGTCGGCGCTCGCCCCTCATCCTCACCTTCTCCCCGTGCACGGGGAGAAGGGGCTTTAAAGTCAGTGCCTTCCCATTGGATAGCCCTGTGTCACCCGGTGCACAAAGGACGTGATGCAACGTTGGGCTGACCGAAAGCCGGATTTCCGTTTTTGGGTCCGATGCTCGAGATTGGCGTCCTTCTCCCCGCAGGCCGGGAGAAGGTCCCGGCAGGGGGATGAGGGGCCAGTGCTTTCTTTTCAAACACGCAACCCGCGCTCAAAAACAAAAGGCCGTTCCCGAAGGAACGGCCCCGTGTTTTCGAATTCTCACGCGGTCATGGCTGGTCTGCGGTGGCAGTCCATCCGCGCTTCATGCGCTTCAGCGGGAAGACTGCTCCCCGCGAAGGCAATCCATCGAGACCACGCTTGAACGGAAATCACTCGACATTGGATCACCTCCTTTCGGTTCGTTGACGACACCACCAATGTGGAGGCGATGACGCCGTCCTGCAAGAGGCAAGCTGGAAACGCCGCGCTGGCCGCGCGGCGCTCCGGGATCCTCAGCACTTTCTGTTCTGGCGGTTATCCACCAGATCGTCGACCACGGCCGGATCGGCGAGGGTCGAGGTGTCACCGAGCGCGCCGTAATCATCCTCGGCGATCTTGCGCAGAATGCGGCGCATGATCTTGCCCGAGCGCGTCTTGGGCAGGCCGGGGGCGAACTGGATCTTGTCAGGCGAGGCAATCGGGCCGATCTCGCTGCGCACATGGGCGACAAGCTCTTTTTTCAGTTCGTCGGAACCTTCTTCGCCGGCCATGAGTGTCACGTAGCAGTAGATGCCCTGACCCTTCACATCATGCGGGTAGCCGACAACGGCGGCTTCGGACACCTTGTCGTGGCTCACAAGCGCGGATTCCACTTCCGCCGTGCCCATGCGGTGACCCGACACGTTGATGACATCATCCACGCGGCCGGTGATCCAGTAATAGCCGTCCTCGTCGCGGCGGCAGCCATCGCCGGTGAAATACTTGCCCTTGTAGGTGGAGAAGTAGGTCTGGATGAAGCGCTCATGATCGCCATAGACGGAGCGCATCTGCCCCGGCCAGGAATCGGTGATGCACAGATTGCCGCTGGTGGCACCTTCCAGAACCTGTCCCTCGCCATCGACGAGCTGTGGCTGGACGCCGAAGAACGGGCGTGTTGCCGAGCCGGCCTTGAGGTCCGTGGCACCGGGCAGCGGCGTGATGAGAATACCGCCGGTTTCGGTCTGCCACCATGTGTCGACGATGGGTGATTTCTGGTCGCCGACGACGTTGTAGTACCATTCCCAGGCTTCTGGATTGATGGGCTCGCCGACGGAGCCGAGAATGCGTAAGGATGAGCGCGAGGCGCGCTTGACGAAATCGTCGCCGGCACCCATCAGGGCGCGGATCGCGGTGGGGGCGGTGTAGAAGATGTTGACGTTGTGCTTGTCGACCACCTGCCAGAAGCGCGACGCGTCCGGATAGTTCGGTACGCCCTCGAACATCAGCGTGATGGCGCCATTGGCGAGCGGGCCATAGACGATGTAGCTGTGACCGGTCACCCAGCCCACATCGGCCGTGCACCAGTAGATGTCGCCGTCATGATAGTCGAAGACATATTCATGGGTCATCGCGGCGTAGACGAGATAGCCGCCAGTGGTGTGCAGCACACCCTTCGGCTTGCCGGTGGAGCCTGACGTGTAGAGGATGAACAGTGGATCCTCCGCATTCATCTCTTCAGGTTTGCACTCGGGCTCGGCGCTGGCTGTTTCCTCGTGATACCAGAGATCGCGACCCTCGGACCAGTCGATCTTGCCGGCAGTGCGCTGGACGACGAGAACATGACGCACTTTTGCGCCCGCCTTTTCGGCCAGTGCGATGGCCTTGTCGGTGTTTTCCTTCAGTGGGATTTTCTTGCCGCCCCGCACGCCTTCATCTGCGGTGATGACGAAATCGGACTGACAGTCCTCGATGCGGCCGGCGAGCGAATCGGGAGAGAAGCCGCCGAACACGACCGAGTGCACTGCGCCGATACGCGCACACGCCAGCATCGCATAGCTCGCCTCGGGGATCATCGGCATGTAGATGGTGACACGGTCGCCCTTCTTGACGCCGCGTGATTTCAGAACATTGGCGAGCCGGCAAACCCGTTCATAGAGCTCGTTATAGGTGATCTTCTGATCTTCATCAGGGTTGTCACCCTCCCAGATGATGGCAGTCTGGTTTCCGCGCTTTTCGAGGTGTCGATCGATGCAATTATAGGCGACGTTTGTCACGCCGTCCTCGAACCATTTGATCGAGACGTCGCCCTCGAACGATGTGTTCTTGACCTTCGTATAGGGCTTGAACCAGTCGATGCGCTTGCCGTGCTCTTCCCAGAATTTTTCCGGATCCGTGACGCTGTCCTGGTACCATTTGAGATACGTCTCATTGTCGATGAGCGCGTCTTTTTTCCACGCGGGTTTAACGCGGTGAACATGCACTTCGGACATTTTTCCTCCTCCGGATATGCGCTTGCTGGGACTGGAACTGCGCGTTCGCACGCAGGGGCCGCTAGCTCGCGCGCATTATTACCATTCTGCCTTCAGCTACAACATTAGACATTTGGTGGCAGGGGATGAGACAGGGAAAATGCATGTGCCAGGCGCGTTAGCACCGATGTTGGGCGGCTGCTAACAAATTGTATTTGCACGATAAATTTACGCAAATGTGACCGTGATCGGCTGGACGAAAAAACACTTTAGCCGCACAATTTTCCAATCCGGAACATGATTCGGAAAGGAAGCAGATGCAACAAACGGGCGAAATGGAGCTGATGCTCCGGGGCTATGGGCTGACTACGGCGGAGTTTCTTTATCACCTGCCTGATCACCCCACCATTCTGCAGAGTTTTCTTTGGCAGCACTATGACACTGCGCCTGAGTTTCCGGCGCTATACCGCTTCATCGATTTCTGGAACGAGTCCCTCGATGGCCCGCTCCACTCGGTTACCTACACGCACCGCAAGCTGATTTCGCCCAGCGAATGGCGCAGCGTGGCCGGAGAGCTTGTTCTGCACTGATGCCTGTTGGGGCATGGCGCATCAGCGTGCGCCGAAGATCGCGGATCCGACGCGCACGCTGGTCGCTCCGAAGGCAATGGCTGTCTCGTAATCGCCTGACATGCCCATCGAGCATTTTTCTACGCCGGCTTCGGCCGCGAGCTTCTTCAGAAGCGCAAAATGCGGGCCGGGGTTTTCGTCGAGCGGCGGAATGCACATCAGCCCTTCGATGGCGAGGCCATATTCCTCGCGGCAATGCCTGACGAAGGTGACGGCCTGACGCGGGTCGATGCCGGCTTTCTGTTCTTCAAGGCCGGTGTTGACCTGGACATAAAGACGCGGGTGCCGATCCTGCTTTTTCATCTCTGTCGAAAGTGCCCGGGCGATCTTTTCCCGGTCGACGCTCTCGATCACATCGAACAGGGCGACGGCATCGGCGGCCTTGTTGGACTGCAGCGGGGCCGATGAGGCGCAGCTCGGTATCGGGGAAGGCTTCCTTCAGCGCGGGCCATTTGCCCTGGGCTTCCTGGACGCGGTTTTCGCCGAACACACGCTGGCCCGCCTCGATGACCGGGCGGATCTGATCTGCATCGAACGTCTTGGAAACGGCGACCAGCGTGACGGGCTCGCCTGAGCGTCCGGCAGCTTTTTCCGCGGCTGCGATCTTTGCTTTGACATCCTGCAGGTTCTCGACGGCGTGGCTCATCGGTTCGCTGATCCCTCTTCCAAAAAAGCCTCTTGGAGTTGACGCTTCGGCGAAACCATGGTGAAGGTCCGCTAACATCATTTCCGCTTCTTATCTTGTGAAAATCCGGCCATGGCAACCGAACGTTACAATCCCCGTGTCGCAGAACCCCGTTGGCAGAAAGCCTGGGACGAGGCAAAGCTGTTCGAGGCCAGCAATGACGACGGGCGGCCGAAATACTACGTGCTCGAGATGTTTCCCTATCCGTCCGGGCGCATTCACATCGGTCACACGCGCAATTATACGATGGGCGACGTGGTGGCGCGCTACAAGCGCGCCAGGGGCTACAATGTTCTGCACCCGATGGGCTGGGACGCCTTCGGCATGCCGGCGGAAAACGCGGCGATGCAGAACAAGGTGCACCCCAAGGAGTGGACCTATCAGAACATCGCGGTGATGCGCGATCAGCTGAAGACCTTCGGCCTGTCGCTCGACTGGAGCCGCGAGTTCGCCACCTGCGACGTGGACTATTACCATCGCCAGCAGATGCTGTTTGTCGACTTCTTCGAGAAGGGGCTGGTGACGCGCAAGACCTCCAAGGTCAACTGGGACCCGGTGGATCAGACCGTGCTTGCCAATGAGCAGGTGATCGACGGTCGCGGCTGGCGCTCTGGCGCGGAAGTGGAGCAGCGCGAACTGGCGCAGTGGTTCTTCAAGATCACCGATTACGCGCAGGATCTGGTCGATGCCATCGACGATCTCGACCAGTGGCCGGAAAAGGTGCGCCTGATGCAGCGCAACTGGATCGGCCGTTCGGAAGGCATGCTGATCCGCTGGGCGCTGACGGAAGAGAGCGCGCCCGGGGGCACGAACGAGGGCACGAACGAGCTGGAGGTCTATACGACCCGGCCCGACACGCTGTTTGGTGCGTCCTTCATGGCGATTGCCGCCGATCATCCGCTGGCGAAGACGCTCGCCGCCGACAATGCGGAGCTTGCCGCATTCTGCGAAGAGTGCCGCCGCATGGGTACTTCGGCTGCGGCGCTGGAGACGGCTGAGAAGAAGGGTTTCGACACGGGCGTGCGCGTGCGCCATCCCTTCGATCCGGAATGGACTCTGCCGGTCTATGTCGCCAATTTCGTGCTGATGGATTATGGCACGGGCGCGATATTCGGCTGCCCTTCGGGCGATCAGCGCGACCTCGATTTCGCCAACAAATACGGTCTTCCGGTGACGCCGGTGGTGATGCCGGAGGGCGCGGATGCCGCGACCTTCCAGATCACCGAAGAGGGCCCTATACGGATGATGGCGTGATGATCAATTCGCGCTTCCTCGACGGCATGAAGCCGAAGGCGGCGTTCGAAGAGGTGGCAAAGCGCCTTTCCTCGGAGACGATCAATGGACGTCCGGTGGGCGAGCGCAAGGTGAATTTCCGCCTGCGCGACTGGGGTGTTTCGCGCCAGCGCTACTGGGGCTGTCCGATCCCGATGATCCACTGCGACGATTGCGGTGTGGTGCCGGTGCCGAAGGCCGACCTGCCGGTCAAGCTGCCCGACGACATCGATTTCGAAAAGCCGGGCAATCCGCTTGACCGCCATGCGACCTGGAAGCATGTGAAATGCCCGAAATGCGGCAGCGATGCGCGGCGTGAGACCGACACGATGGACACGTTTGTCGACTCGTCCTGGTATTTCGCCCGCTTCACCGCACCGTGGGAGAACGACCCGACCGATCCGAAGGCCGCCAATGACTGGCTGCCGGTCGACCAGTATATCGGCGGCATCGAACATGCGATCCTGCACCTGCTCTATTCGCGTTTCTTCGCTCGCGCCATGAGCGCGACGGGGCATCTGGATGTGGCTGAGCCCTTCAAGGGCCTGTTCACGCAGGGCATGGTGGTGCACGAGACCTATCGCGCCGAAGATGGCAGGTGGCTGGCCCCGAACGAGGTGGAACTCTCCGGCTCGGGCGATGGCCGCAAGGCGGTGGAGATTGCGACGGGCAAGCCCGCAACCATCGGCTCGCTGGAAAAGATGTCGAAGTCGAAGAAGAACACGGTGAGCCCGGAGGACATCATCGAGTCCTTCGGTGCCGATACGGCGCGCTGGTTCATGCTTTCGGATTCCCCGCCGGAGCGCGATGTGGAATGGACGGACGATGGCGCGACGGGTGCGCACCGGTTCGTGCAGCGTGTGTGGCGCCTGGTGTCGGAAACCGCCGAGCATGTGCGCGGTGTGGCGCCAAAAGCGGCGCATGACGGCTCGGGGGTTGCGGCCTCCAAGGCGGCGCACAAGGCGCTGAAGGCCGTGGGTGAGGACATCGAGAAGCTGGCCTTCAACCGCGCGATTGCCCGCATTCACCAGCTCGTCAACGACCTTCAGGAGCCGCTCTCGGCGCTGGGTGGTGCCGATGATGCGGCCAGGGGCGCAGCGCGCGAGGCCGTCGATATCCTGATCCATCTGGTCGCGCCCTTCATGCCGCATCTGGCCGAAGAGTGCTGGTCAGCGATCGGCGGCGAGGGGATGGTGGCCGCCAGTGCCTGGCCGGAGTTCGATCCCGCACTTGTCGTGGACAATGAGATTGTTCTGCCGGTGCAGATCAACGGCAAGAAGCGTGGTGATTTGACAATTGCGCGCGACGCAGATCAATCTGCCGTCAAAGACGCGGTGCTCCAGCTGGACTTTGTCCAGAAGGCGCTAAACGGTTCTGAGCCGCGCAAGGTGATTGTCGTTCCGCAGCGCATCGTCAACATTGTTGCATGATGCTGCGGGACCCGGATTGATGCTGTTTGCAAAGCAGGGGGAAAGCTTGAACCCGACGTTTCGCGTTTCGATGCTGGCCGGTCTGGCGCTGGCTTTAATAGCGGCGTCCGGCTGCACGGTGCGCCCTCTCATGGCCACGCCGGATGCAAATTCCAGCGGCATCGCCACATCGACGGACCTTTCGTCGATCACGATTTCACCGGTTGATACGCGTTATGGACAGGAAGTCCGTAACCATCTGATTTTCCTTCTCAATGGCGGGTCCGGCCAGCCTGCGAACGCGCGATACACGCTGGATCTCTCCGTTACCCGGTCGAGCTCGGCGGCGGCACGCGTGCAGGTGCGCACCGACAACGAACCCACCTCCAGCCTGCTGACCATGTCAGCGAAATACACACTCAAGGACGCCAGCACCGGTGCAGTCGTCGCGTCCGGAACGCGGCAGATTTCGTCTGTCTATGACGTGCCGCGACAGGAGTTCGCAGCCCTGCGGGCCAAGCGCGATGCCGAAAACCGGGCTGCACGCGAGCTTGCCGAGCAGTTGCGTCTCGCACTGGGGCAGGACCTTGTGCGCGCCGGTCCGGGTTCATAGGGTTCGGCTGTCTGCCCTGCGGCGATGTCAACGCAAATGCGCAGTCCCATCTTGCGTTCGTGTCATTGCGTCGTCACAGTATTCGGTGAAACAGCCTGTGAGGCGTGATCTCTGAATGTTGCGCTATTTCCGTGGAAGCTCATCTTCCGGCAAGACGAAGGAGCGGAATGACGGTGAGGACCAGAACCGAAATGCTGCAGGGGGCACTTCGTCCATGGCTCTGCACACGACGCTGACTTCAGTCGCTGCGGTTCTTGGCAACCGTGTTCTGGGCCGGGATGTCCACGCGCCAGACTCGCCGCACGTGGTCGACCAGCTGATTGCCGAACGCACCACGCATCTTTCGCAGAACATGCTGTGGCCGTTGGCCCAGCCCTTTCTCTATCGCTTCCTTCATTACCGGCAGGCCGTGGTGATGGCCGACGAGGTTGCCGATTTATCGGGCTGGGATGCATTCGCCTATATCAGTCGTCTACTCTCGCTGGAAATCTCGGCGAGCGGAGTTGAGAACATTCCGGCTTCGGGTGGTTTCATTCTGGCGCCGAATCACCCGACGGGCATTGCCGATGGCATTGCCGTCTACGACATGATGAAATCGGCCCCGGCCGGACATGGCGTTTTTTGCCAATCGTGACGCGCTGCGTGTCAACACGCGTTTCCGCGATCTGATCATTCCGGTGGAATGGCGCGCTGGCGAAAAATCCCACGCCAAAAGCCGCGATACGCTGGAAATGACGGCCAAGGCATTCAATTCCGGCAAGGCCATCGTGCTGTTTCCATCAGGCCGGATCGCTTACTGGAACAGGGACAAGCTGACCGAACGTCCGTGGCAGCCATCCGTGGTGGCGCTGGCGCGGCGTTATCAGGTTCCCGTCGTGCCGATGAACATGACGGCGCGCAATTCGGGCCTGTTCTATCTTCTCTCGCGCTATTCCACCGAACTGCGCGACATGACGCTTTTTCATGAGCTTCTGAACAAGAAGGGGCGTGCGATCAACATGGTGATCGGCAAGCCGATCATGCCTGAAGCCCTTGCGGAAGGCGAACCGGCAGATGTGGCCGCGCGTCTCCAGGAGCATACGGTGGAGAGGCTGCGCGCGGATCCGGAGGCGATCTTCGCAATGTAGCGGCGCATATGCCGATTGGCGTGCGACGGTAGAAATCAGTTTTGGGAGAAGAAGGGTGTGCCTGCTGTTGACGCTGGTGCTCGCCCTTCATCCTGACCTTCTCCCCGCAGGCGGGGAGAAGGGGCTTCGATGCTGGCGGTGTTTCTGCACCGGTGTTCTGGCTGCGAGACGCCTCAGCCGATCTTCTGACCGGTCTTTGCCCAGTCGGCGAGGAAGGCTTCAAGGCCCTTGTCGGTGAGCGGGTGCTTGACCAGTGCCTTCAAAACGGACGGCGGCACGGTTGCCACGTCGGAGCCGATCAGGGCGGCCTGCTTCACGTGGTTTATCGTGCGGATCGATGCTGCGAGGATCTCGGTGCCAAAGTCGTAATTGTCGTAGATGGTGCGGATTTCGGCGATCAGATCCATGCCATCAATGCCCATGTCGTCGAGACGGCCGATGAAGGGCGAGATGAAGGTTGCGCCGGCTTTGGCGGCAAGCAGCGCCTGGTTGGCCGAGAAGCACAGCGTGACGTTGACGAGGCGGCCTGAAGAGGTGATCGCCTTGCACGCACGCAGACCGTCCATGGTGAGCGGGACCTTGATGCAGATGTTGTCGGCGATCTTGGAGAGAACCTCTGCCTCTTTCATCATGCCTTCGAAATCGGTTGCGGTCACTTCCGCGGAGACCGGGCCGTCGACGATGTCACAGATTTCCTTTGTCACTTCCATGATGTCGCGACCCGACTTCATGATGAGCGACGGATTGGTGGTGACACCATCGAGCAGGCCGGTATCGCTCAACTCGCGGATTTCATTGACGTCGGCGGTGTCGACGAAGAACTTCATGGCAAACTCCTTAGGCAGTCCGAAGGCGGGAATTGAGAGGAAGCTGTCACCTCCTCCATATGTTCGGTCTTTGCTCTAATGCAAGAACAGGGCAAGGTCACGCCCGATGACAAAAGATTCGCCAATGAGCACCGTCGTGCCGGTCATGGTTCCGATGCCGGCCGAGCGCCCCTACTCCTATGCCGTGCCGGAGGGCATGCGCGTGGAGCCGGGCTCCATCGTACGGGTCCCGCTGGGGCCGCGCGAGGTTGCGGGGATTGTCTGGGACGGGCCGGGAGAAGCGGTGGCGGCGAAAAGACTTCGGTCGATTGTCGAGGTTTTTGACTGCCCGCCGATCCCCGAAGAGATGCGCCGATTCGTCGACTGGGTGGCAAGCTACACGCTCTCGCCGCCGGGCATGGTGGCGCGCATGCTTCTGCGCGCGCCGGCGGCCTTCGATCCCGAACCTCCGACCGAGGGGCTGCGGCTCGTGGAGGGGACGGGCCCCGACCGGCTGACGGCAGCGCGCGAACGGGTGATGGAGATGGCCGCCGACGGCCAGGCCTGGACGAAGGCCGGTCTTGCTCATGCGGCCGGCGTCTCATCCAGCGTGATCGAAGGGTTGCGCACACAGGGCGTGTTCGAGACGGTTTCGATCCCGCCGCGTCCTCTTGTGGCCGCGCCCGATCCGACATTCGGGCGCGCAACGCTGAGCGATGGTCAGGCGGAAGCGGCGGATCGTCTGCGGGAAAAGGCCGGCACCGACGAATTCAGCGTGACCCTGATCGATGGCGTGACGGGCTCGGGCAAGACAGAAGTCTATTTCGAGGCTGTGGCGGCCGCGCTGGAACGCGGCAAACAGGTGTTGATTCTCATTCCCGAGATCGCCCTCACACAGGCATTTCTCGAACGTTTCCATGATCGGTTTGGCGCAAAGCCTGCCGAATGGCACTCCGACCTTGCGCCGAAAAAGCGCGAGCGGGTCTGGCGGCAGGTGGCGGAGGGGCAGTTGCGCGTGGTGGCCGGTGCGCGCTCGGCGCTGTTCCTGCCGTTTCGCGAACTTGGCCTGATCGTGATCGACGAGGAGCACGACCCTGCCTACAAGCAGGAAGACCGGGTCTTCTACAATGCGCGCGACATGGGTGTGGTGCGCGGGCATATCGGCGGTTTCCCGGTGGTGCTGGCTTCGGCAACCCCGTCGCTGGAAAGCCGGGTCAATGCCAATCAGGGGCGTTATGAGCGGATTTTGCTTTCCTCGCGTTTTGCCGATGCGGCGCTGCCCGACCTTGCGACCATCGATATGCGCAAGGCAGCGCCCGAACGCGGCGGGTTTCTTTCTCCGGTTCTGATCGAGGAAATGAAGAAGACGCTGGCGCGGGGCGAGCAGTCGCTTCTGTTTCTCAATCGGCGCGGCTATGCGCCGCTCACGCTGTGCCGCGTGTGCGGACACCGTTTCCAGTGCCCGGATTGTTCAAGCTGGCTGGTGGAGCACCGCTTTCGCCGGCAGCTTGTGTGCCATCATTGCGGATACAATGAGCCGCGCCCGGAAGCATGCCCCGAATGCGGCACGCTTGATCATCTGGTGGCCTGTGGGCCGGGCGTGGAGCGAATCACCGAGGAGGTGGACCAGCTTTTCCCCGATGCGCGCACGATCATGCTCTCCTCCGACATGATGGGGGGCGTGAAGCGGCTGCGGCTGGAACTGGAGGCCATTGCCAAAGGCGAAGCCGACATCATCATCGGTACGCAGCTTGTGGCCAAGGGGCACAATTTTCCCGGCATGACGCTGGTGGGTGTGATCGACGCGGATCTCGGCCTTGCCAATGGCGATCCGCGCGCGGCCGAGCGCACCTTTCAGCTTCTGGCGCAGGTGACGGGCCGCGCCGGCCGCACGGGGCGCAAGAGTCTCGGCCTGTTGCAGACCTATCAGCCCGAGCACCCGGTGATGCGGGCCATCGTGACGGGAGACGCGGAGGCGTTCTACGAGCGCGAGACCGCCGAGCGCGAGCGGGCGGGACTGCCGCCCTTCGGGCGTCTGGCGGGCATCATCGTGAGTGCGGCCACGCGCCAGGAGGCGGAAAGCCATGCTCGAGGGCTGCGACAGGCAGCACCCCGCGCCGATGAGGTGGATGTGCTCGGCCCTGCCGAAGCGCCGCTGGCGGTGGTTGCCGGGCGGCATCGGTTCCGTCTTCTGGTGCACGGAACGCGCCGCGCCGACATTCAGGGTTTTCTGCGGGACATGATCAAGGCGGGGCCGAGGCCACGCGGCTCGGTGCGGGTTCAGGTGGACATCGATCCGCAGAGTTTTCTGTGACGAGTTGCCTGTGAAGTGCGGCTTACGCTGCTGCCGGGCTTTGCTTCGCACGGTCCATTCTCAGGACAATGCTTTCGGGCAGATAGTAGCCGTTGAGCATATTCGCGGAAAAATGAACCTCACTTATGCCCGAAACCCTGATCGTCTTGCGCATGCTCTGGATTGCGGGATGCTCTTCGTGCACGAATTCGGTTGAGCTGGCATCCAGGCCCGTCAGATATTCGCTCGCTCCGATGGTTTCGGCCACGATCTGATAAAAGGCTCTCTTGTTCTTCATC
Organism: Nitratireductor sp. GISD-1A_MAKvit; assembly: GCF_040819555.1. Classification (GTDB taxonomy): domain Bacteria; phylum Pseudomonadota; class Alphaproteobacteria; order Rhizobiales; family Rhizobiaceae; genus Nitratireductor. Next base: position 615,903 of record NZ_CP161920.1, read on the forward strand.
GATCGGTCTGGAACGATCCAGAGCTTCCAGCGATCATTATCCGGAGAATGTACCCACAGCGCAGCCTGCGGCTTTACCGGAGTGGCGTCCAGAAGCTCGACGAGCTTCTGACCCTTCGTCACCAGAAACGTGTGATCCATTTGAGAACTCCGCTTTCGGGATGCTCCACCGCTTCAATCAGTGTTTGAGCCTCAGCGTGAGTATAAGCTCTGTAGCGTGCATCGGGAAGCCATTCGCGGACAATCGCCCAACTTGCGGAAAATGCCGGGTCGGCCTCAAGCTCGCTTTTGAGTTCAAGCGAGAGCCCTGCCAGCCCTACCAGGGTGGGAAAATCATGAGAATAGACATTTCTGACGAGAGCTTTCTCCGGAAGCGTTTGGGAGATGAACTGCTGAACGATACAAGCCTTGAGTGCCAGTTCCACGGCATATCCGCACAGGTAGTACGCGCTCGAGGTGCGTTTGTGCGCGAAGAGGATCTTGGCGTCGTCCAGCTTCGAATGAGCGGCCATCCGCAATTCATCTCGATTCAACGGCCGGTCTCCTCCCGCAAGACATTCGTCTGCGAAATGCACTCTATGGTAGAAAATTGTTTGAAGTCCAGAATCATATTATCGGACGCATTCGACAATTTTCGATCAGGGGCACAAAAATGACCTTCTCCTTCCCATGGCCGGTGACGCAGGGCGAATGGCTGGCGTGGACGGCGGCGGCGGTGACGATATTCATCGGTCTGTTCGTCATGTTCATGCCGCGGCTGGCGCTGAAGCTTTTTCGGCTGCAGCCGGCTGTCGAGCGCACCGAGATGCTGGTCGTGCCGCGCGCCATCATTGGCGGATTTTACATCGGCTTCGGACTGGCGGCGATGATGCTGGCGCAGCCCTTCATCTATCTGGCGCTCGGGGCGGCCTGGGCGGTGTCGGCGTTCGGTTGCCTGATCTCCATGCTTTCCGACGGGGCGAAGGCGCTTTACAGTTGGCTGTTCCTGGTCCTGTCGCTCGTTCTGGCGGCGTTGCCGCTCGCCTTCGTGATGGGATTCGTCGCCTGACGGACCAAAATTGCGTCGAAACTGCGACAATGCAGCCGGTTTGCGGATGGCCATGCGTGTTGCGACTCTCGGAAGCCTGTGCTAGACGGCAATCGGCTTTCAGCAGAAGGGCGTGCTTTATGTCTTTTTGCGAGGGGAAAAATTCAATCAGGTCAAAGATTTAGCCCGAGCCCGGTGCTCTAGCAAAAATCTTGCGGCCTTCTATGTGTGAGAGATGACCATCCCGTGGCACAATCTGGCTCCATGATTTCCGGAATGGCAGGGCGCTACGCTGGTTCGCTTTTCGAACTGGCGAAGGAAGCCAAGGCGATTTCCACAGTCGAAGCCGATCTCGACCGTTTCGAGACACTTCTTGACGGCAGTGATGATCTTCAGCGCCTGGTCAAGAGCCCGGTTTTTTCGGCTGACGATCAGCTCAAGGCGGTCAGTGCGGTGCTCGACAAGGCCAAGATCACGGGGCTGGTCGGCAATTTCCTTCGTGTCGTTGCGAAGAATCGGCGTCTGTTTGCCGTGCCGCAAATGATCCGTGCTTTCCGACAGATCGCTGCAGAAGACCGCGGCGAGACGACGGCAGACGTGATCTCTGCGCATGCGCTCAACGCGACGCAGGAGAAGGAACTGAAGGCCGCGCTCAAGGCAGTGGCTGGCAAGGACGTTTCAATCAACGTTTCCGTTGATCCCTCCATTCTCGGCGGGCTGGTGGTCAAGATGGGCTCGCGCCAGATCGACACATCGCTCAAAACCAAACTCAATTCGCTCAAGCTTGCACTGAAAGAGGTCGGCTGATGGACATCCGTGCGGCGGAAATTTCCGCAATTCTGAAGGATCAGATTAAGAACTTCGGCAAGGAAGCCGAAGTTTCAGAAGTTGGCCAGGTGCTCTCCGTGGGCGACGGCATTGCCCGCGTCTACGGTCTGGACAATGTCCAGGCCGGTGAGATGGTGGAGTTCCCCGGCGGCATCCGCGGCATGGCGCTGAACCTCGAAGTCGACAATGTCGGCGTCGTTATCTTCGGTAGCGACCGTGACATTAAAGAAGGCGATACGGTGAAGCGCACCGGCGCCATCGTGGACGTTCCGGTCGGCCCGGAGCTGCTTGGCCGCGTTGTTGACGCGCTTGGCAACCCGATTGACGGCAAGGGCCCGATCAAGGCCAAGAAGCGCGCACGCGTCGACGTGAAGGCGCCGGGCATCATTCCCCGCAAGTCGGTTCACGAGCCGATGTCCACGGGTCTGAAGTCCGTTGACGCGCTGATCCCGATCGGTCGTGGCCAGCGCGAGCTGATCATTGGCGACCGCCAGACCGGCAAGACCGCCATCGTTCTCGACACCTTCCTCAACCAGAAGCCGCTCAACGACGGTGACGACGAGAGCCAGAAGCTCTACTGCGTCTATGTCGCCGTTGGCCAGAAGCGCTCCACGGTTGCACAGCTCGTGAAGGTTCTGGAAGAGCGCGGCGCTCTCGAATATTCGATCATCGTCGCCGCAACCGCTTCCGACGCCGCTCCGATGCAGTTCCTGGCACCGTTTGCCGGCTGCGCGATGGGCGAGTATTTTCGCGACAATGGCAAGCATGCCGTGATCGCCTATGACGATCTGTCCAAGCAGGCCGTTGCCTACCGTCAGATGTCGCTCCTGCTGCGCCGCCCGCCGGGCCGTGAAGCTTATCCGGGTGACGTTTTCTACCTGCACTCCCGCCTGCTCGAGCGCGCGGCGAAGATGAACGACGAGCAGGGCTCCGGCTCGCTCACGGCTCTGCCGGTCATCGAGACGCAGGCCAACGACGTGTCGGCCTACATTCCGACCAACGTGATCTCGATCACCGACGGTCAGATCTTCCTCGAGACCAACCTGTTCTTCCAGGGCATCCGCCCGGCCGTGAACGTGGGTCTGTCGGTGTCGCGCGTTGGCTCGGCAGCCCAGATCAAGGCCATGAAGCAGGTTGCCGGCTCCATTAAGGGTGAGCTCGCCCAGTACCGTGAAATGGCTGCGTTCGCGCAGTTCGGTTCTGACCTCGACGCTTCGACCCAGCGCCTGCTCAACCGCGGTGCACGCCTGACCGAGCTCCTGAAGCAGCCGCAGTTCTCGCCGCTGAAGACGGAAGAGCAGGTTGCCGTGATCTTCGCTGGTGTGAACGGCTATCTCGACAAGCTGCCGCTTGCCGACGTCACCCGTTTCGAGCAGGGCCTGCTTTCGCACATGCGTGCGGATGGCAAGGACGTGCTGGAAGCGATCCGCAAGGAAAAGGCGCTTTCCGACGATCTGCGCGAGAAGCTCAAGGCACAGATCGACGCATTCGCCAAGAACTTCGCCTGAGGCTGACCGAGCATGGCTTCCCTCAAGGAACTTCGCAACCGGATCGCCTCGGTCAAGGCGACGCAGAAAATCACCAAGGCGATGCAGATGGTCGCCGCGGCGAAACTGAAGCGCGCCCAGGAGGCGGCCGAGGCTGCGCGGCCCTATGCCGAACGCATGGGGGCCGTGCTCGCAAACATTGCCGGCGCCGTATCGGGAACCGATGCGCCGCCGCTGATGGCCGGTACCGGCAAGGACGACGTGCATCTTCTGGTGGTTGCCACGGCCGAACGCGGCCTTTGTGGCGGCTTCAACAGCCAGATCGCCAAGAAGGCGCGTGAGCACATCCGTGCACTGCTGCGCGACGGCAAGACGGTGAAGGTGCTTTGCGTCGGCAAGAAGGGCTTCGACATTCTTCGCCGCGACCATGGCGACCTGATCATCGACCGGGTTGATCTGCGTGACGTGAAGAAGATCGGCTTCGAGAACGCCAATGGCATCGCCCGTCAGGTGATCGGCATGTTCGAGAAGGGCGAGTTCGACGTCTGTACGCTGTTCTATTCCGAGTTCCAGTCGGTGATGTCGCAGGTGCCGACTGCTCAGCAGATCATCCCTGCCGCTGTTCCCGCCGACGCGGCTGGGGAAGGCGCGGATGCGGTCTACGAATACGAGCCGGATGCGCCGTCGATTCTCGCCGACCTGATCCCGCGCAACATCGCGGTGCAGATTTTCCGCGCGCTCCTTGAGAACGCGGCCGGTGAGATGGGCGCGAAGATGACCGCCATGGACAGCGCGACACGCAACGCAGGCGAGATGATCGACAAGCTTTCGATCACCTACAACCGCCAGCGCCAGGCGCAGATCACCAAGGAACTGATCGAAATCATTTCGGGCGCGGAAGCGCTCTAACGGACCGAAGAGGTTAAACGAACATGGCCAAAGCAGCGACCCCGAAGACGGCGTCCGCGACTGCCGCAAAAAAGGCGGCTCCGGCGCGCAAGGCGGCTTCAACCCGCAGCACCGCAAAGAAGGCATCCGGCGCAGTCGGCACGATCCGTCAGGTTATCGGTGCCGTTGTCGACGTGCAGTTCGAGGATCACCTGCCGGCGATTCTGAACGCGCTGGAAACCGACAACCAGGGCAACCGCCTCGTGCTCGAGGTGGCGCAGCATCTGGGCGAAAACACCGTTCGCTGCATCGCGATGGATTCCACCGAAGGTCTCGTCCGCGGCATGGAAGTGCGCGACGCAGGCAACCCGATTGCCGTGCCGGTTGGTGAGGCCACGCTCGGTCGCATCATGAACGTGGTCGGTGAAGCGATTGACGAAGCCGGTCCGGTCAAGGGTGAAGGTACGCGCGCTATCCACCAGCCTGCTCCCGACTATGTGGATCAGTCCACCGAAGCCGAGATCCTCGTTACGGGCATCAAGGTCGTCGACCTGCTCGCGCCCTACGCCAAGGGCGGCAAGATCGGCCCTGTTCGGCGGCGCTGGCGTTGGCAAAACCGTTCTCATTCAGGAACTGATCAACAACGTCGCCAAGGCGCATGGTGGCTACTCGGTTTTCGCCGGTGTTGGTGAGCGTACCCGTGAGGGCAACGATCTCTACCACGAGATGATCGAATCCGGCGTGAACCAGGACCCGGCCAAGAACAACGGCTCGACCGAAGGTTCCAAATGCGCCCTCGTGTTCGGCCAGATGAACGAGCCGCCCGGCGCCCGCGCCCGTGTCGCCCTGACCGGTCTGACGGTCGCCGAGCACTTCCGCGACAAGGGCCAGGACGTTCTGTTCTTCGTCGACAACATCTTCCGCTTCACGCAGGCGGGTTCCGAGGTTTCGGCGCTTCTCGGCCGCATTCCTTCGGCTGTGGGTTATCAGCCGACGCTGGCGACCGACATGGGCGCTCTGCAGGAACGCATCACCACCACCACCAAGGGCTCGATCACCTCGGTGCAGGCGATTTACGTGCCTGCCGACGATCTGACCGATCCGGCTCCGGCAACCTCGTTCGCCCACCTGGACGCAACGACCGTGTTGAACCGCGCCATCTCCGAGAAGGGCATTTACCCGGCTGTGGATCCGCTGGACTCCACCTCGCGCATGCTCGACCCGATGATCGTTGGTGAAGAGCATTACCAGGTGGCGCGTCAGGTGCAGGAGATTCTCCAGCGCTACAAGTCGCTGCAGGACATCATCGCCATTCTCGGCATGGACGAGCTTTCCGAAGAGGACAAGCTCACGGTTGCCCGCGCACGCAAGATCGAGCGCTTCCTGTCGCAGCCCTTCCACGTGGCTGAGGTGTTCACCGGCGCGCCGGGTCTGTTCGTGGATCTCGAAGACACGATCCGTTCGTTCAAGGGCCTTTGCGAGGGTGAGTACGATCACCTGCCGGAAGCAGCCTTCTACATGGTCGGCACCATTGAGGATGCCGTCGAGAAGGCGCAGAAGCTGGCGGCTGAAGCAGCCTGATTCACGCAATGATCGGGAGGCTCCTTCGGGGCCTTCCGTCCTCATGCCCAATCCGGTAGGACACGATGGCTCAATCCTTCAAATTCGATCTGGTCTCGCCCGAGCGGCTCCTGGTTTCGCAGGACGTCGATTCGGTTGTCATTCCCGGCACCGAGGGTGAACTCACCGTCATGGGAAACCATGCGCCAACCATGACCAGCATCAAGCCCGGCGTGGTGGCAGTTGCCGCTGACGGCAAGACGGAGCGTTATGTGGTGTTCGGCGGTTTCGCCGACATCCTGCCCGATGGGTGCACCGTGCTTGCCGAATCGGCAGTGCATGTGGACGATATCGATCGCGAAGACCTGGCCCGCCGCATTCAGGATGCGCGCGAGGATCTGGAAGACGCGACCGATCATGAAGCCCGTCTGCGCGCGGAAGAGTTCCTGCACCAGCTTACCACGTTGGAAGGCGCCATTCTGCCGGCATGACCGGATGAATGATATGGTGCGAAAACAGCCGGGCCCAAGCCCGGCTTTTTTTGTTAGCGTCCTCCCAATTGCGAATCGGGAGCGAGCATGATGATCCTGCACAGGGTAACGGGCGGCCTGGCCTGCCTGATGGCACTGCTGGCATTCAATGTGGCGGTTGCACATGAACCCGATGCCGAAACGCTGAAGCTCGGTCGACACTACACGAAGGTTTTTCAGCAGGGGCATGCGGAGAAGATCTGGTCCGACATGTCGGAGACCATGCAGTCGGCCCTCGGGGACATCTATCACCTGAAGGGATTTCAGGCGTCGGTCAGCGTTGCCTATGGGCCGCAGCGCGAAGTTCTCGAGGAGAAGACCGAACGACGCGATGATCTGCGCGTCTACCGCCTGCATGCGGAGCATGAGCGCGGGGCAGAACTGGTCTGGCAGTGGTCTTTCGGGCCGGATGACCGGATCGAAGGGTTCTATGTGCAACGCATGCCTGAAGAGGCCCACTCGCAATATCTTGACTATCAGACGAAGGCGGAGCTTCGCCTTCCGTTCGAGGGAGAGTGGCATGTGTTCTGGGGCGGCCGCACGCTTCGTGATAACTATCATGCCGAACACGTGGCCCAGCGGTTTGCCTATGATTTCGTTGTCCGCAAGTCAGGGTCGACCCATTCTGGGGATGGTACGAAGCTCGAAGACTTCTATTGTTGGGACAGGCCGGTTCTCGCACCTGCGGACGGCAAGGTGGTATCGGTTGTCGATGGATTGCCGGACAAGGAGATCGGCGAAGCCGACATATCGCGCCCGGCCGGCAATCACGTCGTCCTGGAACTGGCCGAAGGCGAATTCGCTTTTCTCGCTCATCTACGTCGAGGGTCGATCTCAGTCGCTGTCGGGGACGAGGTGACGAGGGGAGATGAGGTCGGGCGCTGCGGCAACAGCGGCAACACGTCCGAACCGCATCTTCACATGCATCTGCAGACCACGCCTGATCTCATGTCCGGAGAAGGCCTTCCGGCACAGTTTCACAACTACATAGCGGATGGTGTTTCAAAGGCTGAGGGTGAGCCGGTGCGGGGAGAGGTCGTGTCCAACCGCTGACACTAGGGCGCGAGATCACGGAAAGCGTCGACGACTGTGGTGTAAACCTTGCGTTTGAACGGCACGATCAGGTCCGGCAGCTCGGTCATTGGCTTCCATTCCCACATATCGAACTCGGCCTGATGTCCACCCGGGGGAGGGTTGATGGCGATTTCGGAATCCGGGCCCTCGAACCGTAGGGCAAACCATTTCTGTTTTTGCCCGCGATATTTTCCCTTGAGAGCGATGCCCAGAAGATGTTCGGGCAGGTCGTAGCTGATCCATTGAGGTGTCTCGGCGAGAAACGAAACAGACTTCATGCCGGTTTCTTCATAAAGCTCGCGGTAAGCGGCGTCGCGTGGATCCTCTCCCTCGTCGATACCACCCTGGGGCATCTGCCAGAGCTGTGTCGATCCGGACAGTTCGTCCTGGGGTTCCACGATCCGGCGGCCGGCCCAGGCGAGGCCCTCCGGGTTGAGCACCATGATGCCGACGCAAAGACGATAGGGCAGATTGGCCGGGCGTTTGTCGTTTTCTGCCATCGGTGCTTGTTCCTTGCTAATGAAGCTGGGGCTAATGAAGCTGGGGGCTAATGAGGCTGGGGGTCGGCGGCAACCGCCGAGATCGGCACAAGCTCTATCCCGCGGGCGGTGACTTCGCCAGCCCATTCGGCAACGGTTTCTATCGTCTCATCGAATGCAGAGCCGGTGCCAATGGCGTAGCCTCTTGCGCGGGCGATCCGTTCCAGCTCATCCAGCTTCTTGCGGATCCTGTTCCTGTCGGGGCGACGGTTGTTCCCGGTGGGATCGATCAGCGCGTCGGATGCGGCGAAGGGAACGCCCTCCTGCAATGCCAGGTCCTGCGCGACACTGCGTGCCGAGGTCCCGTCATCGACATACATCAGCCCGCGCCTGCCCAGTTCCTCCATGATGCTGCGCATCGAATCGCTTTCGGCGGTAAAGCGGGCGCCCATGTAGTTCATCACACCCGTATAGTTGGTGATGCGGGAGAGCGCCCAGCGCAGGCGGGTGAGGTTTTGCGCCGGTGAGGCGGCCACCGTGAGTGTGTTGCGACCGGGATTTTCCGAAGGGTATCCGAAAGGCTCCATGGGCACCTGAAGGATGACCTCGTGACCGGCCTTGCGAGCGGTCTGCATCCAGCGTCCGAGACTGTTGCCCGCCGGGGCGAATGCCAGGGTGATCTCCGGGCGCAGCGCCTCGATGGCGTGCTGTGTGGTGGTCTGGGAAAGCCCCATGCCACCGATGATGACAGCGATGCGCGCACCGCGTGTTCCCGACCAAGCGCGCGCATAGACATCGAAGGGGCGGCGCCCGCCCACGCCACGCACGGGGAGGGGGCCGTTCTCGGATTCCTCAATGAGGCCCCGATCCGGAAGATGGGCAAGTCTGGGATGCTGGCCAAGTGCCGATGGATCGCGAATGACGATCACGCCATTTTCAGAGGACTGGCTCTCGGAAAGACGGGTTATCGAAGCGCTGGGTGCGCCGCTGGCGCCATCTTGCCCGACAGGCTCCTGTACTTCCGCGACGGTCTTTTCGACCGGCTCCGTGACGGCAACGGGAGATGGGGTGCGAAACGGCCTGTCTCGAACGGAAACGGCAGTGGCGACCGCAAGGACCGCAAAGGCACCGAATGCCAGCAGGATGCGACCGGTTGTGAAAACACGACTGCGTTTTCCCGGCTTCTCGGGCCGGTTGTCGCGGCCGAGCGGCCGATCAATGTCTTTTTTTTCCGAGGTCATGCCCACCTTCGAATGTGGCCGAAGGCCGAATTCCAGTGAGGATCTTCGCATCTGGCGCGAAGAGCGGGGCCAAAGCCGCAGGTTCCCGAACGATCAGACCGTGTCTTCATTCTCCGGACTGCCACATCGAACACCCCATTGTTGAGCCTGCCACCTGTATCGGTGCGGACGGGCTGTCAGTCAACAGGATACCGCCATCACCCGACCACATGCCGCGCGTGGCATCACGATTATCGATACAGTGTTTCAAAGGGATGTCACCGCCGGCTCATGGACGACCCGGCGGTGCCACGCAATCGCTAGCGGTTCATCACCGCCTTGTCGGGATTGGGCGGGAACGCAGGATCGCTGGTCTCGCCGCGCAGAAGATCGAGCGCCGCATTCAGCTGCACATCATCTTCCGGCTCCGGGGGGACATAGGCAATGGAGCCCGAACCCTCTTCGCTTTCCTCTTCGCCCTTGATGTGGCCTCGCAGATCCGACTCGCCACGGCGCAGGTTCCGCCCCTGTAATTCCTCGGGCAATGGCTGATCGACCTTGATGTCGGGCGTAATGCCCTTGCCCTGGATCGATTCGCCCGAGGGTGTGTAGTAGAGCGCGGTGGTGAGGCGCAGCGCGCCATTTTCACCCAGCGGAATGATTGTCTGGACCGAGCCCTTGCCGAAGGACTGGGTGCCCAGAACCGTGGCGCGGCGATGGTCCTGCAGCGCACCGGCAACGATCTCGGACGCGCTGGCCGACCCGCCATTGATCAGGACGATCACCGGCTTGCCGTTGAGAACATCGCCGGGACGGGAATCGAACCGTGCGATGTCGTTTGCATCACGGCCGCGGGTGGAGACGATCTCGCCCCGGTCCAGGAAGGCATCGGAAACGCTGACCGCCTGATCGAGCAGCCCGCCGGGATTGAGGCGCAGGTCGAGCACATAGCCCTTGAGCTTGTCATCGGGCACCTCGGAGCTGATCGTATCAATCGCGCTCATGAGGTCGTCGAAGGTCTTCTCGGTGAAGGAGGTGATCTTGAGATAACCGACATCCTCTTCGACCCGGTATTTGACCGCCTTGACCTTGATGATGTCGCGCACGATCGTCAGTTCGATCGGCTTGTCTGCTCCCTCGCGCAGGATGGTCAGCTCGATGGGGGTGTTCACCAGACCGCGCATTCTGTCGACGGCGTCGTTGAGCGACATGCCGCGCACTTCCTCGCCATCGATGGCGGAAATGAGATCACCGGCGAGCACGCCGGCGCGGGAGGCCGGTGTGTCGTCAATCGGTGCGACGACCTTCACCAGCTCGTCTTCCATCGTGACTTCGATGCCGAGGCCACCGAATTCACCCTTGGTCTGAACCCGCATGTCCTTGGCGGCTTCCGCATCCAGATAGGATGAGTGGGGATCGAGCGAGGTGAGCATGCCATTGATGGCGCTCTCCACCAGTTTCTTGTCATCTGGCGGGGTTACATACTGGGCGCGAACGCGCTCGAAGATATCGCCGAAGATCGCAAGCTGCCGATAGGTTTCGGAACCGGCTGCATTCGCTGAGAATCCGCTGGTGCCGTGAAGAAGCGAGACCGCGGATGCCCCTAGGAGGGCGCCGGCGAACAATAGCGACAAGTTACGTTTCATTTCCTGTCCTTCCAGAGTGCCCCGGAGCCCACCAGGGTTTAGGATTGATCGGTTTTCCGTTCTTCCTGAATTCTACATACAGCTCCGGAGTGAGATTCTCGGGTTCCGGTCCTGCGATGCTAGCCAGGCGTGCTTCCCCCATCATGCCGATTGGTTCGCCCGCCAAAACGGATTGCCCCAGTGTCACACTTGTCTGATCCATGCCAGCAAGCACGATATGATAACCGTCGCCGGCATTGAGTATCAATAGCTGACCGTAGGAACGGAACGGCCCAGCATAAAGAACCGTCGCCCCCGCAGGCGCCGTTACGATCGCGCCGGATTGTGTTCTTAGAATGTCACCTTTCAGTGGAGCACCGGTGTCGTCTTCCTCGCCGAAACGGGCAGCGAACTCACCGGCGACCGGCGGTGAAACGCTGCCTTTTCTTCTGGCAAACGGAGCGCCGGCACCGAGCCGGTGCTCCGGCGAAGTCGGTTCGCTCAAGCGGCGTGCGCGTTCGGCCTCGGCCTTTTGCAGCGAAGCGATCTCGGTTTCCAGCGAGCCGATCAGGTCCTGCAGGCTGGTGGCGCGGGCCGCCAGTGCTTCGGCCTCGCGCTGCTCGGCGGCCATGCGGTTCTCGGCCTCCTGCTGCAGGCGCTTTTTCTCTTCGAGCAGCATGCTGAGGCGCTTCTTCTCCTCGGCCTGTTCGTTCACGGTTTTTTGAAGCCGGTCGCGCTCGCTTTCGATGGAGTTGACGATGTGTGAGAGATCTTGCAGTTCGCTTATCAGTATTTCGGTTTCGGCGCGCAGTTCGGGCACCACGGCACCAAGCAGGATGGCGCTGCGAACCGAGGCGAGCGCATCTTCGGGGCGCACGAGGATGGCCGGCGGCGGGTTGAGCCCCATGCGCTGGAGCGCGGCCAGCACCTCGGCAAGCACGCCGCGGCGCGACTGCAGCGATTCGCGCAGATACCCCTCTTCGTGACGCAGTTTGGTGATGCGCAGAGAAATCGTGTCGATGTCTTCGCTAAGCTTTCTCTCGGTCTTTGCCGCCTGGATGAGCGCTGCGGTGATGGCCGCATTGTCATCCTTGATCGCGGCAATCTGCTCGGCGATCTCGGCGAGCTTCTGCTCTGACAGAGAGATTTCACGATGGACCTCCTGATACTCGGCCCGGGTTTTGTCATGCCGGGTTTCGAGCACCTTGATTTCCTCCTGGCCATGGGCCGGTCCGGCGAGCGCACAGAGGAAAACCACGGTAGCTGCTGCTATCGTGAGCCGGGAAGGATATGGGCGCGGTGCGGGCGCTTTCTTCATCCCTAGTCTGCCGTTTCCATGCGGGTGAGGTTCATCGTCAGGGCAGCATAGGCGACGTTTCCTTAAGGAAACATCAACCATGCGGTGAACTATTTGCAATTTTTGGTTGTAATTTGCCGGATGTCAATGCACGACGCGCTTTTGGCCCGGGAAATCGTTCAGTCTCGGTGATACGGGTGGCCGGACAAAATGGTGGTGGCGCGGTAGATTTGCTCGGCCAGCATCACGCGAACGATCTGGTGCGGCCATGTCTGCGCGCCAAAGGCGATGGTTCTGTCGGCAGACCTGCGCAGCTCCGGGTCATGCCCGTCCGGGCCGCCGATGATGATGGCGAGATGCCTGCGTCCTTCATCGCGCAGATCCGCAATGGCCTGGCTCAGTTCGCGGGATGTCAGGTTCTTGCCGCGTTCATCGAGCAGGAACAGCGCTGCGCCTTCCGGGCATGTCTGTCTGATCCTGCGGCTTTCCTCGCGCCGCCGTTCCTCTGTGGATCTGGCGCGGCTTTCCGCGATCTCGCTTACACCGGAAAATTCCAGCCCGACGGCGGGGCCGCTCTTGCCAAGCCGGTCCAGATAACGGTCCGCCAGATCCCTCTCGGGGCCGGCTTTCATCCGGCCCACGGCACAAATCGCAATATGCATTCCAGCCTCTCTGCCCGGTGGGCGGAGGTGGTTCAGCGCTCCTGCCGGAGAGGGCAGGCGTCAGTGAACCGTTTCGTCCTCCAGGTCGGGGGCCTGCCACATCTTTTCGATGTTGTAAAACTCCCGAACTTCCGGACGGAAAACATGAACGACAATGTCGCCCGTATCGATGAGGACCCAGTCCGCGCTCGCAAGGCCTTCGACCTTGGCAGTGCCCAGACCGGCTTCCTTCAGGGAACGGATCAGGTGATCCGCAACTGCAGCGACATGGCGATGCGAGCGGCCCGACGCGATGATCATGTGATCGGTGAGGGGGGATTTGCCCTGAATGTCGATGGAGATGATGTTTTCCGCCTTGGAGTCTTCCAGACTCGCGAGGGCTGTTTCCACGGCCTGGGAAACCAGATTTTGGCTGGCCTCGGCCGGTGAAGGCATCTTGTCCGCCTTCTTTGTCATTGCTGTTCTCAGTGTCTTTCCTTTCCAATAAGAACAAGCTCACTGCAGGCATTTCACCGCAGTAACCAATAGATAGGCAGAGTCCTCTGACAGTTTCAAGACATCGCCGATCACATGTTTTCACGAGCTTTGACGGTTAGCGCGGTTCTTTCGCGGCATTTCTGATGGCTGTCGAGGACAGCGAGGAGCGTGGACCATGGATGAATGTCCAGGCCGGGGGGCGGCTGCGCGCGAGAATGGGCGCATCGTCTTCGTCGATCCGGGCGTGATCGAATGTCTTTGCCATGGTGGAGGAAAGAAAGGCGAGCGTTGCACCCGGCCTGTCGATCACCGCAATGGGCATGGACCCGGCGATCTGGCGCCAACGCTCCCAGCGGTGAAAGTCACGCAGGCTGTCGGCACCCATGATCCAGACGAAATCGACACCGCGATTGCGTGTCTGAACGAGGTCTATCGTGTCGGCGGTATAGCGGATGCGGTGGCCGGCCTCGAAGGCCGTCACTTTCACGCGCGGGTCGCTGGTACAGTTCTCCGACAGGGCCACCCGTTCGGAAAGCGGTGCAAGCTCGCTATGGCTTTTCAGCGGATTGCCGGGCGTGACGATCCACCAGAGCTGATCGAGCCTGAGCCGCCGCATGGCGATCTCGGCGACCAGCGCGTGGCCGGCATGCGGCGGATTGAACGACCCGCCGAAGAGCCCCACCGCCATGCCTGGCTCCACATGTGGCATGCGCAGATAGCGCGCCGGGAGGGATGGTGGTGGAGCCGATGAGTGCATTAAACGATCCGGGCTCACGGCCGGGTCTGGCCGGAGCCGCGAACGCGGTATTTGAACGAGGTAAGCTGTTCGACGCCGACCGGTCCGCGCGCATGCATCTTGCCGGTGGCAATGCCGATCTCCGCGCCCATGCCGAACTCGCCGCCATCGGCAAACTGGGTGGAGGCATTGTGCAGGAGAATGGCCGCATCGATCTCGTTGAAGAAACGCTCCACAGTTTCTGCATCCTCCGCGACGATGGCCTCGGTGTGGTGCGAGGACCATGTGCCGATATGGCGGATCGCTTCATCGACGCAGTCGACCAGCTTCACCGAGATGATGGCATCGAGATATTCCGTGCCCCAGTCCTCATCTGTAGCCGGTGTGGCCGAGGAGAAGCGGGCGCAGACTTCCTCATCGCCGCGAATGGCGCAGCCCGCGTCCTCCAGTGAGGCAAGAACCGGCACAAGGAGTCGCTCGGCTGCTTCCCGGTCCACGAGCAGGGTTTCGGCGGCGCCGCAGATGCCGGTGCGCCGCATCTTGGCGTTTACGGCGATGGACACCGCCATGTCGGTGTCGGCAGAGCGGTCGAGATAAAGATGGCAGATGCCTTCCAGATGCGAAAACACCGGAACCCGCGCATCGCTCTGTACGCGCTCGACGAGGCTGCGCCCGCCGCGCGGCACGATCACATCGACATTGCCGCCAAGCCCTTTCAGCATTTCGCCGACGGCGGCGCGGTCGGTGACCGGCACGCGCTGGATGGCATCGGCGGGCAGGCCCGCTTTCTCCAGACCTTCGACAAGGCAGGCATGGATGGCGGCGGACGAACGGGCGGAATCGGACCCGCCGCGCAAGATCACCGCATTGCCGGCCTTGAGACAGAGCGCGCCTGCATCGGCGGTCACGTTGGGGCGGCTTTCATAGATGACGCCGATGACGCCGAGCGGGGTGCGCACGCGCTCGATTTGAAGACCGTTGGGCCGTTCCCATGCAGCGATCACGTCGCCGACCGGGTCTTTCAGCGCGGCGATGGCGCGAATGCCATCGGCAATGCCGGCGATGCGTGCGGGATCGAGCTTCAGCCGATCGAGCAGGGCAGGCGACAGGCCTGATTCTTCACCGCGTGCCATGTCCTCGCGGTTGGCCTCCAGGATCGCCGCTTCATTGCGCTTGAGCGCCTCGGCCATGGCTTCCAGCGCCGCGTTCTTGATCTGCGGTGTGGCGATGGACAACGGGCCGGCGGCAGCGCGTGCCCGCGCGCCCAGATCGTTCATCAGCGCGGCAATGTCCGCGCTGCCCTGCCTGTTTTCCATCAGCATTCAACCCTCCGCCTTTTCCTTCAGGTGATGCCGCGCATGCGGCGTTGTCACCAGATCGTCGCGATGCACCATGGCAGCGCGCGCTTCGTATCCGAGCACTTCGGCAATGTCGCCGCTTTTCAGTCCGGCAATTCTTACGGCATCGGCCGCGTCATAGGCAACAAGCCCGCGTGCCACTTCACGCCCTTCGGGCCCGTGAATGGCCACCGTATCGCCGCGCGCGAAACTGCCTGAGACATGGGTGACACCAATCGGCAGGAGCGAGTTTCCGGCGGCAAGCGCCAGAACCGCGCCGGCATCCACGGTGATCGTGCCTGCCGGCTCCAGCTGGCCGGCGATCCATGTCTTGTAGGCGCGCACAGGTGTTTCACTTGCCCTGAAAAAGGTGGAGCGCGCACCGTTGTCGATCGCCGCGAGCGGGTTGAGCCGCGTGCCGGAGGCGATCACCATCGCAGTGCCTGCCGCCGTGGCGATGCGCCCGGCATCGAGTTTGGTGCGCATGCCGCCGCGCGACAATTCCGACGCCGCAGCGCCGGCCATGGCCTCGATCTCCGGTGTGATGGCGTCCACCACGGGAATGAAACGCGCATCGGGGTCGCTTGCCGGCGGGGCTGTGTAGAGCCCGTCCACATCGGACAGGAGAACCAGCAAATCGGCACCCAGCATGGTGGCGATGCGGGCGGCGAGACGATCATTGTCGCCATAGCGGATTTCGCTGGTGGCGACCGTGTCATTCTCATTGATGACAGGAACGACGCTCATCTTGAGCAGTGTGGAGACGGTGGCGCGCACATTGAGATAGCGGCGGCGCTCTTCCGTGTCGCCAAGCGTGACGAGGATCTGGCCGGATTTTAGCCCGCGCCGGCGCAGCTCTTCGTCCCATGCGCCAGCCAGTGCGATCTGCCCCACCGAGGCGGCGGCCTGGCTCTCCTCCAGCTTGAGCGTGCGCCGCTCGATGCCCAGAATGGTGCGGCCAAGCGCGATGGCCCCGGACGACACGATCAGCACCTCCACACCATCGGCGTTGAGTGCAGCAATGTCGTCGACCAGCGCGGCGAGCCAATCGCGCTTCAAACCCTCCTTGCGGTCCACCAGAAGGGCGGAGCCTATCTTGACCGTGATGCGGCGATGGCTGCTGAGCGCGGGGCGAGTCATGGTCTGCCTATTTCTGCCAGCGGTTATCGACGGCATCCGCGTCTTCTTCCTCGGCGCGCGCATCCTGAATGATCTTCATCAGCGCGCGCAGCACATCCTGCACGCCTTCGCCCGTGGCGGAAGAGAGGAGGAGCGGTGTCTTTCCGCAGGCCTCTGCAAGGGCTGCCTGTTTTTCCGCGCGTGCTTCCTCGTCCAGAAGGTCGACCTGGCTGAGCGCCACCACTTCCGCCTTGTCGGTGAGGCCGTGGCCATAGGCGGCCAGCTCGCCGCGGATCGTGCTGTAGACGGTGGCGGGATCTTCCTCGCGCGCGGAGACGAGATGGAGCAGAACACGCGTGCGCTCCACATGGCCGAGGAACCGGTCGCCAATGCCAACGCCCGCATGGGCGCCCTCGATGAGGCCGGGGATATCGGCCATCACGAATTCGCGCGCGTCGATCCGCACCACACCCAGATTGGGATGCAGCGTGGTGAAGGGATAGTCGGCAATCTTGGGCTTGGCCGCGGTGACGGTGGCAAGAAATGTGGATTTGCCGGCATTGGGCAGGCCCACAAGCCCCGCATCGGCAATGAGTTTCAGCCGCAGCCAGATCCACGCTTCTTCGCCCGGCAGGCCGGGATTGGCGCGACGCGGCGCCTGATTGGTGGAGGATTTGAAATGCTGGTTGCCGAAACCGCCATTGCCCCCGGTCGCCAGCTTGAACCGCTGGCCGACTTCGGTCAGATCGCAGATCAGCGTTTCATTGTCTTCCTCGAAAACCTGCGTGCCCACGGGAACCTTGAGAACGGAATCCTGACCCTTGGCGCCGGTGCGGTTTCGGCCCATGCCGTGCACACCGGTCTTTGCCTTGAAATGCTGCTGGTAGCGGTAGTCGATCAGTGTGTTGAGCCCCTGAACGGCCTCGATCCATACATCGCCGCCACGGCCGCCATCGCCGCCATCTGGGCCGCCGAACTCGATGTATTTTTCGCGCCGAAACGATACGGAGCCCGCGCCGCCATCGCCGGAGCGAATAAAAACCTTGGCCTGATCGAGAAACTTCATGGGATTGACCGTCTTTCCGTATCGTTGCGCAGAACCGTCTACAGCATCATGAGCCGAAGTGCGAGAGCAGACAGGTGTTCGGGGCCTGTCCGCTCCCGCTTCGCTTCACGCCCCCCAGCTTCTGAGGCTGACCCAGGTACTGCGGTCGAGATGGTATCGCTCGACGGCCACTTTGCCAGCCACAACGGAATCCATCATGCCCTGACCGGCATACTGGAAACCGCATTTGTGGATCACGCGCCGCGAGGCGGTGTTGGTGACACGGCAGGAGACATTCAGCCGGTCGATATCCGTGGCGCGAAACGCGAGGTCGACAAGTGCATGAGCCGCTTCGGTGGCGTATCCCCGCCCCCAATAGGGCTCGCCGATCCAGTAGCCCATTTCCAGGCCATTGGCGCGGTTCTCCAGACCGGCGCAACCGATGAAGGCACCGGTTTCAGAAAGCGTGATGGCATAGGTGCAGCCTCTGATCTCACCGGCGCGGATGCGGCTTAGAAAGCCATGCGCATCGCTGACGCGGTATGGATTGGGCAGGCGCCCGAGCATTTCGGCCAGGCGTCGATTGTTGGCCAGTTCCACCAGTTCGGTCACGTCGTCATCGCGCGGGATGCGCAGAACGAGGCGCTCCGTGACGAGGACCGGACAATCTATGCTGATACCGGGACTTTCACTTTCTATGTCTTCACTTTCGGCAACCATCGTTTTTCCTCCGGACAATAAGAAAAGGGGAGATGGCGACCCATCTCCCCTTTTGAACCTATTTCCGGAATGTCCAGACACCGGTCCCCGAGATGGGTCGCCGGTGTTGGTGAAGCGGACCGGCTACTCCGCTGCCTCCGTAATCGGGTTTACGGACACGTAGGTTCGACCATTGGCTTTTTTCGCGAAGGAGACAGCACCTGCCTCTTTCGCAAAAATCGTATGATCCTTGCCCATGCCGACATTCACGCCGGGATGCCATTTCGTGCCGCGCTGACGGATAATGATGTTGCCGGCGATGACCTTCTCGCCGCCGAACTTCTTCACACCAAGGCGTTTGGACTCGGAATCGCGACCGTTGCGCGACGAACCACCAGCTTTTTTGTGTGCCATTCTTCTGCTCCTTTGCGCCTTTGAGGGCGCTCGTAATTCCTAATGCGCCGTCAGGCGCCGAATTTCAACCCTGAGGCGATTATTATTTCGCCAGTTCCTTGGCCTGTTCGCGCCAGTCCTTGATCTGGTCGGCGCTGAACGGCATGGCCTCATCGATGCGCACCACATCCTTGTCGGTGAGGGCGGCCACCTGAGCGTAGGTGGTGATGCCCTGCTCGGCAAGCTGGCCGGCTGCAACCGGACCGATGCCCTTGATCTTGGTCAGATCGTCGGGTTCGCCTGCCGGCGCCGTGAAGAGCGGTGCAGAAGCTGCGGGTGCTTCCGTCTTTGCTTCGGTCTTCTTCGGCGCGGCTTCCTTCTTGGCCGGCTTTTCCTCGGCCTTGGCAGCGGGCTTTGCAGCGGCCTTCTTCGAGGGCTTTGCACCGCCCGTCAGGATCTCGGAGATCCGCACGGTGGTAAGAAGCTGACGATGGCCGCGCTTGCGGCGCGAATTCTGGCGGCGACGCTTCTTGAAGGCGATGACCTTCTTGCCGCGGCCCTGCTCGACCACTTCGGCGGCCACGCTGGCGCCATCGACGAGCGGTGCGCCAATGGTCACGTCCTCGCCTTCGCCAACGGCCAGAACATCTGCAAACTGAATGATCTCACCGGGCTCGCCGGTGATGCGCTCGACCTGAAGCAGGTCGTTTGCGGAAACGCGGTACTGCTTACCGCCGGTCTTGATGACTGCGAACATCTTTTTGCCTTTCAGTGTCCGGTCCGGCTTGGGTCCACAGCCTGTGGCCTGCCGTCTTTTTGCCAGTCTGGATGGTTAAACAACAAACGGCGCAGGGGTTTTCCCGCGCCGCAGGTCGCGTGTCCATAACGGAAGAGGGGTGGAAGGTCAAGCAGACGCGGCAAAAATGCCGCAGAATGACTGCGATTGGCACTTGTAACGAAACCGCTGACCGGTTATCTAGTGCGCCGCGCTGGCAACAGCAAACCAGCATCTCGCGGAGAGGTGGCTGAGTGGTTGAAAGCACCGCACTCGAAATGCGGCATACTCGCAAGGGTATCGGGGGTTCGAATCCCTCCCTCTCCGCCATCAATGACGAAGCGCATCCTTCGTATTCCTGAAATCGCAAACTGCCTCATCGCTTCCATGGATCGCGGGTGCGTTAAAGCTGCATGCTGCCGACGCTGGCCCCGCCGCAGACATAAAGCGTCTGCCCGGTGACGAAGCTTGCTTTCGGATCGGCGAAGAACATGAAGGCGTTGGTGACGTCTTTCACCGCGCCGAGCCGGCCGACGGGGATGCGTTTGGCAAGCTCGGCTTCCCGCTCGCTGCCTTTCGGGATGATGCCCCAGAAATTGTCCGTCTGGATCGGGCCGGGCGCGACAACGTTGACGGTGATGCCATGGGGGGCGAGCTCCAGCGCCCAGGTGCGCGCCATGCCCACCATGCCGGCCTTGGATGCGCCATAGGCGGTGCGGGTCTGTGCGCCGAGCGCTGCGCGTGAACCATTGAAGAGAACGCGACCGAAGCGGCGTTCCTTCATCGACGGCAGGAAGGCCTTGAGGAGTGTCAGCGCGGAGCCCAGATGGAGCTGGGCGAGGCCGGTAATGTCCTCCGCACTCGCCTCCTCGATGAGGTTTGGCCAGATGAGGCCCGCATTCTGCACGAAATGGGTGACGTCGTGCCTGCGGGCGATCTCGGCGGCGGCTTCACTGACGGCCGTATCGTCGAGCAGGTCTGCCTCAACCGAGCTTAACCGTTCATGCGAGAACTCCGGCGCGCGGCGCGCGACCGAGATGACGCGGTAGCCGGCATCCAGCATGGTCTGCGCCAGATTTGCCCCGATGCCCTTGTTGCCGCCGGTGATGACGGCTGTCAGCTCTTTTTCCATCTTCTCAGGTCCTGCCGGGCACAAGTGCCACCACGCGCAGCGGGCTGCCGGTGCCGTTCTTGATCTTGAGCGGGGTTGCGATCAGCATCGCGCCTGTGGGCGGCAGCCGGTCGAGATTGTTGAGGCATTGCAGGCCATAGCGCCCTGCGCCGTGTAGATAGAAATGGGCCGGGTAGGGCGGCGTGTAGTGCGATCCCTGACCGGCGTCGGTGCCGACGGTCTCGGTGCCGAAACCGCGAATGCCGCGTTCGTCCACCAGAAGCCTTATCGCCGCCGGTGTGGGGCCGGGCGAATGTGCGCCGTCCTCGCGCATGTTGAGATAGGCCGCGCCCCGGCGCTTCGACCAGTCGGTGCGCATCAGCACCCAGCTCTCGGCGGGAATGCGGCCGTGCTCGGCTTCCCACGCCTCGATGATCTCCGGCGTGAGCTCGAAATCCTCGTCGGCTGCGGCACCCTCGGAACAGTCGATCACGCAGACCGGGCCGATAAAGCGCTCGGCGGGAATTTCATCCACGCTTCCATTGGGCACGTCGCGGCCGGAGATCCAGTGCGAGGGCGCATCGAAATGGGTGCCGGTGTGTTCGCTGCAGGTGAAATTGTGCCATTTCCACGCCGGGCCGCGATGGTCGTAGGCCGACACCTCTTCCATGCGGAAGCGGGCGCACTGGCCAAATTCCGGCGGCAGCACGATGACCGGAAAATCCTGATCGAGCGTGTGGGTGAGGTCCACCACCTCGATGGCGCCGGTGGCGAGCGCCTCCGCCAGATTGCCCAGAAGGGCGGATGGGTCGGTTGCGTGGACGTTCATGCGCCGCCTCCGTCTGTTTCGCTCATCTCGCGCTCCAGCACCTTTGCGCCGGCGCGCCAGCGCTCGATCAGGTCCTTCGCCACATCGCCGACGAACACGTCCTCCAACCCGTCCTTGAGGCCGGAGACGATGGCGCGGGCAAGTGCGGCGGGCGCGACCTTGGGCGGCGGCAGGGGCTGGTGCCAGGCGTCGTCCGTCGGGCCGGTATAGACATTCATCACGCGCACGCCGCCCGGTCGCATCTCCGCGCGCAGGCATTGCGACAGCGAGTAGGCGGCGGCACTGGAAGCCGAGAAAGCGCCAAAGGCCGGCATGTTGGAATAGGCGTAGACCGACAGGATGTTGACCCAGGCGGCGGCGCTGTTGTCGCCGTCCGCGCCGCGCCCGCGCATGGCCGGGCCGAAGGACTGGGCAAGCCGCATCAGGCCCAGATAGTTCACCTCCATTTCGTCGCGGGCGAACACGGTGTCTCCACGGTCCATGATGCCGCCGGGGCGCACGAAGCGGGCATTGTTGACGAGAATGTCAGTCTTGCCGCCGATCTCTCCGGCAAGCTCTGCGACCGAGGCGGTGTCGGTGACGTCGAGCGGCACGATCTGGACGTTGGGGATCGCCTCGAGTGCCGGGCGGTGCGGATAGGGTCGCCAGCCTTCCGGCTCGCCGATGAAGATGATCGACGCGCCGGCCTTCGCAAAGGCCTCGGCCAGCGCCACGGCGTTTTCGCTCCTCGCATCGGTGATGAGCACGCGGCGGAATTTCGGATCGGCGGTGATTTCGCGCAGTTGCGGATCGTCTTCCATGTTGGGCGTCCCTTCGGGAGGCAGGGCGTAGAGAACGCCCTGGCCCGACTTGTCGAGCCGGTTGATGATGCGCACCCTGCCGCCGCGCGGCACATCGCCATGGACGTGGCACATGACGGAGGGGCCGGCGTCGAGCCGGACGGTGCCGACACGCCAGGGGGTGCGTTCGCGGAAATAGGTGTTGGTGCTGGTGCGCACCGTCGTTTCGGCGATGAGCTCGCCCGCCGGGTCGATGTCGCGCCATGGGAGGTCGGTCGACAGGCAGGTGGAGCAGGCGTCGCGCGGCGGATATTGCAGCGCGCCGCATTCGCCGCAGACCTGCAGCATGAAGCGCCCCTCGGCGGCAGCCGCTGTCAGCCCCAGCGCCGCGCGGCTTCTGAGGCCCGAGGGCAGCGTCTGTGTGCGGGTGCGCTTTTGCGGGTCTTTCTTCGGTGGCGGCAGGATGGCGTCGGTCATGTGCCCGCTCCCGAAATGATGGCGGCACTGGAACAGACGCCCCGGTCGTAGTTGATCATGCCGAAGCCCGAGACCATGGCGGTCGTCGCACCTTCTACCTGAGTGGGACCGGCTGTGCCGGTCACCTGGCGGATGGCCTCCACCATGCCGATAAAGCCGCCGGCGGCGCCCGCCTGTCCGGCTGAAAGCTGACCGCCGGACGTGTTGTGCGGAAAATCGCCGGCGATGGTAAGGTCGCGCTCGCGCACGAAGGCCGGGCCTTCACCTTTCCCGCAAAACCCCAGATCCTCGAACTGCATCATGGAAATGACCGGGTAGTCGTCATAGGTCTGCAAGAGGTCCATGTCGTCGGGCTTCGCATCGGCCATGGCGTAAAGCTCGTCGATATCCATGGCCCAACCACCGCGCATCTGGATCGGATCTTCGGGGAAGGCATTGTGGCGCTCGATGCTGCCGCGAATATGGGCGTAAGGAAGGCCTGCGGCGCGGGCGTCTTCCTCGCGCATCACGAGAAACGCTTCTGCGCCGCTCACGGGCATCACGCAATCGAACAGCGCGATCGGATCGGAGATCATGCGTGCGCCGAGATAGTCTTCCATGGTGAGCGGCTTTTTCATTACCGCGTGCGGGTTCTTGAGCGCATTGTCGCGCTGGGCGACGCAGATGCGGCCGAAATCCTCGCGGTTCGCACCATAGACGCTCATATAATGGTCGGTCAGGAGCGCGAAACAGGCATTGGGTCCACCTGCTCCGTAGGGGTATGAAGCGTCCTGCGCGAAGCGGCTGAAGCTTGAGAGCATGCGCCGGAAACTGTCGACATGATTGGTGTCGCCGGCAACGCAGGCGACGATGTCGGCGTCGCCCGCCTGCACTGCGCGGGCTGCACGCCTGAGCGCCACGACGCCACTCGCCCCGCCCATGGGGATGTGATCGAGCCAGCGCGGCGTGAGGCCGAGATGCTGGGTCAGCCCGACCGCTGTGTCGGGAAAGAGCGTGAAGCTAGAAACCGAGAAACCGTCAACATCACGGGGGCTGAGGCCGGCGCTTTGAAGCGACTGGCGCAGTGCGCGGGCGATCCACCAATGCGCCGTTTCCTTCGAAAAGCGCTGATAGGGCGTGGTGGCGGGCGCGGCGAGCACCACACCCTCATAGCCCTTGCGTCTTGAGGTGCGGCCCGCCACTAGGCTGCCCGCCTTTTCTTCATGGAGCGTGTGTCGACGGTTGCCGGATCGGTGAGAAGCCGGGCGACCAGTGTTTTCAGTTCGCCGCGCTGGATCTTTTGTGTCGAGGTCAGGGGCAGGGCGTCGACAAAGGCGATGTAGCCGGGAACCTTGTAATAGGCCACGCGATCCAGACACCATTCGGCGATCTCGCGGGCGCGCGCCTCATCGCGTTCGCCGCTCTCGACCACGAGACAGGCGAAGACCTCGTCGCCGCGCAGCTCGTCCGGGGCTGCGGCGACCGCGGCGGCCTTGATGTCGGGATGCTGCATGAGGAAGGATTCCACCTCCACGGCAGCGATGTTTTCGCCGGAACGGCGGATCACGTTCTTCTTGCGGTCGACGAAGAAGAAGTCGCCATCGGCGTCGCGCATGACGATGTCGCCGGTGTGGAACCAGCCACCTTCCCATGCCTCGGCGGTGGCTTCGGGGTTGGCGTAATATTCGGAGAAGAAGCCGAAACGCGGATCCTCGCCAGCATGGCGCACAAGAAGTTCGCCGGGTTGGCCGGGGGCTGCCTCGCTGCCATCGTCTGCGATCACGCGCGCTTCGATGTCCGGGCCGGGCTGGCCAAGGCAGTTCGTGCCGCGCTTGCGGGGCTCGTGATTGGCGACGATGACCGCGCCGGCCCCCTGTCTCCGTCATCGCCCAGCCTTCGATGAGCGGAATGCCGAAGCGCTCCTCGAACGGGCCGTGCAGCTTGGGATCGATGCCCGCGCCAAAACCGAAGCGCACATTGTGGGCCCTGTCCTGTTCCGTGGGTTCGGCTTTCATGAGAATGGACGGCATGACGCCCAGATAATGCAGGCAGGTGGCCCGACTGTCACGCACGCTCTGCCACCAGCTGCGAGGGTGGAACCGGTCGAGCGCGATGAGGCAGCCGCCGACCGTGATCATCGCCATCAGCGAATAGGCCATGGCGTTCATGTGGAAGATCGGCAGCGGCGTGATCATGCGCTCGCCGTCTTCGTTCATGGCGCAGAGCCCGCCCGATTTCGCGTACCAGCGGCCCGAATGCAGGAAATAGAGGTTCGACAGGACGCAGCCCTTGGGCTTGCCCGTGGTGCCGGAGGTGTAAAGCATTGCCGCTTCGCGGGTGAGCGGCGCACCCTGCGGCGTCTTCATGCCGGCAAAGCGCGGATCGAGCGGCGGGGTGTCCGCCTCGGGCGTGACGACCGGAAACCCGACGCCGGAGGCAGATGCCGCCTGTTCGAGATCCGCCACGCGGCTTGAAATGGCCACGGCCAGAACCGGGCGCGCGTGCCCGGCCATGTATTCCAGCTCCGCCGATTGCAGGTCGGGATTGACCGGCACGACCGAGAGCCCGAGCGCATTTAAGGCGAACCAGTGCAGGAAGAAGCCCGGCCGATTTTCCATCAGGAGCATGACGCGCATGCCCGCGCGGTAGCCACCGGCGGCATAGGCGTCCCTCAGGCGTTCGATCTCGGCAAGCGCGGCGCCATAGGAGAGTTCGCCGGCGGGGATGTCGTAGACCGTGGCCGTTTCCTCCAGCACGTGCAGAAAGGGCCGCGCGGGCCAGCGGCGGGCGGTGTCGGCAAAGGCCGCGAACACGGTGTCGAACGGCGGGGTCTGCGATTTCATCTGCTGCGCGCTTTCAGAGGAACATCTGGATATTGCCGAAGGCGGCATCGGAATTGAGCAGATCGACGCGCTTGTGGGTGATCTTCAGCTTTCCGTCGATGAGTTTCAACTCGTGACGTGCCGTGGCGGCGAGCAGGATCTGGTCGTCGAGCCGTGTCTCCACATAGTGAAACGCCGTGTGGGTGACATACTCACCCTTCTCCTCGTCCATATGGTCGATGAAGGGGCGGTTCAGAACGTGGTGGCAGCGGGTCTTCGGTTTCTGCGAAAAGGTGCGCTCGCCCTTGAAGCGCTCGACGCGCAGCTTGCGCATGAAGGCGTCTTCATGCAGCAGCGAGGTGACGTGTTTGGCGTCTTCCTGATTGTAGTCGAGCGGCATCCAGTAATAGCTGTCATGGGTCCACAGATCGAGCCATTCGTCAAAGCGCCCATCGTCCAGCATGCGGGCTTCTTCATAGACGAAATCGATCAGGTCTTCGCGGGTGGGAGCCTTCATTGCGCGTCTCCTTCCATCGTCATCGTCATGTATTTTTCCCACGCGTGGAACTGGTTGCGCATCTGTCGCTCGGTGGTGCCGTTCTCGACGGCGATCTCGTCGAATTTCTCGCCTTGCTGGTAAAGCCGCTGGACGTTGACCCATTCCAGACCGTTGGAGTGGAGGCCCTCCTGCGCGCGCTCATACATTTCCAGATCGTCATGGCCGACCATGGAGGTGGGCGCGTTGATCATGCGGTTGTACATGGCGGTGCGCTCCAGAAGCATGTCCGGCGCGCCCACCAGCCGGTAGATGTAGCTTTCGACGAGCGTCTTGTCGGCGGCGATGGGGGTGAACAGCCGCAATTGCTGGATCGGCCCCTTGATCATGATGTTGGGGAAATAGACCGTGTTGTGCCGGTTTTCGCCGAGGATGGCCTTTGCGCGCTCCTCGCCATAGGCCTCGACCATCTGCTCGTAATAGCCGGGGATGGCCGAATAGTCGGAGTGGATCGAGTGATGCACGCCGGTGTGGCCGTGGCCGTTTGGCCAGGTGCGGATGCCCATGTTCTCGAAGAACTCATAGGGGCTCATGAAGGGGGCGATCACCTCCATGGCCATGGGCTTTTTCGTGCCTTCGGGCTTGTCCATCTTCTCCCACAGGTCGATGGCGGTGCCGGCCGAGCTTTCATGCGCGACCATGGGATGGCAGGTGTCGGTCTGGTTCTCGACCAGCATCTTCCAGTTGCAGCGATGCATGTAACGCAGCGGCGGGCCGGCCACTTCCAGACGGCCCTCGGGCGAGCGGTCGACCATGTTGTCGAAGGAGCTCAGCGATTCCCCGAAGAAGCTTTCGAAGTCCGGGCCTTCCTTGTTGAGGCGGGCGAAGATGAAGCCGCGATAGTTTTTCACCGCACCGACCGGGGCCATCCCATTGACGGATTCGCTCTCTTCAAGCCCGGTGTCCTTGTAGCCCTTGCGCAGCGGGATCGCGAGCAGGCAGCCATTCGTCTTGAACGACCATGCGTGATAGGGGCAGCGAAAGAACTTGCCCGTATTGCCCGTGCGGTCGATGGCGATCTTTGTGCCCTTGTGCGGGCAGCGATTGTGCAGGACGTAGATCTCGTTGTCGGAGTGGCGCACCATGATGACCGGCTGCGTGCCGATCTCGGTGGTGAAATAGTCGCCCTTGTTGGGCGTCTGGCTCTCATGGCCGACAAAGACCCAGGTGTTGGCGAAGAGATGCTTCATCTCCAGCTCGAACACTTCCTGATCGATATAGACGTCGCGGTGGACTTCCGTGGGCCGGATCAGATTTCTGATTGCCTGCGGGTTGTTCGCGTAACGGCTCATGGCTTGCTACTCCCTTGCTGGCCGCCGTCCGGTCGGTCTCCTAGAGATCGAGGACGAGCCGGTCGGACTTGGCGCGTGATACGCAGATCTGCATGACGTCATTTGCCGCGCGTTCATCGTCGGTGAGGATGACGTCGCGGTGGTCGGGAATGCCGGACAGAACGGTGGTCTGGCAGATGCCGCAATCGCCACGCTGGCAGTCGTAGATCAGGTCGACGCCTTCTTCCTCGAGCACGTCGATGATGGATTTGCCCGGCGGGATGGTGAAGACCTGTCCCGTGGAGCTGATCTCGACCTCGAATGGCTTGTCGCCCGCTTCGGCCTCATGCGCCTCGAACAGTTCGAAATGCACATGGTCCTTCGCGATGCCGCGAGCATGGGCGATCTCGCGCACCGCCTCGATCATGCCGCGCGGGCCGCACACATAGATGTGGCCTTCGGCAGGCGCCTTGCCGATCAGCGCCTTGAGGTCGATGCAGGTTTCGGGCTCGTCGTCGCAATGGATGGTGAGCGCCGTGGTCTCGATGGCCTCAAGCGCATCGACAAAGGCCAGAAGCGTGCGCGAACGGCCGGCATAGTGGAACGAGAAGGGGCGGCCCTTGGCCTTGAGTTCGGCTGCCATGGAGATGAGCGGTGTCACGCCGATGCCACCGGCGATGAGAAGCACCGGTGCATCCTTATCGACCAGAGCAAAATCGTTGCGGGGCGCGGAGGTCTCGATGATGTCGCCCTCCTTCAGCCCATGCATGAAGAGCGAGCCGCCCTTGCTGTCCTCCTCCAGACGCACGCCGAGGCGATAGGTGGCGGGCGCGTCCGTTGCGCCAGGCTCAACGCTCGTATTGACGAGAGAGTAGTGGCGATCCGAGCCATCAGGCAGCGCGACGCGGATATGTGCGCCGGCAGAAAATCCGGGCAGCGTGCCGCCATCGACCGCTTCCAGTTCGAACGCCCGGATCTGCGGGGTCAGTGCCTCGGATTTGCGTACCCTGAGCTTCAATTCGCTCATTGGCGATCTCTCCTCCTCTCGTGGCCCCTCCGGATATTTTTATCGTTCTGTGAGGAATGGCCACACGTTACGATTAATATGAATTCGCATATTTTTGCCTGTCAAGCTTCAAACCTAAAAAAGTGAAATTTCATCTTTTTAAGCTTGAAGAGCATGAAAACTTATGGAAGCCTCGTGTACAGGAGGAGGCCGTCATGGGAGGAAAACGATGACGCGCATGTTCAAAACACTTGTATCTGCATCTATTCTGACGACAGTCATGAGCTTCGGTGCGATGGCGCAGGAAACGGTTCTGCGCATGTCGAACTGGTTGCCGCCGTCTCACCCGATCGTCAGGGACATGATGATCCCGTGGGCGGAGAAGCTGAAAGAAGCCAGTGACGGCCGCATCGAAGTGCAGATTCTCGATGCACCGCTCGGTCCGCCACCGGCGCATTTCGATCTTGCCGCCAATGGCGCCGTCGATCTGACCTTCGGTGTTCATGGTTATACGCCGGGCCGCTTCACTCTGACCGAAATCGCCGAAATGCCGTTCCTCGCCGATACGTCGGAGAGCCTTTCGGTGGCCTTCTGGCGCGTGTTCGATAGTGATCTCTCCCAGGCCGAAGAGCATCGCGGCACCAAGGTGCTGGGCGTGTTCGGGCATGGGCCGGGGCTTCTGTTCACCAAGGGCAAAGCGGTTTCGCCTCTGTCGGACCTTTCCGGCGCGAAGATCCGCGTTGCGGGCAACATCACCAACAAGCTTGCCGAAGCGATGGACATGGTGTCGATCCAGGCGCCGTCTCCGCAGTCCTACGAGATTCTGTCGGGCGGCATTGCCGACGGCATTTTCTTCCCCGTCGAATCCGTGCCCTTCTTCAAGCTGGAAACGCTGGTCGACAAGGCGCTGCGTGTGCCGGGCGGCCTCTACAATGTCTCGTTCTTCTTCGTGATGAACAAGGCGAAGTTCGACAGCCTGTCGGATGAGGACAAGGCGGCCATCGAAGAGGTTTCCGGTGAGGCGTTCTCGCGCATGGCCGGTCAGGCCTGGGATGCGGCGGATGCAGCCGGCATGGAAGTGATCGGCTCGACCGTCGACTTCCACGATGCGACCGAAGAAGAGCTTGCGTCGCTGCGTGAGAAGACGCAGCCCATGTTCGACGATCTGGCTAAGGCCTATGAGGCCAAGGGAATTGATTTCGACGTCGTCATGGGCAAGCTCAAGGACGAAATCAAAGCGGTGGCGGCTGAATAATGGCCGCCTCCTCCGAGCGGATCGCAATGCGGGCTCGGCGGTGGCTAAGACTGGCGACTGCCGTGCTTTGCGGCGCGTTTCTGGTGGCGCTGACGCTGGTGACAGTGGTCGATGTGATCGGCCGCTATCTCCTGTCGTCGCCGCTGCCGGGTGCCGCGGAGTATACGGAAATCCTCCTGATGGCGATCGTGTTTGTGGGGCTGCCGGCGGTGTGCCTGGATGACGGACATGTGAGCGTCGATCTGCTCACGGCCGGGCTCAAGGGCGTTGCTGAGAGAATTCAGCTCAATCTCGCCCGGCTTGTGGTTGCCGTGGTGCTCGGGCTCGTGTCGTGGCAGCTCTGGAAACACGGCGCCCAGCTCGACAGCTACAATGAGGTGACGGTTTATCTGCGTGCGCCGCTCGGGCCGTTCGCCAAGGCGACGGCGGTCATCACCGGTGTCTGTGCGGTGGTTACATTCCTCATGGCGGTGCTACGCCTGCCCAAAAGCGATGGCGGTGGCGTGTGATGGCGTGGCCGGTCGGAATGGCGCTGCTTCTGGCGCTCATCTTTGCGGGCGTGCCCATCGCCTTTGCGATGACGGCGGTGGGGTTGATCGGCGTGGTCTCGATCGTTGGCTGGCACCCGGCGCTGGCCATGCTCGGGCAGGTTTTTTTCGACAGTGGCAGAAGCTACACGCTCTCCGTCGTGCCGCTGTTCCTGCTCATGGGCAATCTCGTGGTTCAGTCCGGCGTGGCGGGTGATCTCTACGCGGCGGCGAATGCCTGGCTGCGCCACCGCAAGGGCGGGCTTGCCATGGCGACCATCGTTGCCTGCGGCGGGTTCTCGTCGGTGTGCGGCTCGTCGCTTGCCACCACGGCGACCATGGCGCGCATCTCGCTGCCGGCCATGCGCAAATATGGCTATTCCGACCGGCTGGCCGCTTCGTCCATCGCGGCGGGCGGAACGCTCGGCATTCTCATCCCGCCATCCGTCATCCTCGTCATTTACGGCATCCTGACCCAGCAGAACATCGGCAAGCTTTTTCTGGCGGGTCTCTTGCCCGGCCTCATCGGCGTGATCGGCTACATGATCGCCGTGCGCATGTCGCTGGTGGTCTATCGCGAGCATCTGGAAACGCAGCCGAAACTCCCATTGATCGACCGCATTCGCGCTTTGCGCGGTGTGGTCTGGGCGCTGGCGCTTTTCGTGTTCGTTCTGGGCGGTATCTACCTTGGCGTGTTCACGGCAACGGAGGCGGCGGGAATGGGCGCGGGCGGGGCATTCCTGCTCACCTTCATGCGCGGCCGGCTGACCCTGCGGGCGACGCTTTCCACGCTGTTCGATACGGCCAAGACCACAGCGGTGATGTTCTTCATCCTGTTCGGGGCGCTCTATTTCCTGAACTATGTGAACTTCTCCGGCCTGACCGGTGACCTGCGCAACTGGATCAACGCTTTCGGCGTGGGACCCTATCCGGTCATCTTCATGATCGTGCTGATCTATCTGGTGCTGGGCTGCCTGCTTGAAAGCATCTCGATGATTACGCTGACTGTGCCGATCCTGTTTCCGATCGTCACCGGTCTCGGCTTCGATCCGATCTGGTTCGGCATTTTTGTGGTGATCGCCACCGAGCTGAGCTTCATCACGCCGCCCATCGGCATGAATGTTTTTGTCATGCGCACGGTCGCGCCCGACATTCCGCTGGAGCGCATTTTCGCCGGCATCCTGCCCTTCGTGGCGATGGATGTGGTGCGGCTTGCGCTCCTGATCGCTGTGCCGGCCATGGCGCTGCTGATCCCCAATTCCATGTGACGGGACGAGACGATGGCGATTGATGACGACAGAATTGAGATCGACCGCAATGCGGGATTTGTGGGCGATTACCTGCTTTATCTGCTCGCCGCCGCCAGCGACGCGGCCAGTGCCGATTTTCACGCCCATGTGCGCGAACAGGGACTGCGGGTTCCCGAATGGCGCATCCTCGCCTGCCTCTGCGACGAGGATGGGCAGATGGTGACGCAGCTTGCCCAGCTTGCGCTGATGGAGCAGTCGCACCTGACCAAGATCGTCGACCAGATGGCGACGAAAGGGCTGGTCAAACGCCGGAGCGATGAGCGCGACCGGAGGCGTGTGCGCGTCTATCTGACCGCAGCCGGGCGGGTGCTCGGAACTGGCTTGGTGGAGAAGGCGAGAGCGCATGAAATGTCGATTGTTGCTCGCCTTGGCGCGACGGACGCAGCCCGTCTCAAGACGGCGCTGAAAGACATACACGCAATCTGCCGGGAAGGAGATGACGCTGCGAGCCGAACTCCGTCAGCGCCGGCAGAGCTGGAGGCAAGCCTGCCATGAACGATACCGCCAATATCGGCCTGCTGCATGAGACGGTGCATCCCGAGGGCTGGCCACAGCCAAAGGGTTACGCCAACGCGGTCAAGACGGATGGCGGGATCATCTATACGGGCGGGCTGGTCGGCTGGGACCGGGAGGGACGCTTCCCGAAAGGCTTTGTCGCGCAGGCTCACCAGACGTTCCGCAACATCCGCGATGTGCTCGAAGCGGCAGGCGCCGGACCGGAGCACCTGACGCGTCTCACCTGGTATGTGACCAACGTCGAAGACTATCTCGCCGATCCGAAGGGGCTCGGAAAAGCGTATCGCGACGTCTTCGGGCGCTGCTTTCCGGCCATGGCGACTGTTCAGGTGACGCGGCTTGTGGAGCCGGAGGCGGTCGTGGAGATCGAGGCGACGGCGGTTTTGCCTGCTCAAAAGTAGAACAATCATCCGCAGAAATTATGCGGCAACGAGGGGAGTACAGGAATGAAAGTAGCGGTTCTGGGCGGAGGCAACGGTTCTTATGCTGCGGCTGCGGATTTTGCCGAGGCGGGGCATGACGTCCGCTGGTGGCGGCGCGACCGCGCCAGTTTCGCGGATGTCGAGAAGGCAGGCGGCATCACCCTCACGGACCATGAGGGCAGCCGGAAGATCGCGGTCGTTCCGACTGATGATCTTGCTGCGGCGCTGAAAGGGGCGGAGTTGATCGTTGCGCCGACGCCGGCGTTTGCTCAGGAGGACATCGCCACGAAGCTCGCTCCGCATCTGGAGGACGGGCAGGTGATCTATCTGCCGCCGGGCACGTTTGGCTCCTACCTGATGATGAAGCGTATTCGCGAAGCGGGCTCGAAGGCTGACATCGCGATTGCAGAAACAGGCACACTGCCATGGCTGACGCGCAAGCAGGGACCGCTTGAAGTGCGTGTGACGACGCGGGCCTCACGCCTGCCGACCGGCGTTCTGCCGGCGAAGCACACGGATCACGCAATCAAGGCGATTGCGGCGGTGTTCCCGGCTTCCATCGAGCCGGTGGAAGACGCCCTCTCGGGTGCGCTGATGAACGCCGGCCCGATCATTCATCCGCCGCTCATCCTCATGAATGCCGGTCCCATCGAGCATTTCGACCGCTGGGACATTCACAATGAAGGGACGCAGCCTTCCATCCGCCGCACGCACACCGCGCTCGACAATGAGCGCATGGCGATCCGCGAGGCGCTCGGCTATGGCGCGCCGCATTTCCCGCTCGCCGATCACTACGAGACCAGCAACTGGATGTATGGCAATCTGGCCCACGACAAGCTGGTGGATTCCGGAGACTGGCACGAGAAGCTGGACCTGAAATCGCACCGCTACATGCTGGAGGATGTGGGCATGGGGCTCGCCTTCATGGTTTCCGTCGGTGAATGGGCAGGCGTGCCCTGTCCGGTGGCGGCGGGGCTTCTGGCCATTGCCGGCGCGGTGGCCGAGCGCGACTTCCGCGCCGAAGGCCGCACCATGGATAAGATCGGTCTTGCCGGCGAAAGCCGCGAGGCGGTGCAGACCATGCTGCGCGAGGGGCTGTGATGGCAGATGACGTGACCATCGCCTGCATCGGCGCCGGTCGCATGGGCCGGGGCATAGCGCAATGCGTCGCCTATGCGGGCCATCAGGTGCGGCTGATCGATGCCAAGGAGCGCGACGCTGAGGCTTTCGCAAATTTGCGCGAGGAGGCGCTGGACGAGATCCGCACGGCGCTCGCCTCCATCGCAGCACTCGGTGCTTTCAAGGTCGATGCCGTTCCGCAGATCATGGAGCGGGTGCGCATCGTGTCGCTCGGCGAGGCGGCAGCGGGTCTTTCCGGCGCGCGCATCGTGTTTGAGGGCGTGCCCGAGGTGACGGATGCCAAGCGCGATGCGTTTGCGCTGTTCGACGCCCATGCCGACGGCGACGCCATTCTGGCATCGACCACCTCGACCATGCTGTCGACGGAGCTGGCGGGTTTCACCTCTGCGCCCGAGCGCTTTCTCAATGCGCACTGGCTGAACCCGGCCTTCCTGATGCCGCTGGTGGAACTGAGCCGTGCGGATGAGACGGCTGAGGAAACCACCGCTTTCCTGCGCGCCTATCTTGAAGGCATCGGCAAGGTGCCGATCGTCTGCAAGGCTTCTCCCGGTTACATCGTGCCGCGCATTCAGGCGCTCGCCATGAACGAGGCGGCGCGGATCGTTGAGGAAGGCGTTGCGAGCGCGGAGGATGTCGACAAGGCCGTGACCTATGGTTTCGGCCTGCGCTTCGGCGTGCTCGGCCTTCTGGAGTTCATCGACTGGGGCGGCGGCGACATTCTCTACTATGCAAGCCGCTATCTCGCGGGTGCGTTTGAGGATGAGCGTTATCAGGCACCGGAGATCATCAGCCGCCACATGGAAGAGGGGCGTATCGGCCTGAAGACCGGCGCCGGCTTCTTCGATTATTCCGACATGGATGTCGACGCCTATCGCCAGCGCCGCATGGCCGCCTTCCTGAAGGCGCTCGACAATGCGGGGCTTGTGCGGCCACCGAAGCTTTAGGGAGCAGTTGAAACCAAAACCGGGTGGAACAAGCCCGGACAACCAGAGAGGACGAAGAAATGAACCAAGCCACGACCAGATCGATCGCCAGGACCATCAAAAACGGCCTTCTTGCAACGGCGCTCACCGGCATCGCCTTTGCCGGGCAGGCCAGTGCGGAAGAAACGCTGAAGGCGATTTCCGCCTTCCCGCAGTCGCTTGCCTTCTCGCAGAGCTTCAAGGGCTTTGTCGACCTCGTGAACGAGCGCGGCAAGGGCGTCATCCAGATCAATTATGCGGGCGGGCCGGAAATGTTTCCGCCGAACCAGCAGGTGGATGCCGTGCGCCGTGGCGTGATCGACATGCAGTATGGCCCTGCCTCCTACTATCTCGGCACGATGCCGGAGGCGGATGCCTGGGTCGGCTCCACCGTGACGGCGGCGAAGGCCCGCGAGAATGGCGGCTTCGGCATCATGCAGGAAGCCTTTTCCAAAAAGCTCGGTGTGAACCTTCTGGCGCACCTCGACACGGGTGTGCAGTTCTACATCTACACGATCAACGAGCCCAAGCGGACCGACGATGGCGGCATCGATCTCGACGGTCAGCGCATTCGCTCGCAGCCGATCTACAACTCCTTCTTTGAAGCGCTGGGGGCGATCCCCGTCTCCGTTCCGGTGCCGGATGTCTATACCGGTCTGGAGCGCAGCACATTTGACGGGTCCGGCTGGCCCATTGTCGGCATTCGGGACCTCTCCTGGGACAAGTTCCTGCGCTACCGCATTGATCCCGGCTTCTTCCAGACAGATCTCGCCGTCGTGGTGAACCCGAAGAAATGGGAAAGCCTGAGCGACGAGGCGAAAAAGATCATCAACGATGCTGCGGCCGAATATGAGCAGACATCCTATGAGAGCTTCCAGAAGGTGATCGAGGAGACGGACAAGGCGGTTCGCGAGAACGGCATGGAAGTCATCACGCTGGAGGGTGAGGCGCAGGCGAAATTCCTTGATCTCGCCTATGACAGTGCGTGGAAGCGGATGAAGGATTCAGGCTCGGAATATTACGACGCACTGCGCGAAGCCTATTACGATCGCTGATCTCGTTTTGGCGGGGGCCTCGGCTCCCGCCGCACTCCCATTGAAAAGCCGCGCGCCATGTTTCTGATACGTCTCTACAACCGGGTTATCACCGGGCTGGCCGTGCTGGGCGCCGCCAGTCTCGTTTTCATCTCGCTCGCCATCATTGTCGATGTTGTCTTGCGCAACACCGGGTTTCGCCCGTTCCAGTCAACCAGCGCCATTGTCGAATATGTCATGCTGTTCTCCACCATGGCAGCCGCGCCCTGGCTGGTGCGCAACAACGGGCATGTGGCGATCTCTTCTTTCGTAGGAGCGATGCCCGAAACGATACGCCTGCTGGTGGGGCGGGTCGTGCTGGTTCTCGCCATCCTGACGCTTGGCCTCCTGTGCTGGCGCTCGGCGGCGGTGGGGCTGGAGATGGTGCAGTCGCGCGCGGTCGACATGCGCTCCATCAACATCCCGTCCTGGGTTCTCTATGCGATGCTCTCCGTGGGCTTCGGCCTGATGGCGATGGAGTTTCTGCGCATGCTGGTGCGCGGCGAAACCTACACGGGCAGCGGGGGAGCACACTGATGGCCTGGTATGAAGCCACACTCCTCATGATCGGCGGGCTGCTCGCGCTGATGTTCTTCGGCATGCCGGTGGCGATTGCCTTTCTGGCCATCAACATTGTCGGCGTTTTCATTTTCATGGGTGGCATGATCGGCATCGATCAGCTTGTCGCCAATGCCACCACATCGGTGACGAGTTTCGCGCTGGTGCCGGTGCCGCTCTTTCTCATCATGGGCGAGCTTCTGTTCCACACGGGGCTTGCCATTCGTGTTTTCGATGCGCTCGACAAGTGCTTTGGCGGCATCAAGGGGCGGCTTTCCTATCTGACCGTGGGCGGCGGCACGATCTTCGCCACCCTGTCGGGCTCCTCCATGGCCAACACGGCGATGCTGGGCACCACGCTGATGCCCGATATGATCAAGCGCGGATACAAGCCGCACATGATCATGGGGCCGATCCTGGCGACCGGCGGGCTGGCGATGATCATCCCGCCATCTTCGCTGGCTGTGCTGCTCGGATCGCTGGCGCGGATCGATGTGGGTGCTCTGCTGATCGCGGGTCTGGTTCCGGGGCTTGTGCTGGCGCTCATGTTCCTCGCCACGATCCGCATGCAGATCGCGCTCGATCCCGAGGCGGCACCCGGATATGCGGCGGAAAGGGCGAGCGTCTCCGAGATCGCCCGGGCGCTGCTGATTGATGTTCTGCCCATGGGCATCGTGGTCTTTGCAGTGGTCGGGCTCATCCTGCTCGGCTGGGCGACGCCGACCGAATCCGCGGCCTTCGGGGCGCTGTCGGTGGTGGTTCTCGCGGCCTGCTATCGCACGCTGAGCTGGGAGGCCGTGGTGCGTTCGCTGACCGGCACGCTGAAAGTCTCGGCCATGATGCTGATGATCATTGTCGGCTCGACGACCTTCTCGCAGATTCTCGCCTTCTCCGGCGCATCTTCCGGGCTGATCGCGTTTGCCACCAGTTTCGAGCTCAACGCCTATGTGGTGCTCGCAATCATGTTCCTGGTGCTTCTGCTTCTCGGCATGTTCATGGATCAGCTCTCCATCATGATGCTGACCCTGCCAATCTTCATGCCGCTGGTTGCGCTCTACGGGTTCGATCAGATCTGGTTCGGCGTGGTGATGCTTCTGGCACTGGAGCTGAGCCTTGCAACCCCGCCCTTCGGGCTTCTGCTCTTCGTCATGGTTGGGGTGAGCCCGGCCGGCACGACCATCGGGCAGGTGGCGCGGGCCGCGATGCCCTACATTGCCTGCACGCTTTTGCTGGTTGTTCTGCTGGCGCTTTTCCCGCAACTGGCCCTGTGGCTACCGGGCCTTATCAGGAGCTGACCGCATGAAGATCTGGTATCAAAGCTATGTCGATTACGAGAATGGCGCGGGCTATTGGGACGAACTCAGGAAGCATCTCGATGCGATCGTCGAACCGGGCACGCAGATCGACATCAAGGGCATCACGCCCCATGACAGCTACGCCCACGCCATCGTGGAGTTTCGCTGTGCGCGTGAGGTGATCTGCAATGCGGTGCGGGCCGAGCGCGAGGGCTATGACGCCTTCATCATCGGCCATTTTCAGGATGCCGGCCTCTATGAGGCGCGCTCGGTTGTCGACATTCCGGTGCTCGGCATGGGGGAGGCCTCCATGCTGCATGCCTGCCAGCTTGGCCAGCGCTCGGGCATTGTCACCATCAACCGCCGCTACATTCCCTGGTTTCACCACCAGATCGGCAAATACGGCCTGAGAGAGCGGGTGACCGGCGTGCATGCCATGGACTTCGAGCCGGGGCAGATCCTTTCAGCTTTCGGTTCCGATGAGCGGCTTGAGACCGTGCGCGCCCTGTTCGAGGAGCAGGCGCGGCCGCTGGTGCGCGATGGCGTGGACGTGCTCATTCCCGGCGGCGGCATTCCCATGCTTCTGTTCTCGCAATTGCAGGCGCACCGGGTGGATGGCGCGCCGGTGATCAACGGCATTCCGATTGTCGTGAAACTGGCGGAGATGGCGGTGAAGCTGAAGCGGCTGACCGGCCTTGGCGTGAGCCGCACCTCGGATTTCGTGAAACCGCCGGAAGAGATCATCGAAGAGTTCATGAACCATCCGAAGGGACTATAACGCAGGAGGCAATTCTCCGAGTCTGTTGACTGGCTTTTGCAAAGCTGCGCCAATATCGTGGGGACGATATCGGCAGCGCCTGGAGGATTGCCATGTTTGCGGCACGCGGACTCTCCCTTTTACTCGTTTTTCTTTTCGGATTTGCGGCAATGGCTGCCGCGCAGGATGCGCGCCGGATCGTGGTAAGCGAGAACGCCGACTATTTCGGCTTCGATCTGCGCACCGAAAAGGATGTCACGCTCGACCAGTGCAAGGCGGTGTGCCTTGCCGATCCGCAGTGCCGGGCCTTCACCTACAACACCAGCGCGCAATGGTGCTTTTTGAAGTCGGATTTCAACCGGCTGAATGCGTTCGAGGGAGCGGTGGCCGGCAAGGTGGTGGTGAGTGGCGCTGCGGCCGATCTCGGCGCGCCGCCGGCGCTGCGCTTCGTGCCCGATCATGTGCTGCGCGAGGCGGATGAGTATCGTGCCGAAGTTCTGCGCACCGTGCGCCCCGAGAATGTCGGGCTTGTCCGATTGAGTTCTGCCGGGGGGCAGGCGCTGGCAAATGGCGACCCGCACAATGCGATGAAAGCCTTCACCACCGCGCTGACCATGGAGCCGAAAAACGCGAAGCTCTGGTCTCAGCTTGCCCGCGCCGTAATAGCTGCACAGCCGGCCGGCAACATGAACCTCTACCGGTTGCAGCGGGCCGGCACCGGCGCGGCCATCAATGCTTACAATCTGTCGCGCAGCGCAGATGACCGTGCGGAGGCGCTGGCTCTCCTTGCTCCCGCACTGGAGCGGCGCAACCTGTTCCGCCCCGCCCTCAGCGCCTACGAGGCGAGCCTGGCGCTTAAAACCGCGCGCGATGTGCAGGCGGCCTATGCCGATTTGAAGCGCCGCAAGGGGTTTCGCGTGATCGACCATTCGGTCGATTCCGATAGCGCCACGCCGCGCGCCTGCGTGCAGTTTTCCGAGGAGCTGGTAAAACACGGCGTCGACTACGCCCAGTTCGTGACCGTCGACAACCTGCGCTCCTTTGCCGTTGATCGCAGCGACAAGGAGCTGTGCGTCAGCGGTCTGACGCATGGCGAGCAATATCGCATTGTCATCCGGCAGGGCCTGCCGGCGGCCATTGGCGAGGTGATTGCCGAGCCGGTTCCGCTGGAAATCTACGTGCGGGACCGTGCGCCTTCGCTGCGCTTCACCGGCGACAATTTCGTGCTGCCGTCATCGGCGCGCCGGGGCATTCCGTTCGTTTCGGTCAATACCGACAGCGCGAAACTCTCCGTCCATCGCGTCGGCGAGCGTGCGTTGGCGCGGCTTTTGAGCGAGGGGCAGTTCCTGCGTCAGCTAAACCAATATGGGGCCAATGAGGTTGGCGACGAGATGGGCGCGCCGGTCTTCGAAGGCACTATTGAGATCAAGGCCGAGCTCAACAAGGATGTCGTCACCAGCATTCCCATCGATGAGGCGGTGCCGGAGCGCAAACCCGGGGTCTATATGATGACGGCGGTGCCGGAAGGCGACCGGAGCCAGAACTGGGACAACCGCGCCACGCAGTGGTTCCTTGTCTCCGATATCGGGCTTTCCACCTTCGCAGGGGAGGACGGGCTTTCTGTCTTCGCGCGCTCGCTGGCGAGCGCGAAGCCGATCGACGGCCTGAAGCTCAGGCTTGTGGCCCGCAACAATGAGGTGCTTGGCGAGGCGGAAACCGATGGCAACGGCCATGCGCGCTTCGATCCCGGTCTGGCGCGGGGCTCTTCCGGGCTCGCACCGGCGGCGATCATCGCTGAAAACGGGACTGAAGATTTCGTCTTCCTCGACATGACGCGCGCGGGCTTCGATCTTTCGGATCGCGGCGTGACGGGGCGTCCTTCGCCCGGACCGCTCGACGTGTTCGCCTGGACGGAGCGTGGCATCTATCGCGCCGGCGAGACGGTGCATGCGAGCGCGCTCACGCGCAATCCCGCTTCGGATGCGGTGGAGGATCTGCCACTGACCTTCATCTTCCGCCGTCCAGACGGTGTGGAGGACCGGCGCATCGTTTCCGATGGGGCGGCACTTGGCGGTCATGCGGTGGAGCTTCATCTGCCGAACAATGCCGTGCGTGGCACCTGGGCGCTGGGCATTTACGCGGACCCGAAAAAGCCGGCGCTGGCCGAGATGAACTTTCTGGTCGAGGATTTCGTGCCCGACCGCACCGAGTTCGAGCTTGCGAGCGCCAATGAGACCGTGCCCGTTGGTGGCGCGACGGATGTGACCGTCGATGGCCGCTATCTCTATGGCGCACCGGCAGCAGGGCTTGCGCTCGAAGGCGAACTGACGGTCGCGCCGACGCGCGAGTGGAAAGCCTTCCCCGGCTACGTCTTCGGCCTCGATGACGAGGAAGACGTGGAGGCGCTGCGTGTTTCGCTGCCCGGCCTGCCTGAGACCGATGCGGACGGGCAGGCGCAGTTCCCGGTGGCGCTGGATGGCGCGCCTTCGACCACGCGTCTCCTGAAAGCACAGGTGAATGTGCGCATGCGCGAGGCCGGTGGCCGCGCCGTGGAGCGCGCGCTGGAAATCGATGTCGAGCCGGAAAGCGCGATGATCGGCCTGAAGCCGGAATTCACCGGCGGGCGCGTGGCCGAGGGAGCGACGGCGAATTTCCGTGTGATCGCGGTCGATCCGAAGGGCGAGCGCATCGCCATGGACGGCCTCGAATGGAAGCTTCTGAAGGTGGAGCGTCACTATCAATGGTATCGCAACGGCAGTTCCTGGAACTATGAGCCGATCACCACGACGAGCCTCGTGCGCGAGGGGACGGTGGATGCAAAGGCCGACAGCGAGCCACAGATCAGCGTTTCCGTGGACTGGGGGCGGTATCGCCTCGAGGTGGAGAGCCCGAATGCGGGCGGGCCGATCACCAGCGCGGCGTTCGATTCCGGCTGGTATGTGGAGGCAGGTTCCACCGAAACGCCGGACGGGCTGGAAGTGGCGCTCGACCGCGACGCCTATGCGGTGGGCGAGACGGCGAAGCTGAAGATTTCGCCACGCTTTGCCGGCGAGGTTCTGGTGACGGTGGGGTCCGAAAGCCTCATCGAAACCTTCACCACAAAGGTGCCGGAAGATGGCGCGACCGTGGACATTCCGGTGACCGACGCGCTCGGGGCCGGGGCCTATGTGACCGCGACGCTGTTCCGCCCCGGCGATGATGCCGAAAATCGCCTGCCCATGCGCGCCATCGGTGTGCGCTGGCTCAAGGTCGATCCGGGTGCGCGTGACCTTACGGTTGAACTCGGCGTGGAGGAACAGGCGCGCCCCGATGAGAGCCTTTCCATCCCCGTCAGCGTTGGCGGTCTGGCACCAGGCGAAGAAGCTTATGTGACCGTCGCTGCGGTCGATGTGGGCATTCTCAACCTCACACGCTACGAACCGCCACAGCCGGACGCCTGGTATTTCGGCCAGCGCATGCTGGGTATCGAAATGCGCGACATTTACGGGCGGCTGATCGATGGTTCGCTCGGCGCGATGGGGCGGCTGCGCACCGGTGGCGATGGCGGCGGCATGACCGCGACCGGCAGCGCGCCGACACAGAAGCTGCTCGCCTTCTTCTCCGGCATCGTGAAGGTGGACGATGACGGGAAAGCGGAGGTCTCCTTCGAGATTCCGCAGTTCAACGGCACGGCCCGCATCATGGCGGTCGCCTGGTCGAAGAAGGGCGTGGGCAGCGCGCAGCAGGATGTGATCATCCGCGATCCCGTTGTGCTGACCACCAGCCTCCCGCGCTTCCTGGCGCCGGGCGACGAGGCGCGGCTTCTGCTTGAAATCGCCAACACGGATGGCCCGGCCGGTGACTATCGCCTCACGGTGATGGCCGAAGGGCCGGTCAGCGCCGATCTGCGGTCGCTCTCCGATACGGTGACGCTTGAGGCGGGCGGCAAGGCCACGCTCTCCGTGCCTGTTTCGGCGACGAACCAGACGGGCGAGGGCGCGCTGACGGTGGCGCTTTCGCATGAGAGCGGGCTTGCCGTGGAGAAAAGCGTGCCCCTGCCGGTGCGGCCGGGCGTGATGCCGGTTGCCACGCGCAGCGTGGTGACGCTTGCAGCCAATGGCGGCAGTGTCACGCTGGACGGCGCGCTTCTGGAAGACAGCTTTGCCGAGAACGCGTCGGTGAGCCTCAACATTTCGCGGGCCGACGGGTTCGACATTCCGGCGCTTTTGATGTCGCTCGACCGCTACCCCTATGGCTGCACGGAGCAGACCACCAGCCGCGCACTGCCGCTGCTCTATGTGAGCGAGCTTTCAAAGGCTGCGGGGCTGGAAGACGATCCGGCGCTGAAGGGGCGCATCGAGGACGCCATCACAAGCGTTCTTGCCGCACAGTCTTCGTCTGGCGGTTTCGGTCTCTGGGGACCGGGATCGGGCGATCTGTGGCTCGACGCCTATGTGACGGACTTCCTCACCCGCGCCGGCGAGCAGGGCTTTGCCGTGCCCGAGGCGGCGATGGGCCAGGCGCTGCAGAACCTCTCGAACACGCTCGCCTATGACACGGATGTCTCCTCGCGCGGCAGCGAGATCGCCTATGCGCTCTATGTGCTGGCGCGCAACCGCAAGGCTTCCGCCGGCGATCTGCGCTACTATCTCGACACGCGGCTCGATGAGTTCTCCACGCCGCTGGCGCGCGCGCAGCTGGCTGCGGGGCTCGCGCTTTATGGCGATGCGGAACGTGCGGAACGGGGCTTTGCCTCCGCCTTCCGTCTCGCTCAGGGCATGAGCGGGCGTTACACGGCGCGCTCCGATTACGGGTCGCGTCTGCGCGACGGCGCGGCGATGCTGGCGCTGGCGGCAGAAAGCCGACCCGAACCGGCGCTGGTGCCGCAGATGATCGATCTGGTGGCCGATATGCGCGGTGACACGCGTTTCATGAGCACGCAGGACGAGGCGTGGATGCTTCTTGCCGCCCGCGCGCTGAGCCAGTCGAGCGACGATCTGAGCCTGACCGTGGACGGCAACGCGCATCAGGGCGCATTCTCGCGACGGCTTTCCGGGTTGGAGATCGAGGCAGCGCCACTCACAGTGGCCAATCGGGGTGATGAGCCGGTCGATGCGGTGATGACGGTGGTGGCTGCGCCGCAGCAGCCGCTGCCGGCGGGCGGCGAGGGCTTCACCATCGAGCGGCGCTACTACACGCTCGACGGCAGGGAGGCCAATGTCTCGGAAGCACGCCAGAACGAGCGCTATGTGGTGGTGCTGGAGATGGCGGAACAGAACGCCTGGCCTTCACGCGTTCTGGTCTCTGACCTATTGCCGGCGGGCTTCGAGATCGACAATCCGCGCCTTGTCGGCAGCGCCGATCTCGCCAATTTCGACTGGCTGGGCGAGACGAATGCGGTTCACACCGAGTTCCGCGACGACCGCTTCATTGCCGCCTTCGATCGAAACGGGGGCGGCAAATTCCGTCTCGCCTATGTGGTGCGTGCGGTGACGCCGGGCGTCTACACGCATCCGGCGGCGAGCGTGGAAGACATGTACCGTCCGCAGCTCTCCGCCCGCACGGCCACGGGCTTCATGGAAATCACGGGGCAGTAGGCGGCGGCGATGAAAACGCGTCGACATATGCGCCGTGTCGCCATGGCCGCTGGGCTTGCGGCCGTACTCGCCATCGGCGGGGTGGTGGCGCTCGACCGGCTGGACGCGGCCTATCCGCCGCCGCTCGATCCCGCCCCGCTTTCGGTGGAGGTGCTCGACCGCGACGGCGCGCTGCTGCGTGCCTATGCGGCCTCCGACGGGCGCTGGCGCCTGCCGGCGGATATCCACACGCTTGACCCGCAGTTTCTCAAAATGCTCATTGCCTATGAGGACAAGCGCTTCTGGTCGCATCCGGGCGTCGACATGCGCGCGCTTGGCCGCGCCGCATGGCAGCTTTTGTGGAACGGGCGCATCGTTTCGGGCGGGTCCACACTGTCGATGCAGCTTGCACGCCTCACCGAGCCGCGCGCGGCGCGCAGCTTCAGCGCCAAGTTCCGGCAGATCGTGCGGGCGCTACAGATCGAGCGCAGGCTTTCCAAGCGGGAGATCCTGGAGCGTTATCTGACGCTTGCGCCCTATGGCGGCAATCTTGAAGGGGTGCGCGCGGCAAGCCTCGCCTGGTTCGGCAAGGAGCCGCACCGGCTCGGGCTGGAGGAGGCCGCGCTCCTTGTCGCGCTGCCGCAATCGCCCGAAGCACGGCGACCGGACCGTCATCCGCAGAGGGCGAAAGCCGCGCGCGACCGCGTGCTTGCCCGCATGGCAGGCGCCGGCGTCATCATCGAAAGCGAGGTCGCGCGTGCGTC
This sequence comes from Nitratireductor sp. GISD-1A_MAKvit, assembly GCF_040819555.1. Taxonomy (GTDB): domain Bacteria; phylum Pseudomonadota; class Alphaproteobacteria; order Rhizobiales; family Rhizobiaceae; genus Nitratireductor. Next base: position 660,124 of record NZ_CP161920.1, read on the forward strand.
TCACGCGAAGCTTGCCGGGCGTCGTCTGCCCATGCCCGCCTATGCCGCGCATCTGGCCGATGCGGTGGTGCGGGCGGAGCCGGGCAGGCGTGTGCATCGCCTCACCATCAGCCGCTCCGCGCAGGCCAATCTGGAAGCCGTTGCCGCCAAAGCCGCGCGAAAGCTCGGACCACGCGTTTCCGTGGCGATGGTGCTTTCGGATGCGCAGACTGGCGCGGTGCTCGCGCGGGTCGGATCGGCGGGGTATTTCAATGCCGCGCGCGCCGGCTGGATCGACATGAGCGTGGCAGAGCGTTCGCCGGGCTCCACACTCAAACCCTTCATCTATGGTCTTGCCTTCGAGGAGGGGCTGGTGATGCAGGAAACCATGATCGAGGACCGGCCCGGCAATTTTTCGGGCTATCGTCCGCGCAATTTCGACATGGCCTATCAGGGCGATGTTTCGGTGCGTACGGCCTTGCAGATGTCGCTCAACGTGCCGGCGATCCGGTTGCTTGATGCGGTGGGGCCGGTGCGGCTTGTGGCGCGCATGCGACGCGCAGGTGTGCCGCCCGCTCTGCCAGCCGGCGAGACGCCGGGGCTTGCCATCGGGCTTGGCGGTGCAGGGCTGACGCTGGAAGGGCTGGTGCAGCTTTATGGCGGGCTCGCCAATCGGGGGCGGGTGCGCCCGCTGCATTATCTGGACGATGCAGAGATTGCCGCGCATCCTCCTTCCGTGCTGACGCCGCAGGCCACCTGGCAGGTTGCCGACATCCTGTCCGGCGTTGCACCGCCGGGAGGCTCGCCGCGCCTGGGCATCGCCTACAAGACGGGCACGTCCTACGGTTATCGTGATGCGTGGTCGGTGGGCTATGACGGGCGGCATGTGCTGGGCGTGTGGGCCGGGCGGCCCGATGGCGGTTCGGTGCCGGGGCTGACCGGCTATCTCGCCGCCGCGCCCATTCTGTTCGAGGCGTTTGCGCGCTCGGGCGTGGGCATCGCTCCGTTCCCGCCTGCACCGGCAGGCGCGATCCGGCTCGCAGCCTCCGATCTTCCGTTTCCCATGCGGCGATTCTCCGCCTCGGGTGGCGGATTTCGCGCCGATGCACCGGTGGAGCCCGCGCCGGAAATCGTGTTTCCGCCGCAGGGCGCGCGCATCGATGTGGGGCTTGCGCGCGGCGCGCGGATCATGCCGCTGGCGCTCAAGATCTATGGCGGGCGCGCGCCGTTTCGCTGGCTGGCCAATGGCGAGCCGCTGCCGGAGGCCTATCGGCGGCGCAGGGCAAGCTGGGTGCCCGATGGCGGCGGTGCATCGACCCTGACGGTGATCGACGCGGCGGGGCGTTCCGCCAGCGTGGATGTTTTTCTGGAATAGGTCAGGCGGCTTCCGCGAGTGCCTTGAGAACCATCTCGCGCATGGGCATGGGGGCGACCGCGCCAAAGCCCTGCGTGGAGAGCGCCGCAGCCGCATTGGCATAGCGCGCTGCCTCGAACGGGTCGCCATGGCGATTGAGCTCGGCGAGGAAATTACCATCGAACGTGTCGCCCGCGCCTGTAGCGTCGACGGCCTTGACCCTGATGCCAGGCACGCGGCGGCGCTCATCCGGCGTGGCAACGAGGCAGCCATCCTTGCCGAGCGTCAGCGCGACGATGCCCGCGCCAAGGCCCAGATAATGATCGGCGATGGCGTCCGGATCGCTGATCCCGACCAGTTGCTCGGCGTCTTCCAGACCGGGAAGCGCGATGTCGGCCTTGCGCATGGCGGCTTCGGTCAGCGCGCGGGCGCGCTCGAGCGGCCACAGTTTGAGGCGCAGATTGGTGTCGAAGGAGACCTTCGTGCCGGCGGCGCGGGCAATGTTGATCGCTTCCAGTGCCGCGTCGCATGCGTCTGCGCTTATGGCGAGCGAGATGCCGGAAAGATGAAGGATGTCGGCCGCCTCGATGGCGCTGCGCGGCAGGTCGCGCGGGGTGATGCGGCTCGCCGCCGATCCCTTGCGCAGATAGGAGAAGGAATGGCCGTTCTCGCCATGGCTGACGAAGTAGACACCCGTATGGGCGTCCGAATTGCGCGGGACATGACGGGCGTCGACGCCATTGTCCGCCCAGAGCTGCATCAGGCTGTCGCCGAACCCGTCTGCACCGAGCGCGGTGAAAAACCCGACCGATGCGCCGGCGCGCGCGGCTGCGATGGCGCAGTTCGACGTGTCGCCACCATGGCCGAAGAGATAGTTCCCCGTGTCGTCCACCTGGTTGAACTCGATCAGCGGTTCTCCCATGCAGATGATTTTCGGCTCGGTCATGGCGTCGTTTCCTCCCTGGCGCAGCGTGCGCTTCTCTTTAGGCGATTGGGAGAGAATGGTGAATGTTTTTTCGCCGGACCGGGCTAGCGCGCACCGCGACCGAACAGGATCGTGCTGATCGTGGAAATCATGATGAGCATGTCCAGATCGAATGAGAGGTGCTTTATGTAATAGAGGTCGTAGGAGAGTTTGTTGATCTCCTCGCTGGTGTTGCCGGCATAGCCGGAATTCACCTGTGCCCAGCCCGTGATCCCCGGCAGAACCATGGTGCGGTGGATGTATTTCGCCTCTTCCGCTTCACTGGCCTGTGCGACATATTCTGCCACGGGGCGTGGGCCGACGAGGCTCATCTCACCACGCCAGATGTTGATCAGTTGAGGCAGTTCATCCAGGCGCAGGCGTCGCAGAAAACGACACCCCTTGATGATGCGGTCGTCATTCGCCTGCGTGGCCCCTCCCTGAGTGCCGTGATACATGGTCCGGAACTTGAGCATGTTGAACGGGCGGCCGCCATAGCCCCTGCGAACCTGTACAAAGATGGCCGGCCCGCCATCAAGGGCGCGAATGTAACACCAGAGTGCCATACCGAGCGGGATGGTTATCGGAGCCGTTATGATGACGGCAAAAAGATCGAGCGCGCGTTTCGCCTTGGAGTAGTAGATCTGGCTCGGTGTGTAGGCGAGATGCGAAACGTCAAAGGCATCGATATCCACGCGGCCTTCGCGCAGTTCGAGAAAGCTGAACCACGGGGTCACGTCGACCCCGACCATATAGGCTTTTGTCATGAATGCCGACCACTCCGGATTGTGGTGCGTTCCGGTGTCGATCAGCAGACGGTCATAGGCTCCGATATCCGCCGCTTTGTCGGTGATGACGGCCACATGCCCCGCAAGCCGGGCGGCGACCTTCCGGGCCTTGGGGAAATCGAGCAGAGCGACGTGATCTTCAAGTGAGCGGTGCAGCCTGAGATTGGCAATGATCATGGCAATCGTTGCAATCAGATAGGCGGTGAGCAACGCCGAGTAACTGACCGGCACGCGCAGCCCCGAAAGCACCGCGACGGCCACGTTGAAGCAGACGAAAGTGACGAAAATTGCGATGGAGAACGTGTTGCGCTGGCGGCGAAAGCCCAAGAGCGCGAAGCCTATGATGAAAGGCAGCGAGAACAGAACCGCGCACACAATCGCGAGATTGTTCCAGTCGCTGCGAGAGGCATTGAGGATGAACGCCGTGTAGACGCAGCACTGCAGCAGCGCCGCGACCAGAATCTCGGGAAGCATGGGGCGCAAGTTTCGCAACAGACGCCGTTTGCGCAGGGAAGCGCCATGCTGGAGGATATCTTCCAGATCGGGGCTGGCCTCGGCTGGGCCGCGTTGAAACACGCGCCTGGCTCTCCGATTGCTGGGGCTCACACCCTCACCTGATGATCCGGACCTGTCGTTCAACCTTGATTCCTGCCCCGCCAGAAGAGCGCATAGGAGGGCGATTTGCCACGCCTGACGCGGCAGTGCAATCGATGTTTGTCGAAACATGCACAATCGGAGAGCCACCGAAACGGGGAATCGACTGGAAGCAACGGCACTGCCGGATGGGACCGGGCGGGTTCCCTGCGCCGGACGAAAGGTACTGATCGAGCGTGTTGGCATTTACGATTCTGCCTGGAGGCTCTATCAGGCGGGACCTATCGCTGTTGTGACTGTGACCCGATGTACCGCCAAGCCTATGTCTTACTGTTTCTGACCACCCTCTTCTGGGGCGGCAATGCCGTGGCTGGCCGGCTGGCCGTTGGCCATGTATCGCCAATGATGCTGACAACGCTTCGCTGGATCATCGGTTGTGCGCTGCTTGCAGCGTTCGCATGGCCACATCTACGGCGTGACTGGCCGGCGATCAGACCGAAATTGCCTCTGCTGGCTGCTCTGGGCACACTTGGCTTTACCGGATTCAACGCCGTCTTCTACAGCTCGGCCCAGTTCACCTCGGCGATCAACATCGCCATCGAACAGGGCGCCGTACCGATGGTCATCTTCGTCGCCAATTTTGTCCTCTTTCGCCAGCGTGTGAGTGTTCTGCAGTTTGCGGGCTTCGTCCTGTCTCTGGTCGGCGTGGCGCTGGTTGCAAGTCATGGAGAGTTTTCCCGCCTGCTGGAGCTGGATGTGAACTTCGGTGATGCGCTCATGCTGGTCGCGGTGCTGCTTTACGCGGGCTACACGGTCGGACTGCGATTGAAACCGGAGATCCACTGGCTGAGCCTGATGTTCGTGCTCTCCTTTTTCGCGCTTCTGGCGTCCCTGCCCCTCGTGGCCTGGGAGATCGCGACAGACCGCCTCATCGCACCGGATCTGCAGGGGTGGGCGGTGGTTTTCTACGCGGCGCTCTTCCCATCGATCTTTGCGCAGACGCTCTACATTCGCGGCAACGAGCTGATCGGCGGAAACCGCGCCGGGCTGTTCATCAATCTCGTGCCGATCTTCGGGACGCTGCTGTCGATCATCATTCTGCGCGAAGCCTTCTTCACCTACCACGCCGTTGCGCTGGTGCTGGTGCTCGGTGGGATATGGCTGGCCGAACATGGTGGCCGCAAACTGGCGTCCAGACAGGAAAATGCCGGCGCATGACGCCGGCATAGCAATTTCGCGGGACTGTCTGACGCCTAGCCGGCCACGTCGAAGGACAACGGCTTGGCGGAAAGGATCACGTCGGTTGCGCGCAGCTCCCGCAGGACTTCCGGCGGGAAAGGCGCATCGAGGTAGAGCAGCGCGATGGCATCGCCACCCTGCCGGTTTCGACCCAACTGGAAGTTGGCGATGTTGACCTCGTGCTTGGCGCAGATCGAGCCCAGAAGACCGATAATGCCCGGCACGTCGTAATTGGTCGTGTAGAGCATGTGCTGGCCGACCTCGGCATCGAGATTGATGCCCTTGATCTGGATGAAGCGCGGCTTGCCATCGGAGAACACCGTGCCGGCGATGGTGCGGGTCTTCTCGGAGGTTTTCACCGTGAGCTTGATATAACCGTCGAACACGCCCGACTTGTCGCGCTTGACCTCCGACAGGATGATGCCGCGCTCCTTGGCCATGATCGGCGCGGAGACCATGTTGACGTCGGCCACCTGCGGGCGGATCAGGCCGGCGAGCGCTGCACTGATGAGCGCGCGGCGGTTCATATCGGTGGTGGAGCCGTCGAACAGGATCTCCACTTCCTCGATGGCCTCGTCTGTCACCTGGCCGACGAATGCACCGAGCACTTCCGCGAGCTTGATAAAGGGTTTCAGGCGAGGGGCTTCCTCGGCGCTGATCGAAGGCATGTTGATTGCGTTCGTGACCGCACCCTTGGTCAGGTAATCCGACATCTGCTCCGCCACCTGGATGGCGACGTTTTCCTGCGCTTCGCTGGTGGAGGCGCCAAGATGCGGCGTGCAGACCACGTTTGGCATGTTGAAGAGCGGGTTTTCGGTTGCCGGCTCCGTCTCGAACACGTCAATGCCGGCACCCGCCACCTTGCCGGATTTCAGTCCTTCGACGAGGTCGGCCTCAACCACGAGCCCGCCGCGCGCGCAGTTGATGATGCGCACGCCCTTTTTCATCTTCGCGATGGCATCCTTGTCGATCACGCCTCGGGTCTTGTCCGTCAGCGGCGTGTGGAGGGTGATGAAGTCGGCGCGCTTGAGAAGCTCGTCGAGTTCCACCTTCTCGACACCCAGTTCCGAGGCGCGTTCTGCCGAAAGGAACGGATCGAAGGCCACCACATGCATCTTCAGGCCGATGGCGCGCATGGCGACCACGGAGCCGATATTGCCGCAACCGATCACACCCAGCGTCTTGCCGGTGATCTCGACACCCATGAAGCGGTTCTTCTCCCACTTGCCGGCATGGGTGGAGGCGTTCGCCTCCGGGATCTGACGCGCGACGGCAAAGAGCATGGCAATGGCGTGCTCGGCCGTGGTGATGGAATTGCCGAAAGGCGTGTTCATCACGATGATGCCGCGGCGCGATGCTGCCGGAATGTCGACATTGTCCACACCGATGCCGGCGCGCCCCACCACTTTCAGATTGGTGGCATTGTTGATGAGCTTTTCGGTGACCTTGGTGGCCGAGCGGATGGCAAGGCCGTCATACTGGTCGATGACGGAAAGCAGCTTTTCCTTGTCCTTGCCCAGATCGGGCAGGTAATCCACTTCGACGCCGCGATCCTTGAAGATCTGAACGGCAGTGGGCGACAGTTTGTCGGATACGAGTACGCGGGGCGCCATGGCGGCCTCCTGTTTCAATACAATGAATTGGGGAGGCGGCTCCGATTGTGGAGCCGCAGTTCGTTGTCAGGCCGCGGCCTTGAGATGCGCTTTCTGGGACTGGAACGCCCAGTCGAGCCAGGGCATCAAGGCTTCCAGATCGGAGGCTTCAACCGTGGCGCCGGCCCAGATCCGCAGGCCTGACGGCGCGTCGCGATAATGGCCGATGTCAAAAGCGACCTTCTCTTTGGCCAGCGCAGAAACCATGCCCTTGGCAAAGGCTGCCTGTTCGCCCGCATCGAGTGCGGCAATCTCGGGATCCACGATCGACAGGCAGACCGATGTGTTGGAGCGCGTGGCCGGCACTTTTGCCAGATGGTCGACCCACGGTGTCTTGCGCACGAACTCGTCGATCACGGCGAAATTCGCATTGGCGCGGGCAACAAGACCGTCGAGGCCGCCAATGGATTTCGCCCAGTTCAGCGCGTCCAGATAGTCTTCCACGCACAGCATGGAGGGTGTGTTGATCGTCTCGCCGCGGAAGATGCCCTCAATCAGCTTGCCGCCCTTGGTCAGCCGGAAGATCTTTGGCAGCGGCCATGCGGGCGTGTAGCTTTCCAGCCGTTCGACCGCGCGCGGCGAGAGGATGATGACACCATGCGCGCCTTCGCCACCCAGCACTTTCTGCCAGGAGAAGGTGACCACGTCGAGCTTGTCGAAGGGCAGGCGCTGCGCGAAAGCCGCCGATGTGGCGTCGCAGATGGTCAGGGCCCGCGCGGTTGGCGGGAATGAAATTGCCATCGGGCACGCGCACGCCGGAGGTGGTGCCGTTCCAGGTGAACACCACGTCGCGGTCGAAATCGATGGAGGTCAGGTCCGGCAGATCGCCATAGTCCGCCTCGATGCGGCGAACATCGTCGAGTTTCAGTTGCTTGACGACATCGGTGACCCACCCGGCACCGAAGGATTCCCAGGCAACCATGTCGACGCCGCGTTCACCGAGCAGCGACCAGAGCGCCATTTCCACGGCGCCGGTGTCGGATGCGGGCACGATGCCGATGCGGTAATCGGCCGGAACTTTCAGAACTTCACGGGTAAGATCGATGGCCTCTGCCAGTTTCGCCTTGCCGATGGAGGAGCGATGCGACCGTCCAAGGGGAGCGTCGGCAAGTGCGTCGAGCGACCAGCCGGGGCGTTTTGTGCAGGGACCTGAGGAGAAATGCGTATTGGCCGGACGGAGGTCCGGCGTGGGGAGTGTGCTCATGATGTATCCTATCCTTCCAGATAGCACGCCTCTCGGTGGGGAGAGGTGGCCCACGGACGGAGTTACGCCGATCCGGTTTTTCCGTCAAGTGCGACAAGATCGCTTTTGCAGAAGGGAAATGAGGCCGCTGTGGCGCCAGATGGTTCCCACCGGGGCCTTGAGGCTCTATAGAGGCGTTTCGATTTCTTAAATCATCCAGGCGGGGGACCCGCCGGACGTGCGCCGGAAGGACGTTTTCATGGCAAATGTGGTGGTTGTCGGCTCGCAGTGGGGCGACGAGGGCAAAGGCAAGATCGTGGACTGGCTGTCGGAGCGCGCCGATGTGGTGGCGCGCTTTCAGGGCGGGCACAATGCCGGGCATACCCTCGTCATCGACGGTGTGAGCTACAAGCTGTCACTGCTGCCCTCCGGTGTCGTTCGCCCCGGAAAACTCTCCGTCATCGGCAATGGCGTTGTTTTCGACCCGCATGCATTTGTTGCGGAAATGGGCCGCCTTGCCGAGCAGGGTGTCGAGGTGACGCCCGATCGGCTGAAGATCGCCGAGAACACGGCGCTGATCCTGTCGCTGCACCGCGAGCTTGATGGTTTCCGCGAGGATGCCGCTTCCAATTCGGGCACCAAGATCGGCACGACGCGGCGCGGCATCGGTCCGGCCTATGAAGACAAGGTTGGTCGCCGCGCGATCCGCGTCATGGATCTGGCCAACCATGACACGCTGCCGATGAAGATCGACCGCCTGCTCACGCATCACAATGCGCTGCGTCGTGGTCTTGGGCATGAAGAAGTGACCCCCCAGGCGATCATGGAGGAGCTGACGTCGGTCGCCGACAAGATTCTTCCCTATGTCGACCGCGTCTGGAAAATCCTTGAAGATGCGCGCCGGGCCGGTCAGCGCATTCTGTTCGAGGGCGCGCAGGGCACCATGCTCGACATCGATCATGGAACCTATCCGTTCGTGACGTCTTCCAACACGATTGCAGGGCAGGCGGCCACCGGGTCGGGGCTTGGGCCGGGCTCGATCGATTATGTGCTCGGCATCACAAAGGCCTACACCACCCGCGTTGGCGAGGGCCCGTTCCCCACGGAGCAGGACAATGAGGTCGGCCATTTCCTTGGCACACGTGGTCATGAATTCGGCACGGTGACGGGGCGCAAGCGCCGCTGCGGCTGGTTCGATGCGGTTCTGGTGCGTCAGGCGGTTGTGGCCAACGGCATGAACGGCATCGCGCTGACCAAGCTCGATGTTCTGGACGGCATGGATGAAATCAAGATCTGCACGGGCTACAGGCTCGATGGCGAGCTGATCGATTACCTTCCGGCAGGGCAGGGCGCGCAGGCACGGCTTGAGCCCGTCTACGAGACGCTGGAAGGCTGGAAGGGCACAACCAAGGGTGCGCGCAAGTGGACCGATTTGCCGGCTCAGGCTGTAAAATATGTGCGTCACGTGGAAGAATTGATCGGTGCGCCGGTGGCGATTCTCTCCACCAGCCCCGAACGCGAGGACGCCATACTTGTGACCGATCCTTTTCAGGACTAATTTCGCTGGCAATACTGCTTTGCGCACCGGGGGGCGGCCGCGCGTTCAAAAAGTAAAACAGGTTTGATTAGGTATGGCGGATTTTTCTGCGGTTCTGAAGAAAACGATCGAAGGCTTGTCGGAAAACACGCCGGCCTCCCGCGAGCGGATTTATCAGAAAGCACGGGCAACGATCGAGAACAGGCTCGCAGCGATGGACCCGGCGCCATCCGCCACCGTGGCAAACCGGCAGCGCAAGCTGCTCGAAGACGCGGTTGCGAAGGTGGAGGCGGAATATGCCTCTCCGCCCCAAGCTGAAGACGCTGGGCAGGATGAGTTCGATCAGATCTTTGCCGAGCTTGACGTTGATCCCGTCAATCCGGGTGTAAAGACGCCGGAAGCGCCTTCTGACAACGCCGCGGATGAGGCAGTGGACCCATTCGGTGCCGGTGCTGCCCGCCCTGAAGACGGCAAGTCCAGTGAGCGCGGTGGAGAGACTGCACGTGCCGGAAAACAGCCGGATGCGGCTCCCGGTGCCTCTCCAGCGCTGGAGACCCCGCCCCCCCCTCCGCCGTCGGTTCACCGTGAAGGTGGGCGCAAGTCGGGTTCCGGTCTCGTTGTGGTGCTGGCTTTGCTTTTCGTCGTGGCAGCGGCGGCGGGAGCCTGGTTCTATAAGGACGATCTGGCCAGGCTGGCGAATTTCGAGCAAGGAGCGGAAAGCGGTGCAACGGATGACGGTGACACGGCGTCTGGCGATGACGCGCAGGACCCTGCCACGCAGGACGAATCCGATGCGGCCGATCCTTCCAGCGGGAGCGATGCGGCCCCTGCCGCAGATCCGCAGCCTGTGCGCAAGTTCACCCAGCGGCTTCTGCCGGATGGGCGTGAGGTCGATGAAGGCCCGGCCGGAGGCCAGCCTGAACTGGGTGAGGGCACATCGGTCGCGCGCGCGACGGTTCCGGGAAGTGGCGATGCGACAACGTCGGGTTCTGCTGAACCGGAGACCGGCCAGCAAGACATGTCTGCGGACGATGCGGTGCCTGTGGGCCAGAAGGCGATCTTCTATGAAGAGCGCACCAGCGTTTCGCAGGGCTCTGCCGATATTGGCGGCGTTGTCTGGTCCGTGGTTCAGGAATCACCCGGAAACGATCTGCCGCCGGAGCCGGCAATCAGGGCCGAGGCCACAATCCCCGAAAAGAACCTGCAGCTGAAGATGACCCTTCGGCGCAATGCCGATGAATCCCTGCCGGCGAGCCACATTCTGGAAATCATCTTCCTGACACCGGACGATTTCGAAGGTGGCGGCATCGACAATGTTCTGAGAGTTTCGCTCAAGCGGTCGGAACAGGACACCGGAAATCCACTGCTTGGCATTCCAGCCAAGATCGCGGACGGGTTCTTCCTCGTGGCGCTGAGCGACAGTGCCGCCGAAACCGAGACCAACATGCTGCTGCTTCGCCGTCAGCGCTGGATCGATATCCCGGTAGTCTATAAGTCGGGCCGCAGGGCACTGATGACGATCGAGAAGGGCATCCCCGGAGACAAGGTGTTTACCGATGTCCTGAATGCCTGGCAGAACGCCACGAGCGGGTGACCCGCCGCAGCCGAGGGCGAATTGCAATCGCCTTGAGGCAAGGACCCAATTGCCCTGGGGCAAGGACATCAACAAAAAACCGGCAGTGATGCCGGTTTCTTGCGTTTATCGGTGCTGGGCGATGATGTTTCGCTGTTGCCTCAGGCGCCGGCCTGGCGATGAGCCTCGGCGGCCTGCGCCTTTGCAGCCAGGGCCTGCTCACGTGCGGAGTTCTGGACGGCTTCCTGCACCTTTTCAAAGGCGCGGACCTCGATCTGGCGTACCCGTTCACGGCTGATGTCGAACTCACCGGAGAGCTCCTCCAGCGTCAGCGGATCTTCTGAAAGGCGCCGCGCCTGGAAGATGCGCCTTTCACGGTCGTTGAGAACGGCCATGGCATCGCCAAGCATCTGGCGGCGGGTTTCCAGTTCGTCCTGTTCGGCGAGCACATCCTCCTGGCTCTCGCTTTCGTCCATAAGCCAGTCCTGCCATTCGCCCGATTCACCTTCCGTCGCCCGGATAGGGGCATTGAGGGAGGCATCACCGGACAGACGGCGATTCATGGAAATCACCTCCTCTTCGCTGACATTGAGGCGCGTGGCGATTTCCGAAACCTGCTCGGGATTGAGGTCGCCATCATCAAGCGCCTGAATCTTGCTCTTCACCTTGCGCAGATTGAAGAACAGGCGCTTCTGGTTCGCGGTGGTGCCCATTTTCACAAGGCTCCACGAACGAAGAATGTACTCCTGTATGGAGGCCTTGATCCACCACATTGCATAGGTGGCGAGGCGGAAACCACGCTCGGGCTCGAACTTCTTGACGGCCTGCATCAGGCCGACATTTCCTTCAGAAATGACTTCGCCGATTGGCAATCCATAGCCGCGATAGCCCATGGCGATCTTGGCGACGAGCCGAAGATGGCTGGTCACAAGCTTGTGGGGCCGCCTGCGTGTCATCGTGCTCCGAATAGCGTTTCGCGAGCATGTATTCTTCCTCGGGCTGCAGCATGGGGAAGCGCCGAATCTCTTCGAGATAGCGCGTCAGTCCACCTTCGCCCGAAGCGATACTGGGTAATGTCTGGGCCATTTAAGCACCCTCCTTTGCCGGATATGCCCTCACGCCGGGACGCCTTCAAAGCCTGGCGTTTGCGGTGATGAGAGACAGTGCGACCATCTTTGATGCATCGCACCATATCCTATGTAGGAACGGAATCCGACGGTTAAAGTTTCATTCTGCTGTCAACATAATGTCACCATACGGTGAACAATATTATTGTACCGAATATTACAAAATATCCAGAGCCCTTGTCAATTCCGACATGTCAGAGGGCGGGTCGGCAACGAATTCCATCAGTTCACCGCTCTCGGGATGGCGAAATGCCAATAGCCGCGCATGAAGAGCCTGGCGCGGGAAAGCGGCAACTATGGGGCGTATCTCCTCCGGCAGGCGGTTGACCTTGGTGCGAAAAGCGCGGGCATAGTCCTGATCGCCGATCAGCGGGTGGCCGATATGGGCCATATGGACGCGAATCTGATGTGTGCGACCGGTTTCCAGCCTGCATTCCACCTGGGCGGCAAATGCGTTTCCCGCGCCGTCGGCACCATATCGCCTGCGAACCTGATAGCGTGTGACCGCGTGTCGCGCGTCGCTCCGCCCTGCGGGCACGACCGCACGCAGGGTTCTGCTCTGGGCATGGCGCCCCAGCGGGGCGTCTATCGTGCCGGACATGCGATCGGGCGAACCCCACACGACTGCAACATAGGCACGCTGCAGATCGCCGCTGCGACCGTGATCTGCAAACGCTTCGGAAAGCAGCCGGTGCGCATTGTCGGTTTTCGCGACCACCATGACCCCGCTCGTGTCGCGATCAAGCCGATGCACGATGCCGGGCCGTTTCACCCCGCCAATGCCCGACAGCGAGGAGCCGCAATGATGCAGAAGCGCATTGACCAGCGTGCCCGACCAGTTTCCAGGAGCAGGGTGGACCACAAGCCCCGCGGGCTTGTTCACGACGACGAGCGCTTCGTCTTCATACAGGATGTCGAGGGGGATGGCCTCCGGTTCCGGTTCGGCTGGCTCGGCCTGCGGCACGGTCAGTGTGTAGGTCTCTCCTTCAGCGATCCTGTGCCGGGGTTCGACGATGGCCCTGCCTTCTCCCATCACCGATCCCGAACGGATGAGCGACTGGATGCGGCTGCGTGAAAGCGACGCGCCAATCACCTCCGAAAGCCAGCGATCAAGACGCTGGCCCGCGCCGTCGCCATCCACACAGAACGTTTTGCGCGTTGCTGCGGCTTCCCAAGCGTTCTGGTCTTCGTTATCAGGGGCACCCATTGGAAATGCTTTCAAAAAATCGGTGAGACATGGTCAGGCCAGAAGAACAGGAAGATGCGGAGCAGGATGCGCTTGATCCGGCAGCAGAGCGTGTGCGCCGCAAGATGGTTCGCTTCATGGCTATCAACCTGGCCATACTGTTCGCAGCGGTTATGGCGGTCGTGCTGGCCTTTGTCTACAAGACGCTGAAGGATAGGCCGGAAGAACCGGCTGAAATGGTGATGATCCCGGGCGATGCAACGGAAAGCACCATTGAGCTGCCCGATGGTGCCCGTGTGGTGTCTCAGGCACTGGATGGCACGCGGGTGTCGCTTCACTTGCGTTATGCCGGCGGGCGCGAGGAACTTCGGATTTTCGATGTTGCAAGCGGGACGATGGCTGCGCGCATCGAGCTCAGACCCTGAGCCGGCGACGGCTCATTGGGGCGTGAACGCGGGAGCCCGTGGCAGCGCTACAACTCCGTTTTCCCGCAAAGCCTGCGACTTTCGCTAAGAACGTTTCAGGCAATTTCATAAAGTCGTTGCAACGCTGTTGCATTTGCCGGCGAACGCGCTTATATCGCCGCAATCGCTGCGCTCCCATCGTCTAGCGGTCTAGGACGCCGCCCTCTCACGGCGGAAACAGGGGTTCGAGTCCCCTTGGGAGTGCCATTTCCCTTCGATTGTCTTCAAGATGCCGAGTGGTCCTCGCTGTTACAATCCAGTGACAGGCAAGCTCCACTTGCAAATATGCGGTGGCGAATTTGTTCTATGCTTTGCGAATCGTTAAGCCTTGGACAGCACACTGACCACGAGACTTGTGGTCACGAGAGGGCTCGTATTGTGCCTTGAGGGAGCGGAGAGTTTGGGGACCGTCAGGGACTCAGATGTTGGAGTGCGGTTTTCCGAAGGTGAACTGGCCGAACTGTTGCAGTCTGCATCCGGATGGGTGTGGGAGGCTGACGCACAGCACAGGCTGACCTGGATTTCGCAAGGCTTCGAAACGGTCACCGGACTTCCCCGCGAGCGGTTTATCGGACGATCCCGCATTACGCTGGCGAGAAATGCGTTTCACCCGATCGGCGATGTGGAGGCCCATGAGGCGCTGCTTGCCGCGCGCAAACCGTTTCGTCAGTTCATCTATGATCTCGATGGGGGAGCCGGGAAAGGCCGCTGGATTTCCGTGTCCGGTTTTCCCCGTTTCGATGGGCAAAACCGCTTCATGGGCTATCGCGGCATCGGCCATGATGCCACACCGATGATGGAGTATCTCAGCCGCCGTGAAGGTGCTGAGGGCGTGGATTCAACACAATTGACCGGCGGCAGTGGCCATCTCACCAGGCTGATGACAGCGCTGGATGTTACTCGCGAAGCCTTTTGCTATTACGATGCCGACGATCGGCTCGTGCTCAGCAATCAGGCGATGACCGAGATGTATGCGGGACTTGAGGATGTCATTTGTCCCGGCACGTCCTTTGAAGAATTGCTGCGGGCTGGCATCGAGCGGGGCGTCTGGTCGACGGACGATCTGCACTCGGAGGAATGGCTGCGTCAGATCCTCACCCTCCGTCGCAGTGGAGAAGACTTCGAGAGCGTCATTCGCTTCAACGACGGACGCTGGATCATGCACCGCGAGAAGCGTATCGCCGACGGTGGAACGATTGGCATCTGCACCGATATCACCAAGCTGAAGCGCCATGAGACGGCCCTCGCAGAGGCGCTTGAAAAAGCCAAACTCGCTGAAGCCATACTCGACCAGCTGCCCAATCCGGTCTTCGCGAAAGATCAGGACCTTCGTTTCGTGCTCGCCAACAGGGCGTTCAAGAAAACGATCGGATCGGAGGTTTGCGAGATCGTTGGGCGCCGCGTGACCGATTTCGATTTTTCCGGTCTCGCCGAAGAGTTCGAAGCCGGCGAGCGCCGGGTGCTCGCTACGCATGAAGACTTTGAAGGCGAGGAGGATTTCGAGCTTCCGGGCATCGGCCAGTATCGCAAGGTGCGCAAGCATCGTGTGGAGACAGCAAGCGGGACGCCATATCTGGTGGGCGCGCTGTTCGACATTTCGGATGTCCGCAAGCGGGAAAAAGATGCCGAGAACGCGCATCGTCAGCTTTCCGAGGTGCTGGAATCGCTTCCCGCAGGCGTTGTCATCTACGACAAGGACGATCGCTACGTTCTGGCCAACCGGAAACTGCAGGAAGCTCTGCCTGCGATGCAGCCGGCCATGCAGCCGGGGAAATGTCTGCGTGATGCAGTCGAACTGGCGCATGATGCAGGCTATTTCCGTCAGAGCGGCGATCCGCAGGTCGATGCGCTTTATGACACAGACCGCGAGGCCTGGATTGCCGCCTATCTGCAATCCTACCAGATGCGGCACCGTGTTTTCGAGCGGAGTCACGCCAATGGACGCTGGTTCAAGGCGATCGATACGCGCACCGAAGACGGCACGTTCGTGGGCGTGAGGGTGGACATCACCGAACTCAAGCAGCGTGAGGCCGAGCTGGACGCCGCACGTGAAGAGGCAATCCTTGCAGACCGCGCGAAGTCCGAATTTCTGGCCAATATGAGCCACGAGATACGCACCCCGATGAACGGGGTGCTCGGCATGGCCGAGCTTTTGGCGAAAACGGAGCTTACCGCCAAACAGAAAACATTTGCCGACATTATCCTGAAATCCGGCAATGCGCTGCTCACGATCATCAACGACATTCTCGATTTCTCGAAGATCGACGCAGGCCACATCGTGCTGGATGCCGAGCCATTCTATCTCGGTGAGGCGGTGGGCGATGTGGTGACGCTCATGTCTTCGCGAGCGAAAGAGAAGGATCTGGAACTGATTGTTCGGGTCGATCCGGCAATCACGCGGGCTGTCGTGGGCGATGTGGGCCGAATTCGCCAGATACTCACAAATCTGGTCGGAAATGCAGTCAAGTTTACCGAAACGGGCCATGTGCTGGTCAATGTGAGCGGCCGTGACCTGGAGAGCGGGCAGCTGGCGCTCCAGTTCAGCGTGACCGACACGGGTATCGGTATCCCGAGAGACAAGCTGCATCTGGTCTTCGACAAGTTCAGCCAGGCGGACTCCTCGTCCACGCGGCGTCATGAAGGAACGGGCCTTGGCCTCGCGATCACCTCGCGACTTGTCGAGCTGATGAATGGCGAGATCGGTGTCGAGAGCGTAGAAGGGCGCGGGTCCACGTTCTGGTTTACGCTCACTCTGCCCAAGGCCGCCGGGGCCGAACCTCAGCCGCTTGCACCGACCGAGATTTCAAATGCGCGGATTCTGGTGGTGGATGACAATGCGGTCAATCGAATGATCCTGCATGAACAGATGCAGCACTGGGGGCTGGACGCCTGCGTTGCGCGCGATGCGCATGAGGGGCTGGAGGTGCTGCGTCTTGCCGCCCGGCTGGGATTGCCGGTGGACTGTATGGTGGTGGACTATCAGATGCCGGGAATGAACGGGCTGGAGATGGTCGAGGCGGTCCGGGCGGAGCCCGAAATCGCGGATGTTCCGGTGGTCCTGCTGACATCGGTTGACCAGTCCCTTTCGGGTTTTGGCGCCCGCGACCTTTCCATCGCGTCGCATCTGATAAAGCCGGCGCGCTCTTCTGCGCTGCTTCACGCAATCACCGGAGCCGTGCAGGCACCGGGTGTGCGCACCTCCCCGCAGCTTGATGCCGCCGGGCTGGATACGGGCCCGACAGGCGGGGAAGCGGTGGTGCCTGTGGAGCCTGCGCCTGCCGCACCGGACCATGAGGCTGAAGACCCTTACGGAGTCGACATTCTTGTTGCGGAAGACAATGAGGTGAACCAGCTTGTTTTCCGGCAGATCCTCAACGAAGCGGGTATGCGGTTCAGGATTGTCGAAAATGGCCGGCTAGCCGTGTCGGAATACCAACGCAGCAATCCGCGTCTGATCCTCATGGATGTTTCGATGCCGGTGATGAACGGTCTCGAGGCCACCAGGGAGATTCGCCGTATCGAGAGGAGCGGCGCTTCCCGCGTGCCGATCATCGGCGTTACCGCTCATGCCCTGAAGGGGGATCGGGAACTGTGCGTGGAGGCGGGTATGGATGATTATCTGTCCAAACCCATCAGCCCACAGGCACTTTTGGAGAAAATCAACTCCTGGGTGAGATTGTCATTCCAGAGTTCAATTGTGAGAAAATCGAGCAATTGATCTTACTTGCTTGAGAAATAAGCTGTTCTGGCTATTTTCCTGTGATCCGAGGGTACTGGCGTGATCGCACCATTTAGACTTGAAACTGTTCTCATTAAAGTTGCGGAAACCGGTCGACAATGACCAGTTCTTTCCGGGCGGGAGGAGGTCCGCGGGCCATGGGTGATCCAAACGAGCCCCAACAGGATCTATCCGGGTTTTTAACCCAGCCAAGTGTGATTTGCCATTTTCAGTGGTTTTTCCCCCGCCCGGCTTTTTGAACTTTACTTCCATGCTCCTGTCGCTCGTAAGGCCGAAAGGGCCCGAGTGAGCCGAAAACCCCATTTCTCGCCTGCCCTTGCCGGCAACCGGGCATTCAGGACTGGGGCTCTCTCGTTCCTGCAGCCCAAAATCCCCCGCGACGGGGTCGTAACAGGGCTGACACGGAAGTGTCATGGAACTGTTACACAGACTTGTTATCCCGCTCCTCGACGCCGGCAGGGCGTCTGATCGAATTCCGAACAGGGAGCTGTCTCCAGTGAAAAAATTCCTTCTTACCGCTTCGGCGGCCACGATCGCCCTTGCGGGCGCGGTTGGTGCGGCTGCTGCACGCGACCAGATCCGGGTTGTCGGTTCTTCCACCGTCTTTCCTTTCACCACGGCTGTTGCCGAGCGCTTTGGCCAGAGCGGTGCGTTCCAGACCCCGGTGGTCGAATCGACCGGTACCGGCGGCGGCATGAAACTTTTTTGCGCTGGCGTTGGCGAAAGCCACCCCGATTTCACAAACGCGTCGCGTCCCATCAAGGACTCCGAACTGGAGACCTGCAAGGCGAATGGCGTGACGCCGGTCGAGATCAAGGTTGGCTTTGACGGCATCGTCCTTTCCAACTCCAAGGCTGCCAAGCAGATCGACCTGACCAAGGAGCAGATTTTTGCTGCTCTCGCCAAAAACGTCGAAGTGGACGGCAAGGTTGTTGCCAACCCGCACACCAACTGGTCCGACATCGATGCCGGTCTGCCCAACACCAAGATCGAGGTTCTCGGCCCGCCCCCGACCTCCGGCACGCGCGACGCATTCGTCGAGCTGGTCATGGAAGAAGCCTGCCCGGAAGCCATCGAGGCAGCTGACGGCTGCACGGAAATCCGTGAAGACGGTGCCTATGTGGAAGCTGGCGAAAACGACAATCTGATTGTTCAGAAGCTGGAAGCCAACCCGGATGCCTTTGGCATCTTCGGCTTCTCCTTCCTCGATCAGAACGCCGACAAGCTGCAGGGCTCGACCATTGGTGGTGTCGCTCCGACTTTCGATGCGATCGCCGACGGTGAATATGGTGTCTCCCGCTCGCTCTTCGTTTACGCGAAAAAAGAGCATGTCGGGGCGATCCCGGGCATGGCCGAGTTCATCAAGGAATACACTTCCGACACGGCCTGGGGCCCCGAGGGCTATCTTGCCGACAAGGGTCTCATCCCGCTTCCGGACGATGCCCGCGCAAAGCAGGCCGAAGACGCCCAGGCTCTCAAGGGCATGGGCTCCTGATAGAGCCAGTTTTGACCCGGCCGCCCTGGCGGCTGGGTCCTCCGGTTCCGGGGATCCTGCGCAATCGCGCCTGGATGGGGATCCGACGGGTTGCGGCAGCTCTGACCGTACCCGACCTTCGAGGCTAGTATGATTACATATGTCGTCATCGCGCTGCTGGTGCTTGCCGCCGTGGCCTATACTCTCGGCCGCGGCCGTTCGCTTGCAAGCGTCGACGGAAAGACGTCCGCGCTTCACTCTCTTCCCAGTCAACATGGACTGTTTCTGGCTCTGATCTCCGCCGCGCCGGCGCTCCTCCTGCTCCTTTCATGGAGCATTGTTACGCCGGGACTTGAAACCTCGATCGTCGAGGGGCGCTTTTCAGAACAGCTTGCAAGCATGAACCTTCCCGAAAAACAGGCGTTTCTGCGCGATGCGCGTGCGCTTGCCTTCGGTGGTATTGCCGGCTTCCCGAACGAGGCGAAGGAGGCCGCCGCAGAGCATTTCGCCAGTCTTCGCACACAGAGCGAATGGCTTGCCACCGGGCTTGTTGCGTTAGTGGCCGCGCTTGGTTTTTTCTGGGGTCATCGCCGCATCACGCCGCAGTTTCGCGCCCGCCACGTTGTAGAGCGGGTGGTTCGCCTGTTCCTGATCCTGTGCTCCGTCGTCGCGATCCTGACGACGCTGGGCATTGTCCTGTCTCTCATCTTTGAATCGCTGCGCTTTTTCCAGCAGGTGCCGTTCTACAAGTTCCTTTTCGGCACTCACTGGAGCCCTCAGAGCGCCTTTACCGGCGCGGGGCAGGAGGCCGGTGAGGTCAATCCCGACATTTTTGGTGCGGTACCGCTTTTCGTCGGCACGATGCTCATCACGTTCATCGCGATGCTCGTTGTAGCGCCCGTCGGGCTCATGTCGGCAATCTATCTGTCCGACTACGCGTCGAAACAGGTGCGATCCGTCGCCAAGCCGATGCTGGAAATCCTGGCCGGCATCCCGACCGTGGTTTACGGCTTCTTTGCCGCCTTGACCGTGGCGCCGTTCTTTCGCGATTTCGGGCAGGTTCTGGGTTTGAGCGTCGCGTCGGAATCGGCACTTGCGGCCGGCATCGTGATGGGGATCATGATCATCCCCTTCGTGTCGTCGCTTTCCGATGACGTGATCAACGCGGTTCCGCAATCCCTGCGCGATGGTTCTGCGGGTCTGGGTGCGACCAAGTCGGAGACCATCCGCAAGGTGGTCCTCCCGGCAGCACTGCCCGGCATCGTCTCGGCCCTGATGCTGGCCATCAGCCGCGCCATCGGCGAGACCATGATCGTCGTCATGGCTGCCGGTCTGGCCGCCAATCTGACCATCAATCCACTGGAAGCGGTGACCACCGTGACCGTTCAGATCGTTACGCTGCTCGTTGGCGACCAGGAGTTCGACAGCGCGAAGACACTGGCCGCGTTTGCCCTTGGGCTGGTTCTGTTCTGCGTGACACTCGCCCTCAACATCATCGCCCTGAGTGTGGTGAGGAAATATCGAGAGCAATATGACTGATACGCTTGCCAGCGGTGTGGAGCCGCAGAACAATCAGCATACGAATGATGAAGCGCGTGCCCGTCTGCGCAAGCGCTACGCCGCCGAAACCAGGTTCAAGTGGCTGGGCGCGGGGGCCGTGGTCCTGTCGGGCTTCTTCCTGCTCCTTCTGCTTTCGACCATCGTGTTCAAGGCTTTCCCGGCCTTTCACGCCAATGAGCTGACCCTTTCGCTGGACCTTTCGGCAGAGCGTGTCGACCCCGACAATCTGACGGGCAACAATTACGACACGATCATCAACGATGCGCTGCTGTCCCTGTTTCCGAATGTCGAGGGCCGGCAGGAGCGCAGGCAGGTTCGCGGTCTCATTTCCAGCGGCGCGCCCACACTTCTGCGTCAGGCTCTTCAGGCTGGCAGCCTCACCCCGGGCGGCACCGTGGAACATGCGCTGCCGATGGATGATTTCGCCGATCTCTACCTGAAGGGACTGCTCGCCGCCGACAGCACAGAGACGGCGCTCGTGGCCCCCGACAGGGTGACACTGGACGGCGACGATGCGACGCTGCACTTCTCCGATGACAGACTTCTGGAGTTCGCCAGGGAAGCCGGTGGACTTGAAGAGGATGGGGGAACGCTGCGCCTCACCACGGGGGCTGCCTCGCTGATCGCCTATCTTGGAGAGGGCGCGGTCAAGCTTGCCGAAGTGATGCCTGATGTCGATGGTGGCGTGACTGCCCGCGGGTCGGTTCTGGCACCGGTTGCGAAAGATGAAGCGGGGCCTGTTCGTTTGCGGGTCATCGCGACACCCGAAGGTGAACGCAAGATCTCCGATCGTGAGATCGTCTGGATCGACCAGCTCCGAGCGGATGGCCGGACAGCCAGTGCATGGAACACGCAGTTTTTCTTTGGCGGAGCAAGCCGCGAAGCGGAAATGGCCGGCATATGGGGGGCGGTTGTCGGCTCTGCATTGACCATGCTCGTCACCCTGGCGCTTTCCTTTCCCATCGGCGTCGCAGCGGCGATCTATCTTGAGGAATTCGCTCCGAAGAACCGCTTGACCGGTTTTATCGAAGTGAACATCAACAATCTGGCGGCCGTCCCCTCAATCGTGTTCGGTCTGCTCGGTCTTGCTGTTTTCCTCAACTGGTTCAACCTGCCACGCTCGGCACCGCTGGTGGGTGGCATGGTGCTGGCGCTGATGACCCTGCCCACGATCATCATCGCCTCGCGCGCCGCGCTGCGTGCGGTGCCGCCGTCTATCCGCGAGGCCGCTCTCGGCGTCGGTGCCTCGAAGATCCAGACCGTGTTCCATCATGTTCTGCCGCTGGCAATGCCCGGCATTCTGACAGGCACGATCATCGGCATGGCACAGGCGCTGGGGGAAACGGCTCCGCTGTTGATGATCGGCATGGTTGCCTTCATCGTGGACATTCCCGGCGGGTTCACCTCGCCCGCGACGGTGCTGCCGGTACAGATTTTCATGTGGGCCGACTTTCCGGAGCCCGCTTTCCAGCAGAAAACCTCTGCGGCAATCCTGATCCTTTTGGGCTTCCTGATTTTGATGAACGCCGTTGCGGTTGTCTTGCGCAAGCGTTTCGAACGCCGCTGGTAACGGAGTAGGAGAAATGAACATGTTGACGGACGCGGCAGTGGAAGAAACGCTGCAGAACAGGACTGAGGACTTGCCCGTGAAAATGCGTGGATCGAAGGTCCGGGTTTTCTACGGCGAGAAGCAGGCGCTTTTCGATGTCGATCTCAACGTCAGACAGAAGCAGGTGACGGCGCTCATCGGCCCTTCGGGCTGTGGCAAGTCCACCTTTCTGCGCTGCCTCAACCGGATGAACGACACGATCGACATCTGCCGGGTGGAAGGCGAGATCACGCTGGACGGGCAGGACATCTACGATCCGAAAGTCGACGTGGTTGAACTGCGCGCCCGCGTGGGCATGGTGTTTCAGAAACCGAACCCGTTCCCCAAGTCGATTTACGAGAACATCGCCTATGGGCCGCGTATTCACGGCCTGGTCTCTTCCAAGAGCGCGCTGGACGAGGTGGTGGAGTCCAGCCTGCAGAAGGCGGGGCTTTTCAATGAGGTGAAAGATCGCCTGCATGAACCCGGCACCGGCCCTTTCCGGTGGCCAGCAGCAGCGTTTGTGCATCGCGCGCGCCATTGCGGTTTCGCCCGAGGTGATCTTGATGGACGAACCCTGCTCGGCGCTCGATCCCATTGCCACCGCCAAGGTGGAAGAACTGATCGACGAACTGCGTGAGAACTACACGATCGTCATCGTGACGCACTCCATGCAGCAGGCCGCCCGCGTGTCGCAGCGCACAGCCATGTTCCATCTGGGCAATCTCGTTGAGGAAGGTCCCACCGACAAGATGTTCACCAATCCGGATGACAAGCGCACCCAGGATTACATCACCGGTCGCTTCGGCTGACGCACAGACAAGGAACCAGACCATGGGCGAGCACACAGTCAGCTCCTTCGATGAGGAACTCGGTGAAATCGACCGCCTCATCCGCGATATGGGCGATCTCTCCGGTGCGATGACCCGCGCCTCCACCAATGCGCTTTTGAATTCCGATACGGCGCTGGCGCAGCGGGTCATCTCCGACGACACGATCATGGACGCCAAACAGCGCGATCTCGACGAGCGCGCCATAACACTGATCGCCAAGCGCCAGCCGATGGCGCAGGATCTGCGCAGCGTCGTGGGCGCCATTCGCATGGCGGCGGATCTGGAGCGCATCGGCGATCTGGCAAAGAACATTGCAAAGCGTGTGAACGCGGTGGGTCAGAGCGCAACGCCGCGTTCGCTCGCTCACTCCATCGACGCCATGTCCGGCCTTGTGCTGCAGCAGGTCAATGCGGTGGTCGAGCACTATGTGGCGCGCAATGCGGAAGCGCTTATCCATCTTCGGGACGAGGATGAGAAAATCGACATCCAGTACACCTCGGTTTTCCGGGAATTGCTGACCTACATGATGGAAGATCCGCGCAACATCACGTCGTGCACGCATCTCCTTTTCTGCGCGAAAAATCTGGAGCGCATTGGCGACCACGTGACGAATATCGCCGAAAATGCCTATTATGTGGTGACGGGGTCCCAGCTGCCGGTCCAGAGGCCGAAGCTCGATGAAACACAGATGACGGTCGACGCCGACGCTTAGGCGACCGTCGCTTGCCCTAGGAGAATGCCTTCCATGATTGCCCCCAAGGTCATGGTCGTTGAAGACGACGAACCGCTTTGCGTGCTTCTGAAATACAATCTTGAGGCCGAAGGCTATCAGGTCGAGATGATCTCGCGCGGGGACGAAGCCGAGGTCCGCCTGCAGGAAAACGTTCCCGATCTTCTGGTCCTCGACTGGATGGTGCCTGCCGTTTCCGGCATTGAGCTGTGCCGCCGCTTGCGGATGCGACCGGAAACCGAACGACTGCCGGTGATCATGCTTACCGCACGTGGCGAGGAAAGCGACCGGGTGCGGGGTCTTTCCACCGGTGCCGATGATTATCTTGTGAAGCCGTTTTCGACGCCAGAATTCATCGCGCGTGTACGGGCGCTGCTGCGTCGTGCGAAGCCGGAAGTCCTTTCAACGGTGCTTTCGGTTGGCGATATCGTGCTCGACCGGGAATCCCATCGCGTCTACCGTCGCAAGAACGAAATTCGCCTCGGTCCGACAGAGTTTCGACTTCTCGAATTCATGATGCAGCATCCAGGACGTGTGTTTTCACGCAGTCAGTTGCTCGACAATGTCTGGGGCGAAACGATCTATATCGACGAGCGCACGGTCGACGTTCATGTCGGCCGCCTGCGCAAGGCGGTGAATCAGGGGCGCCTGCCCGATGTGATCCGCACCATTCGCGGTGCCGGATACGCTATCCGGGAAGCGTGAAGACAAAAGAAAAACCCCGGCAGGACCGGGGTTTTTGACGCTCGTGGTGGTTACTGTTTCGCGATGGCCCGCTCGTTCGGCAGGCGGGGCGCATGTTCGTTCTGCGCGATCGCATAGTCGTTCAGCCGTTCAAGCGAAGCGGTCAGTCTGCCATCGCTTGTGATGTCCCACTCAAGCACCGCGTCGTCATAGACCAGCGCCGGGTCCACAAAAACGCAGGTGGCCAGAACGCGGTCTGCTTCCGCAGCAAGCTCGCGGGAGGCGAAGCGCTTTTCCGCTTCGCATTCTTCCCGGGTTTCAAAGATGGGGGCAGGTGCCGGCAATTCACGGCACTGGTCCATATCTCCCGAACATCCGACGATGAGAAGAAGTGCAGCTATGTGTTCCATGGCTCTCTCCTTTCACCTGTCTTTCGCGGGGGATGCCATGGAAGCTCCGCCGCGGAGAAATCACGCCTCTGTCAGGCCGTTGTTTACCCGCGTCTGCGCATCAGACCCATAACCAGCGACACCACCAGAAGAATGAGGAAGATGTAGAACAGAATCTGCGCGATGCCTGTGGAAGCGCCGGCAATTCCGCCGAAACCAAGCGCACCGGCAACCAGCGCGACAACCAGAAAAACAAGGGCCCAGTAAAGCATTCTCTCTCTCCGTTTAGTTGTTTCTGCTAAACGTGCGCCTGCCATAATGGTTCCGCGGGAAAGCCGCTCACCCACGATTCAGTGAGGCGGTTTTCTGCAGCCTGCAAAGAAAAAGGCCGCCCGGAGGCGACCTTTGCAAAACGCGTTTTTGAAACAACCGTCAGGCGGCTGCCTGTGCCTGATGGTCGAAGAACAGGGCCTGGCTGATAAGCGCCTTGACCATCTCCGGACTGAAAGGCTTGGTGACGAGAAATGTCGGTTCGGGGCGTTCGCCGGTCAAGAGCCGCTCGGGGAAGGCGGTGATGAATATGACCGGAACGGCCGAAGATTCGAGAATTTCGTTGACCGCATCGAGTCCGGAGCTGCCGTCCGCAAGCTGAATGTCGGCAAGCACCATCTTGGGACGGGTGCTGGAGAACATCTCCACCGCCTGTTTGTGGGTGCGTGCGGTGCCGACCACGCGGTGGCCGAGACTTTCCACCATCTCCTCAATGTCCATCGCGATGAGCGGCTCATCCTCGATGATCATGATGTCGGTTGCGACCTGGCGCGAGATTTCCTCGCTCGCTTCACGCAGCATGGCATTGATGCCCTGATCGTCCGTCTCCAGAATTTCCGCGGCCTCTTCGGGGCGGAAATTCTCGACTGCCACCAGCAGGAATGCCTGTCGTGGGCGCGGTGCAAGAGAAGACAGATTGTTGCGGGCGCGCTGTTCCCATGCGGATGCCGGCGCATCGTCGGGCACGCGAATGTCAAGTCTCTCGAACAGGGATGTAAACAGCCTGAAGAGAGCGATCTTGTCGGTTGAAGCTTCGGGAAAGATGCTCGTATCCGCAATCAACGCTTCAAGTGTTGCGGCCACCAGGGCGTCACCGCTTGATTGGGAACCGGAAACGGCTCTGGAGAATCGCCTCAGATACGGCAGATGCGGGGCGATACGCGCTGACAATGTCATGGATTTCAGGTCTCCCTCGTGACTTAGCAATAATACAAAACTGCGACTATGAAGTTCCAAACGCCCGGGCTGCGAAAATGTTCCACACTTGCGGAACGATTTCCGGCTGGACGCGTTAAGACTAAGACAAAAGTGAGATGGCTTGCTTTCCTGGGCGGAGGTGGAGCCACTGGGAGAACGACTTTATGGATGAAAATCACGCATGAATTACGGCAAGCCAGACACGCGCAAGAGCGCCGGAAGGCGCGATAAAAATGACGATCCCCTTGGTGCAAACTCCGAGATCGGGCGCAAACTCAGACAATATTACGACGATTTGATCGGGGAAGAGATTCCGGACCGCTTCAGCGACCTTTTGAGCCAGCTCGAACAAAAAAGCGGTGCCGGCACGGCCGGAAACAAGGATTGATTCCATGAGTGTGTATCCCGGCTTTCGCGATGATCTTCTGGCTGCGGTGCCCAGTCTGAGGGCGTTTGCGGTTTCTCTTTCGAAAAACACCGACCGAGCCGACGATCTCGTACAGGAGGCGCTCGTCAAGGCCTGGGACAAGCAGGCAAGCTACCAGCCCGGAACCAATCTGAAGGCGTGGCTCTTCACGATCCTGCGCAATGAGTTCTATTCGCAGATGCGCAAGCGCAAACGCGAGGTGGAAGACAGCGACGGTGCCATTACCGGACGCCTTTCCGTTCATCCCGCGCAGGAAGGGTCGGCTGACCTGAAGGATTTCCGTCGTGCGCTCGAACAATTGCCTGAAGATCAGCGCGAAGCGATCATACTGATCGGAGCATCCGGATTTTCCTACGAGGAAGCTGCCGAGATTTGCGGTTGTGCGGTTGGCACGATCAAGAGCCGGGTCAGCCGCGCCCGCACCCGGTTACAGGAAATACTGGAGATTTCCGGCGAAAATGAATTCGGGCCGGATGCGATCTCCGCCCAGATCACCAACAGTGTCTTCCCTGCCTGAAACCGCTTTCGCAGAAAATGAACAATGCCGGTGTCTGTCAACGCTCTTGGTCTTGGTGATCGAAGGAGCCGCCGCCTCGCGCATGTTCCTGTTGTGGTGCACTCTCGGGGCGCTGTGAGGAACTGGCGGTCATTGCCCTTGTCAGGGCTTCGATGAGATCGCTGTCCTTGTAGGGTTTCTCGACGACCGGAATATCGCTGAACCCTTCAAATATGTGATGGTTCGAGGCATATCCGGTCGCAAACACAAAGGGTATGCGCCGGCTTTGCAAAAGGCGGGCAAACGCGTCGGTCCAGTTTTCGGAGATCCTGATGTCGAGGATAGCCGACGAAATCCTGCGTGTTTCGAGAACCTGCGGATCCAGCTCCTCGAATGTCGAAACCGTAGTCACATCCTCGGCACCATGCTCCCTGCACAACTCCTCGATGCTCATGGCGATGAGGGCTTCGTCCTCCACGAGAAGGACGCGTGCGCCATCAAGTGTTTTCTTCAAACAGGCATTCCTTCAACCGATGAATATCTCTTTTCCGAGTTCTCATTAGTTGTCTTAATTGTCATTAAAAAAAGACATGCCCGTACACTTTGAGAAAACCAATGATAAAATGCTTTCACATTCCGGGAGGACGGGACTTGTGACAAAAGAGCAGGATATCGCCAGAGGCAGTCTGTCATGTGCCAAATGTCCGTTGCGCAAACGTGAGATCTTTCGCGTTTTTGAAGCCGACGAACTTTCCTTTGTCGAACATTTCAAAAAGGGTGATCTTGCGGTGCGACGCGGCGCAACCCTGCTCGTGGAAGGCGCCCATAACCCGCATCTCTACACTGTCCGGTCTGGCTGGGGCTTTCGGTACAAGCTGCTTGAAGATGGACGCCGCCAGATCGTCAATTACGTGATGCCCGGCGACCTGGTTGGCCTTCAGGGCAGTCTCATGGGCGAGATGCAGCATTCAGTCGAGGCGCTTTCTCCCATGCAGTTATGCGTGTTTGAAAAGGCAGAGCTTTTCACCCTCTATGAGCGTTTTCCCGGACTTGCATATGACATCACCTGGCTGGCCTCGCGCGAGGAATGCATGCTCGATGAGCACCTTTTGACCGTCGGCCGGCGTACGGCGGTCGAGAAGGTCGCGTATCTTCTCGCATTTGTTCTCGATCGAGCGAAGGAAAGCGGTCTCTCGTCGAATGGCACGCTGGAACTCACGCAGCAGCATGTTGCCGATACACTGGGCATCTCTCTGGTGCACACCAACAAGACGATCGCCCGTCTCGTCGATCGGAAATATGTGAAATGGGAAGACGGCGGGTGCCGGATACTCAATCCGGAGGGACTGGGCGAACTGGCGGGCTGGATGAGCGGCTCATCGGCGAAGCGGCCTTTTCTATAGGTCTCCGCGGTTGTCGGTAACGCTTTTGTGTGGAGCTTCCTGAAGCGGCGGGCGGTTCGATCCCGGGGATGATGTTTCCCGCCACCGCGTAGATTGTCAGCAATGCCGGAATCGCGATGAACCCGCCCACGGGTCCCCACATCCAGAGCCAGAAAGCGATCGCCAGAAACACGATGAACGGATTGAGTGTCATGCGCCTGCCGATCACCGTCGGCGTCACGAACTGTGCCTCGGTCGCGTTGAACGCGAGATAGGCGAGCGGAGGTATGAAACTGGCTGTCAGCGTGTCGAATGTGGCGAGGCCCACCGCAAGGAGAATGCAGGCCATCACCGCAGGGCCGATGTAAATCACGAAATTCAGCAGGGTTGCCATCGCTCCCCAGAGGGCGGGTGAGGGCACCCCGAGGAACCAGAGCGCGATGCTGACTGCGACGCCCAGACCGATGTTGATGATCGTGATCGACAGAAGGTAGTCCGAAACCGCGTTTTCCACGTCCCGGAAGATGTGGGCCACACGCCACCGCAGCCGGCGATTGAAGCAAAGCCTCAGGATTGCCGCGCGTGTTTCGTGGCGTGTCGCGATGAAGAAGTAGAGGCTGGCAAAGAAAATCAGCAGTTGCGCCAGAAGAGATGGAGCCAGAACGGCCACGCTTTCCACGGTCGTGTCTTCTTTGACGGCCACAGTGACACTGGCGCCTCCGGTGACGGAGCGTATCTGCTCCTGCAGGTCCTTGATCGTGTTGAGCGGCTGGCGAAGGTTGGAAAGTTGCAGCTGCAGTTCACTCCAGATCTGGGGGATGCGGTCGGCCCAGGTGGTCAGGGGAGCTGCAATTGCGGTCAGAAATCCACCCACCAGAATTATGAAGATGAGAACCACGGCAACCGCTGCGAATGCCGGCCAGACACCGAGACGCTCCAGTCGCGTCGCGATCGGGCCAAGCATAAGGCCGATAAACACTGCAAGCGACATGGGGGCGAGGAGAAACCGGCCCTGATGCAGCATCACCAACAATGCAAGCAGTCCCAGAAGGAGGATCGCGGACTGTGCGGCGTAGCGCAGAGCGGCCTCCGTTGTCATGATGTGTGATCTCTTGCGTTGGTGTCTCTCGACCGGCTGGTTCATGAGTTTTCCACTTTGTGTTTGAGTGGAAAGCCCCTCATGGCGCGTTTGGTTCCTTTGGCAAGGAACTTCATGTGCCGTTTCGCGTTGGCCTGTGAGCACAACAATGGAGAATGCGAAATGGCGACCACGACAAAGCCTGCACGAGCCGACAAGAATGACGGCGTCACCGTCAGTGATCTTGAAAAGGACATTCAGCAACTGCGTGCCGACATGTCGAGCCTGGTGGATCATCTGAAGGCGATGGGCGGGCAGTCTGGCGATGCCGCGCGAAAGGCCGCCGGTGAGCGTCTTGAACAGCTGCGCGGGCAGGGTGAGGCTGCTCTCAACAGCGTTAAGGACACCACCAACGATCTGGAGCGTGAACTGGCGCGAACGGTAAGGGAGCGGCCCATCAGCACGCTGGCGCTCGCGGTGGGGGCAGGGTTCCTGCTTGCATTCGCGACCCGTCGCTAGGACGCGTCATGTTGGCAAGACTTTTCGCCTCCGTGGCCGCCGGGGAGTTGTCCGGCATGGCGAGGCGTCTCAAGTTTGCCTCCGCCTTCTGCGCGCTGGCAGCGGGGCTTGCCCTGTTCGGCTTTGGCTTCCTCGTTCTGGCCGGCTATATCGCTGCTTCACAGCGCTGGGGCGCCGTCGAGGCAGCGCTCGGTTTCGGTGTGGCGTTTTCGGCGATGGGAGCGGTTGTCCTTCTGGGGCTGAGTGTCTGGCGGCGGATCCAGTTGCGCCGGGCCCGGCGTCGGCGCGCTTCGGATGCCGGCATGCTCGCGGGCACCGCCGCTCTCACATTGCTGCCGGCCCTGATCTCGCGAACAGGTGGGCTCGGCGCTCTGGCGCTGCCTGTCCTGGCTGTCGCCGGCTACGCGATCTATCGAGAGAATGCCGGCACCGGTGAAGACGCCGAACAGGAATAGCGCCTTGGGCATCGCCCTCGAAAGGGAGCGATCATGGAACTCTCGCACGGCTGTCGCATTGGGGTCCGGCAAAGAGAAGGAGCATATCAGATGCCCGACAAGGTGAAATCCATACCCTCTGAGAATGCGCGTCAGGGCCGCCGTGGCTTTCCGGTACTAATGGTGCTGGTCTTCGGGCTTTTGCTCGGCGCGCTGGTCTGGTGGGGTGTCGAAGTTTACGGGCTGATGCTCGATGAGCAACAGCCTGTCGAGCTCCCTGCCGCGGAAGACGCTGTCAGCGAATAGCTGTGACGTTCGCGACCCCGACAATCATAGAATCCTGCAATGGAGATTTTCATGAGTGAAGCTGCTGAAGTTCTTAAACCGAAGGTCCATTCCGAAAAAATGGACATCGGCCTTTCCGAAGCGGACAGGAAGGAAATTTCGGCCGGTCTGTCCGAGATACTCGTCGATACCTACCGGCTTTTGATCAAGACACATATTTACCACTGGAATGTGGTGGGCCCACTGTTCCATTCGATCCACGTGCTGACCGAGGAGCAGTACAACACGCTGTTCGAGGCCACCGACATCATTGCTGAACGTGTGCGTGCGCTGGGTCACCATGCGCCCATCCTCAGCGGCAAGGGTGTGGACACGTCGATTGAACTTCGTGCGTCCGGCCGTTCCGCGCTGGAGATGGTGCAGGATCTGGTGGAGGACCATGAGGAAGCCGTGCGCAAGATGCGCGACATCGGCACCAAGGCGGATGAGAAGGGCGATCTCGTTACCGCCGACATGCTGACAGCCAGGCTGACCTTCCATGAAAAGGCGCTCTGGATGCTGCGTGCGCTGATTTCTGATTGATGCGCAAAACTTCTCCCAGGACTTGCCCGGCCGGTTTGCCCCGGCCGGGTTTTTTTATGAAGGCTGGCCGGGGCTTTCTGGAGCCAGCACACGCAGCGCCTTCGGGTGAAGCACAATCCGGGTCTCGGCTGGCAGCGGTTTCAGCTCGCCATCGATAGCGCATTTGAACCGCCGGACCTTTGAGCGAACACGCACCGTTACCTCGGTGGATTGGTGAATCGCCACCTGCTCGTTCTTGCGCCAGCGGCCAATACCCATGTTCAGGAAGAAGAGGAGCATTTCTCCCCGCGTCCGGGCGTGGGTGATGTAGATGCCGAGCTGTCCGCCGTCGGGCCTGTCCGTGAATGGCAGGCGTTGACCCTCGCCATAGAGATTGTTCGTCACTGCCAGGCTGGACGTGGTGGCGAGCATTTTTGCCTCGGGGAGTACGAGCTCAAGCTCCAGCTTAGGCGGTCTTACCATCGTGACAAAGGCGGCGCGCGCCGAAGCGATGATCTTGCCGATACGGGAACGGAATGCCATCCGCTCGCGAAGACGGATCAGTTGCGGGTGCATGCCTATCGACAGCTGGTGGACATAATAGGTGTCGTCGGCTTTGGCGATGTCGACCTTTCTGACCGTCCCCTGGGCCAGCGCCTCCATGGCCTCGTGCAGATCCTGCGGGACGCCAAGGCTGCGGGCGAAGAGGTTCATGGTGCCCGCGGGCAGAATGGCGAGCGCCTTACCCGAATGTGCGAGAAGCCCGGCGGCAAGCGAGATCGTGCCATCACCGCCACCAGCCAGCAGAACGTCTGCCCTCGCGTCCTTTGCAGCATCCTCCATCACCGGCACGATCTCTGCACCCGCGCAGCACCTCACCTCTATCGAGTGGCCGGCAGCTTCAAAGATGTTTTTCATCTCTTCGGCGAGTGCATCGGTGTCGAGATTGCGGAGGGTGCCTCCATTTCGGTTGAGAACTGCAAGAACATGCATTGGAGGCTTCCTGAGGGTTTCGCTGCGGTTGGTTCTGAAGAAGCGGTCAGGAGAAAAGGTTCCCAAAAGAAGATTGCGAGCGAAACAGGAAAATCAGGGAACAAGAAATGGGGCAAGGCGTTTTAAGGGTGCAATCGGCCACGCACCGATCCGCCCTGGCAAGTTTGGGTCAGAGCGTGGCCTGTACAGAAACACTGCACACGGAGAGCTTAACATGTTCCGCAATCTTTTGGCGACCACTGCAATTGCAACGCTCGTCGCGACCGGCGCGGTTGCACAGACCTCCACCAACACGACGACCGGTGTGCCTTCTGCTGCACCCACCGAACAGTCCGATGAAATGGCGGTGCGCGCCAATGGTCATCTGGCCACCGATCTGATCGGCAAGACGGTCTACAACGGATCCGGCGAAGAGGCCGAGAACATCGGTGAGGTCAACGACCTGGTGCTCGATGAAGAAGGTGAAGTGAACGCGATCGTCGTTGGCGTTGGCGGCTTCCTTGGCATCGGCCAGAAGGAAGTGGCCCTCGAATACGACCTGGTCTCCTGGGCCGAACGGGACGGCGACCGCTGGCTCGTGGTGGAAACCACTGCCGAGGCACTGGAAGCCCAGGAAGAGTTTGACCGTGCCGCTTATCGCCCGATGCCGGCCGATGCAGAGGTGACGGAAGCAAAGCCCGCCTCCAGGGATGACCTTGCCAAAGCGCCGGTGAAGGCTGATGAGAACGCCGAAGACACGGCCATGGCGCCAGTCCCCGAAACGATGGATGGCGAACAGCCGGCACGGGATGATGGCGTTGCCGCCGTACCGGCTCCGGACGCGGATGATACCATGGCTCCCGACGAGACCATGACGTCGGCCATTGACCGGTCCAGCCTGCAGGAAATGCCTGCAAACGAGATCCGCACCGAGCAGCTCACCGGCACCACCGTCTATGGCGCCAATGAAGAAAACATTGGCGAGATCGGTGACGTGATCATCTCGCAGGACGGCAATGTCGATGCCATCATCGTCGATGTCGGCGGTTTCCTCGGCATTGGTGAGAAAGAGGTTGCGATCGGCATGGACAATCTCGCCTTCATGACCGACGGCGGCGGCTCGCTCTACCTCTACACCGAGTTCACCGAGGAAGAGCTTGAGCAGCAGCCTGCCTATGACGAGGCAAGCTATGGCGAGCGTCGTGACGAAATGCGCATGCAGGTTCAATAATCTGCGCATGCCGCATTGAACCGAGGAGCCCCGTGCCCAGCGCGGGGCTCTTTGTCTATGCCACATTGACAATGCGTTTGATTGTTGCCGCTTTCAAAGACGGGTGTTTGCCGCCATGTTTGCGAATGAATTGTCGTGACCAGAACGCCAGCCAGGCGTGGAAGGAACTGCCATGCTTACCCAGATCGAAGGCATTCATCACATCACCTCCATGGCCCGCGATGCGCAGGCGACGGACCGGTTCATCACGAATACGCTTGGCCTGCGCCGGGTGAAGAAAACCGTCAATTTCGATGCGCCGGATGTCTATCATCTCTACTACGCCAACGGGGCGGGCCAGCCGGGGACAGTGATGACCTATTTCCCGTTTCCCAACATCGTTGCCGGCAAACGAGGTGCGGGCGAGGTGGGAACGACCGTCTATTCCGTTCCCAAAGGCAGTCTCGACTACTGGACCAAACGCCTGGAAACGCAGGGTGTGGAAGGGCTTTCGCGCGAGACCCGCTTTGGCGAAGCGCGCCTGCTTTTCGAAGGCGTGAATGGCGATGGCTTTGCCCTGAACGAGGTGGAAAGCGATCTGCGTGAACCGTGGAATGGCGCGGATGTTGCCGATGAAGCGGCAATTCGCGGATTTCACTCCGCATCGCTGGTGCTGCGCGACCGTGGCGGCGCCGAGGCGCTTCTTTCGTTCATGGGCTACACGCCGCTCGGAGAAGAAGACGGTGTGCTGCGCATGGTGAGAGAAGGCGGCAACGGCGCCAACGTGATCGACCTCGAAACCCGGCCCGATGCGCCCGTGGCGCGGCAGGGTGCCGGCTCGGTTCATCACATTGCCTTTGCCGTAGCCAATGACGAAGCGCAGATTGCCGTTCGCGAGGAACTGGTGGCACAGGGCTTTCAGATCACGCCGGTGATCGACCGGGATTATTTCCATTCGATCTACTTTCGCGCCCCCGGCGGCGTCCTTTTTGAAATCGCGACGAACGAGCCGGGCTTTGCCAGTGATGAAGACATGGCCCATCTGGGCGAGGCACTGAAACTGCCCAGCCAGCACGCCCATCTGCGCGAGCGGCTCGAAGCGTCGCTGCCGAAGATCGGAGGCTGAGCCATGGCGACGGACCATTACGTGCATCACCTGGCCTCTCAGGGGCCGGGCAAACCGCTCCTGTTCCTCTTTCATGGAACAGGCGGCGACGAGCGTCAGCTCCTGCAGCTGGGTGCGGAGCTGGCGCCCGGAGCCGGCATTGTCTCACCGCGTGGCGATGTGAGCGAGCAGGGCGCGGCGCGCTTCTTCCGCCGCACCGGCGAGGGCGTCTACGATATGGACGATCTGGCGCGGGCGACCGAGCGTATGTGTGAATTCGTCGCTGCCCATGTGGAAGAGGAAAAACCGAGTGCGGTGCTTGGTCTTGGCTATTCCAACGGGGCGAACATTCTCGCTTCCGTGACCTTTGCTGCACCGCAGCTTTTCGATGCGGCGGTATTGATGCATCCGCTCATCCCCTTTGCGCCGCGCTGGGGCGAGGGGGCGGTCACAACGCGGTTCCTGCTCACGGCTGGGCGTAAAGACCCGATTTGCCCTGCGCAGCTTACCACCCGGCTTGCGGACTATCTCAAGAATGCCGGCGCAGAGGTCGAAATCGAATGGCATGAGGGCGGGCATGACATCCGCCCGAACGAAACCATGGCGGCCGGGCGGTTCCTGTCGCCGTTTCTCGAGGGAGTGGGGCGATGAGTGTGAGTGAATCCATCACCATGGAAGAGAATGGCAGCAAGGGGCGGTATCTTTATCGCGCCGATGGCCATGAGGCGGAGATGACGTTCTCGAGGGTCGGCACGAGCCAGATCATCATCGATCATACGGGCGTACCGGACGCGTTTCGTGGTCAGGGGGTCGGCGTCGCGCTTGTCACGCGCGCCGTGGAAGACGCGCGTGCCAAAGGCATCAGGATCAGGCCGTTGTGTCCATTTGCCAACGCCCAGTTTCGGCGCCATCCGGAATGGGCCGACGTTCTGGCGCGCTAGAGCGCAGCAGTGCGGTCACGTTGAAGGAAACGGCGTTCAGGCCGCTTCCTTCAACGTTTCCTCCCCCTCCTCGATGAAGGCCCGGTGCAGTGCCTTGACGGCTTTTTCCAGGTCTTCACTGCGGACAAGAAACTGTACGTCGACGCCGCGGCCTGTCTCCTGGGAGGCGAGCGGTGCAACGCCCGCCGTGTCCAGGGCCTTCAGCCCTTCCAGCATGACGCCAAGTCCGGTCAGGTCGCGACCGATCACCGACACCATGCCTGCGCGGCGCGCGGTGATGCGGGCAGCGGGATAGCGTTCGGCCAGATCGCGTTCCACCCGGCGCACGGATTTGAGCGTCGCCTCCAGATGGTGAACGATGGAATTCGCGTTCGAGCTTTTCGACACGATACGCACCCGGTGGCGGGTGAGCGATTCAAGGATCGCCGCGTCGTAGCCCTTCACGCCCACCATGTCCTGCTCGAAGAGTTCGAGCGAGGTGACGGGCAGGCCGGTGACCATTTCCACGCCAACCCCATCGGCAGGCTCGGCATCGATCAGCGTGCCGGGATCCTCCGGCTCGAATGCATTGGCGACGCGCAGCGGAACGCCTGCCTGGCGTAGTTTCTTCGCTGCCTTCGGATGAATCGCCTCCATGCCCATATTGGAGAGCTGGTCGGCGACATCGTAGTTGGTGCGGCCGATCTTGCGCACATTCTCCGGTCCCACGAGGCGCGGATCGGCGCTGGAAAGATGGAACTCCTTGTGAATGATCGCCTCGCGCGCACCGGTCAGTGCCGCAATGGTGGCGAAAGTCACTTCCGAGTAGCCGCGGTCGAATTCGCGCATCAGCCCTTCGCGGCATTGCGAATAGCCGGTGACAATGGGCAGTTCGCGCGACAGGTCGATCTCGTCGAATGCCTGTTCGATGCGCTCGTTGAGGCTTGGCTGCGTTTCATCGCGCCAGCCGGTGAGGTCGATGAAGCGTGCATTCACGCCCGAGCGGCGCAGAAGCAGGGCCAGATTGTTGGCCGAATGCGCCTCGCCCAGCGCCGACAGAAGCTCACGGATCGTCTGCATGTGCTCGCCGAGCTGGAAATGCCCGTAGGAGCACAGGCGCTGCAGGTCGATCAGGCAGCCGCGTGCGCCCTCGATGCGCTCGCGCACGAAATCGTCGGCGGCGTTGCGGTCGGCGGCCTCCTCGAACATCTCTTCGTTGATGGCGTGCATGGCGCGGCTCACCGCGCTCAGCGCTTCCATCCACCCATGTTCGTTGTCGGCATGGGCGAACAATGCATAGACACCCGGCTCGCCCGACTTCTTGTGTTCCAGCAGCTTGTCCGTGATGCCGCCGAAAGCGGAAACGACAAAGACGCGGTTGTAGAGTGCATCGCCCTTGCGTTTGCCGATCAGGATCGTGTCGAGCAGTTCGCGCGCACGGCTCATCGACGTGCCGCCGATCTTCTCGACGGTGTGGATGCCTCGTTGTTGCTGGTTGGTGCGGCCCTTCTCGGCCGCACCGCTTTCTTGTCGGTCAGTCATGATGTCCAGTTCGGTTTTGGCTTATGCCAGTTTCCCGGTCTTGATTTCGACAGGGGTCGGATCGCCGCGCTCGGCGAGAAAATCGGGCCGGGCCTTTTTCGCGCCATAGGGCTCTTCAAGCCGGTTCGACACGGCGTTGAAAACGAAGAAGGCGTTGGAGCGCGGAAACGGCGTGATGTTGCCGTTGGAGCCGTGCATCGTGTTGCAGTCGAACAGCACCAGCGTGCCCGCCTTGCCGGTGGCGGCGGTGATGCCATGTTCGTTCGCCAGCTTGCCCAGCGCCTCATGCGAGGGCACACCCACTTCCTGCTTTTTGAGCGAGGATTTGTGGTTGTCATCGGGTGTTTCACCGGCACAGGCGATGAACTGTTTGTGCGAGCCTGGCATCAGCATGAGCGGGCCATTCAGCGCATCATTGTCGGTCAAAAGCAGCGAGGCGGATACAGCGCGCATGCGCGGCATGCCGTCCTCGGCGTGCCAGGTCTCGAAATCCGAGTGCCAGTAGAATTCCTTGCCGGTGAAGCCCGGCTTGTAGTTCAGCCGCGACTGGTGAATGTAGACCTCGTCGCCGAGAAGGAAGCGGGCAATGCCGGCCACGCGCCGGTCGCTTGCGAGACGGTGGAAGAGGGAGCTCTGTTCGGGCAGCTTGAAGATGGTGCGCACTTCATCCGAGCCGGGCTCGGTGATGACGCAGTCTTTAATCAGATCGCGCTCGCCATTGCGCATGGCGGCGGATTCGGCTTTCAGCGCCTCGACCTCTTCGGCCGTGAAAATGTCTTTGAGGATCAGGAAGCCGTCACGGTCAAACTGGTCGGCCTGCTGTGCTGTCAGGGGCGCATCGGGGCGCCACTGGCTCCAAACGGTTCGGTCCTGCCGGGGCAGCCAGCGTTCTTCGGGCAGCCTGCTGGGATAGGGATCCTGACTTCTTCGGTCACGTTCCTTCGACATCGCTGTCATGGTCGTTCTCCTTTTCTTTCAGGGTTTTCGCCGTTGGATGCATCAGCCTGGCACCCCGATGTTGAAGGTGCCAGGCTTCGGAAAGGTTATGCATCCTCCAGCGCATATGAGCCGTCGGCCTGGTGCACTTCCTTGCCGGAAACCGGCGGATTGAAGGTGCATGCCATGATCATCGGCTTTTCTGCGTCGGCGCGCAGAATGTGCTTGTCGTGCTTGTCGAGCGCATACATGACGCCCGGCTTGATCTTGTGAACTTCGCCGGTCGCGCAATCTTCGATGGAGCCAGTGCCGTCGACGCAATAGACGCATTCAAGATGGTTCTTGTAATGCATGTGCAGTTCGGCGCCGGCATGGATGGTGGTGATGTGGAAGGAAAACCCCATCTCGTCCGACTTCAGAAGAAGACGCACACTGTCCCACCCTTCCGAGTGGACATGACGTTCGGTGTTCTTGGCTTCGTTCAGGTCGCGCACGATCATGTTCGTTACTCCGCTGCGATTTTGGTGTTCTGGGTTTTTTCGGCAACGGCAGACTGAAGAATGTCCAGCCCGCGGGCAAAGGTTTCCTGCTCGATGTTGAGCGGGCAGAGGATTTTCACCACCTCGTCATGCGCGCCGGAGGTCTCGATGATCAGGCCGTCGCGGAAGCAGCGTTTGCAGATGTCGCTTGCCAGCTCGCCTGAGCCCACATCCACGCCCATCATCATGCCCCGGCCCTTCACGCGGGCGTCGGGCAGAAGCGCGGCGATCTCGTTGAGGCGTTTCTCCAGATAGGCGCTGCGCTCGGCGATCGTGGCGCGAAATGTGTCGTCGGCCCAGTATTTCTCCAGCGCCACGCGGGCGGTGACGAAAGCATGGTTGTTGCCGCGGAACGTGCCGTTGTGTTCGGCCGGGCCAAACACGTCATATTTCGGCTTCACCAGAACCGTGGCGAACGGAAGACCATAGCCCGAAAGCGACTTCGCCATGGTGATGATGTCCGGCGAAATGCCCATCTCCTCGAAGGAGAAGAAATTGCCGGTGCGGCCGCAGCCTGCCTGGATGTCATCGATGATAAGCAGCGCGCCATGGGCGCGGGCGATCTCGCTCACACGGCGCACCCATTCGCGCGATGCGGCATTCAGCCCACCTTCACCCTGCACGGTTTCGAGCAGGATTGCTGCCGGCTTTTCAACGCCGCTGGAGGGCTCCGAAAGCATCCGGT
The DNA here is from genome assembly GCF_040819555.1 of Nitratireductor sp. GISD-1A_MAKvit. GTDB lineage: Bacteria > Pseudomonadota > Alphaproteobacteria > Rhizobiales > Rhizobiaceae > Nitratireductor. The sequence continues at coordinate 699,100 of NZ_CP161920.1, forward strand.
TCAGAAGATCGGCCGTGTCGATGTCGCCGCCCATCGCACCGTCATAGGGAATCCGCGTGACATGGTTGAGCGGAACGCCGGCACCGCCGCGATGATAGCCATTGCCGGTTGCTGCCAGCGCGCCAAGCGTGACGCCGTGGAAGCCGTTTGTGAAGGACACGACATTCTGGCGGCCGGTCACCTTGCGTGCGATCTTGAGGGCTGCCTCGATGGCGTTGGCCCCGGTCGGGCCGGTGAACAGGACACGGTGGTCCATGTCGCGCGGGCGCAGGATCAGGCGCTCGAAGGTTTTCAGGAATTCGGCCTTCGCGTCCGTGTGCATGTCGAGCCCGTGGGTGACGCCGTCGCGCTCGATATGCGCAATCAGCGCTTCCTTCATGTCCGGGTCGTTGTGGCCATAGTTCAGGCTCGAACAGCCGGCCAGAAAGTCGATGTAATCGCGACCTTCGGCGTCTGTCAGGGTCGAGCCGCTGGCCTTTGTGAACACGGTAGAGAAGCTGCGACAATAGCTGCGCGCTTCCGACTCGCGTCGCGTGAAAATCTGTTTGTCGTCCGTCGTAACGGTCGTCATGTTTTTTCCTTCGGATTGTTCGGTCGTGCGGATATGGACGCCGCGATCAGGCGGCGTCGTCGCTCCGGGCCTCGCCTGCCTCGCGCAGGGACATCCAGTTTCCGCGTAATTCGTCGGACGCATCTTCGGTGAACCGGATTGTCACCATGTGTTCGGTGGCGTGCTTGCCATCGAAATGAGCGTCCTTGCGGAAGTAAGGCTCGTGGCTGAGTTCACCGCCGCTCCTGCGGGCGAGCGAGGAAAACAGTCCCCAGCTTGCCTTGTTGTCGGAGGTGATGGTGGTCTTGAGAGCCTGAACGTTTTCGCAGGCTTCCCGTTCGAGCAATGCGGCAAGCAGTTTCTTGCCGACGCCCATGCCCTGGACACTCTTGTCCACGGCGACCTGCCAGACGAACAAGGTGTTGTCTTCATCCGGCAACAGATAGGCCGATACCCAGCCCACCAGCGCTCCATCGCTGGTTCTTTCGGCGGCGATACAGGTGTCGCCGAAATGGTCGCACTGCAACAGATTGCAGTAGAGTGAATTCTCGTCGAGCGGCTCGCAGGACTGGATGAGCCGCCACACGTCAGCGCCGTCTTCCTTGCGCGGAGGGCGATAGACAATTTCGGGCGATCGCTTGCGTACAAGCTTGATGTCAGTGGTGGCCATTGGTCTCCTCATAGCGCGCCGAATATTATGACTATCGAAGGATATTTCAACCACTTAAATCCGAAATGGTTCCATAACGAGCGCAACGCCATGTATTCTATGGGCTTCTGAGGAAAATTTTATTCGCTAATCAAAATATATTTTCTCTGCTATTGATGGGTATGTGGAGAGCGGGGGCTGAGAATCGCCGCTTCGGTCTCCGGGTTCTGGGGAATGGCGGCATGGAAGATCGTACTGAAACAAGCCTGATTGCATTGCGTCGCATCCTGCGCGCAACGGAGCTCAACGCGCGCACGCTTGCGCGGGCCACCGGCCTGACGACACCGCAGCTCATTGTGCTTGAGATCGTGGCTGCAGCCGGCAGGGCGACGCCAAAGGACATCTCGGGCAAGGCCGGCGTGGGGCAGGCCACGGCTACGTCACTGGTCGACAAGCTGGAAGCGCGGGGCCTGGTGACGCGCACGCGCAGCGAGCGCGACAAGCGTGTGGTCTGGGTGGCGCCGACGGAAGAGGGGCGCGCCTTGCTGAAAGCCGCGCCCGACCCCCTCCAGAAGACATTTTCTGAGCAGTTTCAGGCGCTGCCCGACTGGGAGCAGGGCATGATCGTGGCGGCACTCGAGCGTGTCGGCGCGATGCTCAATGCCGGCGCGCTGGACGCCGCGCCGCTGCTCGATGTCGGCGCGGTCGATCGCAAGTAGGCTGCGCTTCAGAACGTCCCGATCAGCGCCCGGACCTCGTCATTCAGACGGTCGCGCTGGCTTTCGGCCTCTGCCTGTTCCTCCCTGAGATCTGCGATCCGGTTTTCCTGTTCTTCGAGCATGCGCATATAGCGCTCGGCCAGAGCGCTTTCGCGGGGGACAGAGCCCAGATTATCGCGGATGCGGGCCTGGTCACCGGCGGTTTGTTCCAGCGCCTGCCGCACATTTGCGAGCGTGCGTTCGGCACGCGCTGCCTCGCGTTTGAGTGCTGCGAGCGACTTCAGTTTTTCGACGGTTTCGCCGTCGGCTGCCGAACCCGCCCACACGTAGAGTGCGTCTGCGCTGGCATCGGCAAGGGCGAAGTTTTCCGAGCGGCTGCGTTCCATCACGGCCCTGACGGTGGCGGAGCCACCGGCTTCCACCGTGGCACGGAGGCGGTAGTGGGAGGGTGTCGCGCTGTCGAGCGCCGATGCCTCCATCTTCCACCCGTCGCGGCGCGGATGTTCAATGAGAATTGTACGCCGGGCGTCCGAAGCGCCCTTGATCCTGTAGGTGGTTATGATCCGTGAGACGGTCGTTGTTCGCAAAACGCCATCGCTGATCGCGATCTGCCCGACGGTTTCCTGCGGTTTCGTCTCCGTCGTTATCTCGACCTTGCGGTCGCTCGCAAAGCTTGCCATGCGGCTTTCGCCGGCCGGAATGCCCATTAGCTGCGCATCGCCCACATAGCCGCTTGTGCGATCATAGACCGTGACGATCCCCGGCGGCAGGCTTGCCTCGGTATCGTTTGTAAGGAACACGGCGGCAACGGGGTGAATTCCGCCGCTCTCCGGCTGGAACACCGAAACCCGCTCAGCCTGAACCTCGGCGTCCACGAATGGCAGGGAGAGGCTTTGCCCGGCAGCGAGGCTCACGGCATTCGGCAGATGGTAGGTTGCGCCCGTCCTGCCCTCGCGGGCCCTGGGTGGCGTTTGTCGGTGCGGCAGGTTCCATCCTCACCATATCTGCCATTGGCGCTGCGGCTGCCGCTCCCTTGAAAGCGCGCATCTGGCGGGGGGAGGTGCCCATCTGGGCCATCTCCAAGCCAGCCGCGTCATCGGGGCGCGGTGGAGCGGCGTTGCCGACAGCCACGGGGATTTCCGGGCGTTCGCTCCAGTACCGCTGATGCAGTTTCTGCGCGAGCGTGACAGGGGCGCCGGAAGAAAGTGTCAGGCCGACATTCTTCCAGTCTTCGCCGGTTGCGTTTTCGATCACCGCCCAGGCCTGCAGCCGGGCGGGACCTTCCTCAGCGGCAACCAGCCGGTAGGCCGTTTTCCAAACGGGCGCCGGAACCACATAGGACAGGGCGATATCGCGCTCGCCTTCGCCAGACAGAGCGATTGCCACGGTCCGTATGGCGTCCGTGCGTCCGCGCCCGCTCACCTTGGCGGCTTCACGCAGGCGTGCCCGCATGGCTTCGTCGCGAATGTCCAGCTGGGTGTCGGTTCCAAGCTTCAGAACGTCAACCGTTCCGTCAGCGGTCATCACCGAGAGAACCCGTTCGATGCGGGGGGCGGCTTCGCTCCCCGCCTGCTGCGTATCGACACCGAGGATCATGCCCTCGACGGTGCGGCCGCCCGATGTGGCCCGCACAGACACGCCCTGCAAAGCAGCCGCCAGCGCCGGAACAGAGCCCATCTCTCCTGGGCTGAAAGGCAGGCGGCGAAACGTTTCTTCCACGGGCGAGAGCCCATCGAGCGTCACGGCATCGATCGTGCCTGAGGGGTCGTTTACCACGAGGCTTTTGAGGAAATCGTCCACCTGATCGAGTGGAATGTCGATGTGCAGCGTGCCGTCCCCGTCGATGCGCGCGGAGCGTCTCACTTCGGCCAGTCCACCGGAGGAGAGTGTGAGCGCCTCGATCTTCCCGCTTTCGATGACCTCTGCAAATGCAGGCGTCACCGAGTGTAAGAGCACGAGACAGACACCGGCAACGGTGTTGCGGGAAATGGTTCTGATTTTCATGAGGCGTCGTTGGGCTGGCACGTCTTGTCTCCACGCTGGTGAGATCCGAGAGATTGTCTCAATCAATCTCTGGTAGCAACGTATCTGGATTGGAAAGTGGCGCGATTGCGAAAATATCGCGATCACGTGAGATTTCGGTGCAGGTCTTCCGATTGGAACTGGCGGCGCAGAGGTGTTGAAATCCGTCCGTCAGACCTTCCGCAGGATGTCTTCGCCAGCCTCCTGAAGCGCGCTGCATGATGACAGGCCGGCGAGGTTGAGCGTGATCTCGACCTCCTTCGCCAGAAGCGCGATCAGATGCGCGACCCCTGCTTCACCCGCAGCCGCGACGGCCCAGGCAAATGGCCGCCCCATCAGCACGAAATCGGCACCCAGCGCCAGCGCCTTCACGATGTCGCTGCCACGCCGGAACCCGCTGTCCACCATGAGTGCGACTGTGGGGCCGAGTGCCTGGCGCACGGCGGCGATCTGGGAAACCGTGGAAAGCCCGTGGTCCAGCTGGCGCCCGCCGTGGTTGGACAAGACGATGCCATCGATGCCGGCATCACGCGCTCTTGCGGCGTCTTCGGGATCGCAAATCCCCTTGACGAAGAGCTGCCCGTTCCAGTCTTCGCGCAGTTTTGCCACCGTGTCCCAGGTGAGGTTCTTGTCGAGCCTGCGCGAGAGATTTCCGGCCTGCGCCAGCGCGCCCTTTCCGAATTCGGGCCTCCCCTTAACCAGCTCCACTTCGGGGAAGCCGCCACGCAGAAGGTCGAATGACCATCCGGGGCGTTTTGCGAATTGCCAGATAAGCCCGGGTGTCATCCGGTCCACGCTGCGAAACCCGTTTTTGACATCCCGCTCGCGGACGGAGGTGATCGCAGTGTCCACCGTCAGGAAGATGCGGTCCACCCCTTCAGCGCGGCAGGCTTCGAGATGGGCCGCATTCACCTCCGGATCCTCATCGAGGTAAAGCTGGAAATCGGGCACCGCGCCGGCGGCCAATCGGATGGTGCGCAGACCATTGATCGAGAAGGTCGACAGGACAAAAGGCACGCCCGCCTGCGCTGCCGCCCGTGCAACGGCGATGTCGCCATCACGTCGATAAAGTCCCATGAAGCCGACGGGCCCGGGGCCGAAGGGCAGGGCGGAAGGGCGCCCCGCGACGGTCACCGAAAGATCGTTGGCTGGAGCGAGCGGAGCCAGCACCCTCTGCCGCAGCGCATAGGTGTCGAAATCCGACCGGTTTCGTCTCAGTGTCGTTTCAGAAAATGCTCCCCCGTCGATATAATCGGCGAAGATGCGTGGCAGACGCCGGCGGGCGGCGGCGGCAAAACCCTCGACATTCTGATACCGACGGTCAAGGCTCATTCGGGGCGGATCCTGTCGAAGAATTCGCTGAACATGTCCGCGCCCTCGACCGGGCGGGAGGCTGCCGAAAGCGCCACCGACAGGCCGATCGCGGAGGAGACCGGATTGTGTCGGTCGGCACCTTCGCCCGCGTTGAGGTTCATCACGAGCGTGGGCGAGAGGAAGAGGCCGGTGCGGATGATGTCTTCCCAGTCGTCCGGCAGCATGTTCCTGTCGCTCAGGTGGCGCAGCCAGGGGCGCCAGAACGTGTCTGCCTTGGCTTCGAGAAGCGCCTTTCTTGCCGGCGACAGGCGCCAGTCGGTTTCGAAATCGAGAATGCCATCTGCCAGCCGCACTTCCGCCCGATAGCGCTCGGCGGCCATTTCCGGATTGTAGAGCCAGAATGGGTGCGCAAAAATGTTGTGAAAGGTGGATTTCACCTCGGCCAGAAGCGCAGGCACCTTGTTTCCGGCAAAGGCGGGGTCGAAGAAGGCCAGCCGGTCACGCTCCTTCGAACGCACATACCAGACATTCGCATTGTGGGCGTCGCCATGGGCCACGATCCCGCCGGCCGAGGCGGTGTTGGCAGGTTCATAGCGCCGATGCGCATCGTCAAAGGCCTGGCGCAGCGTTGCCGCATGGGTAACACCGTTCACCCGTATCCCTGCGTCCGCCATGTCCTCCCAGCGCAGCGACACGCCATTGGGGAAATCAAAGCGTTTTCCCACGTAGAATTTGGCCAGCCGGCCTCCGGGATAGTGTCCACCCGGCAGATCGACAAGCCGTTCGTAGAACAGGCGGTGGATGGGTTCTGATGCCGCCTCGTCGGGGGTTACGGGGTGCAGCGTCTCGCAGGCGACCTTCAGGATATGCTTGTTCAGATCCGTCTCCGCCTGCCGCGCCCGCTCTATGGCGTTGGTGTCGGGCGTCTGGTCGAGCTCGAACAGCACGTCGGAAAAGCGTGGGTCCGTGCGCCGGCGATACACCAGAAGCTGTTCGCCGGGCAGGGTGGACATGTGAACCGGCTGATCGACGGGCAGGCCGGCCCCCGACAGGATGTCGGCGCGGTAATATTCGCCCGTCATCTCTTCTTCACCCTCTTCCTGATGGAACTTGAAGAAGAAATCGTCTGTTCCCGACCGGAAGAAGCCGTTGAGCGAGTTGAGCGAATATTGATCCACATTGATGACGAGTTCCGCCACCGGAATGTCGAAGAGACCCGCGATGAAGGTTTCGAGCATCCCGGCCGCACGGGCCGCGTCCTGCCGCGCCACGGCGCGGATTTCGGCGGTGCGCGACAGGGCGCGGGTCTCGGTGGTCATGTCGGTCTCCTGCAATCCGGTCTCCTGCAATCGATGAGTGTCTTGATCCCCGCGCTCTCTCCCGCAAGCAGCCGTTCGTATGCTGCCGGCACCTCGTTCAGAGGGATGGTCGCGGCGATGAATGGGTCGAGATGCGCTGCCAGTTCGGGCAGCATCGCGGCAATCTCTACGAGCTCGTCGCCGAAGGCATGACAGCCGATCAGCGCGATTTCGCGCTCGACCAGTTGCACGGGATCTATGATTTCGGCTGCGCCTCCGATCCCCACCAGCCCGAGGCGACCGGCCCCCGCGATGCTTGCAAGGAGGCTTCGGATGACGTGGGGCGACCCGGTGGTGTCAATCGCGTGGCGATAGCGATGGTTTTCAAGCTCTTTGAGGCCTGTCACCGTCGCCCCGGTCACCCGTTCCACCAGATCGGTGCGCTCCCGGTTGCGGTCGACGATACGCACGGGGTGGCCTGCGCGGGATGCGAGCAGCGCGATGAACGCGCCAATCGGCCCGCACCCGGCAACGACGATTTCAGCGCCATCGGGAACGGCCATGAGGTTCAGGGCGTGCAGCGCCACCGCAAGCGGCTCCGCCATGGCCAGGTGACGATCAGCCACGCCGTCCGGTGCCGCAATGACATTGCGGGCGGGCAGGGTGACATGTTCGGCAAACCCGCCATCGATGCTCTCGCCGATAAACCCCAGCCGAGCGCATACCTGGCCAAATCCCTCGAGGCAGGCCGGGCAGTTTCCGCAGACGTGGCGGCTGTCAACGATCACCCGGTCGCCAATGGCGACATGGGTCACGTCCACACCCCGATGTGTCACCGTTCCGGTGAACTCATGCCCGGCAATGGAGGGGGCGCGGGAAATCCACGCCCCGGTCCGGTAATTGTGGAGGTCCGAGCCGCAAATGCCCGCAAGCGATACCGCGAGTGTGACCTCGTCGCGTTTGGGAGCAGGCGGGGCGGGCACGTCTTCGTGCCTCAGTTCCCCGACGCCGTGCAGCCGGACCGATTGCATCACATGTCTTTCAGGTATTCTAGGCGAAGGTCGCTGACAGCGATGGCGTGGGACGAAAAGCCTTCGTATTCGGCAAGCGTCCTGGCTGCCTGAGCCATCTCCGGATACCCCTTTTCGGTGACGTAACCGACCGAGCTGCGGCGGATGAAATCCGTAACCGACAGCGGCCCATAGGTGTTTGCGCCCCGGGAGGTCGGCAGCACCGCATTTGGTCCCAGCGCGAAATTGGCGATGGAAACGGGTGTATGGGTGCCGAGAAGAATCTCGGATGCCTCGGTGATCTCACCCAGATAATCGAACGGTTTGGTCGAGAGGATTTCGAGATGCTCTGGCGCGTATTCGTTCACGAAGGCGCAGGCATCGTCCATGTTCTGGGCGAGCACGATGCCGCCGGACCTGCCTGTCAGCACCGTGCGGGAGAACTCGACCCGCTGTTCGGTCATCCGGCCCCAGAGTTCGGGCAGGGTGGCAAGTGCCTCTTCCACCACCCGTTCCGAAGGCGTAACGAGCCAGGCCGAGCTGTCGGGGCCATGCTCGGCCTCGATCAGAAGATCCATCGCGGCGAGCCGGCCCGAAATGGTGTCATCGGCAAGGATCATGCCTTCGGAGGGGCCCGCCGGCAGACCGGGGTCGATGACGCCGGCCAGAAGCCGCTTCGCGGCCACAACCCAGGGGCTGCCCGGGCCAACGATCTTCTGCGCTTTCTTCACGGTTTCGGTGCCGAAGGCTGCCGCCGCCACTGCCTGTGCACCGCCGCATTTGTAGATCGTTTCAACGCCGGCAATGCGCGCTGCAACCAGCGTGGCGGCATCGACCTTTCCATCCGGTCCCGGCGGCGTGAAGATGGCGAGGTTGGGCACTTTTGCGACCACACCGGGCACCGAGGTCATCATGGTGACCGAAGGGAACGAGCCCTTGCCGCGCGGCACGTAAAGCGCCACCGAATTGATCGGGAGGTAGCGGTCGCCGGCAAAGGCACCGGGACGCACTTCCTTCAGCCACATGGGCTCTGGCGCCTGTTCTTCATGGAAGGTGCGGATGTTGCCGATGCCGAAGCGGATCGCCTCGATCACCTTTTCATCCACGGCCTTGAAGGCTTCGTCAAACTCGGCTTCGGACACTTTGAGCGTTTCGGCGGTCAGAGGCGCCGCCTTGTCGAAATCGCGCCCGAAGCGGACGAGGGCTGCGTCACCCTCGGTCTTCACCGCATCGATGATGGGCTGCACCTTGTCCAGAAAGAAGGAGAGATCGGATTCGGACCGGCGGGTAAGACCGGCGCGTTCCGCTTTTCCAAGTCCAGCGAGTTTCTGGACGTTTACTTCAGCCATAACGGATCCTCTCAGTCAGGTTGGCCGGCGGAACGAAGCCGCCAGAACTTCATTTTGATTTCAGAAAGATTTCGAGCCCCACCAGCCGGTCGAGCAGCCAGACCGCCAGCAGCGCGATGACGACGAAGACAGAGGAAATCGCGGCAAGGTCCGGTGTGATGATCGAACGGATGTTGTTGTAGATCTGGACCGGCAGGGTGACCGTTCGGGCATCGGTCAGAAGCAGCGAGACGAGGAATTCCGTCATGGCCAGCACGAACATGAGCAGGCCGCCGGTAATGACGCCGGGCATGACGCCGGGAAGCGTGACGAACCAGAAGGTTTCAAACCGGCCCCGCTCCGCAGCTTGCCGCCGCCAGCTCCAGATCTTTGTCCAGAGATGCTGCCGAAGACGACACCGACCAGATGATGAAGGGCAGGTTGATGACGGCCAGAGCCACCCCCACGGGCCAGAGGCTGCCAAGAACGCGCCATTCGCCGAAAACCAGCATCATGCCGATGCCCGATCCGATCAGCGGGATGGTGAAGGGCAGGAGGAGGTAGATCTGGATCGCGTTGGAAAAGCGCATGCGAAAGCGCGACAGGGCAAGCCCTGCAAGCGTGCCCACCGGCACGGACACGATCAGACAGATGGTCGACACGATGAGCGAGCGGACAAAGGCCTGGCGCAGGTCCCGCGCCATGGCGATTTCCTCATACCATTTGAGCGAGAACCCCTTGGGTGGGAAGGCGATCATGTTTTCGGTCGTGACCGAGGCGCCGACCACGATGATCGTGGGAATGGACAGGATCAGGATGCAGAACCAGACAATGCCCCAAAACAGGATGCGCTGCGAGGTGGCGGTCATTTCCTGCCTCCCATCCCGAGGGTTCCCGCGCCGAAGGTCGCAATCACGATGCCGACGAACACGGAGCCGAGCGCGACCAGAAGCAGGGCCAGCGCAGCACCGAGCCCCTGATCCGCCGTGCGGAAGAACTGGTCGTAAATTGCATTGGCGATGAAATCCTGCGAGCCGCCGCCCAGCATTGCCGGCATGGCGAAATCGGTCAGCGCGAGCGTACCGACCACCAGCCCCGCCCCGATCAGCCCGGGCTTGGCCATCGGAATCACCACATGGCGGAAGCTCTGAAACCAGTTTGCTCCGAGAGACGAAGCGGCTGTTTCCGTCTCACGCGGGATGGCCGTCAGGGCCGGCGCAAGCATGAGCACGGCGAATGGCAGCATGTATTGGACGAGCCCGAAAACAACCGCGGGGAAATTGAACAGGAGCCTGATCGGCTCGATCCCGACCAGTCCGAGCGCATCGTTCACCGCGCCCGAGGTGCCAAGAACGATCAGAATGCCATAGGCGCGCACCACCTGACCGATGAAGAAGGGCAAGAACAGAATGATGAGCAGCGTCTTGCGCACTGCCGCGCTGTGCGTGCGCACCATGATATAGGAATATGGCAGTGCCAGCGCGAGGGTAAACACCACCGTCAGGAGCGCGCCCAGCACCGAACGCCAGATGACCCGCCCATAGGTCGCGCTTTCAAAAACGGTGCCATAGTTTTCGAGCGTGTAGTTCTCGGAGGGCAGAAATGTTGCACGGTCCAGTGTGTGGAAAGAACTCTCCGCCATCTGCACAAGCCCCAGCACGAGAAGCCCGACGAGAAGCAGGGCCGGTGTGATGAGTGCCCAGCCCGAATAGGGCGCCAGGCGCGACGGCCAGAACCTGTCCAGCGCCCCGTTGAGCAGATCCATGATCCGCCAACGCAGTGGGTATCTGAACGAAGTGCGGTCCTGGTCCTTGGATAGCGTTTCAGACATCTTGGCTTTCCGGGGGGAGCGGTAGAGGAGAGAAAAGGGACGTGCCGCGCAGCTGGGCAGAGCGGCACGCCGCTTGAGTCATTTGCCGGCGCGTTGAATAACGTCGCCGGCAAGTCGAAAACTCTAGCTCTGCATGATCTCCTTGAACTTGGCGAACCAGTCGCTTTCGTTCTGAACCTGCACCGCCGAAGAAATCCGGATGAGGTTTTCGAAGTCCTCGGGCTTGGTCGGATAGGACGGGTCACCTGCGAGCCCTTCTGGCGGGGTAAGCCCCGGCACGACGCCGGGCAGACCCAGGCCATCGAGCCAGATCTGCTGGCTTTCGGTCGAAAGAGCGAGATTGATGTACTGCTTGGCCCAGTAGAGTTCGTTCTCCGGCAGACCCTTGGGGATCCACAGGCAGTCGGTGTCGAACTTGCAGCCCTCTTCCGGCACGGTCCAGGCGAGCTCAACGCCGTTTTTCTTGGCAGCGAGCGCGTTGGTGGAAATGGTGCAGGCGGCATCGATTTCGCCATTCTGGAACCAGGTGGTGAAGTCGGGATCCTCGCCCAGAAGCGGATTTTGCGCTTTCATCTCGCGCACGAAATCCCAGCAGGGGTCCATCGCATCGGGAATACCGTCGAGCGACCCGCCACCGGCGACCTGCGCCGGGAAGTGGAAACCGATGCCGTCATTGTAGAGGGCAACGCGACCCTTGAATTTCGGATCGAGCAGATCGCGCCAGGATTTCGGTGCTCCATCGGGGAACGCTTCGGGCCGATAGGCGAGAACGTAGACATAGCCATAGGTGTTGACCATCGGGAAGCCGTCCAGGCCCACCGGCTTGGCGAGATCCGTGGTGTTGGCGAGATTGGGCAGGTCGGAAATGTCTTCGGTAACCCCACGAAGCGCCGATTTGGTCGCGTTGGTGGTGGTGTCCCAGTTGATGTGGATCGGCGGAATACGGTTCTGGGCGACAGCGGCCCACACCTTGGGCTGGATCTCGTTGTCTTCGGTGAGGTCGTGACGAACGGCAATGCCGGTCATTTCCGTGAACCGGTCGGACACGCCTTTCTTCAGGGATTCGACCCATTCGCCGCCCCAGGCGCGGACGATGATCTCCGAAGGCTTCTCCGGCTCCTGCGCGAAAACGCGCGTGGTCGGGAGCGAAGCGAGCAGCGCGGCGCTGCCCGTGGCTGCGCCGGCCCGAAGGACGCCACGGCGTGTGAAGGTCTTGGTCATAGGTACTCTCCTCTTTTGCGACTCAGTTCGTGTTGTTGTTATGCTGAGTTTCTGAAAATCTTCATATCGCGGCGGTTCCAGCCGATGGCCACGCTTGCCCCCACGTCGAACAGGTCGAAACTGTCGGGATCGTGGTGATAGACGTGGAAAACGGTGCCGGGCAGCGTTTTGGCTTCCACCACGTACATCTGGCGTTCGCCTTCGAAAATCGTGTCACGCACAAGGCCGTCGAGCGAGACATCGCAGGCCTTAAGCGCGGACTGTGTCGCTCCCATGCGGATCTGTTCGGCGCGAATGGCGGCAAGCGCCGGCGTTCCGGGTGGAATGTCGCCCACGGGGGCACCCTTCAGGAGCTGGTCTCCGGCTTTCAGTTCGCCACCATCGGTCACGGTGCCTTCAACCGAAGACGAAAGGCCCAGAAAGCCTGCGACAAACGGGTTTGCCGGTTCGCGATAAAGGTCGACAGGCCGGGCATGCTGCTGGATGCGCCCGCCATCCATCACGATCACGTCATCCGAAACGACCAGTGCTTCGCGCTGATCGTGGGTCACGTTGATCGTGGTCACGCCCAGTTCGTGCTGGATGCGGCGGAATTCGAGCTGCATCTCCTCGCGCAGCTTCACGTCCAGTGCGGCCAGCGGTTCATCGAGAAGCAGGAGATCGGGCTCGAACACCAGTGCACGCGCAATCGCAACGCGTTGTTGCTGCCCGCCGGAAAGCTCGTTTATCCGCCGGTTGCCATATCCCTGCAGTTTCACGAGTTCAAGAAACTGCTCGACCCGTCCGGGAATGCTGCGCGGATTGAACCGGCGCATCCTGAGCGGGAAGGCGACGTTTTCGGCCGCCGTCATGTGCGGGAAGAGTGCCAGCTTCTGAAACACCATGCCGATGGACCGGCGATGAGGAGGTGTGGCATGGACAGGCTTGCCGTAGATCGTGATCTCGCCCGAGGTTTGCTCCTGAAACCCGGCGATCATGCGAAGCAGGGTTGTCTTGCCGGAGCCGGAGGGGCCGAGAATGGTCAGGAACCGCCCCTTCTCCAGCTCGAAACTGGCGTTGTCCACGGCCAGCACGCCATTGCCGAAGTCCATCGAAACCTTGCTGGCGCGGACCGCGATCTCTCGTGCCGGCTGCGACGCGCTGGTTTCTGTGGCTGGATGTTCGCTCATCTTGATCCCTGATGTCGGTGCGGCTGGGAGAAGCTAAGCACCTTCTGGAAAATAAGTATATACTTTTCGGCAGAGTGGGGCGCCTCGGTGCCGAAATTTTCATCCGGCTAAATTTTAGCCAGATATCCTCCGTCGATTACAATACACTGACCGCATACGTAATTTGCCCCGCTGGATGCAAGAAATTCCACCGCGCCAGTCAGGTCGGAAAGCTCGCCCAGCCGCCCTGACGGAATGTTGCTGATCATCTTTTCCACCCAGGCCCTGTCTTCGTAGAACACGCTGGTCATGTCGGTTTCGAAGTAGCCTGGCGCGATTGCGTTGACCCGGATCCCCATCGGCGCCCATTCCGCCGCCATGGCGCGGGTGATGCCAAGTATGCCGGTTTTCGAGGCGCCATAGGGCACCGCGCCGGGAACGCCGACAAAGGAGGTGAGCGATGCGAGATTGATGATGGCCCCGCCGCCAGCCTGTGCCATTTTCGCGGCAACCGCCTGAGCCACAAAGAATGCGCCCTTGAGATTGGTGTCCACCACCTTGTCCCAGAGCGCTTCATCGACGGAAAGTGTGTCGCGAACCTCTTCCACGCCCGCATTGTTGACAAGGACATCGATCGGGCCGAGCGGCTCGATCTGGTCGCGAATTGTCTTGACGTTGCGCTGATCAAGCGCGATGCAGCGGACTTCGGTTCCAAGCGCTTCGATTTCCTGCGCAACAGGTTTCAACGCTTCGGTGCTGCGGGCTGTGAGGATGAGCTTTGCCCGATCGCGGGCAAACGCCAGTGCAATCTCACGCCCGATGCCACGGCTCGCGCCGGTTACAACAACTGTTTTTCCTGAGAAATCAAAGTTCAGGTCGGATAAGTTATTATTATTGTTGCTCATGAGGTCCCCACTCCTCTTGACATGTCTATACATATGTAGGCTGTTAATGACCGTGAGTCAACGGAGTTTCCCATGCAGCCACCCAGATTTTCGGCCAGATCAGAGCTGGCCTCGCTTCAGCGCTACAATTCCGGCCTGACACTTGACGATGTGGCGCAGCGCGCGGGAGGCCGCAGGATCGCCAAGCTCGGTTCCAATGAAAACCCGCATGGTCCGGGCGCGGCGGTGAGGGAGGCGATGGCAGACGCCATTTCCCGCCCCTTTGTCTATCCCGACCCTTCGGCCAGGGCTCTGGCCGCAGAAATCGCCGGCGCGACGGGTCTTGCCGGCGAGCGGGTCGTATTTGGCGACGGGTCGGAGGATCTGCTGAACGTTCTCGCGCGCGCCGTGCTGCGGCCGGGCGATGAGGTGGTTACCCTGTTCCCTTCGTTCCCGCTTCATGAGGACTATGCGGTGATGATGGGTGCGCGCGTTACGCGCATCGAGCTCACGCAGGAACGCAGGATCGATATGGAGGCGTTGCTTGCGGCGGTAGCGCGTCCCGTGCGCCTGACTCTGATCGCCAATCCGATGAACCCGGCCGGCGTGTGGCTTGCGCCTGACGATCTGAACGCGCTGCTTGCCGCCCAGCATCCCGACAGCCTGCTTTGTCTCGACGAAGCCTATGTCGAATATGCAGCCGGCGCCGACTATGTTTCCTGTCTTGACCGGCTCGGCGCACACGACAAGCCGCTGCTTGTCCTGCGTACGTTCTCCAAAGCCCATGGCCTGGCTGCGCTGCGCATCGGCTATGGTGTGTCGAACAGCGACGATGTCATCGGGGCGATGAACCTGGTGCGCACGCCGTTCAACGTGAACGGTGTCGCACAGGCCGCAGCGCTGGCCGCCATGCAAAACACGGATGAGATGGTGACCGCCGTGGCCGAGACCGTTCGCGAGCGGAAAAGAATGGCCACCGCCCTGACAGGCATGGGGCTGGAGGTGCTGCCCTCAAAGGGCAATTTCCTGTTCGTCAACTGCGCGCGCCCGTCGGTGGAAGTCGCCGATCAGCTCATCGATCTCGGCGTTATCGTGAAGCCGTGGAAGCAGGCCGGGTATGAAAACTTCCTGCGTGTTTCCGTCGGTCTGGCGTGGGAAAATGATCAGTTTCTGGATGCTCTGGTCTGCATTCTCAAAGGCAGGCCATAAAACCGGTTGGTCTGAAGCCCGACCGGCGCTGATCAGACAAGAACACGCCGCAGCACCTCGCCAAAGCGGTGCTGCACCGCGTCGCGACGAACGTGCCGCCCGTGCTGAACCACATGCTCGCCTGCCGCCCAGACATGATCGACATCGACGTCTCGGCCAAAGACCCAGCGGTCGATCAGGTTATCGCCGTTTGGCGCCAGGTCGAGCGGATCGGAGAGTGACACGAGATCAGCGGGAGCATCGACGGCGATTTCGGGGGAGGGTGCATCCAGCGCCTGTGCGCCCCCGGCCAGTGCGGCATCCAAGAGCCGCCGCCCGGTTGATCCGCCTTCCTCCGCGAGAACGTTCCGCGCCCGCTTTGTGAGGCGTTGCCCGTATTCCAGTACCCGCAGCTCCTCTGCCACGTCGATGCGCACATTGGAATCCGTACCGATGGCGATGCGCCCGCCCGCGTTCAGAAAATCCGGCGCCGGGAAAAGACCGTCGCCCAGATTTGCCTCGGTGACGGGGCAGAGACCCGCCACCGCGCCGCAGGCAGCAAGTCGCGCGGTTTCCCTCTCGGTCAGATGTGTCGCGTGGATGAGGCACCAGTCCGCACCCACATCGAAATTGTCGAGCAGCCATTCGACCGGGCGCTGGCCATGGTGATCGAGGCAGTCCTCGACTTCCTTCACCTGTTCGGAAATGTGGATGTGCAGCCTGCGTCCCGGCAGGGCGGCGGTCAGCGCGGTCAGGTCTTCGTGGCTCGCGGCACGCAGCGAGTGCGGTGCAAAGCCGACGCGGTCCTGCGGTCGGGTGATCCGTTTGTCACAGCGCTCGATCAGCGCGATGAAGGCATCGATATCATGGAGGAAACGGCGCTGGCCCTCGCCGGCAGGCTTCGGGCCGAAACCGCCATGGGCGTAGAACACGGGCAAGTGGGTGAGTGCAATTCCGGTTGTCTCGGCAGCGTCGAAAATCCGCTCTGAAAGCTCGGCGGGGTTGTCATAAGGTGCGCCGGAGGGATCGTGGTGCAGGTAGTGGAACTCACCCACACGGGTAAAGCCCGCTTCCAGCATCTCGACATAGGCCATCTCTGCCAGCGCTGAAACATCTTCCGGGCTGACCGAAAGGGCGAAGCGGTACATCATTTCGCGCCAGGTCCAGAAGCTCTCCTGTCCCGCGCCGCGCATTTCGGTGAGGCCGGAATGGCCCCGCTGAAAGGCATGGCTGTGGACGTTGGGCATGCCCGGTATCAGTGCGTCCACCCTTGTATCGTCCGGATGCGGGTGTGTTTGCGCCACAATCTCGGTGATGCGTCCTGCCGACCCGGAGACCCGGACGTTTTCTGCCCATCCCGATGGCAGCAGCGCAATTCTTGCGAAGATCATCACTTGCCCCTTTTGATTGCTTCCGCATCACCTCCCGGCCTCAGGGGCGAGGAAGGTGAAGAATCATCTTTCAATCCACTTGCCATTATGTCTATACTTATATAACGACGAGCGCAAAGCCGAAATTCCGAGAGGACACCATGTCGAACACGACCATATGGGCCAATGCCAGATTGGCCAACGGAAGCAGCGAGCCGGTGGACATCGTGGTCGCCGACACTCGGATCGTGTCGGTCGGGGAGAATGCCGATCGCTCGGGTGCGCGCGTGGTCGATTGCGAAGGGCGGCTGGTAACCCCCGGACTCATCGACTGTCACACACATATCGTGCATGGCGGCGACCGGACGCGCGAGTTCGAGATGCGGCTTGAAGGCGCCAGCTATCAGGAGATCGCCCGGGCGGGCGGGGGCATCGTTTCGTCGATGCGCGACACCAGGGCGCTGGATGCCGACGGGCTGGTCGAGGCTTCACTTGCCCGTGTCGATGCGCTGCTATCCGAGGGTGTGACAACCATTGAAGTCAAATCCGGCTACGGCCTCGCGATCGAAGCGGAAATGAACATGTTGCGCGCGGCTCGCGCACTGGAGAGCATTCGCCCGCTGCGCATCCGCACCACGTGGCTTGCCGCTCATGCCATGCCGCCGGATTTCGATGGTAGCAAGGCCGATTATATCCGCGACGTGGCGATTGCCGGTCTCCGGCAGGGCCCATGCAGAAGGGCTCGTCGATGCCGTCGATGGCTTCTGCGAATCGATTGCCTTTTCGGCTGATGAGATAAGGCCCCTGTTTGAAACCGCGCGCGCGCTCGGGCTTCCGGTGAAGCTGCACACCGAACAGCTGACGCGTTCCGGCGGCACACGATTAGCGGCCGATTTCGGGGCGCTGTCGGTCGATCATTTCGAGTATGCGGAAGCTGAAGAGGTTGCTGCAATCGCTGCATCGGGAACGGTCGCGGTGCTCTTACCCGGTGCCTTTTACATGCTCAACGAAACCCGCAAGCCGCCCGTCGCAGCGCTCCGGGAGGCCGGGGTGCCGATGGCGCTTGCCACCGACTGCAACCCTGGCACCTCGCCTGTTTCGTCGCTGCTCACCACCATGAACATGGGCGCGGTTCTGTTCAAAATGACGGTGGATGAATGTCTCGCAGGTGTCACCACCAACGCTGCCCGGGCCCTCGGTCTTCAGCACGAAGTGGGCACTCTTGTCCCGGGGGCTTCTGCCGATCTTGCGATCTGGGACGCCGAAACGCCGGCCCAACTGGTCGGCCGCATCGGGCTCAATCCTCTCCATCAACGCGTATTCAAAGGAACCGTCTCCCATGGCTGAAACGCTGATTCCCGGTCAGGTGTCTCTGCGCACACTTGCAGATGTCTACTGGAACGCGACCGATGTGGTTCTTTGTGAAAGCGCGCTGCCGGGCATCAAGGGCGCCGCCGAGCGCATTGCCAGCGTGGCGGAAGGAAACGCGCCGGTCTATGGCGTCAATACCGGTTTTGGAAAGCTCGCTTCCATCCGCATCGAGGCGGCGGAAGTTGCCACCCTGCAGCGCAATCTCATCCTCAGCCACTGTTGTGGGGTTGGCGCGCCGCTCGCTCCCGAAATCGTTCGGCTGATCATGGTGCTGAAGCTCATGTCGCTCGGGCGGGGGGCGTCAGGGGTCCGCGTCGAGATCGTGGCTTTGATGCAGTCGATGCTCAAGGCGGATGTGCTGCCGCTCATCCCCGAAAAAGGGTCGGTTGGTGCCTCGGGCGATCTTGCGCCTCTTGCACACATGACCGCCGCCATGATCGGCGAGGGTGAGGCTTGGCATCAGGGTGAACGTTTGCCCGCGCGCGAAGCACTCTCGCGTGCAGGCCTTTCCCCGGTGGAACTGTCGGCCAAGGAGGGACTTGCGCTCATCAACGGAACCCAGGTTTCCACGGCTCTGGCGCTGGCAGGCCTCTTCCGGGCGGAGCGCGCCCTGCAGGCATCCCTTGTGTCCGGGGCGTTCTCCACCGACGCCGCCATGGGATCGACAGCGCCCTTCACGGAGGAAATCCACACGCTTCGCGGCCATCGCGGCCAGATTGAGGTCGCTGCAACGCTGCGCAGGCTCCTTGAAGGCAGCCAGATCCGCAACAGCCATGTGGATGATGACGAACGCGTGCAGGACCCCTACTGCCTGCGCTGCCACCCGCAGGTTTCGGGTGCCTGTCTCGATCTTCTGCGCCAGGTGGCTGCAACGCTCGAGATCGAAGCCAATGCGGCGACCGACAACCCGCTTGTTCTTTCGGACGGCGCAGTGGTCTCGGGAGGCAACTTCCATGCCGAACCGGTGGCCTTTGCCGCCGATCAGATCGCGCTTGCCGTTGCCGAAATCGGGGCCATCGCCCAGCGGCGCATCGCCATGCTGGTGGATCCGGCGTTGAGCTTTGGGCTGCCTGCATTCCTCTCTCCCAGACCCGGCCTCAACTCTGGTCTGATGATTGCGGAGGTGACTTCGGCTGCGCTGATGAGTGAAAACAAGCAGCTCGCGCATCCCGCATCGGTGGATTCCACGCCCACATCGGCCAATCAGGAAGATCATGTCTCCATGGCGTGTCACGGGGCGCGGCGCCTGTTGCAGATGACCCAGAACCTCTTCCACATCATCGGCATCGAGGCTCTGACCGGAGCGCAGGGCGTCGAGCTTCGTGCTCCGCTGAAAACCTCGGAGCAACTCGTCGCTGCAATGGCCCGTTTTCGGCAAGATGTGCCCGCAATCGGCGACGACCGGTATATGGCGGATGATCTGGAAAGGGCCGCCGAACTCGTTCATTCCGGCGCTCTGACGGCGCCAGTGCAAAAGCTGCTTCCGGAGGTGTTCTGATGGATCCGGTTCTTGTTTCACGGGGCGAAAGCCCACTGGTTCTGGGGCTTCCGCACACCGGCACCCATGTGCCTGACGACATTGCAGACAAGCTGAACGAAGAAGGTCGGCTGCTGCGCGACACGGACTGGCATATCGACAAGCTGTATGAGGGGCTGGTGCCTGGTGCCACCACGGTTCGCGCCACGTTTCATCGCTACGTGATCGATCCGAACCGTGATCCTTCCGGCGTGTCGCTTTATCCCGGCCAGTCGACCACCGGGCTGGTCCCGCTCTCCAATTTCGACAATGTGCCGATCTGGAAGACGGGAGCAGAGCCCGACGAGGCGGAGATCACCCGCCGGAAAAATGCTTTTCACGCGCCCTACCACGCTGCCCTGATGGCCGAGCTTGAGCGTGTCCGTGCGATCCACGGCTATGCCGTTCTTTATGACTGCCACTCGATCCGGTCGGTCATTCCCTGGCTGTTTGAAGGCACACTCCCCGATTTCAACATCGGCACCGACATGGGCCGCACCTGCGCACCGGAGATCGAGCAGGCGGCCATGGAAGCGACTGCCGCAACCGGCCGCACCCATGTGCTCAACGGCCGTTTCCGGGGAGGCTGGACGACCCGACACTATGGACGACCGGAGGAAGGGTTCCACGCGGTTCAGATGGAGCTTGCGCAGGTCTCGCATCTGGAAAACGAGGAACCGCCCTTTGCCCTCCATGACGAAAAGACCACCCGCCTTCGTGGCGAGCTGCGGCATATCCTGAACGAAATTCTGCGCGCTGCGGCAAGCACCGCCACGCGTGCCGACAAGCCCTGTTGAAGAGGACGATCCGATGACCAATCCCCGTCACAACCAGCGCGATGTTTTCCCGCCCACCGGAACCGAACTGAACGCGAAGAGCTGGCTGACCGAAGCGCCGCTCAGGATGCTGATGAACAATCTGCATCCCGACGTGGCCGAAAACCCGCACGAACTGGTTGTCTATGGCGGCATCGGCCGTGCGGCCCGGACCTGGGACGATTTCGATGCCATCGTGGCGTCGCTGAAGGATCTCGAAGCCGACGAGACGCTCATTGTTCAGTCGGGCAAGCCCATCGCCATCATCCGCACCCACGCGGATGCGCCGCGCGTCCTGATCGCCAATTCGAACCTCGTTCCCGAATGGGCCAACTGGCAGCATTTCAACGAGCTCGATAAGAAGGGCCTGATGATGTACGGCCAGATGACCGCTGGCTCGTGGATCTACATCGGTGCGCAGGGCATCGTTCAGGGCACCTACGAGACCTTCGCCGAAGCCGGGCGCCAGCATTATGATGGCGATCTCACCGGCAAATGGATCCTGACCGGTGGTCTTGGCGGGATGGGCGGCGCACAGCCGCTTGCTGCGGTGATGGCCGGTGCCTGCTGTCTTGCCGTGGAATGCGATGAGACCCGCGCAGACTTCCGCATCCGCACCCGGTACTGCGACGAGAAGACCGACAGTCTGGATGAGGCGCTGGCGATGATCGGCCGGTGGACCGAGGCAGGCGAGGCGAAATCCGTGGCGCTGATCGGCAATGCCGCCGAAGTGTTCCCGGAGATCCTGCGCCGTGTGCAGGCGGGTGAGCCGGTTCCCAATGGCCGGCCCGACATCGTAACCGACCAGACCTCGGCGCACGATCCCTATCACGGCTACCTGCCCAGGGGCTGGACCGTGGCCGAATGGCGAGCACGTCAGGAGAGCGACCCCGAGGCGGTGAACAGGGCTGCCCGCGCTTCCATGAAAGATCATGTCGAGGCGATGGTGGGCTTCTGGGAGGCAGGTATCCCGACGCTGGATTATGGCAACAACATCCGCCAGATGGCGATGGAAGAGGGCATGGAGAACGCCTTCGCTTTCCCGGGGTTCGTTCCTGCCTATATTCGCCCGCTGTTCTGCCGTGGCATTGGCCCGTTCCGCTGGGCGGCACTTTCGGGCGACCCGGAAGACATCTACAGGACCGACCAGGCGATGAAGGAGCTGTTCCCCGAAAACGAGCACCTGCACCGCTGGCTCGACATGGCGCGTGAGCGCATTGCCTTTCAGGGGCTGCCGGCGCGCATCTGCTGGATCGGGCTGGGCGATCGCCACCGCGCGGGCCTGAAATTCAACGAAATGGTAGCGAATGGCGAACTCAAGGCGCCTGTCGTCATCGGGCGGGACCATCTCGATTCCGGTTCGGTCGCTTCGCCCAACCGCGAGACAGAGGCGATGCGGGACGGGTCCGACGCGGTGTCCGACTGGCCGCTGCTCAATGCGCTGGTCAACACGGCATCGGGGGCCACATGGGTGTCGCTGCACCATGGTGGCGGCGTCGGCATGGGCTTTTCGCAGCATGCGGGCGTGGTGATCTGCGCCGACGGCACACCGGAAGCCGCCAAAAGACTGGAGCGGGTTCTGTGGAACGACCCCGCCTCGGGCGTCTGGCGCCACGCCGATGCCGGCTATCCCGAAGCGCTGGAGTGCGCCCGGCAACATGGCCTGCGCCTGCCGCGCATTCTGGGCGCATGACATGAAAGGTGCGGTCCACCGGGGGGCGGAGCGACGTTTTGCCCCCTGGAAGAACGGCGGCGGCGAAACGGCCGAAATCCTGTGCTCGCCGGAAGGGGCGGGCTACGACGATTTCGACTGGAGGATCAGCACTGCGCGGGTCGGCCAGTCCGGCCCGTTCTCAAGCTTCCACGGGGTTCATCGATCGCTCACCGTGATCGAGGGGGGCGCCATGCGGCTGACCTTCGATGCTGCCCCGCCGCTGATGGTCGGACCTGAAACCGGTCCGGTTTGTTTTCCCGGTGATGTCGCCTGTCATGCAGAGTTGATCGGCCCTGCGCTGCTTGATCTCAATGTCATGGTGCGCGCGCCTTTCGGCGTCCGTGTCGTGGCTGCGGATACGGGCGTGGCGCCACTGGGCGGAGCCGTCGAACGCTTTGTCTTTGCCCGTGATGCGCTGCCCGCTCTGGGGCTCGAACGGCATGATCTTCAGCAGGTCCCGCCTGAGGAAAACGTGCCACCGCTTGGCGGTGCACTTGTCATCGACATTACCAGACAAGCGCGCGGGAGCTGACCGCATGCAGCACTTCAGCTGCGCGCTCCGAACTCGGCGGTCAGCTGATGCGCTTCTCCGGGATAGAGAAGCCGGGCATAGGTGATCCAGTCGTCATTGATCTGGGTTTTGCGCAGGATCTCCAGGCAGGCTGCACCGACGGGCAGGCGCAGCTGATGGGCATCCCGGCCCGAAATATTGATCGCCCGCACCGAGTGGCGCACGTTCGACCACGGCATCGAATGAAGCAGCCATGCACCTGGCAGTTCGTGTGAAAAATCCACCGTCGCGGCGTCCGGCACGGCGGTCAGGTTGATGGCCCGGGTTTCCAGGCAGAAGGGCTCGTCATCGGCGTAATGCACGCCCTGCAGGTAGATCGCCATGTCCCGGAGCGCGGCCTGCCTCACACCCAGAACGCGCAGGTCGTTCTGACCCAGCGTGCGGGTTTCCTGTGACAGGAGCTTCCAGTCATAGCGCCGGCCGAGCGCAGCCACTTCGTCGGCAATGTTGTTGATCTCCATCACGGCCGACTGCGCCCGCGCTTTTGCGACAAACGTGCCCCGGCGCTTGCGCCGGGTTATGAAGCCATTTGCCGAAAGCTCGGTCAGCACCTTGTTCATGGTCATCCGCGAAACGCCGTACTGCGCGGCGAGTTCGGTTTCCTTGTCCAGTTGATGACCCGGCGGCCACTCGCCATCGACGATCTTGGAGCGAATCTCCTCCAGAATCCGGGTATGCAGTGATTCGGACATGGACGGTGGCACCGCTAACCTCAGGAAAGCCTTGGATTCGTCTATACATATCGGCAGGCGCCGGGTGGCACAAGCGGTATCGGCGGCTGGAGCAGGTGCTCTCGCCGGCTTCAAATGTAAACCATGTGCCCAGAATGGGCCCTCAGAATGGATTTTTTTGAGAAATGGCGATCCCGACAGGATTCGAACCTGTGACCCTCAGATTAGGAATCTGATGCTCTATCCTGCTGAGCTACGGGACCGCTGTGCCTTCTCATAACGCGATGAAGCCGCTTCGCCAAGATGAAATGGAACGCTGCCTGGTGCGCATTGGAAGTTCTCAGGCGGCCAGGGCGGTTTCGGCCAGGCGCACCCAATAGCTCACGCCGTGCGGAATAGCCTCGTCGTTGAAATCGTAGGCCGTGTTGTGCAGTGCAGCGCTGTCCCCATTGCCCACAAAGATGAAGGCGCCGGGGCGGGCTTCCAGCATGTAGGAGAAATCCTCCCCGCCCATGGTCGGCGTGATGTCGGTGTCCACATTGCCCGTTCCGGCCACCTCGCCAGCAACGCCTGCGGCAAAGGCGGTCTCTTCGGCATGGTTGAACGTTACCGGATAGTTGGAGTCATACTTTACGTCGACCTCGGCCCCGTGAGCGGCCGCCACACCGGCGCAGATCGTGCGCATGCGGCTTTCGGCATCGGTGTTTACTTCCGTTTTGAGGGTGCGCACCGTGCCGGCCAGTTCCACCGTGTCGGGGATCACATTGAAAGCGTCTCCGGCGTGGAACTTGGTGACCGAAACCACGACCGAATCCAGCGGATGCACATTGCGCGAGGCGATGCCTTGAAGCGCCGTGACGATCTGGCTGGCAGCAAGGATCGGGTCGATCACCATGTGCGGCATTGCGGCATGGCCGCCGCGACCTTTTACCCGGATCACGAACTCCGCAGTCGCGGCCATGATCGGGCCGGGACGGATTGCAAACTGGCCGACCGGCAGGCCCGGCAGATTGTGCATGCCAAAGACGCGCTCGATACCGAAGCGCTCCATAAGCCCGTCCTTCACCATTTCGTTGCCGCCACCGCCGCCTTCTTCCGCCGGCTGGAAGATCACCGCGACGCGGCCCTTTGAAGTTTCGCGTCTCGCAGAGATATTTTGCTGCTCCGAGCAGCATCGCGGTATGTCCGTCATG
Organism: Nitratireductor sp. GISD-1A_MAKvit; assembly: GCF_040819555.1. Classification (GTDB taxonomy): domain Bacteria; phylum Pseudomonadota; class Alphaproteobacteria; order Rhizobiales; family Rhizobiaceae; genus Nitratireductor. The sequence goes on from NZ_CP161920.1 coordinate 723,483, forward strand.
CCCGCATGCATGCATCTTGCCGGCGACGGTCGAGGCCCAGGGCTTTCCCGTCATTTCCGTCATGGGCAATGCGTCCATGTCGGCGCGCAGGCCGATTGTCGATCCTGTGCCAAGCTTGCCTTCGATAACGCCGACAACCCCGGTTTTCCCCAGCCCCCGAACCACTTCGTCGCAGCCGAATGCAAGCAGCTTCTCTGCAACGAAATCTGAAGTGCGGTGCACATCGAACAAAAGCTCGGGATGACGGTGCAGGTCGCGCCTCCACTCGGTGATTTCCGCGTGTAATTCGGCAGAGCGGTTTAAAATGGGCATGTCTTTCCCGTTCCTTCAAACTTTCGCCAGCATTTTTCTTTCCATGGCGCAGAAAGGCGCGCCTGGTCACGAAGGCGATGGGGCGGTTTGGGAGCGTCAGAGTATCCCATGCCCGCATTTGGTCATCTTTTCGCAGTGGAGCCTAAGTAAAATGCGAGTGCGTCAGATTGCAAGCTGAACCGGAAGGGAGGCGACACCTCGCGACGTTTGGGGCAGTTTCGCGGTGTTTTGCTATAAGTGGTGGCTTCGCGTTAAATGCCCCGGTCGTGTCAGCGCACGCTATACCGGTTTTCAGTCGGGCGTTGAAAAGATGCCGCTTGCACGTGAAGCAGCGATCGGCGCATAGAGCAGAACACAATGCCTGCGCTTCAGGCAGACATGAAGTCGGATATTGCGGATGTTTTTCGTGAAGAAAGCAATGCCCATCGTGGCTGGTGCGTTAATGGGAATGGTCGTTGCGGTGTCGAGTGCTTTGGCTGGCCCGTCCATCGTTTTTGATGTGAACAGTGGCAAGGTGCTCGCGCACGAGGATGCCTTCCAGCGATGGTATCCGGCATCGCTTACCAAGCTCATGACGGCTTATGTCGCCTTTGAGGCGGTGCGCGATGGAGAATTACAATTCGATTCTCCGATTACGATCTCGAAGAGGGCAACGCGCGAGCCGCCCAGCAAGATGGGTTATCCGGCTGGTTCCGTTCTCACGCTCGACAATGCAATCAAACTCATCATGGTCAAATCGGCCAACGATGTTTCCACCGCCATCGCTGAAAATGTCGGTGGCTCCATCAAGGCCTTTGCCAAGCGCATGAACGAAGCGGCGCGCAGGCTGGGAATGACCGATACGAACTATGTGAATGCCCATGGCCTGTTCGAGCGGGAACAGTACAGCACGGCACGTGATCTGGCGCTTCTGGTTCGTGCGCTTCGTACCGAATTTCCGCAGCATGCCTCCTATTTCTCGCTGGAAGGCGTGAAAACCGGAGGCAAGACCCTGCCGAACTACAACTGGCTGATTGGCCGGTTTTCCGGCGCAGACGGCATGAAGACCGGCTATGTCTGCTCTTCGGGCTTCAACCTCGCCGCCACTGCAACACGCAACGGGCGCACGCTCGCAGCGATTGTGCTCGGTTCGCTTTCACAGGTGGAGCGTGGCGAGGATGCCGCGAAGCTGCTTGCGGAAGGGTTCAGCCAGGAGGAATCTGAGGCGGCCACGATCGCCGAGCTTGCTCCCTACGGGAAAAATCGCAACGTCGCCGTCGACATGCGGCGGCAGGTCTGCTCCCAGAAGGCCGTAAAGGCACGTTTCGCGCGTGGCGACAATGAGAGAGTTCTCGTCGAGCGCTCTCCTTACCTGAAAAAGATGGCGCATAAGCCCCGTGCGGTGGCGGTCAGTCTTGGTGGCGCGACCGGGGCCGGCTCCCAGTGTGCCACGCTATGTGGACGTTCCCCGGCCGACGCCGCGTCCCGATTACCCGGTGAAGAGTGCTACCGTTGATGCCGTGCAGGGCGGGTGACCATGCCTGACAGAGTTGCGTTGACACTCGTCACGGGGTTTCTCGGAGCAGGCAAGACCACGCTCATCAATCGTCTCCTGCGTGACCCCGCACTTTCCGACACTGCGGTCATCGTCAACGAGTTCGGCGCCGTCAGCATCGATCATCTTCTTGTGGAAGAATCCTCCGACGGTGTTATCGAGCTGGCGGATGGCTGCCTTTGTTGCACCGTGCGCGGCGCGCTGGTGGATACGCTTCTGGGCCTGGATGAGCGGCTGGGCTCGGAGCGTGGCACGGATCTGAAACGGGTGGTCGTTGAAACAACAGGCCTCGCCGATCCGTTGCCGGTGCTCCAGGCACTGGCCGCCCATCCGGCGCTCGCAGCACGGTTTCGACTCGATGGAGTTGTTACGCTGGTGGACGCCCAGCATGGGATGCAGACGCTCGAAACCCACCACGAAGCCGGGCAACAGGTGGCGGTTGCAGACCGGCTGATCCTGACGAAAACCGCGCAGGTGGAGCCTGGCGCACTCGCTGATCTTCGCGCGTATCTCACGGCGCTTGCCCCCGGCCTCGCTCCAGTCGTGGCAGAGGAGGCGGACGCCGCCGCGATGATCGATTGCAGCGCGGTGGAGATAGGGGCACGGGCTGCGGAAGTCGCGCGTGTGGCCACTCCGCATCAGCACGACCACCATGGCCACCACCACCATGTTCACAGTCACGGCGGGGGGCATGAGGAAGGGCATGCGGCTGCACACAGTTCGGCTTTCGACACGGTGCTTCTGATGCATGACCGCACCATCGGACAAGCGGCGCTGGAAGGGTTTCTCGATCTCCTGCGCAGTCAGTGCGGGCAACGGATCCTGCGCCTGAAAGGCATTGTGGAGCTTCGGGAGGCACCGGATCGCCCGCTCGTCGTTCAGGGTGTGCGGCAGGTGCTGTATGAGCCGCGCTTCCTGCCCCAGTGGCCCGATGCGGTGCGCGGTGTGCGTCTTGTCGTCATCGGTACCGGCCTTGATGAAGCCTGGTTGAAGGGGCTGTTTGCGGCCTTCATGGGGGATGCGGCCGTGGACACGCCGGACAGGACAGCTTTGGAAGACAACCCGCTGGCCATTGCCGGCATGCGCCGTTAGCTCAGCCGCGCTCCACGAGAAACCGGTGACCGTCAGGGGTGGTTTCCGTTCGCACGAGCACGTGGCCGCTCTCATTGCAGAACGCGGGTATGTCGATCACGGCGAGCGGATCGGTGGTTTCCAGCCAGACTTGTTCACCGCTTGGCATGCCGGCAAGGCGCTTTCGCGCCTTGAGCACCGGCAAGGGGCAGTTGAGCCCCCTGAGGTCATATATCGTGGTTGTGGCTGTCACGGTCAGCGGCTGAAAAGGTTCTGGATGCGACGACGCAGAGATCGAGAGCGGGGCGGCTGGGCCCGGGCCTGCGCCTGTATCGCAGACTGGGCTTCCACGGGTTCTGCAGCCGGCACCGAGGCCGTGCGCTCCTCGCCGGTGTCGGGACGAGACATCGGAACCGGGACCGTTGCGTCATTGGGTGGCGTTGGTGAAACCGAAGCCGTGGTGCTGCTTTCCGCTTGCACGGAGCCTTCCTGACCCGCGGCGGCCTCCAGCGCGCTCTGCATGCGCGTGGCCGGTTCCGCCGTATAGGCTGTAGCGGTAGCCGCGACTTCGGGCGTGGCTTCAACGGCTGGCGCCTCGGCTATGGCGGTCGGTGTCGGGATGTTGGGTGGCATGCGTGAGACCTTCTCACCCCGCGCGCGGCGCTTGCTCCAGTCGGCAACGAGACGGGCTTCCTCGTGCCCGGCAATGGTTTCCGACGGCTTCGCCTTTGAGTAATTCCTCTTTGACTGAGCCTTGACGGCCGCGTTGAACGCGATCCCGTAATGCGTCTGATATTGCTGATAGGCTGTCAGAAGAGACTCGGGTTGGCTCATCGGAGGGCAGGCGGCGGTGGGGGAAAGGCTCTCGCCCCCTTCCGGTTCGCTGTTGAAGACATAGCGCCTGTCGCAGACATCCACCTTCGGCGGGATCTTGGTCAGCTCGAAATGGTCGTAACCGACCTTGAGCATTTTCCAGAACTCGAAGTTCGGATCGTTCCGGTACCGGGCCATGTTTTCCGCTGTCATGCGGAACGGGAACGCCTGCACCTGAAATTCACGCTGCCCGCCTTTGAAGGAATCGCGGGCGAAGGCATAAATCTCGGCGATCTGCTCGTCGGTCATCGAGTAGCACCCGGCCGAAGAGCAGGCGCCGTGCACCATGAGATGCTTGCCGGTGCGGCCATTGGCCCGGTCATAGGCATTGGGAAAGCCGATGTTGAAAGCGAGATAGTAGCTCGATTTCGGGTTCATCTGGCCAGGGCGGACCGTGTAGAAGCCTTCCGGCGCCTGACGATCGCCTTCGGTGAATTTCGGGCCGAGCTGCCCGGACCATTTGCAGATGTCGTAGCTGGCAATGATGTCGTAGCGGCCATTGGTCTTGGCCTTCCAGACTTCCAGCTTTCCTTCTTCCTTGAAAATCCGCATCATCACGGGGGAGGTCTTGGACATCCCCTTGGCTTTCATCGTCTGAACGATGCGTGCCGGCAATTGACGCTCGGCTTTTGGCGCGATGTCTTCAAGCGTTTCGTTGCATGCGGCCAGCGCAAACGCGGTCGACAGCAAGAAGGCGAATTTGATCAGGCGTGTCATGGATGTATTTCGTGTCCCGCCTATTTGGCCCCCGCACGGAAAGCATAACCTGCCCCCGTGCTTATAGAAAATGAACCCTTATGCTTTCGAAAACATTACCCGGCCCGTCAGGCATTGCGGTCGGACCGTGTCCATTTCGAGGCATTGTCTCGGGCTTTATGGCCTTTTCGCGGCTTTTAGGGAAGGAATGGCACGCATGCAAGACAGGTCCCCTTCCTGCGGGCTGGCTTTTCGTGATGTACACAATCCTTCCGGCGCCAGAACAGGCGATGGCGACATGCTCAGCGATCTTCATTTTTTGGTATAAAAATCGCATTATTTCGCGATATCGGTAAAATACTTGCTTTTTTATCGCGGTCTGCCGCTCAGCTATAGAAAATTTTTCCCCAAAGATTATTTGTGCCGCACCGATCAACACGCAGGCGCATGACGCCGCTGGAGAATACAATGCGCAAACTGATACTGGCAGCAGCACTTCTTTCCGCCTCTGTTTCGGCGGCCCAGGCAGAGACCATCCGCGTCGGCATGTCGGGTGGCTATTTCCCCTTCACCTTTGTCAAGCAGGACAAGCTTCAGGGTTTTGAAGTGGATTTTATCAATGCCGTGGCGGAGCAGACAGGCGATGAAGTGGAATTTATCACGATGAGCTTTTCCGGTCTTGTCGGAGCGCTTGAATCCAGGCGTATCGACACAATCGCAAATCAGATCACCGTTACCCCGGAGCGCGAGGCGAAATTTGCCTTCTCGCAGCCCTATGTGATCGACGGTGCCCAGGTGGTCGTGAAAAAGGGCAATGAAAGCGAGATCACAGGGCCGGAGAGCCTGAAAGGGCGCTCGGTGGCTGTCAATCTTGGCTCCAATTTCGAGCAGCTCCTGCGCGAACTTCCCTATTCCGACGAAATCGACATCAGGACCTATGAAAGCAATCTCGAACAGGACACCGCGCTCGGGCGCGTCGACGCTTTCGTCATGGACCGTGTCAGTGCCAGCCAGGTGATCAGGGAAACACCGCTGCCGCTCGCGCTCGCCGGACAGCCATTCTCCGAGATCCGCAATGCGCTTCCCTTCCGTAATGACGATGAAGGCAATGCGCTGCGCGACCGCATCGACGCGGCGATCACCATCCTGAAAGAAAACGGCAAGCTGACCGAAATCTCGCAAAAATGGTTCGGCACCGACATCACCCATTGAACACGCAACGCCAATGAGAGCCGGGAACCATGAGACCGCTTGATCTCGATTACATGCTGGGGCTTGTGCCCGTGCTTCTCAATTATGTGCCGCTGACGCTCGCCATGGCGTCGGTGGCCATGGTGGTTGCGCTGTTTATGGCTTCGGTGATGGCCATCGTGCGGGTCATCCGGGTGCCTTTGCTTGATCGCCTCACCCAGCTTTTTATCAGCTTCTTTCGTGGAACGCCGCTGCTGGTTCAGCTCTTCCTGTTTTACTACGGGCTGCCGCAGGTCTTTTCCTCGTTCTCTGCCATCGATGGTGTTTCTGCGGCCGTGATGGGGATCACGCTCCATTTCGCGGCCTATATGGCCGAGAGCATCCGTGCCGCCATCCTTGGCGTCGATCGCTCGCAATGGGAGGCCGCGCGCTCGGTGGGCATGAGAACAGGGCAGATGATGCGGCGTATCATTCTTCCGCAGGCTGCCCGTATCGCCGCGCCGACGCTGGTCAATTATTTCGTCGACATCATCAAGAGCACCTCACTCGCCTTCACGCTGGGCGTGACGGAACTGATGGGAGCGACGCAGAAGGAAGCCGCCGGCAGTTTCCTGTATTTCGAGGCCTTCATTCTGGTGGCCATTGTCTATTGGGTGATCGTCGAGGCGATCACGATTGTCCAGCGCCAGTTGGAGGCGCGGCTTGGAAAGGCGGTGGCGCGATGATTTCGGTCAGGGGACTCACCAAGCGCTTTGGCGCAGACACCGTGCTCGACGGCATCGATCTCGACATTCATACCGGCGAGCGGGTTGCAATCATCGGCCCGTCCGGAACGGGCAAATCCACGCTCCTGCGCTCGATCAATTTTCTTGAGAAGCCGGATGACGGCGTCATCGCCATCGGTCCCATCGCGGTCGATGCAAGCCGGGCAAAGGCGCGGGAAGAGCTGGAACTCAGACGCCAGACGTCGTTCGTGTTCCAGAACTATGCGCTGTTTGCCAACAAGAATGTGCGTGACAACATCGCCGAGGGGCTTGTCACGGTCAGGAAATGGCGGAAGTCAGAAGCATATGAGCGGGCGGAGGAGATCCTTGCCACCATTGGCCTGTCCGACAAGGCGGAGAGTTACCCCGCCTCTCTGTCGGGTGGCCAACAGCAGCGTGTCGGCATAGGGCGCGCCATGGCGGCCGACTCGCAGATCATGCTGATCGATGAGCCCACCTCCGCACTGGATCCCGAATGGGTCGGCGAGGTGCTGCAACTGCTCAAGCGCATCGCCGATCAGCGCCAGACCATGCTGATCGTCACTCACGAAATGCAGTTTGCCCGCGATATTGCCGACCGCATTCTGTTCATGGATGGGGGAAAGATCGTGGAGCAGGGCCCGCCCGAAACGATTTTCACTGACCCGCAGGATCCACGCACCCGCGCATTTCTGCGCAAGGTGCTCTGAGAAACAACAGGTCTCCGGCTCAGAGAGTGCGTCCGATGGCGAGGAATTTTTCGCGACGATGCTCGCGATAATCAATCTTGCCGTCGGCCATCTCGGCAAAGCCCTTCTCGATCTGCTCGCCGGCGGCGGCGATCACCTTTTCCGGTCCGCGGTGCGCGCCGCCGATCGGCTCGGGGATGATGCCGTCGATCACCTTGAGGTTCATCAGGTCCTGCGCGGTGATCTTCATATTGGTCGCCGCATCCTTCGCACGGGCCGAGTCTCGCCACAGAATCGAGGCGGCGCCCTCCGGCGAGATCACCGAATAGATGGCGTGTTCCAGCATGTAGACCTGATTGGCCGTCGCAATCGCGATGGCGCCGCCCGAGCCACCTTCACCGATGACGACGGCGATGTTGGGCACCTTCAGGCCAAGGCAGCGCGATGTCGACTGGGCAATGGCCTCCGCCTGTCCGCGCTCTTCCGCGCCGATGCCGGGATAGGCACCCGTCGTGTCAACGATGCTGATCAGTGGAATGTCGAACCGGTCCGCAAGGTCCATCACACGGACCGCCTTGCGGTAGCCTTCAGGCCGGGCCATGCCGAAATTGTGTTTCAGCCTGCTCTGTGTGTCATTGCCTTTTTCCTGGCCGATCACTGCCACGGATTGCCCGTTGAAGCGTGCAAAACCGGCAATCACCGCATTGTCTTCGCCATAGGGCCCCGGTCACCGGCAAGTGGCGTGAAGTCGGTGAAGAGGCCGCGCACGTAATCGAGGCAGTGCGGGCGGTCGGGATGGCGGGCCACCTGCGCCTTCTGCCAGGGGGTCAGCGACCGGTAGATTTCGATGAGTGCGTCCTTGGAGCGCTTCTCCAGGCGTGCGATCTCGTCGGCCACGTCCACCGCTTCGCCACTTTCGGCGAGCTTCTTCAGTTCAAGAATCTGGCCTTCGAGATCGGCAACGGGCTTTTCAAAATCGAGATAGTTGTACATTCACTCGCCAAATCGAACACGAGACACTGCGATAGAGGCATCTCTGGGTTGAACACGGCCTGCCGCCGATAACGTGACGCTCCACATAACGTTCATAAAGCTAATCGGCAAGCGGATGGTGCTTCTGAACCAGCTCGGCAAGCCGTTTTTCAAGCACATGGGTATAGATTTGCGTCGTGGATATATCCGAATGACCAAGCAGTTCCTGTACGGCGCGCAGGTCTGCGCCATTCTGTAGAAGGTGGCTTGCAAAGGCGTGGCGCAGCACATGCGGTGAGATTTTCGCCGTATCGATGCCCGCACGCGCCGCAACGCCTTTCAATTCCCGCGCGAAGACCTGTCTCGGCAGATGTCCGGTTTGCGAACCGGCGGGAAAGAGCCAGACGCTCTCTGCCCAGACGGGGTTGGCTGCCCGCACGGTAAGCCAGCTCTGCATGGCGGTACGGGCCTTGCCGGAGAGCGGCACGATGCGCTCCTTGCCGCCTTTGCCGCGCACGGCAAAGAAGCGCTCATCGCGAAGTGCAACCGTTACCGGCAGGCTCACCAGTTCCGAAACGCGCAGGCCCGAGGCATAAAGCACCTCAAGCAGCGCATGAAGCCTCACCGCAGCAGCGTGTCCGGTTGCGCCCACCGGTGTTTCGCGGGTTTCCGCTTCTGCCTGTTCCAGGAGCTTTCCAGTCTCCTCCTCGCTCAGCGTCTTCGGCAGGCCGCGCCCCTTTTTGGGGCTGTCGAGAACGCCGGTCGGATCATCGCCGCGCAGACCTTCCGCATAGAGAAACTGGAAAAACTGTCTGAGAGCAGAGAGCTTGCGGGTCTGGGTCGTTGCCGCAAATCCCTGTGCGGAAAGGGTGCTGAGGAAGGTGCGCAGATCGTCCGCCCCGGCATCCTGCAGCGTCTTTCCAGTTGCGGCAAGGTGCTGCGCGGCATCTTCCAGGTCACGGCGATAGGAGGCTAGCGTGTTGTCGCTGGCGCCGCGTTCGGCTGCCATCATTTCCAGAAAGGCCTCGATCCGCGCGCCGCTGCCGATCCGGGAGCTCATTGCGATGGATTCAACTTTTCTGCCGGGATCCGCACGCTCATCTCGCCGGTCTGCGGTTCCACGAAGGTCACGAGAGCAATCATGGCGCCATAGACCAGCCCGGCCAGGACCGCGATGATCATCAATAGCCGAAAAAGCGTCGGCATGCCTTCAGTGCCCCGTTCTGTCTTCCCTGCCCAGCCCGTTTATGGGATGCCGGTTCCCTCTTTGCAAGCAAGTATGTGGGATGGTCGCCTGTCAAGCGCTTGACGGATCATGGCTTTTGTGTCGAAACCGGCAGGCAGAGGCGCGAGCATGACAGTCACCGAAAACCATTCCATTCCAGATACAGAAGATCTCGCTCGCCGGCTGGGCAGGCGGTCGCTTGTTTTTGTCGGCCTGATGGGCGCCGGCAAGACGGTGATTGGCCGGCGTGTGGCCGATGTGCTGAAGCTGCCCTTCATCGACAGCGATCATGAGATAGAGACGGTTTCGCGCATGACGGTGCCGGATCTGTTCGCGTCCTATGGTGAAACCGAGTTTCGCTCGCTGGAGCGGCGGGTCATCGCACGGCTGCTCAAGAGCGGTCCGCGCGTTGTCTCCACCGGTGGCGGGGCGTTCATGAATGGTCAGACGCGCCGGGCCGTGGCGCGCCGTGGGGTGTCGGTCTGGCTGAAAGCAGATCTGCCCACCCTGATGGAGCGGGTCGGGCGTCGTTCGAACCGCCCCCTCCTGAACAATGCCGATCCCGAAGGGGTCATGCGTCGCCTGATGGACGAGCGCTACCCGCTTTATGCCGAAGCCGACATCGTCATCCACTCGCGCAACGAGCCCAAGGAGGTCATCGTGGCCGAGGTTATCGACGCCCTCGACGCGTATCTGCAGGACGAATGCCGGAAGGACACCCGATCATGAACGATGTGAATGCCACGCCCGCCAGGGTGCATGTCTCGCTCGGTGCGCGCTCCTATGACATACTGATCGGGCCGGGCCTGCTGGAGCGCGCCGGAGCAGAGATCGCCGCGCGCCTTCCCGGTGCGCGCGCAGCCATCGTCACCGATGCCAATGTCGCGGAAAAACATCTGGCGCCTCTTCAGGAAAGTCTCGCCGCTGCCGGCCTCGAAGCGGCCGCGATCACGGTTGCCCCCGGCGAGCGCTCAAAAAGTTTCGCGACGCTGGAGGAGGTGGTGTCCGGCATTCTCGATGCCCGGCTTGAGCGCGGCGACATCGTTATTCCGCTTGGCGGCGGCGTGGTGGGGGATCTGGCGGGCTTCGCCTCCGGCATCGTGCGGCGCGGCATGCACTTTGTGCAGGCGCCCACCTCACTGCTGGCCCAGGTGGATTCATCCGTTGGCGGCAAGACCGGCATCAACACGCCCCATGGAAAAAACCTTGTCGGCGTTTTCCATCAGCCTCAGCTTGTCATCGCCGATACGGCCGTGCTCGACACGCTTTCGCCGCGCGAGTTCCGCGCCGGCTATGCCGAGGTCGCCAAATACGGGCTGATCGACCGGCCGGATTTCTTCGCCTGGCTGGAAAAGAACTGGCAGGCAGTTTTCGCGGGCGGTCCGGAGCGTGTTGAAGCCATTGCGCAGTCGTGTCAGGCAAAGGCCGATGTGGTGGCCCGCGACGAGCTTGAGAAGGGCGACCGGGCATTGCTCAATCTTGGCCATACATTTGGCCATGCACTGGAGGCGGCGACAGGCTATGACAGCACGCGGCTGGTGCATGGTGAAGGCGTGGCCATCGGCATGGCGCTGGCGCATCGCTTTTCGGCGCGGCTCAATCTTGCAAGCCCGGACGATGCCGAGCGCGTCGAGGCGCATCTTGCCGCTGTCGGTCTGCCGACCCGGCTTTCCCACGTGCCCGGCGGCCCTGCCTGGCGCCGAACAGCTTCTGACCTATATCGCGCAGGACAAGAAGGTGTCGCGTGGCGCGCTCACCTTCATTCTCACCCGCGGCGTCGGCCAGTCTTTCGTGGCGAAGGATGTGCCGGCCAGCCAGGTTCTTTCTTTCCTTGAGGAGGCTCTTTCGCAATGACAGCCGAGATGTGGATCACAGGTGGCATCATTCTGGGTCTGATCGCGCTCTCCTTCCTCTTTTCGGGAACCGAGACCGGCATGACGGCCGTTTCACGGGCGCGGTTGCACACGATGGAGGCCAATGGCGAAGCGCGGGCCGGCCTTGTTGCGCGCCTCATTCAGCGCCGCGACCGTCTGGTCGGAGCCCTGCTTATCGGCAACAATCTGGTCAACATCCTCGCCTCGGCGCTCACCACCAGCCTGTTCCTGAAGCTGTTTGGCGATGCCGGCGTGCTCTACGCCACCATCATCATGACGGTGCTGCTTGTCATCTTTGCCGAGATCCTGCCCAAATCCTGGGCGCTTTCAAAGCCCGAGCAGTTCGCACTCACCGTTTCGCCCTTTGCGCGGCTTGTGGTGCTGTTGTTCGGATTCCTTTCGTCGCTTGCAAACTCTGTCGTGCGGCTTCTGCTTTCGGTGTTCGGGTTCGATCTGCAGAGCCGTGAGTTCATCCTCTCTGCCCATGAGGAACTGCGAGGCACGGTGGAGGTGCTCCACCGCGAGGGGGCGGTGGTCAAACAGGACCGCGACCGTGTTGGCGGGTTGCTCGACCTGCATGAGCTGGAAGTCTCCGACGTGATGATCCACCGCACCAACATGCGCTCTGTCGATGCGGACGAGGCGCCAGAGATTGTGGTGCGCGAAATCCTGCGCAGCCCCTATACCCGAATCCCGATCTGGAAGGGATCGACGGAGAACATTGTCGGCGTTGTTCATGCCAAGGATCTGTTGCGCGCGCTGGGCGATGTGCAGAACGACTACACCAAGATCGACATCGCGAAAGTTGCGTCCAAGCCGTGGTTCGTGCCCGACACCACCACTCTACAGGACCAGCTCAATGCCTTTTTGCGCCGCAAGGCGCACATCGCCATCGTCGTCGACGAATATGGCGAGGTGGAAGGCCTTGTCACGCTTGAAGACATTATCGAGGAAATCGTCGGCGACATTGCGGACGAACACGATGTGGAGGTTCAGGGCGTCAAGCAGGAGGCCGATGGCTCCATCGTGGTGGAGGGCTCGGTGCCGATCCGTGACCTGAACCGCGCACTCGACTGGAACCTGCCCGATGAGGAAGCGACGACGATCGCAGGGCTTGTCATCCATGAGACCCAGACGATCCCTGAGGAAAAGCAGGCTTTCACCTTCTTTGGCAAGCGCTTCATCGTCATGAAGCGGGATAAGAACCGCATCACGAAGCTTCGGATCCGGCCGCTCGCCTGATCCTCCGTTTTACGCGGTCACCAGCGTGTCGCCTCTCCCGGAGCGGCCCGGTTCGATGGCGAGTGCGTGCACGGGGTCCTTCAGCTCTTCGGCAAGCAGTTCGTTGACGGCGCGATGCCGTTCGACGCGGCTCATTCCGGCAAAGGCTTCTGAAACGATGCGCACACGGAAATGGGTCTCGCCCGTACCATCGAAATGCTCCTGATGGCCTGCATGCAGGTGGCTTTCATTGATCACGGCAAGCCGCTCTGGAGAAAATGCATGGGTCAGCTTGCTTTCTATCGTCGACTGGATGGACAATTCCGTCTCCTCACACCATATGGGGTGCATCCCCAAATTCACGTTCGATTCAAGCGCTAGGTCGAACTTTGGCCAAAAGTCAATTCTTGTATCCCGGCGCTGAGCGGCCATACTTCCACACTGATTTGGTGACACGCAGTCCGATATGAAACCCTACTCGAAATATTTCGAGAAAATTCGCATTCGACCCGACCCGCAGGCGGAGGCGAAATCGCGCGCGCCCCGCTGCCAGTGGGACGGGTGTGATGAGCCTGGCATGCATCGCGCGCCCGTGGGGCGTCACGCGGAGGGGCAGTATTTCCGCTTCTGCGTCGATCACGCGCGGCAATACAACAAGGGCTACAACTACTTCTCGGGTCTCAGCGACACCGAAGTCGCGCGTTACCAGAAGGAAGCGCTGACAGGGCATCGTCCGACCTGGAAGATGGGCGGCAGTGGCGAGACCCGCGCGGCGGCCGATTTTTCGACCTACCGCTCCGGTCGCGCCGCCTATCACAACCGGATGGGCGACCCGTTCAACCTGTTTGGTGAAAAACAGGCCGAGCGCAAGCCGCGCCAAAAACGCCTCAAGCCGCTTGAGGCCAAGGCGCTGGAAACACTGGGCCTGGGCGCACAAGCCACTGGCGAAGAGATCAAGGCGCGCTATAAGAACCTTGTGAAGCAGCACCATCCGGATGCAAATGGTGGTGACCGGGGATCGGAGGATCGGCTCAGAAACGTGCTTGAAGCATACCGGCTGTTGAAGCAGGCGGGTTTCTGTTAAAGCGCGCGTCTGGTAAGACGCCTCGAACGATGTCTGATGAGACGTCCCGGAAAAACAAAACGTTCAAGCGATGCAGGCGAGGGCCTGGCCGCTGGAGGCATGATGAACAAGATTGACCGCGATATCGCCAATTTGCCCGACACGACCGTTTCGGTGAAAGACACGTTCGGGTTCGACTCCGACATGGTCGTGCCCGCCTTTTCAGTGGCCGATTCCCACGTGCCGGATGTGGACCCCGACTATCTGTTCGACAAGCAGACGACGCTCGCCATTCTGGCAGGCTTTGCCCACAATCGCCGCGTGATGGTCTCCGGCTATCACGGCACCGGCAAGTCGACCCACATCGAACAGGTCGCAGCGCGCCTCAACTGGCCCTGCGTTCGCATCAATCTCGACAGCCATGTCAGCCGTATCGATCTTGTCGGCAAGGACGCCATCGTCGTCAAGGAAGGCAAGCAGGTCACCGAGTTCAAGGACGGCATCCTGCCCTGGGCCTACCAGCACAATGTCGCGCTCGTCTTTGACGAGTATGA